>DAHVOW010000009.1 GCA_027318585.1 Methanobacteriaceae archaeon | reverse complement strand
ACCGTGCAGAATATCTTCGATTCGGTGCGCACGGTGTTAAAAAGCAAAAATCCCAGGCGAGTGAAGGATGCCCTTCGTTTAGAAGCAGAACCAGGATTTATTCTGGAATTAATAGCCGAGAATGTGCCCCGGGAGTATGAGAAACAGGAAGAAATTGAAAAGGCCTACGACATGATCGCCGAGGCCGACTTGTACCTGGGACGAGCCTTCAACACCCGCCACTACGGCTACTGGAAGTATGCCTACGATTTAATGGGGCCCGGAGTGGCCCTGTCCAAGAAGGACACCTACCGGAAATTCGCCCGCTACACTAACAGCACCATGTTCAGCTATTTATCCAAGAACCGAGCTAAAAGAGACCTGAGAGACCGGGTGGCCACCAAGATCGGGGCCAAACTCCACACCTCCCGTAAGGTGGCCATTGAACAGTTCCCCTACCTGGAGATGATGTTCCAGGATAATGAGCGGGCCTGGGAGCTGGCCCAGTACTTCGAGTTGGAGGATGGGGAGGTGAAGCAGTTCCGCTCCCGAAAGATACCCCAGAGCGTGAGGAAAGCAGCTGCCAAGGCTAAAAAAGGATCAGAAACTTCAGGTGCTGGGAGAAAGGCTGGAAAAACTTCTAAAAAAAAGGAGTCAGCCGATGATACCATCCGGAAAACTACCCCCTCCAAGAAGTCTAAAAAGGTAGGAAAGGATTCAGATAAAAAATCTTCCACTAAAAAGGTTCCGGTGCAGAAGGCTGCAAGGAAAAATAAGGCATCTGAAAATAAAAGAGAAACAGAAGAGGGAACTGAGAAAAAAGAAAACGACAAAAAGGAAGCGCAGACTTCTCTTTTCCACTTTTAAAAAAAATTAAGAATGTGGGAATCAGTCCATACAATCCCACATTTAATCTACAAGTTTACATCCCTGCTTTTTCTAATATTACATCAGCTACCTGTTCTGCACTTTCAAATGGGAAATCATCGGCAGTTAGCAGTTCTCCCGCTTGCCCCGCAGTCATTTCCACATCTCCTGCTTTGCAGGTGGTTTGCGCACCATCTGGAAAGGCCGCCAGTAACTCTTCTGGTGTTTCTATAGGGAATTTGGCCCCTCTAAGGGCCCCCACTATTTGGGATTTTATTTCGGTTTTAACTTCCATTTTCTTCACCATGGATAACTAGGCCCGAATATAGATATGTATTTAATCGTCAGGAAAATGTACAAACTACATTTTAATGACTTTAGACAAAAATCAGGTTTAATACTCAAAATTTTTTTTGATCGACTTTTAAAAAATAATAAAAATTAAGAAAAAAGTAGGGGGAAATAATAATTATTCTTATTCTTCAGCGTCCATCATTTCGCCGTAAACTATTTCTATTTCACAGCCTTTAGGACCGCAGCAGAAGTGTTGTAGGTCAAATCTTACTTGCATGTTTTTCACCTCATGTAAAACTTACCCGTCACTTACTATTATCATGCACCTGACGGTTACCAAACTATACGTCGTTATGGTATATAAAAGTAACCCTCAAGGTAAGTGGAAAAACTTTTTAGGGGGGAGGTCCAATAGGGTGGTATATGGAAGGATCATCAAAAAGATCTGGTTCCGATATCTCTGAGATAAAGAAGATCCTGGAACACATGCAGCGCGATGTTAAAAGGCTGATTGAGAATTGTAACCAGCAACAGATTGAACTCCTGGTTGAAAGTTCAAAAAAAGACTTTTGCAATGCATTTAAGGAGTATATGCGTCAGGATATCCAGGATAACCTGGAAAAATCAATGGTATATCCCTGTCAAATGAGGGAGGAGTGTAAATCGCGATTTGCCGATTTTCTGGAAAAAAATGCCAGCCTCATAGGACAGGGAGATGTTACCCAGGAAGTTATTGTGGAGAACCAATCCGAACTATTAGAACTTGCGGAAGAGGCTCCCTATAAAAAGTGTGATAGATGCTTCCTGGAAGTTAATGCCCTCTTTAGGAAACAGATACGCCTGATGCGCTCTTTAAGAATTTACAGTTCCAAAAAGGAGAAACATGAGGATTTATCCTGCCTATCTGAGGAGTACATGGTCAAAAACGTCCTTGACCCCCTTTCCAATCAGCAACGTCTTCAGATCCTAAAATCCATGGCCACTCAGACCCAAACCTTCTCCAACCTCTCTGAACTCACCGGACTAAAGGGAGGAAATCTACTCTTCCACCTGCAGAAGCTTACTGAAACAGATATGATACTGCAACGCCATGAGAGGGGAGACTATATGATAACTGAAAAGGGTTACGGAATTTTAATGGTACTCTCCGAGCTGAACTGTATACTATCCACTAAAAACAATTCTTAACACATGTTATTTAAGATTTTAACTCATTTTCCTTTAAAAATAAAGCCGATTTGTACATCTTCTCCCGAACGTCGGGGATGAAGCTGGATAGGAACTGAACCATCTCGGCAGCCATACCCTCCCACTCATCTTCAGTGCAGGTAATGTCTTCAGAATTTGTCCAGGAATGTATCCAGTCCCGGGGAATATTTACAAGGGGATATATCAGTTGGTAATCATCGGAAGATGTTCTGCCTGACTCTAAACTAATTTTATCACCATTCAGCATCTTTTCCAGGAGGGCCTGCACCTCATAGTCCAGGTCAAAGGCCAGGGCCACCTTATCCACGTTTAGATGATCCAGTTCCTCCCAGGACCTGGCCTTGATGATTTTAATACCGTACTTCCGGGTGTAGGGCTCTAAAACTGCATACAGGGTCAGGCTGGCACAGTCCTTATCCCTAATCAGGGCCACCTTATCCTTTGGTTTTAATGCAGCCTTCAGGTTACGGGAAGCCCGGGTAGCGATGCGCTGGAACACTTTAGACCTTGTGACCACTATTTCAGGGAATTTATGGTAGAATATCTCTTCTCTGGCCCGGGAGAATCGGGAATAACGTAGATTATTCACCACTATCCGATCATCCAGGATGCTGACGAAACGGCTGTCCACACCGATTTTCTGAAGATATCTGGCGATTTCTTTATTCATAACCCACCTAGCTAACATCAACACCTGGGGCGTATAACTGAGTTACCACGAGGTATTGGTGTTCGTTGCACGTTCTTTTACAAACAGACCGGCACCCCCAGATATTATTCTGGTTTTTATATAAATATGGTTTAAAGTGCAAAAGTCTATATAAAGATAGGATAAGGGGGTAATTTAATGTTCAAGATTTTCGGCGGTAAGAAAAGGGAACCAGAAAGAGATGTCCTGGAAATAGAGCCTGATGGCCCAGTGGACTGTCTGTGCGACTTTACTTTCAACTTTCACTGGCAACATAAGGGGGAAAAGCTGGATCCCAGCTGGCTAATCCCGGGAACGGAGATCACCTTCGGCAAGGTGGTGGATCATCTTAAAAATGGAGGTGATGTGTATATAAAGGCTGATGCTGGTCACCGTCTGTCCTCTAGTATGGGGGTGGATCTGCAGTACTTCGGAGGGACTGGTAATGACATCCCGGTGGGAGATGTGTATGTGGAGGGGGATGTGGACAGCCGTATGGGCATCAGCATGACCCGTGGCTCTATTTACATTAAAGGAGAAATTAAAGAGCCGATTGGAAATTTGGTGGAGGTTAAATCATCAAAGAAAAATTACCGACAGTTTCGTTCCATTACTGACATTGCTACTAATGGTTTACAGGGTGATAAACTCTTGGGGGCGGATTTAGAGGGGAATAAGTTCACCATCCAGGACGGGACTGTGAAGGACACGGTGGGTGCCCGTCTGGATAAGGATGTGAACATCCTCTTGGAGGGCCACGTTGACCTTTCCACAGGGATACTCATGCGCCAGGGCGTGGTGCGGGTGAATGGCAATGCCGGTAAGAACACCGGAGCCCTCCTCAACGGAGGGACCGTGGTTATAAACGGTGATACCGATGACTTCACCGCCATCGATATGATTAAAGGTCAGGTATTAGTTAATGGGGATGCTGGTAAGTTCCTGGCCGCCAATAAGAAGACTGGCTTTGTTCTGGCAAAAAAGGGCAGCCCCATACCCCCAGCCGTTAAAAAAGAACTGAGCACCCCCGATGCTAACCTGCTTTTAAGCCATGCCATGAAGCCCCAGGGCTTCTGGAAGTTCGAATAAGAATTTATCCCGGCACCGGATGGAAAATCTTTTATCCTGCCCTGGCCTATCCTAGTGCATGTTCAGTATTGTGGAGTATGTAAGTTACCTGGCCATCCATCTCATTGAATCTCTAGGATACTGGGGTGTTTTTCTGGGTATGACCATTGAAAGTGCCTGCATACCACTCCCCAGTGAAGTTATCATGCCCTTTGCAGGGTTTGTAGCCTGGGAGGGCCATATGACCCTGTGGGGCATCACTCTGGTGGGGGCCCTTGGTAACCTGACCGGATCACTTATCGCTTACTTTGTGGGCTGGTGGGGTGGAAGACCATTTCTGGAAAAATACGGAAAATACGTACTCATCAGCCACAGTAAATTAACCCTGGCAGAGGAATGGTTCGATAAGTACGGACATGAAGCCGTGCTCATCAGCCGGGTGCTACCGGTTATCCGTACCTTCATCTCCCTACCGGCGGGGATCGCCCATATGAACCTGAAGAAATTCATATTTTACACATTTGTAGGTTCTCTCCCCTGGTGCTTCGCCCTGGGTTATGTAGGGTTCATCTTAGGCCCTAACTGGACTACTATACAGCAATACTGGCACTATCTTGATGTGCTGGTGGTGGTGGGTGCGGTGGCCTTCCTGGCTTATCTAATCTATCACTACCGGGGCAAGAGCCATCTAGAATAAGTTTTTCTTATAGTTAGTTTTATATACTAAGTCAACAACTAGTATGCGCTAAAACTATTTGAGGTGTTTAGAAAAAAATGAGAAAGTTCATGCTTACTTTAAGGCTATGGTTAGCAACCATAATCTTATTCGGTATTTTGTACGCCATTATAGGCATCATAAGTACCTACTTTGGCTTTTCCAGCCCCCTATTCTTCGCTATCCTGGCTATAGTAGTGGTCCTGGGCCAGTACCTGCTGGGACCCAAGATGGTGGAGGCTGTGATGCACGTGCACTACGTATCCCCTGAGGAAGCCCCTCAGCTCCACGCTATGGTGGAGGAACTGGCCATGAATGCCAAGATCCCCCAACCTAAAGTGGGGATAGCGGAGGTTAACATCCCCAACGCCTTTGCCTTTGGTAGAAGCAAAAGAGACGGTCGGGTCTGTGTGACCAGGGGTATTTTAAACCTACTGGATGAGGAAGAACTTCGAGCCGTCCTGGGACATGAGATCAGCCATATACGTCATCAGGACATGGCGGTGATGACACTCATCAGCGTGGTGCCCCTGATCTGTTACTACATCTTCATCAGCACCCTCTTCAGTGACGGAGATAGTGACAGCGGCGCCGGCATAATCGGCCTGGTGGCCCTGGCCGGATACATTCTAGGTAACCTCCTGGTGCTTTTCGTATCTCGGGTCCGGGAATACTATGCCGATGAGGGAAGCGTTGAGATTGGAGGAAAACCCCATAAACTTGCCAGTGCACTCTACAAATTGGTATACGGATCTGCAAGGATTGATAAGGACCAGGTGAAACAGGTGGAGGGGGTTAAGGCCTTCTTCGTCAATGATATCTCCCATGCAGGTAATGAAATTTCCGACCTGCAGCAGCTGGATCAGAACCTGGACGGAGTTATCAGTGCAGAGGAACTGGCTCAACTGCGAGATACTCCCATCCGGATTGGTACCGGCAGTAAGATCATGGAGATAATGTCCACCCATCCCAACATGGTGAAACGCATAAAAAGGCTATCTGAAATGTGATAGCCACTCCTCTTTTATTTAGAAAATAGCTTTTTTTGTTTTAAACAGATTTTTTTTTTGGGTGTTGATTATGAAAAATTTGCTGTTATTTATAAAAAAATAATCTGGTTTCTATAAAAATAAAAAAAAATGTATTTAGGGGTTAGTAGACTTTCACAACCCCCACCACATTTTCTTTGGGAAGCCAGGCATCCAGTGGAGTTTTTTCGATGGTCACCACTTCTTCCACCCCATTGACGACCCGGGTCTCGGTGCCTACGATCTCGGTCTGGCGGTTGTCACTTTTAAGGTAAACCTGGTCTCCATTGATCTCCGCCACCCTCTTCACGATGAGGCCATAATCGGGATGCACCGCCACCACCAGGTCATTAACCTGGAATTGGTCTGTCTTTAGCACGATTATGTCTTGCCCATCCTGCAGGGTGGGTACCATGGAAGTTCCCTTTACGGTAGCCGGCATGGGTAGCTGGTCTTCTCCAAACTGGGATTTAAGTACCACGGTGGCGTTGTAACCATAGCTCTGGGCTATGCTTTGCATGTCAGCTTTAATACTCTCCACGGTACTGGTTTCATCCTGCACATCCTCCAGGGCCTTATCCTTCATCTGGGATATCATGTCCTCTGGCACGGTTCCCAGGGGCAGGGGAGAGGTGGATCCCTTGACGGTTACATCGGTCCCATTGGTCTCTACGGTTATAGTTACACTAGTACTGGATGTGGCCCAGTAGGCTGCAACAGCCAGTAACAGCAATACTAGAATCCCAATAATGAGCCATGTCCTTGATTTCAAATATATCACCTTCTATTTATGAATTTATTTAATATTTCACAGGTAGTCTTAATATTCAGTTGCCCGGGAGCTATTTCCTCCTCTAAAGAGGCGTAGGTAATTGGTGAACCAAAAAGGGGTGCAACTACACGGGTGTAACTTCCCAGTTTTCCCATGGAAATGGCGATGGTGTTCTCACACCGGGAGACCACTTCCAGAACGGTGAGGGTGTCCTGCATACTTCGGGGCATCACCGCCAGTTTAGCCAGGTCCCCTTCGGTGGTGGCCCTTGTGGCTAATTCGAGAAGTTCCTCCCGGGGGGGAGTTTCCTGGAAGTTATGGTAGGATACTATGGTTGATTTTGAAGCTTCTATAACTTCAGATTTGTATTTATCCCGGGTGCGAAGCTCGACATCCACATAATCAGCCCATTGAGCCGCTGCCAGTAGGACTTCTATCCTTTTGGTTTCTGGTCCCTGGAAGAATCCACCTTCCTCTGGGAGGCGATTAGTGGCTATGGTGGGGTAGCTTATTTGCTGTAATAGATCCTCCACTAGCTCTGGATCCTGGTCAGGAAGTGCATCTAAACGTATCTCCAGTAGATCCGCCCCACTTTTAATGGCCGCAGCAGCAGACTCAACAATATCCTCTACATTTTCACCGAGTATCGGAGCACATACATACACGTCTTTTCGTACTAATTCCTTCATTTCTCCCTTAATTTGATTCATGGTGGGCATCCTAGGTTAGTTTTTACCTTTTAATATATTGTTGTAAGGATTAATTATAATTAATAGACTAAAAATTATTTACCCCAAGATTGTGAAAATCTATAAGAGCCACCGACTTTAATATAATCTAAAATAGATGACTAAGATTACCTTAAACAAATTACATTTAAAAAAAAACACATTCTTAACTCTCACAAAAGACAGGTGATTAAATTTGAAACTAACTTCCATTGGTGCTGATATTTCCCGAAACGATGTAAATTGCAGTCCAGAGCTTATCAAAAACATAGAAAAGGATCTGCACCTCTTAGTAAAGGCCGGTGCAGAAAAAGCGGCTCTGACCAATGTTACCGGGGATGATCTGGTTATCAGTGCCTTTTTAGAGGATGAGAATCTGGAGAAGGTTAACCAGGCCATAGTGGAGATATTGAAAAATAATGCCGAGGACCTGGGTGATATTGATGGAATATCAGAAACCCCGGAGGGTGCTGGCGAAGGCATATCCTACGCCGAAGCCATGGTACGTCAGGACCGGTTTCCAGATGCGGTTATCCTATCTTTCGATACCTACGGTGGCGAGTCATTCGTGCATAAGGTGGCCGAGTCTGCCATGAAGGCCGCTCGGGGCATGGAAGGAGTAACCGATGTGGGAGGCGGCAGTGTGGATGGTGTCCGGAATATACCCGGAGTGGGCTACGTGTCAGATATGACCGACGACCCAGTGGTGGCGGTGACCATTGAAGACCTGGAGAGTATTGGTGTGATAGCCGGGGCCATAGTGGGGGCTGCCCTGGGAAACAAGAACGTTTACCTGGTTAAGCGCGGTTCTCCGTCCTACGTGATACCGGGCAGCGTGATTTTATCCGTCAGCGCCTACATGAACGGTAACGTCATGGACCTGGCCGGACCATTATCCCAGCGCATGAAAATATTGAAGGTCTGATTATTCGACATGATATAAACCCGAATGTGATTGATTATACTTATATTTGAAAAATGAAAAAGGTGTTATGGGTGATAATTCTCGATGAAAATACAGAGTGTGTGGTGCAGGGCATAACCGGAAAGCAGGGCTCCTTCCATACCCAGAGTATGCTGGAGTATGGTACCCGCATCGTGGCCGGAACTTCTCCGGGTAAGGGTGGCCAGGACTTCCAGGGTGTGCCGGTGTACAATTCCCTAGAGGAGATCAGGGAAGAAATGGAAGTAAATGCTTCTATAATATTCATCCCGGCACCATTCGCCAAGGACGCAGCCTTTGAAGCCCTATCCCAGGTGGATACGGTGGTAGTGATCACCGAGCACATACCGGTTCACGACACCCTGGAGATGGTGGCCTACGCCCGTGAAAATAATAAAATCCTCATCGGTCCGAACACACCTGGTATTATCACCCCAGGGATTGGTAAACTAGGAATCATGCCCGCCCACATCTTCAACTCTGGTGATGTGGGTATTGTGTCCCGCAGCGGTACCCTAACCTACGAGGTGGCCAGTCAGATCACCCAGGCCGGCATGGGCCAGAGCACCTGTCTGGGAATAGGTGGCGACCCGGTGGTGGGCCTGGACTACAGTGACGTCCTCCAGAGGTTCCAGGATGACCCTGGGACCCGGGCCATGGTAATGATCGGAGAGATCGGAGGCAACGCCGAGGAGAAAGCTGCGGAGTTCATCGCCCGGAACATTGACAAACCAGTGGTGGCCTATATCGCGGGAGTCACTGCCCCGCCGGGTAAGAGAATGGGACACGCTGGGGCCATAATAGAGGGTGAAAGTGGAACTGCGGAAAGTAAAAAGAGATCCCTAGAAAATGCTGGGGTGGAAGTAGCCCAACGGCCCTCCCAGATATCGGAGATAATAAAGAAACTTCTATAAATATCCTATTTTAAGTGAGTCCCATGCCTGAAAAAGACAAAATCGTGAATAAACTCATGAGTGGAGAGATTAAACTCCACCAGGTGGAAAGCTATACTGATAGTGTGGAGGAAGCCACCCAGGTACGTCTCTTGTTCGCCCAGAAAATATCCGGGGCCGAAACCGAACACCTGTCCCAGTACTCCATTAATATGAAGGAGGCCCTTAAGCGTAACATTGAAAACCCCATTGGAGCCATCCAGATACCGGTGGGAATCGCAGGGCCCCTTAGGGTTAGGGGTGAACATGCCCAGGGAGACTTCTACGTGCCCCTGGCCACTTCCGAGGGTGCCCTGGTGGCGTCGGTAAACCGGGGCTGTTCAGTTATCAAAGCATCAGGAGGAGTTAAGGCCGGTGTTGTAGGGGATAAGATGACTCGGGCACCGGTTATAAAGGCATCCAGTCTAAAGGAAGCCCTTAATATCAGGAACTGGATGGATGATAATTTTGACACCTTAAAAGAAGCCGCCGAGAGCACCCTCGCCATGGGAAACTCATAAAAATCGACCCCATTGTGGTGGTGGGGCGTTACCTGTATAGCCGCTTTGTATTCACCACTGGAGACAGCATGGGTATGAACATGGTGACCATGGCCACCGAAGCGGCCCTGGAGGTTTTAAATCAAAAGACCGGAGCACATGTAGTAGCCCTCTCCGGTAACCTTTGTGTGGATAAAAAACCATCCGCCCTGAACCTTACCGAGGGACGGGGTAAAAGCCTGGTGGCCGAGGTCCTGGTCCCCCAGGAAGTGGTGGAGAATAAACTGCACACCACCGTGGAGGCCCTAGTGGAGGTTAACACCGCCAAGAACCTGATCGGATCAGCCATATCCGGTAGTATGGGCTTCAACGCCCATTATGCCAATATGATCGGCGCTTTATTTTTGGCCACCGGACAGGACGAGGCCCATATTGTGGAGGGTAGTCTGGGAATAACCGTGGCCCAGGAAGATGAGGGAGATCTGTACTTCTCGGTGACCCTACCCGACGTGCCCCTGGCCACTTTTGGAGGGGGAACCCGACTGGAGACCGCCCGGGAGTGTCTGGAGATCATGGATGCCTACGGTTCGGGCAAGGTAGGTAAATTCGCAGAGATAGTAGCTGGAACCGTGCTGGCCGGGGAGCTTTCACTATTAGGTGCCCTGGGAGCAGGTCATCTAGCCCGTGCTCACCGGGAACTGGGCCGTGGATAATTATAACTTAATTTATTTTTTAACTGGAGAAAATATAGATGAACATCCGGGAATTTATAACTGAATACTTTAAGATGAGTCGCTACGTGGCTCTGGGGACCATGGACGGTATTCTGGCCGTTATGGGCGTGATATTGGCTGCTAGTGGTGTGGCTGGAGTGGCAGGATCTGATATACCCAACTACGTCATTGGATTAACTGGTTTAAGCGGTGGAATAGCCCTGGCCATGTCCAACGCCTTCGGATCATTTATTGGAGAACGTGCCGAGGAGGTGCGAACCATCCGGGAACTGGAGCAAAAGATGATGCTGGAGGAGGGTAAGCTGGACGACACCCACATCCACCAGGAGGCTAAAAAACGCATCTACATGAGCATGTTCACCCATGGCTTTTCCAGCTTCACCGGTTCCTTCGTGCCGGTGGTGCCATTTCTAGTAATTTCAAGCCGAATTTCAGCTACGATATGGACAATCAGCCTTTGTTTTGTGGCCCTGGTGCTTTTAGGAATATACCTGGGCCGGGTGTCACGGGAAAGTCTCCTGAAGACCAGTGTGGAGATCATCATCATTGGAGTGGTGATCAGCGTGATCAGTTTCCTCATTGGTGGCAGCCACTAAAAAAGGGCCACTTTAAAGATTTATAGGAACTGTAAGTGACACCAGAACGCCATCTAAAAAACAAGTTGGACCCCGTACACCCGCTCCACATTATCTACATGTATTTTGTAGGCATCTTCTTCCGATAATAATCCATTCTGGATTAAACCCCGGGTACGCCTGGGGACTGTTTTAGGCCCTAAAACTGCGCCGGGCCTGGTTTTCATATCCAGGTAATCGGTTTCCATTAAAAAATTGGTTCCTTTTTTTAGTCCACTGGTTATGACCTTTTTGGTGGCGATCAGTGAGGGTGTTAAGCCGTGGTTTTCTTCCTCCAGAACAAATGGGCCGGAAAAATGTTTGATGACCTTTTCCCGTTTAAGACCGGCCTGGTCAGCTATCCGGGCGAATTCCAGAAACTCCTCTGGACCGGCACTTTCGGTGTGAAGCTGCACCGGGCATTCTGCCTCCCGGGCCAGTTCCATGGCATAAAGGAGCAGCCGGTTATGGATCTGCATCTCCTCCCGGGAGACCTCGTAGTGGGGACGTCCCACTTCTCCTATAGCCACGGCCTGGCCCTCCAGCACCAGTTTCTGGGCAGTTTCCAGGGCCAGCCGCATCAAATCTTCCCCCTCTTCCAGGGAAACGCCTTCCCTGATTAGGCGGCTGAGCTCCGCTGGATGGGCCCCTACCACAGCATAAGCCCGGACTTCTGTTTCCCGGTTAATCTCTGCCACGTAGCCCACCACCAGTTCCATGGCCCGTTTAAAGTCACAACCCTCCCCCACGGTCCAGGTGGGTTTGTTGGGTATGACCATGGCCGTGCCTCCGGATCGGTAGAATTTCTGAGCCACCGGCAGTGGTCCTTCTCCATTGATGGGGTCTACGTGGATATGGTTGTCGGTACAGGGAATCTTTGGCACATCAACCAGCAGCTCCACCACCTACATTACGATACTTGTAGTAGCCATAGAACCACCTTATAGACCATAGGAAATGGAAAATTGCCAGGGGAATATACGAGACAAAGTACAGTACCATAATTAACCCCAGGACCACCTGAATAATCCCGATGATCAGGAAGGTGATGGGATTTCTTAAAAAGAAAGAGACAAAACCGGTGATACCCAGGGCCTCCCCGGATAGGGATGTCACGGTCTGGACCGAACCCCCGACCAAGAACCAGATAAAGGCGAATATGGCCACCAGAATTCTTAAAACCGATCTACGGGTGGATAGTTCTTTATCCATTTCGGAGGATAGTTTTTCCCGCTGTTCCTCCTCCATCCCATCCTTTCTGTCTTCCTTCATAAAATCCGACCCCATGATAATCTCTTAGTATATATTTAGTTGTTTTTTGTAAAAAAAACTTATCCTCCACCATGAAGATTCGGGACTCACCGGGAATTAAGATGAGGATAAGCTAGATCCTGCTACCTAAGGGTTCTCATCAAACTTCTTTCAAACACTTCCACCGGGGGAGTGACCCCGGTCCAGATGCGGAAGGACTCCCTACCCTGGTATATCAGCATTTTAGTCCCGTTTAAGGTTTCAGCCCCTATACTTTCTGCTTCCTTCAGAAGATTGGTCTTTAGGGGGTTGTAGATCACGTCGTTAACCACCATCTCCGGATGCATCTGTTCCCGTCTAACCAGGGCTGGGTGGTCCTGGTGGGGATACATACCCACCGAGGTGGTGTTTATAAGGATATCAGTACTGGAGAGCTCCATTTCCTCAAGACCTATGGCTTCCGGGGAGAATTTCAGTTTACTATGAATATCGCCGGCCAATTCTTCTGCTTTCTGGGGGGTGCGGTTGGCAATGGTCAGTTCGCTGATTCGGTTTAAAACTAGTTGAAAGGCCAGGGCCCGGGCCGCCCCTCCGGCACCCATGAGGACCACCTTTTTATCTTTAACCGGGGTTATCTCTTCCAGGGCCTTCACTGCCCCCAGACCATCGGTGTTGTAACCCTTAGCCCTGTTTTCTGTGAATTTAATGGTGTTAACTGCCCCTATTAGCTGGGCGGCCTGGTCCACTTCATCCAGGTAGGGTATCACCCCGGTTTTATGGGGGATGGTGACGTTCAAGCCCTTAATTTCCATGGATCTGGCTCCCTCTATGGCACTTCCCAGGTTTTCTTCTCTTACGTGGAAGGGGACGTACACGCAATCCATTTTCAGGTGTTTGAATGCCGCGTTGTGCATGGGGGGTGAGAGACTGTGTTCCACCGGGTCTCCGATTATGCCCACCACTTGGGTTTTGCCGGTTATCATTTAATCACTACTAATGGTATGGAAGATTTTATATTAATGATTTTAGAGATTATTGGATGAAAAGGATTTAGGTTTTAACTAATGACCACAACTAAACCGGCTCTTTTAGTTTAGTTTATTCGAGGGGTGTTATGATGCCTGCCAAGCAGAGGTTCGTTTTAGACACAACTGCATTTACTGATAACCAGTTAAGGGATGATTATGGGAATGGAGAACTGGACCAGACCGTGGATGTAATGCTGGATCTGATTGCCAGTTCCAGGATAACACTCAATATCAGCTGTCACATGCCCCCCGTAACATACAAAGAGTTTTCGGATTACATGGCACGTTATGAGTGTCCAGAAAGTATTATGGTAAAGGCGGAGACCTGGATAGTCAAGAAGAGTCCTAATCGTTATGATACTAAGATTCCCTCGGAGATATTCTACGAATACGTGCAGGACATGCGGGAACGTATGAATAAGGGCATGCGCATCTCAGAAAGCGCCCTGTGGGAGGCGGCTGTGGAGTCCATGGTTATGATGTCGCGGGGGGAGAAGAAGAACCAGATTGAACTGGAAGTTCTGGGCAAGGCCATTAAGGACTTCCGTAAAAAGTATCGAGCAGCTTTAAGGAAAGGGACCCTGGATAGCGCCCCTGACCTGGACGTGCTTCTTTTGGCCAAGGAGTTGAAGGCCGGAGTGGTAGCCGCTGATGAGGGCATCAAGGTCTGGGCTGAGAGACTGGGACTGCGATTTTTAAGTGCCAAATCATTCCCCCAGATGCTTAGGGAGTACTTGAAGTATTACGAGTAAACGTAAATAATACCAGTAAGATGGGCGGATTAGTAAGATAGTAGTTTAGTGATGAGAAACTAAATTTATACTCCAAGTGTAGGATGGGAGTTATTTTTCTAAATCTTAGGTATTCATTACCCTTAATTTCACGGAGAATCATAAAATGGAACTACAGAGACCGCGAGGAACGCGTGATTTCCTCTTCGAGGAGATGAGAAAGAGGAAGTATGTGGAGGAAACCCTGAGAAGGGTCTTCGAATTGTATGGATACCAGGAGATCAAAACTCCCCTCTTTGAGGACCTGTCACTGTTCACCCTTAAATCAGGGGAGGGGATCATGGAACAGATCTACCACTTCCAGGATAAGGGAGGTAGAGATCTGGCCCTTCGGCCCGAACTAACCGCCCCAGTAGCAAGATTATACCTTAATCAACTTCAGAAAAGTCCTAAACCCATTAAAATGTACTATTTTGGTAGTTGCTTCCGTTATGAGCGGCCCCAGGCCGGTAGGTTCCGGCAGTTCTGGCAGTTGGGTTGCGAACTCATGGGGGGTAAATCTCCTGATGCCGAGGGAGAGGTGATAGCCCTGGCCGCCCATTGCCTGGAGGAATTGGGACTGGAAGACTTCGAGATACATATCGGTAATCTGGGAATAATCCGAGGCATACTTAACCAGGCGGAGGTTTCCAGCAAGCTGCAGGACCAGGTCATGGCCATCATTGATAAGGGAGAAGTGGAGGAGTTAAGAAACTTTTTAGAAGACATGGGCCTGGATGATTCCTATAAAAACATACTCCTGGAGCTTATCAGCCTGCAGGGGCACCGTGAAGTCCTGAAAGAAGTTGAGCGGATGGTGGGAGATAATTCCCAGGCCAAAGATGCCCTACTGGAATTAACTGGAGTCCTGAATGTCCTGGATTCGGTTGGATTTTCCAATTACATCGTTAATCTGGGTATCGCCCGGGGTCTGGATTACTACAGTGGAACTGTTTTTGAAATATATGTGCATGGACTGGGAGCCCAGAAACAGATAAGTGGTGGGGGAACCTATAATTTAATAGAACTATTTGGTGGCGAAGAAGTAGAATCCACTGGATTTGCCTTTGGTTTTGACCGGGTGGTGGAGGCCCTTAAAGAGCAGGGCACGGATTTACCACTAAAGAAAGTGGTGGAAGTTTTTGTGGCACCAATTTCCCCGGAGGTTAGGTTAAAGTCATTTCAGATTGCAGGAAGGCTTCGCAAAGCGGGTATTCCCACCGAAACTGATCTGGCCGGTAAAAAATTCAAAAAATTACTATCCCACGCCAACAACCTTAAGGCAGGTTATGTGGTGCTGGTAGGTCCCCGGGACCTGGAACAGGGTCAGGTTACAGTTAAAGATATGGACAGTGGCCAGCAGGAACTGGTGGACTTGGAAGATGTGGTGGATGTTCTCACCGAAAGGATCAGGGGATGATTATTTATGGTAATGGATTTATCTGAATTTAATTTCCGGCACCATCTGGGTGGCGAGGAATTACTTACTGCCGTTGCCCAGGACCAGGAGACCGGGGAGGTGTTGATGGTGGCTTTCATGAACCGCCAGGCACTCAGTCTCACCCTGGAAACTGGTATCGCCCATTACTGGAGCACCAGCCGTAATAAGATCTGGCTCAAGGGAGAAAGCTCCGGACACCAGCAACTGGTGGAGGAAATCCTGGTGGACTGTGACGCCGATGCCCTGGTTTTAAAAATAAAACAGGAAGGAGCAGCCTGTCATGAAGGATATTACTCCTGTTTTTTCAGAAAAGTAGACTTTGAGGATGGATTTAAATTTAAAATTATCAGAGAAAAGGTTTTTGAACCAGAACAAATCTATGGAGAGGGGTAATGTTGAAAATTGTTCCTGATACCAGTGTCATTGTGGATGGACGGATCACCCGTATTGTACAGGATGATGAATACAAGGGTTGTGAGGTTATAGTCTCCGAGGCAGTGGTAGCCGAATTAGAGAACCAGGCTAATAAAGGAAGAGAAACTGGTTTTAATGGATTAGAAGAACTTAAAAATTTGCAGAAGCTTCATAGTGAGGGGCGGATACATGTCAGCTACGTGGGACGCCGGCCTACCCTGGACGAGATTTCCCTAGCCCGGGGTGGTGAGATAGATGCCATGATCCGCAGCACCGCCGGTGAATACCAGGCCACCCTCATGACCAGTGACCGGGTGCAGAAGGAAGTGGCCGAGGCCCAGGGGCTTAAAGCCGTCTACCTGAAGCCGGAGATGCTGGAATACCGGGACATCGAGGTCACCCGCTTTTTTGACCAGAACACCATGTCCGTCCACTTGAAGGAGAACGTGATCCCCACCGCCAAGAAGGGAACCCCCGGTAATATAAAACTGGTTAAGATCGGTTCCAGACCACTTAAAAGGTCCAAAATAGAGTCCATGGCCCGGGAGATAGTGGAAAGGGCTAAAAGTGACTTCCGGAGTTTCATAGAGATCGAGTGGGAGGGGGCCACGGTGGTGCAGTTCCGGGAGTACCGGATATCCATAGCCCGGCCACCTTTCTCGGATGGGGTGGAAATAACCATTGTTCGGCCGGTGGCCAAAGTATCCATCGACAGTTACCGTCTTCCGGATAAACTCATTGACCGTCTGGAGAACATGGCCAAGGGAGTGCTCATCGCCGGGCCCCCGGGTGCTGGTAAAACCACCTTCGCCCAGGCCGTGGCCGAATTCTACCTTAAAAGCGGCTCCATAGTCAAGACCATGGAATCCCCCCGGGACCTGCAGGTGGGGGATGAAATAACCCAGTACGCACCATTAGAGAAGGATATGGGTAAAACTGCGGATATATTGTTACTGGTAAGGCCGGATTACACCATATACGATTAGCTGCGTAAGACCAAAGATTTCCGTATCTTCGCTGATATGCGGATGGCCGGGGTGGGAATGGTGGGAGTGGTGCACGCCACCCGACCCATAGACGCCATACAGCGCATCATCGGCAGGGTGGAGCTGGGAATGATACCTTCCATTGTGGACACCACCATCTACATTGATGAGGGACAAGTCAAGGCCATCTACCAGGTATCATTAACGGTGAAGGTGCCTAGTGGAATGGTGGAAGCGGATCTATCCCGGCCGGTAATTGAAATCAGAGACTTTGAAACCGGGAACCTGGCCCATGAAATTTACACCTATGGTGAGCAGACCATCGTCATGGATGTGGGTCCGGAGAGAAGGGAGAAGCCCCCGGTTCATCGCATCGCCGAGAAGGAAATCGAACGGGAGATCAAGAAAAGAGTTCCCCAGGCCCGGGTTAAGGTGGATATGAAGTCGGACCGGCGAGCCACAGTATGGATCGATGAAGAGTACGTGGCCCAGCTGATCGGTAAACGTGGTAAGAATATAGAGGAAATAGAGAACCGGGTGGGTATCAGCATCGGGGTGGAGTCATTGGAATCCCGGGAAATCCAGGATCAGGCCCCGGTGGAGGTGGATCTGGCCGGTAACTACGTGGTACTCCAGTTCGGAAAAGAATCGGTGGGAATACCCTTCGACATCCTGGTTAACAATGATTACCTGTTCACCGCCACTGTTGGTAAAAAGGGGCATATTAAGATAAAAAAGGACATAGAATTGGCGGAGATCATTTTAGAGGCTCTGCAGAAAAATAAGCCCATTGGAGCCAGGATAAGGAGAGATTAGAGCCCCTAATAAGTGTATTGTAAATAGGTTGCAGTGGAGAATTAGATGAAGATCGGTGTTTCAACCCTGGCCCTCTACCCTGAGAAGCTGGAGAACATACTGGGATGTCTGGAAGAACTTAATGTTGACTTCTGTGAGATAATCAACGAGTACCCCTACCACCAGGTGAAAAGTGATGACCTGGATTCCTTTAATATAAAAACCACCATACACGCCCCTTTATCCGATATAAACCTCGCATCACCTAACCAGGCCATCCGGAAAGCTTCTATACAACAAATGAAACGTTCCATGGACCTGGCCCTTAGTCTGGACGCAGAGGTGGTGGTGGTGCATCCTGGCCAGATGCCCATCCTGGGACGGGACCTGGAGGAAGCCGTGTTAAGATACAACCGGGAGTCACTGGCAGAGTGTGCGGTTTATGCCGCTGATTGTGGGGTTAGCATGTGCGTGGAGAACATGCCCCGGATTGATGGTCTTCTCTTTCAGGATCTGGATGAACTGGACCGGCTGGTTAAAGATATCGGCGCCCAGATAACCCTGGACGTGGGTCACGCCCATAACAATTTTATTCCCACCAAAGATATGCTCAAATCATCCCGGGTGAAACATGTGCACCTTTCGGATAACGATGGAACCTTTGACCAGCACCATGCCCTGGGATCTGCGGATATTGACTTCAAATCATTAATAGATGACCTCCAGAAGATGAACTACCAGGGGATCCTGGTGGTGGAGGTTAAAGGTGCAGCCGATGTAAAACCCAGCCTTAGTTACCTGCAGGGCATCATCGAAACTAGTTGGTGATTCAACCCCTCCGGGTGCAAGGTAAACAATTTATAAAGTTCTTTAGAAAAAGGTTCTAGTGACAGATTCGTAATAGTCTTAAGTAAACTAAGGATATTAGTATGAAAGTGGGAATTATAGGCGGAACTGTTGATCAGTGCCTGTAAATTGATCTTAAGTTGGCTGAAGCTGGTTAAGATACCATTATTCGATCCAGGGATTTTAAGATGGCTAAGAATGCAGTTAGCCAGATTTAAGAATATGCTGGTGATGATGAAACCCAGAATATAAGGATTATCTGCCTTTAAAATTTTAAAAAAGGAAGTTAAATATGGAGATATTGAAAAAAACCGCAGAATCAATTACAAAACATTCCCTGGAGGTCATCAGTCGCATCGACCCCCAGAAGGTGAAGCTGATGATAGAGACCATCATGAACTCCCAGTCAGTATTCATCGTTGGTAGTGGACGGTCGGAATTAATAGGTAAGGCCTTTGCCATGCGCCTCATGCACCTGGGATTCCGGGTGCACGTGGTGGGTGATGTAACCACCCCTGCCATCACCAGTAAAGACTGTTTGGTGGCTATTTCAGGGTCAGGCGAAACTAAAACCGTTACTATAGCCGCAGAAACCTCCAAGGAGGTAGGGGCTAAAGTGATGGCCATCACCACCAACCCTGAATCCACCCTGGGTGAGAGTCTGGATGTGCTGGTGAAAATGGACAGTAAAAGCAAGATTCCCTGGAAACATCCCACTTCCCATAACTTAAAGGGAAATTATGATGACATGACTCCCATGGGCACCCTGTTTGAAGATACCACCCACCTGTTCCTGGACGGCCTCATAGCCGAGTTCATGGCCCGTATGGGGCAGAAAGAAACTGATCTGCGTAGAAGACATGCCACCCTGGAGTAAGGGTTTCCCCCAAGCTAGGAGTTTTTCACAGGTGGATTAGTATGAATGGAAAACTTAAAGGGGAACTGGTTAGGGTAGCTGGCCCGAAAGCCATCAAAATTCATGAAAACAGCCATTTCGGACAGTTTATCCAGGGTGAATTGCAATTACCACTTATTGAAGCACTGTTTCTGGTTGAGAAGGATAAGTTGACTTTGTCTTTTAAGGGTCGGGAACTATCCCGGGAGGAGTTCACGGATCTAATACAGGATAAGGGGCTTTTTACCAAGTATCTGGTTTTTAAGGACCTTAGAAACAGGGGTTATATTGTAAAAACTGGTTTCAAATACGGATCGGAGTTCAGACTCTATGAAAGAGGAAGATCTCCTGGTAATGGGCACTCTGACTTCCTGGTTAAAGTTTTAACCGAGGATCAGCAAATAACCATCAACGATTTCTCCAGTTACGTCCGGGTAGCCCATGGAGTTAACAAGAAGCTGATGCTGGCTGTGGTGGATGATGAACAGGACATCACCTACTACAATGTGGAATGGACCCGGCCCTAGGGAGACAGTTATATTATATCCCGACCATAAGCTCTAATATTAAGATCAAGGTGATGAATCTGATAGACCCATGGAGTTCAGCCCTAGTCGACTACGAGAAACTGATACAACAATTCGGGATTAAGCCCTTCAAGGATTTACTGGGAGACATCGACAATCCATCCCTCCTAATGAGGAGGGGTATCATATTCGGTCACCGGGATTTTGGCCGTATAATCAAGGCCCTGAGGGATAAAAGTCCCTTTGCAGTGGTAACTGGGATGATGCCCAGCGGCCGGATGCACATTGGCCATAAGATGATTGTGGATCAGATCATATGGTACCAGAAGATGGGGGCCGAGATTTACATCCCCATCGCCGATATGGAGGCCTATTCAGCCCGTGGAGTGGAATTTGAGGAGTCCCGTAAGATAGCCCTGGAGGAGTACATCACCAACTACATCGCCCTGGGACTGGACTTTTCTCTAAAAAATATAAACACCTATCTGCAGTCTGAAAACCGGGACGTGAACAACCTGGCCTACCAGCTGGGTCGCCGGGTGAACTGGAATGAGATGAAGGCTATCTACGGGTTCAATGGATCAACCAACCTATCCCACCTCTACGTGCCCCTGATACAGGTGGCGGATATACTGCATCCACAACTAGAGGCCTATGGAGGCCCCAAGCCCACGGTGGTGCCGGTGGGGCCGGATCAGGACCCCCACATACGCCTCACCCGTGACATTGCCGAACGATTCAAAAACCAGCTCAACTTCATAACTCCCTCATCCACTTATCATCGATTCATAACCGGACTCACCGGGGGTAAAATGTCCAGCAGCAAACCAAAAACAGCCATATTCCTGACGGACAGCCCCGAAGTCGCGGAGAAAAAAATAAAAACCGCCAAGACCGGTGGCCGGGAGAGTCTGGAGGAGCAGAAGAAGCTGGGAGGAATCCCCAACGACTGTGTGGTGTATGAAATGTTGCTCTACCATCTGGTAGAGGATGACCAGGAGCTGGCCAAAATTTACCAGGAGTGCACCCAGGGACAGATCATGTGTGGGGAGTGTAAGATGCAGGCCGCCAGGAAGGTTCGGGAGCTATTCGAACAGCTGGCCCGGAAGCGGGAGCAAGCCCGTGATGAAGCACTTAAAGTGCTGGAGGGATAAATTATATATTTGTGTATTCTTAAAATGGGAGGAGGTCTAAATGGCACGGGAAAGATATGAAAGTTTTATAGGTGGACTGTACCGTAGGAATGAACAATTCCTGATTATCTCGGCAGTTATATTTTTTGCATCCATGTTCATTGGATACGCCCTTTCCGGGCTGCTGGAATGGATCATGAGCGGTGTCCTGGACAACATGAAACAGCAGGTCAGGCAGGGTGAACTGCAACTGACCACCTTCTCCATATTTTTCAACAACCTAAAGGTGGCCCTCTATCTATACGGGGGTGGGCTGATCTTCGGTATCATAACCTTCCTATTCCTGTTCTACAACGGTGTTTTCATAGGTTACGCCGCAGCCCAGTATCCACTGTACAGCTTTGTGGTGTACACCATACCCCACGGCATCTTTGAAATAGTGGGGATCATAGTAGCCGGTGCCGCTGGTTTTAAACTGGCCGGATTGGTGGTTAATATTTTAAAGGGAGTTATAAAGATCCAACCGGAGATGTCCCGGGCCAACCAGTTCACTTACCTGTTAAATGTTTACTACGATGATTTTAAGGAGTCACTGGTGATTCTGGCTATTGCCCTAATCCTGTTACTGATAGGCGCCTTCATAGAGGCTAATTTCACACTGACCTGGGCTAACTACATTACCGGGGCTACCACCCAGACCGTCAGCGAAAATCCTTTAAACAGTATGTTCAGAGTGTCTTAAAACTAGAAAGGTGATTATAAATGATGATATGCATATCCTGTGGTGCGGAGTACGATAATCAGGAGATAATTTACACCTGCCGGGAGTGTGGGTCTATACTGGAGGTAGTGTGCCAGCCCCAGGTTTCCCGGGATATCTTTGAGTGTCGAAAGTCCACCATGTGGAAGTACAAGGAATTCATGCCCGTGGATCATTCACTCATCGTCAGCTTGGAAGAGGGAGGAACCCCCTTCTGCCGCTGCCAGAAGTTGGGAGATGATCTGGGGGTGGATCTCTACGTGAAGGTGGAAGGATCCAACCCCACCGGCAGCTTCAAAGACCGGGGCATGAGTGTGGGCATAACCAAGGCCCGGGAGTTAGGTGTGGATACGGTGGGATGCGCCTCCACTGGGAACACCTCTGCTTCTCTGGCTGCCTATGCTGCCCGGGCCGGTTTGAAGTGTATCGTACTGTTACCCTCGGGTAAGGTGGCCCTGGGGAAGCTGGCCCAGGCCATGTTCCACGGGGCGGAGGTTATATCGGTTCGGGGAAACTTTGATGAAGCCTTGGAAGCCGTGACTGCCCTGGCACTGGAGGGGCAGCTTTATCTATTAAATTCAGTTAACCCCTTCCGTCTGGAGGGACAGAAATCTATTGGCTTCGAGATCGTGGATGATCTGGGCTGGAAATCTCCGGACCGGATCATATTACCGGTGGGTAATGCTGGGAACATATCCGCCATCTGGAAGGGTATCACTGAGTTTCAGGAGGCCGGTTTTATCTCGGACCTGCCCCGCATGACCGGTATCCAGGCCGAAGGAGCCGCGCCCATAGCCCGGGCAGTTGCCCAGGGTCGGGAGGATATTGTGCCGGTGGAGAACCCGGAGACCGTGGCCACGGCTATACGCATCGGGGCCCCAGTGAGTGCTAAAAAGGCTCTGCGGGCCATTTATGAGTCGGATGGTATGGCGGAGACCGTTACTGATGAGGAGATCCTGGAGGCCCAGAAACTCTTAGCCCGAAGGGAGGGTATCGGGGTGGAGCCGGCATCAGCTGCATCCATCGCCGGGCTTAAGAAGCTGGTTGAATCGGGCCAGATAGATAAGGGAGAACAGATAGTCTGCATAGTAACTGGGCATCTATTAAAAGACCCAAATACTGCTATTAATGCCTGTAAAGAACCTATAGAGGTTGATGCTGATATAAGTGCCCTCTCCCGGATAATAAATCAGTCCTGAATGATTGGGCCCTATATTTTTCCTCTGGCAAATCTGGTGGATCTCTATATTCTGATTATTTGCACCCTACCCAGAATGTCACGATTGGTAACTAGATGACCCAAGATCATATAAATCATGATGTGGTGACCCCATACCATATGAATGACCGAATAATCACTGTAATTATGGATAAATATATATAAGAGTACAACTACAGTGTATATTAACAAATCTACAAAATTGAGGTGAATAATATGGAATTACCAATAGCTCCCATTGGAAGAATAATAAAAAACGCCGGTGCCGAAAGAGTTTCTGACGACGCTAGAGAAGCCCTAGCTAAAGCATTAGAAGAAATGGGCGAAGATATAGCCTTAGACGCTGTTAAACTAGCTAAACACGCCGGTCGTAAAACTGTTAAAGCAGCTGATATTGAAATGGTCGTCAAAAGGATGTAAGTAACCTTACAACCTTTTATTCTATTTTTTTTAATTTCTACATTCATATGTATATTTTTTTAAAGGATTGCTTTAAAAGAAAACTGCTAGTCCCACTAGTGTGATAACTGACCACGGGGTACCTGACACACCCCACCCAGCCGGCCCCACTCTTCGTGGAAGGGGCCTAAATGATAAGTATATATACCAAATCCAACTAACTTTTTGATATCTAATTTTAGATTCGAAGTGCTTTTTTGTGAGTTTTAAAATTAGAATTCATCATTGACGGTCATTTAACTGATCCGGCATGAGCTCTTACACTCCCTGAGGCGTGTAAGTTAGGATCTGCCGATGGATGGTTAGAAACCAGATGAAAAAGGAGGTAAATAAATGGCAAAAGCAATGTATGTAAAATTTGATGTACCAAAGGAACTAGCTGACAAAGCCTACGAGGCCCTGGAGATAGCCCGGGACACTGGTAAGATTACCAAAGGAACCAACGAAGTAACCAAGGCCATGGAACGAGGCGACGCATTATTGGTATTAATAGCAGAGGACATTGATCCACCAGAAATAGCAGCTCACATGCCAGTGCTGGCTGAAGAAAAGGAAATACCCTACGTATATATCCCTACCAAAGATGAATTGGGTGAAGCAGCCGGTTTAAACGTGGGAACTGCATCTGCAGGCATTACTGATGCTGGTGAAGCCACCGAGCTCATCAAAGATGTGGCCGAAAAGGTGGAAGAACTCAAAAAATAATTAAACTGTTTCTAGAGAGAGGTTAACACCTTTCTCATCTTACGAAGGTGATTATATGGAAGATGGAACTCCTGCCGAGGTAATAGAAGTCTTAAAAAGAACAGGCATGACTGGGGAAGTTATGCAGGTGAAGTGCAGGATACTGGACGGACGGGATAAGGGCCGAATACTCACCAGGAACGTTATGGGAGCCATTAAAGAAGGCGACATCCTGATGCTTTTGGACACCATCCGGGAAGCCAAGGAAATACGCACCCCATAGAGGTTAAGGTGTTATCATGAGAACTTGTTCATTCTGCGGAGAAGAAATAAACGAAGGTACTGGAAAGATGTATGTCAAAAAAGACGGTACTGTATTCTTTTTCTGCAGCAGTAAATGTGAAAAAAACCGGATTAAACTGGGAAGAGTCCCCAGGAAGGTCAAGTGGGTTAAACAATGAAGGAAAAAAGCTTCGTAATGTTAAAGCCCGATGCAGTTCTGCGCCGACTGACCGGTAAGATCCTAACCCGTTTCGAAGAACGGGGCCTGGAGATAGTGGCTGCCAAGATGATGGTCATCCCCCGGGAACTGGCCCAGCAGCACTACCAAGAACATGAAGAAAAACCATTCTTCGGTGATCTGGTGGATTACATAACCTCCGGCCCAGTCCTGGCTACTGTAATCGAAGGAGAAGAATGCATCAGCCTCATCCGTAGGATGGTGGGGGCTACTAATCCTAAAGAAGCTGATATGGGAACTATCAGGGGTGATTATGCCATCGATACTGGTCGTAACATAATACACGCTTCTGATTCTCCAGCCTCAGCAGAAAGGGAGATCAAGCTCTTTTTCCAGGCTGATGAAATTTGTGACTGCTCCTTCCCAGACCGGGTATGGATATACGAAGAACCTTAATTTAAAACATTAGAGCATTAATTTTTTATGCTTTTCCTTTTTAGGGGCGCTTTTAGTAAGAGGGTTGAATAATTTGAAGATCAGATCACCAATAGTATCCGTTCTGGGCCACGTGGACCATGGTAAAACCACTCTCCTAGATTTTATAAGGGGAAGTTTCATAGCCCAGAAGGAAGCCGGGGGCATAACCCAACACATCGGGGCCACTGAGATTCCCATGGAGGCTATTGAGTCCATCTGCAGCCAATTCATCCAGAAACTGGAGATCCGGGAGAGTCTGCCTGGACTGTTCTTCATAGACACACCAGGCCATGAGGCCTTCACCACCCTCCGTAAAAGGGGTGGGGCCCTGGCTGACCTGGCGGTCTTAATGGTAGACCTCAACGAGGGTTTCAAACCCCAGACCTATGAGGCCCTGAACATACTCAAAATGTATCAGACCCCCTTCGTGGTGGGTGCTAACAAGATGGACCGGATACCAGGCTGGCAAGTCCATGAAAAAGAGCCCTTCAGTCAGACTTACGGTAAACAAAACCCCCCGGTCCAGACCGCCCTGGATAACAAGGTCTACGAACTGGTGGGAATACTCCACCAGGAGGGTTTTGAGTCGGAACGTTTTGACCGGGTGCGTGACTTTGCCCGGCAGGTGAGCATCATCCCCGTCAGTGCCAAGACCGGGGAGGGAATTGCCGAACTTTTAACCATGCTCCTGGGACTGGCCCAGCAGTACCTCCAGGAACAACTGCAGATTGAAGCTGACGCCCCGGCCAAGGGGACTATCCTGGAAGTTAAGGAAGAAGTGGGATTGGGAACCACCATTGATGCGGTAATATATGATGGAGTACTGAAAAAGGATGACAAAATCGCCCTGACCACCAGGGATGATGTGCTGGTCACTAAGATCCGGTCCCTTTTAAAGCCCAATCCCCTGGAGGAAATAAGAGACACCAAGAAACGCTTCCAGAAGGTGGATGAGGTGGTGGCGGCTGCTGGTATCAAGATCGTGGCCCCCAACATTGAAAATGTGGTCTCTGGCTCGCCCCTGCGGGTGGCCCGGGGAGACCTGGAGGAGGTTAAAGAAAACATACTCCAGGAGATGGAAGAGATAAAGGTCCAGACCGACGAAGAGGGAGTGGTGGTGAAGGCCGATACCCTGGGATCCCTGGAAGCCCTTTTAAACATCCTCAAGGATATGGAGATACCCATCCGCTCCGCGGATATCGGTGATGTTTCCCGCCGGGATGTCATCGAAGCATCCATAGTCAAAGATGAAGAACCCCTCTACGGGGTAATAGTTGCCTTTAACGTCAAGGTACTGCCCTCGGCTGCCGAGGAACTTAAGAGCAGGGAAGTAAAATTATTCGCTGCTGATGTCATCTACCAGCTCACCGAGGAATACCAGGAGTGGCTGGATGCTGCTGAGGAAAGGCGTAAGAAACAGTGGCTGGATGCCATCATCAAACCAGCCCAGATCCGAATCATACCCAAACTGGTATTCCGGCAGAGTAAACCGGCCATCGCCGGGGTGGAAATCCTATCCGGAACCATTAAGAAGGGCTACGGCCTGATGAGTAAGGACGGAACCCGGGTGGGTAGTGTGGAGAGCATGCAGGACAAGGGAGATAACCTGGCCGCTGCTTCCAAGGGAGTTAAAGTGGCTATGGCCATTAAAGACGGAGTCTTTGGCCGTAACCTGGAGGAAGGAGACGAGCTCTACGTGGACATTCCCGAGAATCACTACCAGATCCTGGAAGGGGAGTTGAAGGGCAAACTCACCGAGGATGAACTCCGACTTCTGGAGGATATCGTCCAGTTAAAGAGGAAGGCTGATCCTAACTGGGGAATGTGAGTTAAATTTCTTTAATAAAAGCATAAAAACCGATAAATAATATAATATATAAAGCAGAGTTAAGATGGAGGAGATAGATTGGCATTTAAACTGGTTGTTTCAGAAGGTAAAAGCAGTCATCAAATGGAAGTGGAGGCGGCTTTATCCAAGAAGCTTATAGGATTGAAGATTGGTGAAGAATTTGACGCTTCTATGGTGGGCCTGGACGGCTACCAACTGCGCATAACTGGGGGAAGTGATAAAAACGGCTTCCCCATGAAAAGGGATGTTCCCGGACCCCGCAGGATAAGAAGTCTGCTCAGCGGAGGTGTAGGTTTCAAACCCACCCGTAAGGGTCAGAGGAGAAGGAAAACCGTCCGTGGAAACACCCTGTCTGATGATATCGTGCAGGTAAACACCATTGTGGTGAAGAAAGGTAAAAAGAGCATCACTGAACTCCTGGAAGGCAGTGAAGAATAAAATTACAAAAAGGTGTAGTCCGTGAAAGTACAGTCTGAAATCAATATTGGGTTGGTAGGGCACGTGGACCATGGTAAAACCACTCTAACCAAGGCCCTGTCAGGAATATGGACCGATACCCATAGTGAAGAAACTAAAAGGGGCATATCTATACGACTGGGCTATGCGGACATCACCTTCCGCCGGTGCATGGAATGTCCCATCCCCCAGTGTTACACCACCTCTTTGGTCTGTGAACACTGCGGCAGTGAAACCCAGACCATCCGGAAGGTTTCCTTTGTGGATTCCCCGGGACACGAAACTCTGATGGCTACTATGCTCTCCGGAGCAGCTATAATGGACGGCGCCATCCTGGTCATCGCCGCCAACGAGCCCTGTCCCCAGCCCCAGACCAAGGAACATCTCATGGCCCTGGACGTCATTGGGGTGACCGATGTTATTGTGGTACAGAACAAGATCGACATCATCTCCCGGGAGAGGGCCATGGAGAGTTATCAGGAGATCAAGGAATTCGTGAAGGGTACCTGTGCCGAAGACGCACCCATCATACCAGTCTCCGCCCAGCAGGGCGCCAACATTGACATACTCATTGAAACCATACAGCACCAGATCCGAACTCCACGCCGATCCCTGCGGAAAGCTCCCCGCATACACGTGGCCCGGTCCTTCGATATAAACCGGCCTGGCTGTACCCCTGAAAATATTCAGGGCGGAGTCATTGGCGGGTCACTCATCCAGGGAAAGTTGAAGGTGGGAGAGGAGATTGAGGTAAAACCAGGGATTCAAATTAAGAATAAGGGAAAAATGGAATGGATGAGCCTTATATCCACCATCACTGGCCTGGTAGCCGGTGGAGAACAGGTGGATGAAGTGGGGCCTGGCGGCCTCATCGGAGTGGGAACCAACCTGGACCCATCCCTCACCAAGGCCGACTCACTATCCGGTTCCGTGGCTGGTAAGCCTGGAACTTTACCGGACATCATGCACCAGTTCACCATGAAAACCCATCTACTGGAACGGGTGGTTGGTACCAAGGAAGAAAAGGCCGTGGAACCCATCAAATCCTCGGAACCCCTGATGATCAATATTGGAACCACCACCACCATCGGCGTGGTTACCAGCGCCCGTAAAAATGAGGTGGAGGTCAAACTCAAACTACCCGTCTGTGGCGAGTCCGGTCAGAGGGTAGCCCTCAGTCGGAGGGTGGGTGCCCGGTGGAGGTTAATAGGTTATGGCATCATCAAATAGGGAAGCCCTGGTGGATGCCAATTTTTTATGACCACCACCCAGTTCCCGGTGGATGTGGTGGTCGAACTGGAGAACATCCTACCATCCTACAAACTCCTGGTTCCCTCCTACGTACTGGAGGAACTGGAATACATTAAAAAAAGATCCCGGGGTAAAAATCGAATAGCAGCCTCGGTAGCCATTAAAATAGCCCAGAAAACCCCCTTCCAGGTGCAGGATATGGAGCGGGGTCCGGGAGAACGGGTGGATGATGCGCTCCTGCGACAATCCCGGGTGCTGTGCACCAACGACCGGGAGTTAAGACGAAGAGCCAGGAATAAGGGCATACCCGTAGTATACCTTCGTCAGAAAAGATATCTTAGTGTGGATGGGCATTTAAGCCCGGAATAAAATTAATATCATCAAATTCATTTACGTCATCATTAAGTGGAGGAATAAATAACATGAATCTCTGGAAGGACCTGGAAAGCGGACCATCCGCCCCGGAAGTTGTATATGCAGTTATTGAAATACCCCAAGGATCCCGGAACAAGTACGAGTATGATAAGGATATGGAGGCCTTTGCCCTGGACCGGGTGCTCTACTCACCGGTGCATTACCCGGCAGAGTACGGTATTATTCCCCAGACCCTGTACGACGACGGAGACCCCATGGACATCATGGTGCTCATGGACCAGCCCACCTTCCCTGGTTGCATCATTGAAAGCCGGGCCATAGGTATGATGAAGATGATCGATGGTGGTGACCAGGATGATAAGATCCTGGCGGTGCCCATCCAGGACCCCCGATACCAGGAGGTGCAGGACCTTGATGACGTGGCCCCCCACCTTTTAAAGGAAATAGCACAATTTTTCCAGGACTACAAAACCCTGGAAGGAAAAGAAACCGAAGTCCTGGGTTGGGTGGGTAAAGAAGAAGCCTTTAAGGCCATAGAACACTCCATCCAGTTATATAAAAAGATGTGAGTTAAGGGCCTCATGATTAAATTATAATAAATATTTTAAGAGGGATTTGTTTGTATTTAGTATCCAAGATTGAGGACACGGTTCGGGTCCCACCCAGCCGGTTCGAGGAGCCCCTTTTGGAAGTGGCTGCTGAGATCCTCAACGAAAGCTACATGGGAAAGATAGACAAGAAAATGGGCATGATGGTCACGGTCAATGAGATCGAGGACATCGGAGTAGGCAAGGTCATCATGGGTGACGGAGCGGCCTACCACGATGTGGTGTTCACCGCCCTGTTCTACAAGCCAGAACTCCACGAGATCGTGGTGGGAGAGGTTATAGAAGTTACCGATTTCGGTGCCTTTGTACGTATAGGTCCCATGGACGGCCTGGTGCACGTTTCCCAGGTTACCGACGATTACATTAACTACGATGCCAAGAGGGGCGCCCTTCTGGGCAAAGAATCCAAGAAGAGCCTGGAGGAGGGCAACCATGTTCGGGCCCGGATCGTGGCCTTGAGCCTTAAAGAAAGATCATCCGAGACCAAGATCGGTCTCACCATGAGACAACCCGGACTGGGCAGACTGGAATGGATCCAGGAAGAGAAAGAGAAAGCTAAAAAGAAGAGGAAGAGTTAAATGGTTACCAAAGCCTGTACCAGGTGTCACCGTATAGTGGAGGGTGACTTGTGTGAGGTATGCAACCTGGCTACCTCCAGAAACTGGAGTGGTTTTCTGATTATAGTAGACCCTGAAAAATCCTACATTGCACAGGAACTCAAAATTGAGGAAGCAGGAGAATATGCCCTGAGGGTTCGTTAGTGTTGTTCCTTAAAAAGAGTTTGAGACCAGAGTTTAAAAAACCCCTAGGCACCCTTTATCCATCCCTGGATGATGCCAAGGATTTTCTGGCCTCCCAAAAACCTGATACCCTCCTGGTTTCGGTGGGTGATGTCACCACCCGGAACCTGCAGGAGCGGGGACTGATCCCCCAATTGGGAATCATCGATAACCAGGTGGAAAGGAAACCAGCCCAACATGATGTGGTCTACGATAATGTTACCCTGAAGGCGGATAACCCGGCGGGTTATGTAACCCGTGAGCTGTGGGATACCGTGAAACAGGGATTTCAGTTGATAAAAGCCGGATACCGCGTTCTGATCCTGGTTAATGGTGAAGAAGATCTGGCGGTTATTCCCAGTGTAATTTTAGCCCCACCAGGCTCACTGGTCTTCTATGGCCAGCCCGGTGAGGGTGTGGTGATCTGTGAAGTTGACCACATAAGAGATAGAGTAATTAAGATGAAAGAGATGTTAGAGGAGGAATAATATGGAAATTGATATTAAAGAAAAGGTTGAAAATCCACTTCTAAACCGGACAGAGATAAGTTTTGACTGTCTGTATCAAGGGGAAGCTACTCCAAAAGTTTTAGATGTTAAAAACCGACTGGTTGCAGTTTTAAATGTGGATAAGGATCTTCTGGTAGTGGATAAAATGAAACCCAGTTACGGTGAAGGCCGATCGGTAGGCTACGCCAAACTGTACGACTCTTCAGAAAACCTTTCCCGGGTGGAAATGGACCACGTAGTGGCCAAGAACCAGGAAAAAGCTGCAGAAGAAAGTGAAGAAGAATAAACCCTTAAGAGGATTTAAAATGAAAAAGTACCAGCTTTACGAAGTTAAAGATAATAAATTAGTCCGTAAAAATCCGGAGTGCGTGCGATGCTCCCACGGAGTGTTCATGGCTGATCACGGAGACCGTTACACCTGCGGTAAATGCGGATACACCCAGTGGAAAGGTAAAGAAAAGAAATAGGGTTGGATTAATTTTGAACTTGAGATCCGGAAGGTTCGAGGGCAGGATGACTAGCGACGCGGCTAGTTACACTTCTTCTGTGGACTTTGACCACCGGATTTTCAGGGCCGATATTAAATGCAACCAGGCCCACACCACCATGCTCCAGGAAGAGGGTATCATCGCCACCGAGGATGCCCAGGCCATTTTAAAGGCGCTTAAAGAGCTGGAAGAGGAGGGTTTGGAAGCCCTGGAACTGGACCCCTCAGTAGAAGACGTGCACATGGCCGTGGAGAACTACGTCACTCATCTGATTGGGGAAAAAGCCGGATTCATGCATACCGCCAAGTCCCGTAACGATCAGGTGGCCACTGACCTCAGAATAGCCCTCAAAGAGGAGATACAACTCATAATGGCGGGCATACTTACCTTTATTCAGGATATTTTAGTGATGGCTGAGGGGAATCAGGAGACGGTGATGGTGGGTTACACCCACTTACAACACGCCCAGCCCACCACCTTTGCCCACCATCTTTTATCATATGCCCAGGCACTTAAAAGAGACTACCAGAGACTGGATGATGCCTATAGAAGGGTTGATCTCTGCCCTCTGGGAGCAGCAGCCCTGACCACTACTAGTTTTCCCATCAACAGGCAGCGGACTGCCCAGCTTTTAGGATTCTCCCAGGTCCTGGAGAACTCCCTGGACGCAGTTAGCAGCCGGGACTTCATCACCGAAACTGTGTCGGCACTGGCCCTTTTGGGGATTACACTGAGCCGGATCTGTGAGGAACTCATCATCTGGAGTACCTACGAGTTTGGACTGGTGGAGATCGGGGATGAGTTCTCCTCCACCAGCTCTATCATGCCCCAGAAGAAGAACCCCGACGTGGCGGAGGTGGCCCGGGCCAAGGCCACCAGCATCCAGGGTGAACTGGTCACCATCTTCTCGGTAACCAAGGCCCTGCCCCAGAGTTACAACCGGGACCTGCAGGAGGTAACTCCCCATCTCTGGAAGGCTACTGACACCGCCCGGGACACTCTGAACCTGGTGCGGGAGATGCTGTCCTCAGTGAAGTTCAACCGAAACCGGGGGGAGGATTTAGCCAGGGCCAACTTCTCCACCGCCACGGAACTGGCGGATCTTATGGTTCGGGAAAAGCAGCTCCCCTTCCGGATAGCCCATCAGATCGTGGGTCGGGTGGTGAACACCGCCCTGGAAGAGGATCTGAAACCGGAGGAGATTGACTCCCTGTTTTTAGACCGGATCTCCCGGGAAATAACTGGCCAGGCCCTGAATATCCGTGAAGAATTAGTTGAAAAGGCCCTGGACCCCCTGGAAGTGGTTAAAAGCCGGGAGGTGCCCGGTGGACCGGCTCCCAGCAGGGTGCAGGAGTGCATCCAGAACCTGCAGGAATTCCTGGATGAAAAATAATTATCAAAGAATTTTTTTTGAAGTTTTTTTAATCTTCTAAGCTTTTTTACCTGTTTTTCCAGGTCACCATCCTCTTGACCCTGACCCTTGGTAGCCACCTGGAACAGCACCACAGTGACATCTGAGGGTCGACCCGTTTAATACTCCCGGAGCCGCACCTGACAGGTATATTTTTTACCATGCTCATTTTTCGGCTTCTTTTTTAAGATATTTCTTCCGGATCTCCTGGGCCAGTTCCTCGTCTTCAATGACCACTGCCCCGTGATAGCCGCAGTCCATGCAGTCCCAGATGGATCCCATCTGGGGTATCAGCCATTTTATACTATTCGAACCACAGTTAGGGCAGAATTTACCATGTCTGGACAATTTACCACTCCAAGTTTTTATACGCTTATCTTCTTTGGTGACCTGGTTTTACATCATATAAAATTTTCTTGACAACCTATATAGCGCTCTTTTTACAAAAATATAGGCATGGAGAAAGAAAATGTTCGTCAGATAATTGGCATCGCGGCCATAATAATTGGTATCCTGCTTTTCATATATCCCCAGCTGGTGGGTTACCTGGTGGGACTGTTCCTCCTGGTCTATGGGATATTGGAGCTTATTAAATAAGGCGCATGATCATATCCAGAGCCTCTCCTGGCTCCAGAACTCCGGCCCGGGTTTCCCTTTCAATGCGTTGAATAGAGTAACGGCGCATGGAGGGATGTTTTTTTTGTACTTCCTTTAAAAGTGGGCAGCCATAGCCAGCCTTCTTTTCCACTCCCCACTTATGGGCTAATCTTTTAACCTCCCCTTTAGTGGCGGATAAGAGGGCCGGTAGGTTTATCCTGAGAATATCACCCTCCCAGTGGAGGGAGTCGGCCCCGGTGGATAACAGGTCACCGTAGAAGACAAATCCGACCCCCATCTTCTGGGCGTAACTTAACACCGTATCTTCAATTAACTTGGAGCACCGGCCGCAGGGGTGGTAACGGCCCTTCAGGGACTCCTGTACCACTTCCTCCAGGTTAAGGGGTAGGTACTCATGGGGCACCTGGAGCTTAGTGGTCAGGTGATCCACACTCATTTTGAAGTAGCCGGGGAGGATGATGCTCCCGGGGTCCACGGTAACGGCTCGGGGCTGGAAACCCAGTATCTTTGCCATTATAAGGGAGAAGCTGCTGTCCACCCCCCCAGAAAGGGCTACTACCGATACTGGTGGCTGTGTATCTCCCCCCGATTGTGTTGTCAGTTCTTCTTTGAAGTTTTCCAGAAGAGATTCCAGGGCGTGGGGCTTTTCGATCCGTTTTTTTAGAAGCTGGGCCAGGTTGGTGAGGGCCAGGGTGGGACTAATGGATCGGATCTCATCTAACCGGTCCCGGGCCAGTTCCATACGGTACCTGCGCACCAGGAGGTCGGTGTAGGCCTCCACATGGACGGAGTTAATTTTTAGTTCCTCTTTAAGGCGTCCCACCACCCAGCCACCCTTCCCTATGACGGTGGATTTACCAGGACGGTCACTGGTAATTATCAAAAGCTCCCGGGAAGCCTCATCCCACACCACATCCCGGATATCCGGTTTAATATCTTTATGACCGATATCACGCCGGATTTGGGATATGAGTTCTATGATACTTTCCTTATTTTCCATGCACATTTTCCTTTAGAATTTAGTTCTAATTATTATATATTCTACGGTAGACAGTTACCATCCTGAAATTGGCCACCGGCTGGTATCCCGGCAGGTCTGGTTTGGGGTTGCTGAGGCTGTCCACGTAGTAATCCACATCCTGGGACTGGAGGTAAACTGCAAAGTCCGAGGGTGTTCTGTACAGCCGGGGAAAAGCCCCTTTAACATCTTTTTTAAGGTACCAGGACAGGGCACTGGAGTAATCTGAGGCCAGGACCTGGTCCCGGTACTGGGGGTCCTGTTGGGTTATCCAGTTACCAGCATCCTCCAGGTAAACTACGAACACCTTCTGGGGGGTGTGCCCGGCGTAGGTGATGGTAGTGGAGCCCAATAAGACCAGGGCCAGGGCCAGGTAGATCCATCGGGAATTTAAACCCGGTTTCCAAGTACTGAGGGTGGCTAAAAGTTCACTCCACCCCAGGATCAGGAAGTAAACCAGGGCCGGGGCCATGGTTATGAAGTAGCGGTCCACCTTAATGGGCAGGAGGCTGTGGAAGATGAGATAGGACAGAAACCATGCCAAAAATAACAAATCCAGGGCCAGGTATTCATTTTTATTAGCCCGGATAAAGGTGCCGGCCAAATAACACAGTAACAGGACCAGGGCCACACTGAACAGGTAGCTGGTGTGATTGAAGGTTAATAGCAGAGTGGCCAGGAGCACCAGGAAGATCAGGGATTTAGAGAAAAAAGCTCTGGAAAAGGTAAGACCAGTGACCTGAGACTTCAGAAACCGGCAGAGGTACACCAGGATGCCAGATCCCCCGAGTAATAGGGCCAAATAGGCCAGGGGGGAGGGGTAGCCCCGGGAGGGGTTTAAGAGTACCGAGTAAGTTCCCTGGAATGGTGCCAGGGAGATGTAGTGGGGTAGGTTCACTAAGTAATACCAGGGATGGGGGTTGTAGGCCACATCATCCACGGCAGAGGGTGAGATAGTGGCGGTGGATACCAGGAGGTTCCAGATCACATCCAGACTTCCCATTCGGGTGTAGAAGTACCATAGAAGAGGAGCGGCCAGTATTAGGGTGGCCAGCAGTCCCACCGACAGTCCCGTCAGGTTATTCCGGTGCCGGTCCTGGAGGAGGTAGTACAATAAAAGAGGCATCACCACTAAACCCGCGGTGTAGCGGGTTAAAACCGCCAGGACCAGGGTGGGGGCCACCAGGTATAAAAGTCGGGGCCGGTCCCGGGTGCCCTTCACCAGGAAGTACACCGCCCAGATGGATATGGACACCGCCGGGACATCAATACCACCCGAAGCAATCCAGGGAAAAAGCACCACCAGGGACAGGTAGAACACGCTGCCGGTGAAGCTTAAAATTTCACTGAACCGGGTTTTTAAAAGATAAAAGAGGCCTATAACTCCCGCTATAAACAGGAGGGCATCCAGGGCCATGATTACCGTGGTGGATACCAGGCCCAGGCGGAAAAAAAGGGAGGTTAAAAAGGGGACCATTGGTGAGAGGGAGATGGTGCCTGCGCCGGCTCCTTCCAGGCCAGCGAAGTAGAGTGCATTATTTAAATAGTTGAAAACATCCCAGTAGGGCACCCCGATACGGACCTGGACGCTTAAAACGTAGAAAGTCACCATCAGGGTGATGATCACCAACCAGAAAATGTACTGGCCAGTTAATGCCCTTAACTTCTCTGGGTAACTACCTTTGGTGTTCAAATCCCATCACCAGATCTTTTTCACTTCTTAGGATTTCCTAGTCCCGGAAGTAGATCCCGGTGAGCTGGCCCTGTTCTAGCACGTGGCCCTCCATGGCCTCCATCAAGTCCTGGGGGGTGCTACCGGCCGGCAGGTCCAATCTAGTGTCCAGGAGGTAGATCTTGAAAGAGTAGTGGTGAACTCCCTGGGAGGGGCAGGGACCCCGGTAGCCAATGGTACCCCAGGTGTTAAGGCCTTGCAGTGCCCCGTTTTCCAGTTCTTCCCGGCCCATTACATGTTCTGGGAGGTTCCGGGTCTGGGGTGGTAGGTTGAAAATAACCCAGTGGGTCCAGATGCCCGAGGGGGCGTCGGGGTCATCACAGATAAGGGCCCAGCTTTCTCCCTCCTGGGTTGATTGCCATTCCAGTGGGGGTGAAATATTAAGATCATCACAGGTATAACGGGGGAGTATAAAGCCCCCTTCAGAAAATGCAGAGCTTGTTATGGTTACAGCCATCTAAATCACCTTATATTCGTTTTATTATTATCTGTATTACATGGTATGTTGCTTTTGGTACTTATAAAGAGTTGAGAGTAGATGCTAAGCAGCTTGAATTTATTAAGTTACGTAGTCAGAGGCCATATTGGAGTGAAAAAATAAGTCCCAACCCCTATGGTGTAATGTGATTTTCAAGATGGACATTTTTGGATTAATCACGGTTTAATAACCAAAAATACCACATATTTAAATACTAGATGGTCCTAATAGAACAATGAGGTGGTTTTAATGACCGAAATACCAATTGCCCCTGTAGGAAGAATAATAAAAAATGCTGGCGCACAGAGAGTCAGTGACGAAGCCCGAGACGAATTAACCAAAGTATTGGAAGCCTTCGGTGAAGATATCGCTTTTGAAGCCGTTAAACTGGCTAAACACGCAGGTAGGAAAACAGTAAAAGCATCAGACATTGAAATGGCTCTCAAAGTCTTCTGATGTTACTTTTTCTTTTTTATTTTAGTTTTTATTCTTTTTAAGCCCGATTAATTTAGGGTGATCCCATGGATACCAATCATAAGCTTAAGTTGGTGGCTATAGCTGTCCTCCTGGTGGCCGGGGTGGCGGCCTTTATGTACCTGGTCTACGGTCTCACCATCATCTGGCAGGGAATGGCTGCCGGGGTGACGGTAGGTTTCCTCCTGATACTTCTTTTTATAGTGGCCCTGCTGGCCATCTACCTCTGGATCAGGATCTTCCTAACCAGAAGGGCACTTGTCCGGTGCCAGGATAGGTTGGAAGAATTAGAGCGCCGATTAGAGTCTGATAAGACTGTTAAAAAGCCAGAAAAAGAATCCTGAGGTCCTTTCTTAAGTTCCTATTTTTTTATAAACACCGGCCCCAACTAATATTAGGGGTAAGTTCCCAATCTAAATCTACCACTAATTAATTAATCTCTACCAAGGAGAGAGGATAGAAAAACTCTCCAGACTCATTTAAGGTTTGAAATTCATGACCCGCATAGCCATACTAGACCAGGACCGCTGCCAGCCCAAAAAATGCCACTACACCTGCATGGAGTACTGTCCCGGGGTGCGCATGGAAGAAGACACCATCACCATTGACCAGAAGACGAAAAAACCATTAATATCCGAGGAACTGTGCTCGGGTTGTGGTATCTGCACCAACCGCTGTCCCTTCGGTGCGGTGAGCATCATCAACCTACCGGAAGCCCTGGAGGAGCCCATCCACCGTTATGGGGCCAACCAGTTCGAGCTCTTCGGCCTGCCCCAGGTGAAGGAGGGTTCGGTGGTGGGTATACTGGGCCCCAATGGTATCGGTAAGTCCACCATACTCCGCATCCTCTCCGGGGAGCTGAAGCCCAACCTGGGAAACCTGGAGGAGGAACCCTCCTGGGAGGATATCATCCGTTTCTTCAAGGGCAGTCAGATGCAGAACTACTTCCAGAAACTGTCCCAGAAGAAGATGGAAGTGGTGCACAAACCCCAGATGGTGGATATGCTACCCCGCTTCGTCAAGGGGCCAGTACATGAACTCCTGGAGAGCGTGAACCAGCGCCAACGCCTGGAGGAAGTGGTGGAGGCCCTGCAACTGGAATCGGTCTTAAATAGGGAGATAGCCAACCTTAGTGGGGGAGAACTGCAGAGGGTGGCCATCGCCGCGACGGTGCTCCGGGATGCTGACTTTTACTACTTCGACGAGCCCACCAGCTGGCTGGATGTGCGGCAGCGCCTGAACGCGGTGCAGGTGGTGCGGCAGCTGGCCGAGGATGGTAAGTCGGTGTTGGTCATAGAGCACGACTTGGCCGCCCTGGACGCCCTCTCTGACTATGTGCATCTTCTCTATGGCCAGCCCGGTGCCTACGGGGTGGTCTCCCATCTGCGGGGTGTGCGGGTGGGTATCAATGCCTACATCAATGGTTTCCTCAAGGAGGAGAATGTGCGCTTCCGTAAGCAGCCCCTGCAATTCCAAGTACGACCTCCCAGTACAGTGGTGGAGGGTGAGGGTCTGGCCTCCTACACGTCCCTTAAGAAGTCCTTTAACGGGTTTTCCCTGGAGGTGGAGGAGGGTGAGGTGCAGTACGATGAGATCATCACCGCCTTCGGTCCCAACGGTATTGGGAAGACCACCTTCGCCAAGATGCTGGCCGGGGTGGTGAAGCCGGATCAGGGTCGGATCAAAAAGAAGGTTAAGATCTCCTACAAGCCCCAGTACCTGGTCTCCGACTACAGCGGCACGGTTAAGGAGTTCCTGTACACCACGGTACCCAGCTTCGGCAGTAACATCTTCCGCACCGAGATCATGAAGCCCTTCCTCCTGGAGGAGCTCCTGGAGAAGAAGATGGATGAACTCAGTGGCGGAGAACTGCAGCGACTGTCCCTGGCCATCTCCCTATCCCAGGAAGCCGAGGTGTACCTCTTCGACGAGCCCACCGCTCATCTGGATGTGGAACAGCGTATCCGGGCGGCTAAGGCCATCCGCCGGGTTACTGAGAGTAAGAATGCGGCGGCCATCATCGTGGACCACGATATCGTGTTCATAGACTACATCAGCCAGCGGGCCATGGTATTCTCTGGGGAGCCGGGAGTGGAGGGCCAGGCCTCCCGTCCCATGGACCTGCGCTCGGCCATGAACCGCTTCCTCTCTGAGGTGGGCATCACCTTCCGCCGGGATAAGGAGACCAAACGTACCCGAGTGAACAAGCTGGACAGCTACTTGGACCGGGAGCAGAAGGAAAAGGGAGAATATTACTATCTGAAAAGCTGATGAAAGGATAGGTTGTAAAAATCCTAATTAAAGTCCTTTATAAAAAAAAGATTATCCTTTAGGATCCGGGAGGCCATAGTAACTGTGCACACCTAGTTCTCTTAACACCGTGGCCGCGGATGCACCTAAGTTATCGGATTCATTTTCTTCATATATTTTTATAAGCAGCTTCATGGCCGGGGGGTCACCGATCTTCCCCAGGGCAGCGACGGCAGTTTCGCGAATTTTATACGGTTGGTTCTTATCCCGGGCCACCCTTCCTAAAGCCTGGTTGGCCCCGGGATCCCCAATACTTCCCAAGGCGTAGATGGCAAGTTCACGGGTATCATCCCGGTGGTCACCCTCCAACAAATTTATCAGGGGACCTATAGCCTGGGGATCACCAATCTCACCCAGATTAAGAATGGTGAGAATATCCTCCGGGTTTTTCTCCAGGGTCTTAAGTAGTTGTCTTAGTTTCGGTTTTAGAACCACCGGGCAAATTTAGGGTCCCTCCTATACAATTGGCTGTACAAATCTAATTAAGCCCGATTTCATCGGAAACTAGCAGAAAATGAGAAATAGAGGTTACTGTCCACTGTTATCCAGTAACCATTCATCCTGCAGTTTCTTACTAATCTTAAACCGGGCATTTTCCAGTCCCTGTTGTAATTCAAAGCTGGCGCTGAGATGATCTTCAATTAACTTTACCGCCAGTTCCTCGTCCTCCTGTTCCTCATTGGTGGCGTAGCCCACAATGGCCAGTAATGAATCCTGCCATGCTTCGTACTCTCCGGTGGTCTTAAGCACCTTTAAAAGGTTCTTATCAACGTAGTCTATCCATTTTCTTTGATCTTCACTGTTCATTTTTCTACACCATGTACTCTTTTAGTTCTTTAACAGAATATCTTCTCTACTAATTAATACCAGTGCCCCTCACCGGGGCAGGAAAAGATATTACCACTTGAAGACAAGACCCCCTTAATGAATTTATATTACCAGGAAAACGGTGCCAGAAACGGAGAAACCATGGTCTTCCTCCATGCTGGAGGTCTGGCAGGCTGGATATGGGAGGAGCAAGTTAAGGCCTTCCCGGATTATCACTGCCTGGTCCCGGATCTTCCGGAGCATGGTAAGAGTGCCGGGGTGAAGCCCTTCACCCTGGAAGATGCTGCTTCCCGGGTGGTGGATCTGGTCCGGGAAAGAGCTCCTGATGGGAAGGCCCACCTGGTGGGGCTGGCCCTGGGGGCTCAGGTCATAATTCAGATCCTGGCCACCGCACCGGAGGTGGTTAGGAATGCTTTAATCACCGGGACACTCCTGCAAAGCACCCCCCACACCGAATCCCTGCAGGAACTGTTGGATTATACTTTAACCGATTATAAAGTAGTTAAGGACTCCAGGTTCCTGATTAAGGCCAACATGAGGATGTATAACATCTCCAAGTCCCATTTTGACCAGTTCCAGGAGTCCACCCGAAGGATAAAAGCCGATTCTATGGACCGAATACTCCAGGCTAACCTGTTTTTCACCCTGCCCCCGGGCCTGGAGAAGGCGGATATCCCGGTGCGGGTGATGATGGGGGAGAAGGATTATAAAGTCATCAAAGAATCGGCTGGAGAATTAATTAGAGCCATCCCCCAATCGGAAGCTTACCTGGTCCCGAAAAGGGGACATATGTGGAATATGGAATCACCAGAACTCTTCAACCAGGTGTTGAGAAGTTTCATAAATAAAGAAGAACTCCCCCCGGCAATTAAGAGGATGGATGAAGGGAGTTTCCATTAAAAAATTGATGCAGAAGTATAATCTATTGTACCGAGTCCAGTAACTGAACCATCAGGTAATCATCCTCCACGTTCCCGTACATATCGTAATATCTCCCATTTTTAGTGAAAAGGTACCGGTAGATGGTTACGTTACCCCGATTCCGGGAGTACTCTTTATAGGATACTCCTCCCGAATTCTCCAACTCATATTCCAGTTGCCAGTCTGAGTCGGCCTGATTCTTAACGGCCAGGTACTGGGATTGGCTTATTACCTTGATGATGATGCCATTCTGGCCATTACCAGTGTTGATTTGGACACGATTTGCTAATTGAGTAACGGTTAAGTTGGAGGGATACCGGAAGGTGAGGTAAGAATTATTGAAGTTTTTATACCCGGAGGTTTCCTGACACACCGAGGTGGAAGTAGTGTCTTTTTGGGCTAAGATAAGTCCAACTCCGGCTAGAGTGGCCATTAACAGGCCGAAAACCAGAATTATAACTAGGATCTTGTAATTCCTGTCCAGTTAAACTCCCCTCTTATTTGTTTTAAAAAGAAATTTTGTAGTTAAAAAAAAGGAGATTTTTATTCCTTCCCGGTTAACTCGTCCATCCCGTCCAGGAAGCAGTCCGCGAAGTACTCCACCTCGTGGCGTGGTATAGAGAAGCTCACCCTCAAGTAGCGGTGGCCGAAGAGTTTGCTGGTGTAGGATCCTTCCCGGGCGAATATCTTCTTATCCAGGAGGTAGTCCACCATCTCGTAGGGTTTTACCCCGGCTTCGTACATGTCGATGACCAGCATGTTCCCCTCGGAGGGGTAGACCGGTATGAAGCAGCCTTCCACCAGGTCCACGGCTTCCTTGATGATGGCCTGGTTGGAGCGGGTGGTTTTTTTAACCCGGTCCAGCCATTCATACTTGGAGTTAACCGCCGCTATGGCGCCCTTCTGGGCCACCACGTTGGTGCCTAGATCGTTGATAACGATGGTCCGGAGGGAGTCGATCATCTCCGGGGTGCTGATGACCGCACCCACCCGCAAGCCGGCCATACCGTAGATCTTGGAGAAACTGTACACGGTGATGGTGTGCTCCGGGGCGTAGTTGGCCATGAGATGATGGCTACTAGCAAAATCACGATAGGTGATGTCATGTAACAGGTAGATGTCATGATCCTCAGCCAGATCCGCGAAGTCCTTTAACTCCTCTTTGGTGTAGGATGATCCTAGGGGGTTTAAGGGATCCACCAGGGATACTAACTTGGTATCTTTATCCATATTCTCCCGGACCAGCTGGGGAGTGAGCTTGTAGTGACACTCCTTATTGTAGATGGGGATGGACTTCACATGGTCCCCGAAGCGACTGGCGAAGTTGTCGATGATGAGGTATCCGGGGTCACAGGTGATGGTGTTGTTCTCTGGCTCCAGAATGTTGTTAGCACACAGATACAATGATTCTGTCCCCCCAGCGGTGATCAGTATGTCAAAGCCGTGGGTTAGTCCCAGATCCTCCTGGACCAGGTCCTTCAACTCCGGGAATCCCTCTGGTGGGGGATATTTACAGTAATCCTTCTTCTTTATACTCCCCAACATGGCCTCCATGATGCCGTCTTCATCGTGGAGGTGGTTGGTGTTCTGACCCATCCAGATCATGTCCTGGTCATTGTAAACGTAGTTGAAAAATTCGTTAGCCCCATGAAAGCCCTTGGGCAATCTCTTGGCAGACTTCGCATATTTTTTTGGTGAAATCATAATCTCACATACTTAGATTTTGATCCGGGGAAAAAGTAAAAGTTATCCCTCATGAAACCCCCATTGGTGAGGTTTAGTTAGAATTTTATCTTATTTCTAGTGGACAATCATTTAAAATTATCTATTGCAACCCGGAGTCCACAATCTTAAAACGGGTCTGCAGGCCCTCTGGCCGGCTGCGGTGCCTTTTCAGAACTGCGAAGCGTTCCCCGTTCAGGTCTCCCCGGGCCAGTTCCACCATGATCTTACTGCGGTACTTGAGGATGGTGCCACCCACCGGTTCCACCAGCCCATCCCCATCGAAGCGGGAGTAGACATGGTTGGTGATGACCACTGCCACGTTAAAGCGACGGGCGATCCTTAAAAGCAGACCCATCTGTTTACCCAGCTCCTGGTTCAGACTGAAGGAATCCCCATCCTTAACCCGGTACAGGGCCACCGCCGAGTCCAGCACCAGTAGATCAGCATCCTCACCCAACTGGAACATCTCCTCGACCCTTTTCAGGACCTGGTCCTGTTCGGAGAAGGTGGATGGTTCGAAGACGATGATCTTATTGGCCACTTCCTCAAAGTCTGGCCCGGCGATCTGCTTCACCCTCTCGATGGACAGCCCTCCCTCGGTGTCCACGAAGATGGTCCTTTTACCATTCCGGGCGCACTGCACCGCCAGATTCAAGGCGATGTTGGTCTTTCCTGAGCCGGGTGGGCCGTAAAACTGGGTGATGCAGCCCTTCTCCACTCCACCCCCTAACAATCGGTCCAGGGGGGAGGCAGTGGGTATCTTGTCGTTGCTGGAGATGTGAGTTAGGTCTTTTAACATGGTATCTTTTAGTATGATATATTATGGAATTATGATGATCAAATATTTAATCCTATGGCACAATGGCCAACCCATCTATCTCCACCAGCCAATCCGGATTATGAGGAGATGTGGGTTAGGTCTTTTAACATGGTATCTTAAGTAATATATATTGTAGGATTATGATGATCAAATATATTAACCTATGGCCAAGCCATCTATCTCCACCAGCCCATCCGGATTATGAGGAGATAGGTCAGAATAAATCATCCAGTAACTGATTTAGAAGATCCATCCCGGCGCCCTTCCGCAGAATTGTAGGTGGGGAGGTAGTCAGGTCAATCACCGTGGAAGGGTATGGTTCAGCATCCCCAGCGTCCAGGTAGAGGTCCACCTGGTCCTGGAATAGATTTATCAGTTCATCGACCTCAAGTGGTGCCTCTTTACCGGAGAGGTTGGCGCTGGTGGTGGTGATGGGGAAATCCATGGACAGCACCCGGCAGACCGGGTGATCCGGGATGCGGATTCCCACCTTATCCGAGCCGGCAGTTATTGAATCCGGTATCTGGGGATTTTTCTTCACTACCAGAGTGTAAGGGCCGGGCAAGAGCTTGTTAGCCAGCTGGAAGGATTTAAGATCCAGTTGGGCTACTCTCTGCAGGTCCTGCACCCGGGATATGCAGATGGACAGGGGTTTTTTTGGGGACCTTTTCTTGGCCTGGTACACCCTATTAACTGCCTCTTCCTGGAAGATATTAGCTCCCAAACCGTAAAGGGTGTCGGTGGGGTAGACCACCAGCCCTCCTTCTTTTAGGACCATCTGGGCCTTCTGTATCTCCGGGAAATCTGGTTGGGTGGGGTCTATTTCTACGCGTTTCATGTGTCCTCTTAAAAAATATTGATAAATAGAATTAGTACCTATCTTAACTTATATGTTTGATGATGTCCTGGTCTGGCTGGGTCCCCTGATTGCGGTTTGTCTTATAACCGGAGGAGTGATACTGGTTATTATAGTCCTGATATCCTGGGTGGACGGGTCCATCATAGAAAGAGCAGGGGACATGATATTTAATTTTATGGACAGCTTAAGGGGCTTTGGCACTAATCTGCGGTGAAAAAAATAATCATATTATTTTTGAGATTCCAACCTTCTTTCTAAAAGTCTCTTATCCCGGATAAGCTCCTTTATACTCTTCTTCAGTTTTTCATAGTCCTGGGCGGTCATGACCTTCACCTCCTGGTCGGCCTGGAAGGGATGGCCCTCGGGAAATCCTTCGCTGACCCGGGCGGTTAAGACCATCATGTTAAAGTCCCAGGAGACACTGGGGGGTCTCCTTTATTCGTTTGCCAGTGAAGCTCTCAATCTCGGTCTGCACCTGGTAAGTGGTCAGGTTATCCAGGAGTTCCTCCATCCGCTCCAGGTAGTTCTGGGCACGGATGATACCATCCTCCGGGGTGCAGCCCCGCTCACCATTCTGCCCGTACTCCAGAACGTTGCCCACCAGCCCGTGCAGGTGTTTCAGGTCCTGGTAGAAGGCCTCGAACTCCCAGAATGGGAATATCACCAGGTCCTCATCCCTCCGAAAGACGCCAGTGCGGTAGTACTGGGTCCGGTCCTCCTCGTTTATTACAACACTCATTCTCATCATGTTCACATCCTTGCCGAATAGATCCTCTAGGGGTGCACCCATTCACCCCTTGTGGTAGAGCATGTGAGAAGTAAAAAAATTATTACCAGGAGAGTGCGGAGTATGAGCCCGTACTGGAGAATAGGAAGAGCATGCTGGCTACAGGAAAGATTGAGAATAGAGTTTAGTTTCATAAAAAGCCTTAAATAGCGTGAAAATAAGTATAAATGTGTCGTTGTTGGCTGTGGTGGTTTTAATTAGAAATGCTTGGTGTTAATTTTTTCCAATTGGTAAACCAGTACCAACAAGACACATTAATAGAAATGTCTTTATTAGTAATAAAGTATTCGTTTTTGATCTGGGGGATCATACTTTTGTAGTAGATCATAGCTCTCTGAATTTTGTATCCAGGATATTACATTCTGATTGGGCTGTGAACATTTTCAATATGGCTCAATGGGGGATCATCTATTATTTCCGCCATGGACTTCGTGGTTGAGAGTGTGAGAACTAAAAAAATTAGCTTTGATGATATGAACAAATGATAATTTTAATATTAACCTTGATCTGTATACATTAACATGGATTCGTATACTGACGATGTTTCACTTCTACCAGAAAGCCGAACCCGGAAACAGTATATTGATCCAGTCCTGAAAAAGCAGGGTTGGCGAGATAAATACATCAAAGAAGAAGTCAACTCGGTTAAGTCTGATTTTAAAAATAAAAGATTCATTTTCTTCGACGGCAACCCGAAACGGGGAGTTGACCGTTTTATTGATTATCTGTTACTGGATTAGAATATGGTAAAATAACTAATAGGAAATACAGAAAGATAAATCCTGAAATTAAAGAAGATGCTGCTTTAAATGACTTAAAAGATTTGGTAAAGAACGATCTTATCTCTCTTAAAGGTAAGGGGAGATATTCACATTATGTTCTATCTTGATCCATTAGATCGGTGTTAGATCAACTGGGTTCCGATCACTGCCCCATTGGTGTGGAAATAAAATTTTAAGGAGAAATTTCATGAAATTGATTGCAGAAACCTTCGCCCAACATTTCTCACATTGGAAACTCACTATACCAGAGGAGGATCTAAAAAATAGGGCCAGTGGTTTTATCCAGGAAGCCGGCTTGCTTATCCAGTACTGCTTTGGGGAAGATGAGAAGGGTGAATATCTGGATTATTACGCTGCTCATCGGATGACCGATGATTCGCATACGCGAATCCGTGCCAATGGCCAGATAGAGCAACTATCCGCGCTTTACAGTATGCGTAAAGTCAGCAGGTATCCGGAAGAAGATAAAAGATTGGAAGAGGAGTACAATCAGCATAATCAACAGGTGGTCGATGATTTGGTCAAGAAGGGTTTCACCAAGTTCACCATTAACATGTTTCTGCACGCCGGGTTGGATGAGAAGAAATGAAAATATCTCTAGCACTCTACAAGAGGAAATAATATGCAATGTCCCAACTGTCAAACCGAGAACCCAGAGGAAGCCAAGTTCTGCATGGAATGCGGCTACAGTCTAGAGAGTAAACCAGTAGAGTACATTCCCCCGCCCAACCCCACCTGGAAGGATCTTTGCCCGGCCTGCAACTCCAGCCCCCTCCAGCCACAAATCCATAAGGGCGTGCTCAGCACTAAAGAACTCTTAGAATGCGACTACTGCGGTGCCATCTTCCAAAAGAAGGAATCAAAGTACAAGTTAAAGGACATCTACGATAAACAGTGCCAGTTCTGGCAGAAGTACCATAACAAGACCCTATCCGAGGCGGAGTGGACCCGCATCGGTAAAGGCGGAATCTCCAATGAGGAACAACAAATTCTAGAAAAAAAGGAGAGAGAAAAAAAGCAACTATTAGAACAGCAAGCCGCCCAGAACGACCTGGTTACCTTCGTCAACCAGCTTGATCAAGGCACAATAAATCTAACTCCCATACCCAATCCCCCCATCATCCTGAAGAAGAATGAAACAGCATATTTAGTTCTAGGCAACATGGCCCTCCACGAGCCCCGGGCCGTCCGGCAAACCTACGGAGGATACGCCGGCCCCACTATCCGGGTGGCTAAGGGGGTTTCCTTCCGGGTGGGCAGTGTCGCGGCCCGCAGCGAATCCCACGATGAACTTAGAAACATTGACCAGGGCTCCCTGGTTTTAACCAATAAGCGACTGATCTTCACCGGCTCCAAAAGGACCGTTAACATTGATCTTAAAAAGATCATCGCCATTGAAGCTTATAAGGACGGGGTGGCCTCCCAGCGGGAGAATAAACAGAAGACCGAGTACTTCATCGGGAGCAACCGTTCTAATTTAACCTTCACCACCAGTGGCCGGAGCCACACCGTGCCCTTCACCGGGCCCATACTGAAGGCAGCTATCCAGGGCCAGATCCGTCAGATCTAAATAATTCAAGAATTGACGGTAAATTTATTTATGTGATCACACCAAACTATTATTACAGGTAAAACCTGGAAGTCAGTGTACCTTGAGTTGCACGTTCCATTAGTACTTCCAGGTTCTGGCTCTTATTTTCCTTTATCCCATACTTTGGAAAGTGTTTGATCGATTTCTATTTTATCTATATAAAAATCGTTTCCACGTTCATATTTCTGGAAATAAGACCAGGCCAATATATCAGCAAATTGCAATCCGCTCCATGAATGCGAATAACTGTGATATATTTTGATTTGACTAAGATGAGACCCCTTAACTAAATTTTTTCTAAAACAATCGTCAAATTCATCTCTTAAGAGTTGTTTTCCTTTGGATTTATCAATTCGTACTTCTACATGACCATCAACAATTATTCGACGACCCAGATCAGCTGCCACATAATCATATAACTTATTTTTATCATTTATCAAGGATTGATTGTATACATAACTCTTATTTAAAAATGTACAGTAAATCTGGGTGTTTTTAACCTTATTCAACTCTTTAAGCATGTGTTTTATAATTTCAACAGATGATTTGTTAGCTTTAATTTCATTGGATTTTGATAGTTCTTTTTTGAATTTGTTCCGTCTCATGTTCTTTAAAATTCTGTCTAATGGTTTAAAATCATCAATCTGGAGAGCAACTATCACTAAGTAGTTTGATCCTCTTAGACCTAAATCTCCGCTCTCATCAATGTATAAGTAGTTCAAACTTTGGCCTCAAGATGATAATAATAAAATAATCAATCATATTACAATAAATAATTTATGAATTACCTTAGTTTCATCCTAATAGAATTTAACCGATTATACACCAATTTTTTAATCTCATTCCATGCAAGGTTTAAATAATTCAGATTTCTAATCAGATAGTGTTACTGTAAACTCACTTTGGTAAAAAATCATGCTCAACAAACTACGCCCCCAGGTTAAGAGGTTCACCGACCCTATTGCCCAGAATATTAGGATCGACCCTAACATCATCACCATCATCGGACTCTTAATCAGCCTGCTTGCCGCCTACCTCTTCAGCCAGCGGGAACTCCTGTGGGGGGCAGTGATGATACTCTTAAGCGGATTCTTCGACGTCATCGATGGAGCCGTAGCCCGGAACCATAGCCGGCAGACTATCTTCGGTGGGATCCTGGACTCCACCGCAGACCGCTTCGCCGATGCCTTCATCATCATCGGGATCATCGCCGGGGGCTATGTGAACTGGATCTGGGGGATCCTGGCCCTCCACGCCGCGTTCAGTGTCAGCTACGTCCGGGCCCGAGCCGAGGTGGACGGTGTCCAGTGTGATGTGGGTATCGCAGAGCGGGCCGAGCGTCTGGTCATCCTCCTGGTAGGGGCCTTCCTGGCCTATCTCTTACAGATGGATTTCATCATGACCCTGGCGGTGCTGTTGGTCCTGGTCCTGGGATACATAACCGTGGCCCAGAGACTGTACCACTCTTATAAGCAGCTGAATCCCTGATTATTTTTAAAACTAAGCCCTGGTGACCGATTATGGATGCCCTGGAACGGATAGATAAGGACCTTAAACTTTTTGAAAAAAATATAAAAGAATTAGAGTCCATAAAGATGGATGTTAGTGAGGAAAAGATCGTGGACATGGCTAAAAGCTATGCCCAGGACACCACCTACTACCTCAAAAAAGAGGATTATTTAACTGCCTTCGGATGCATCACCTACGCCCACGGGCTTCTGGATGCAGTCCGGTTGATAAAAGGTCTCATCTAAATCCTCAAGTGGAGGATTGTTTTTATGAATTTGTTTGGCCGTGAATCCCGGGTGGAGAAACACTTCAGAGAACATGCCCAGCTGGTCTATGACTGTGTACTGAAGCTCCAGGAACTGATGCCCCTGTTTTATCAGGGCGATTTTGATGCTTTAGAGGACAAAGTCCATGAGATGTCCCTTCTAGAACACCAGGCCGATGAGGTGCGCCGCATCATGGAGATCGAGTTTTTCAAGGGTGCCTTTTTGCCCTTCGACCGGGAGGATCGCATCATCCTGGCCGAGCTGGTGGATAGTGTGGCCGATGTGACCCAGGAAACCGCCTATGGTATCTGCCTCAGCCGGGTGCAGTTTCCCCATGAGTTCGAGGATGAATTCCAGGAGTTGGTGGATGCGGTGTGCGAAACCGTGGAGGTCCTGAAGGAGTGCGTGGGGATGCTGGACGAGGACCTGTCCCAGGCCATAAGCAAGGCCCATGAGGTGGAGGCCAAGGAGGAAGTGGTGGACCGGGTGGAGAGACGGATACTTAAGAAACTCTACGACGCCTACCGTAACGGGGACTTTGGCATATTGAAACTGGTGGAACTTAAAAACACCGCCACCCGTATGGGTGACATCACCGACCGGGCCGAGGACGCCTCGGACCGGGTGCTGATCATGGTGGCTAAAAGGAGGGGCTAGAATTAGAGGAAGCCGAAGCTGATCTGCGGTACCTCTTAAACCGGGGCTACCCCCAGAAGGGGGCCCTTAACTTCGTGTCCGGACACTACCTCCTGGACCAGTCCCAGCGAAACTACCTGGCCCGTAAGGTCTCCTCGGACCACACCGCTCGAAGGAGAAGGTCCCGATTACTTGTTTTTGAAGATTTGAAGGGTGAAACCATTCTAGTGGATGGATACAACCTACTCATAACCCTGGAGAGCCTGCTTTACCACTCGGACACCGTCCTGGAGAGTGATGATGGAGTTCTGAGGGATATCCAGGCCGTTTTTGGTAAGTACCGGCCCCATGAAGACACCTTAATTGTCCTGGATACCCTGATGGACTTTTTAAAACAGGCCGAAATAAAAGAGGTGCACTTCTTTTACGACCGTCCCGTGAGCAGAAGTGGAGAGCTGGCCCAGTTAACCCGGGCGGTGTTAAGAAAACACCACCTCCCTGGAGAAGCCAACACCACTTCCAATGTGGACCGGGAGCTGGCTAACAGTGGAGATGAAGTGGTAGCCACCAGTGACGGTCCCCTTATGGATAGGGTGAAGAGGGTGGTGGATCTGCCGGGTTTGATTAGAAATAGATCTAAAATAAGCGACTAATTTTAAAAATAAAAATAAGGTATGGATTTTACTCCATATCTTCCATACGGTCTTTGAGCATCTCCAGGACGCCAGGCAGGGTGGTGTACTCCATTTCATCTGCTGGCAGTCGGTGGGGCTCGAAGGGTCCGTGTCGGCGCATGTACTCGGCGATGTCCGAGGCCAGTGCCCGGGATCTATCATAAGAGGGGTCGTCGAACATGTCCGCCGGGCCCACCAGTTTGCAATCGGCGATCTGGAATCCGAGGGCCATGACCCGTGGCGGTCCGTCAAAGCGTACTGGGTAAGCGTTTTTCTGGGCCACTGGCATCAGTGGTCCGTTGTGAGAGCCTCTCATCCATCCTCCCACCAGATGTGGGAAGGCGAAGGGTTCCACTACTTCACCGGCGGCGGGGAATCCGGACTGGGACCTTACAATGGCCACTGGGTCGTCTTTACCCACGTATTTACCAGCCATGAGGTTCAGTCTTTCAGTACTCACCGAGGCTGCTATTTCATTGTCACTCCTTCTCCGGATGCGTTTGATAACGTAGCGGCTGATGGTGCCTAAGAGGGCCACCAGGTCATACATTTCATCGGGACAGGTCATTTTAACCTTCTTGTGCTCCATGACGTCGAATACTTCGAATTCAAATCCTCCGTGGAGGGATGGGTCGATGACCAGTCCAGCAGTGGTGAAGGGGTCGGCGAACATTTTAAACAGCGGCATGTTAAAGGCGCCGGGTTCGGTCTTGTCACAGCAGAATATGACCACCGGGTCACTGGGCCGTTCTTTGAATTCCATCTCGGCACAGCCAGGCCCCATTCCTTTGATGTTACCCGAAAAGGTATCAGAAAGTAAGTCCTGGCCTGCCCCGTAGAGTTTAAGTCCTTTAGCTACTTCAGTGGCTTCGGTGAATGCAGTCCAGGCCAGTTCATGGACTTCCTCGTTTTCCTCACCGTTAAGGTGAGTCATGATGAGTTCGGTGTCATCACCACAGTTGGTGACATAATAGTCTTCCAGGAGTCCTTCTTCCTGGGCTTTACCCAGGATTTCTTCACATTTTTTGAGTAAGGCGGGGTGGGCCAGTCCATGCCCGGCGATACTTCCAACATCTGCTTTTATTACACTAACAGTGGTTTTCATAACACTATACCTCCAATATAATATTGTAACACTTCTAAAACAGCATTAAAAAGCTGAAGGGTGGTCATATAAATTTATAATTGATTCAAGTTTTTTAAAGTAGGGGTGATATTTAATTCATCAAATGACCCAAAGGCAGCTTTCAGCTGTGCTTTTTAACCCTTTAGTATGGTGAACTATATTGTGAGGAGCATATAAAATTTACTACTCCCTATAATAAAGGATCACCAAGACTCCAGATGACCCTGCACCTCCTGGGCCATCTTTAAAGTAGACGCATCTCCCCCTAAATCCGGGGTGAGAACCCGACCCTCCTTTAGAGTCATCAACAAAGCTTTTTCCAGTTTACTGGCTTCATCTTCTTCTTTCAGGTGGCGGAGCATCATCACCACCGAGAGCAGCATGGCGGTGGGGTTGGCCACTCCCTGGCCTGCGATGTCCGGAGCCGAGCCATGCACCGGCTCAAAAAGGGCATTTTTGTCCCCAATATTGGCTGATGGCACCATGCCCAATCCTCCCACCAGTCCGGCCCCCTCATCGGAGAGGATGTCCCCGAAGAGGTTGGTGGTGACCAGTACCTGGAAGCGCTGGGGATTCTTAACCAGGAACATGGCCGCGGCATCCACGTAGAGGTCCTCAGCCTCCAGCTCCGGGTATTCTTCCGCCACCTGGTAGAAGGCCTCCCGGAATATTCCGTCGGTTTTCATTAAAACGTTGGCCTTGTGCACCGCGGTGACCCTTTTAAACCCCTTATTTTGGGCCTGTCGGAAGGCAAATTCACATATGCGCCGGGAGGCCTTCCGGGTTACCACCCGCAGGGCCTGAGCCCCATCCGGGGTGTACTCCTCCTGGCCGGCGTACAAGCCCTCGGTGTTCTCCCGTACGATCAGAAAGTCCAGGTCCGGGTAGAGAGCTTCTATGCCCGGGTAAGATTTAACCGGCCTTAAGTTAGCGTAGAGATCCAGCTCCTTTCTCAGGGTTAAAATGGCACTCCTCTGGCCAGGTACGGAGGTAATCGCCCCGAATAGGGTGGCATCAGTCTGCAGGGCCAGGTCCACTGTCTGGGAGGGTATGGTGGTTCCCAGTTTCTGGAAACAGGCATTACCGGCCAGGGCCGGGTAGAACTCCATATCCAAGTCCATGGCCTTTAAAACAGTTAAGGCCGCCTCCATCACCTCGGGTCCGATGCCGTCCCCGGGTATCACGCATATACGGTACATGGTAGATTTACTCCTCTAAATTCTCACAAACATATATTTAGAAAAAAATACATAATAAAACTTCCAAGTGAGATTATTTTTTTACCATATTTTTATTAAAAGCATGGGGAGGTAGGATTATGGAAGTGCAGAAGAATGTGGAAAGACTTATACAGACCCTGAAAGACGAGGACGAACTGGTGCAGATACAGTCCCTATCCCTTTTAGAAGAAATAGGGGAACCAGCGGTGTATCAGCTTATAAGCGCTCTGGATGATGAGAATAAAGATATTAGGAAGGGCGCAGCCCGTGTGCTGGGAGAAATTAGTGATGAACGGGCTATAGAACCCTTAATCGAGGCCCTCAGTGATGAGAACAAGTGGGTCCGGAGGGAGTCCTCCACCGCCCTGAGTAAGATGGGTGATGAGGCAGTGGACCCTTTGATCAGGATCCTGGAGGATGATGATTGGAGGGTTCGGGGAGCAGCGGCCTGGGCCCTGGGAAATATAAGAGATAAAAAAGCTTTAAAACCCCTTATTAAGGCCATGAATGATGATAGTGGCTTTGTAAGGGGGGGAGCTGCCTTTGCCGTGGGACAGATAGGGGGCGAAGAGGCTGAAGAAGCCCTGGAGCTAGCGCTGGATGATAAGAGTGGCTATGTTCGTAAGGTGGCCCAGAACTATTTAAGCCGGGGATAGAGTTTTGAAAGTTTCAGTAGTGGGAGGATCTGGCCGGGTGGGTAAGGCCGCGGCTTTCTGTCTGGCCGAGGAGGATCTGGTGGATGAGATGGTTCTCCTCTCCCGGGAAAAGAGCCTGGACAAGATCAAGGGAGAGTCTCTGGATATGAACGATGCCCTGGCTGCCAAGGACATCCAGGTAGATATCGTGGCCTCCTGTGATATGGAGGACATGCACGGCTCCAGGGTGGTGGTGATGGCTGCCGGAGTCCCCCGCCAGAACGGGATGTCACGCCAGGACCTGGCCGGGACCAACGCAAAGATCGTAGCCCACTACGCCCGACAGATTGCCAAGTACGCCCCGGATTCCATTATACTGGTGGTGACCAACCCGGTGGATGTCATGACCTACATCACCCTCAAGGAGTCCGGATTCTCCAGCAAGAAAGTCATGGGCCTGGGTAACCACCTAGACTCCCTGCGGCTGAAGAACCTCATCTCCAAACACTTCGACATCCACGTCAGCGAGATACACACCCGGGTTATTGGGGAACACGGGAATAATATGGTGCCCCTCATGAGCTCCACCACCATCGGGGGTATCCCGGTGAAACGCTTCCGCAAATTTGAAAGCTTCAACATAAACCAGGTGGTGGAGAAGGTGAAAAGTGCCGGGGAGTACGTCATCAGCAAGAAGGGCTCCACCGAGTACGGTCCGGCCTTCGCCATCTCCAACATCGTTAACGTCATCTTAAAGGATGAGAAGAAGATCCTGACTGTCACCAGCTATCTGAATGGTGAAATAGAGAATGTCCACGATGTCTGCCTGGGGGTGCCGGTTAAACTGGGTTTAGGCGGGGTGGAGAAAATAGTTCCCATTAAAATGAGTCCGGACGAAAAAGAAGCATTTTTAGAGGCGGTGAAGGTTGTTAAAACCGCCACCCATGAAGTTATAACCAGTCACCATGAGGATGAAGAATAACCCTGATGTTTATATTAAAATAATTCAGGTTATTCCCAGACTTTTTTTGTAATAGTTAACCCGGGCCCGGTCCGTGGAGCTGTTGTTGCTGTTGGTGGGCGAGGATACGGTGCGGGTGTTGTTCACCCGGGTGCTTAGGTTGGCGGTGTGATTGCTACTGAAGTAGCTGGTGCTGAGGTTGGTGGTGTTCAGGGTGATCTCACCGGAGTCCATGGTGGTCACCAGGTAACTGATGAATCCCACCATGACAACAATCATAAAAATGAGTCCGATGGTCAACTTCTCCATAACTTATCACTCACGGATTATCTGAGCTGCTACTGTTTGTCGTATTTACAGGTTTGGTGGTGTTAGTTCTGGTTCGGTTGGTGGTGGTAGTGGTCTGGTTGGGGCTGGTGATGGTGCGGGTGGTGTTTATCTTGGTGACGGTGGTGTTATCCGTGGTGTTGTTGGATAGGTTGAGGCTGAAGTTACCGGTGTCCATGGTGGTGGCCAGGTAACTCAAAAAACCTCCCAGCAGTATGATCATGATGATGAGGCCCATGGTAAGCTTTTCCATTAATTAGTCTCCTATATATTTCTCTTACTTGTATTGCTTGTGCAATTACCTAAATAAAGATTGTGCCCAACACCCCCCGGAAAAATTTATATAACTGTTCAACTATAACCCTTGTTATCCTATTTCAATTAAACATTGTATAAAAATATCTAACATAAGGAATAATATTTCAGGGACTGCCCTGGTCGGAAATTATTTTCCGGTAAGTATATATGGAATACATTTCCAAATATTATCAGGCTAACATAAATTTAGTTTTACATTAAAGAAGGAATTAAAATGATAAAGATAGGGATTCTAGACCTGCAAGGCGATGTTACCGAACATCTGGATATGACGACTCGGGTCCTGGAAGATATGGGCCTGGATAACCAGGCAGTTAAGGTAAAATCCCCCTCAGAGGTGGCCGATTGTCAGGGGATCATCATCTCCGGTGGAGAAAGCACCATCATCGGCAAGCTTCTGGAGGAGGAGGGAATCGGACAGATCATCAGGGATAGACAGATCCCGGTCATGGGAACCTGCGCCGGTATGGTGCTCCTGGCCAGTGCCACCGACTACCAACAACCCCTCTTAAAGGTGATCCCCATGAAAGTTAAAAGAAACGGCTTCGGGCGTCAGAAGCTTTCATTCCAACAGGAAATAGAAATATTTGGCCATAAATATCCGGGAATATTTATCAGAGCCCCCTACGCCTGTGAAGTTCCCCCGGAAGTGGAAATTCTCTCTGAAATAGAAGATAAAGTGGTAGCAGTAAGGTACCAGAACAACCTGGCCTTATCATTCCACCCGGAACTTACCGATGATACCCGAATTCATGAATACTTTATACAGGAGGTAGTAAATTGTGTGGAATAGCCGGAGTAGTATTTAAAGATAATAAACTTCACCCTGTAGGCGATGCACTGACCAAGATGCTGGACGCCTTGCAGCACCGGGGCCCTGACTCAGCAGGGTTCGCCATATACGGAGGTTTAGGACTGGAAGAGAACGAGTACCTTTTAAACATAGAAGTAAAAGAAAAACCAGGACTGTTAGAAACTGTGAAAAACACGGTGGCCCTGGCCACCCCTATAAAAACCGAGGAGACCATCCCCTCGGTGGAAAACTACAACATCTACCGGTGCAAGATCTCTTTAAACAGCTTTTCCGAGTTAAAGCCCCTGATCATGGATATTGATGCCATTGAAGATGTGATAGTCCTCAACGGGGCTCACTCCTTCGAGATGATCAAGGACGTGGGACTGGTGAAGGACATTGCCCAGCGCTACGACACCCACTCCAAAATGGGAACCCATGGTATCGGCCACACCCGGTTCTCCACCGAGAGTATTGTGGACCGCTACCACGCCCACCCCTTCCAGAGTTACATCATCCCCGACATCACCGTGGTGCATAACGGCCAAATAACCAATTACTGGAAGATCAGAGACCCCCTGGAACGTAAGGGACATATATTCGAGACCACCAACGACACCGAGTGTATCGTGCACTACATCGCCGACAAACTATCCCAGGGCTACCACCTGGAAGAGGCCCTGGAGCAGTCGGTTAAGGACATGGACGGACCATTCTCCTACATCGTGGGCACCCCTCAGGGGGTGGGAATCGCCAAGGACCAGCTGGGATTAAGGCCTGGGGTCATGGCTGAAAACGATGAAGTCTTCGCCATCGCCTCGGAGGAGGTGTCTCTCCGGGAAGTAATGGACACTCAGGAGATAGACCAGATAGCCCCGGGAGAAGTGAGGGCCTACACCATTTGAGGTGAAGATCATGCAGGAATTCACAATCGATGCCGGGGAAAAAGACCCCCGGGAAGTTAACCGTACCCTGAAAGAGAAAGCCGCCGAGTACCAGAGGATCATCATTGAAAACCCCAACGCCGCCCATTACCGGTGGCGGGGCTCACCGAACCTGTAGAGGTGGAGATAACTGGCTCGGCCGGTTACTTCGTGGCCACCATGATACACGGAGCAAAAGTGCACATCCAGGGTAACGCTGGCTGGTTCCCCGCCGATAACATGACCGAAGGAGAAGTTATAATTGAAGGATCCGCCGGTGACGGCGTGGGCCAGGGAATCTACGGCGGCACGGTGGTGGTGAAAAAGGATGTGGGATCCCGTACCGGAGAGATAATGAAAAACGGGACCATCATCGTCGGTGGTAACTCGGGGTTCATGAGTGGACTGTTCATGATGGGGGGACGCATCATCGTCCTGGGAGATATTGCTAAGGACGCCGGGGAATCGATCATCCGGGGAGCCATCTACGTGGGTGGAGAAATAGAGAGCCTGGGCAAGAACGCCAAGGTAGAGGAACTGGAAGATGACGAACGGGAGGAACTAAAAGAACTCCTATCCACTTACGGGTTCCAGTTAGAGGAAGACCGGTACCAGAAATTCCGGAAGATCGTGCCCCGCAGTAAAAGACCCTTCTACGGAAAGGAAACAGAGGAGGGATAGAGAATGAGTCAGGATAATAAAGTGGCCATGGTAGGCACTCCCTGCCAGATCATCGCCGCCGAGAAAATGAATCACTTCCAGGACGTACTGGGAGAGTCCCCGGTGGACCTCAAGGTGGGACTGTTCTGTATGGAGAACTTCAGCTACCATTACCTGAACCAGCTTTTAGAGGAACACCACATACAGCTGAAGGATGTCTCTGAATGCCGGGTGGAGAAAGGACACATGTGGTTCTACCTCACCGACGGCCAGGTCCTGAAGATCCCCTTAAAGGAGGCCAAGACCTGCATGCGTAAAAACTGTGAGGTGTGCATGGATTACACCTCCGAGTTATCGGACCTCTCGGTGGGTTCGGTGGGATCCCCGGCGGGATGGTCCACCGTAATCGCCCGGACCGTGAAGGGATTGGAGTTACTCAAAAACGCTGAGGAAAGTAATTACATCGAAACCAGGCCCATGACCGACTCTGGCATAGCACTTATCAAGAAATTATCCAACCAGAAGAAGGAAGAAAACCAGAAGGAAATTAATAAACGGGAAAGAGTGGCCCGGCCAGTTATCTACCGCCGCTTCATCACTGATAAGCAGTTCCAGGAGGAAGTGGCCCAGTGCCAGTTCGAGGATCTTAAGGCCGATGTTATCGATGTGGGGACCTGTGTACTCTGCGGAAGCTGTGAGTACATCTGCCCCGAGAATATCGTGAAGATCGAGGACCGTAAACCCCGGATCAGGGGCCAGTGCCCTCCGGATTGTAACTTGTGCTACGTGGCCTGCCCCCGGACCTATCTCCCGGTGGAGGTAGCCAGTCCGGACCTGGACCAGAAGCCCCTGGGAGATTACATGAAGATCGTCTCGGCCAAGGCCTCCCTGGTGAAAGGACAGGACGGAGGAGTGGCCACCGCCCTTTTGAACTACGCCCTTTCGGGTGGACTGGTTAATGAGGTCCTGGTGGTGGATAAAAGCAGCGCCGAACCCTGGAAACCAGAAGTTAAACTCACCAGTAGCACTGATGACGTACTAAAGGCTTCCGGTACCAAATACGCGGCCTGTCCGGTGTTCAAGGGACTTAAAAATATGAAGGAGGAGTTATAGTTGCCATTTAAAGTTGAAAGAAACCACGAGTTGTGCCGGAGGAACTTTGACCGGCCTGGTTGCTGCTGGTACATGTGCGATGACCGGGATGAGAACCTGTGCCGTAACTGTTACTCCTGTTACAACAACTGCCCCCACGATGTGTACGAGATCATCGATGATGAACCCTACCCCATCCACCATGAACTGTGCGTGGGGTGCCGGATCTGTGAGGAGATGTGCCCCAACAACGCCATCGAAGTTAACTCCGTGCCGGAAGACCGCCGGAATGTGTGGTCCCTCACCGACCTCACCGAGATCAACCGGAAGGCCACCGAGGGGTCCTACAAGGTCCGGGGCTGCGGTGCCACCCGGGTGATACCCACCTTCGATGACCTGGTAGTGGTACCGGCCCAGGTGTCCCGGCCACCCATCGACAAGTACCGGGAGCCCTGCAACACCCGGGTAGTTCTGGGCAGCCGTTACGCTGAAAACCCCCTAGTACTGGACACCCCCATAATGATCGGGGCCATGTCCTTTGGTGCTCTTTCCAAGGAGGCCAAGATCGCCCTGGCCATTGGCTCCACCCTGGCGGGTACCGCCACCAACACCGGGGAGGGAGGAATGCTGCCTGAAGAACGCAAGTACGCTTCTAAACTCATCGCCCAGTACGCCTCGGGCCGGTTCGGGGTTTCTGCCCAGTACCTCAACAACTCCGAGGCCATCGAGATCAAGATCGGTCAGGGAGCCAAGTCCGGGATGGGAGGCCACCTTCTAGGGGAGAAGGTCACCGCCGAGGTCTCTAAAATCCGGATGATCCCGGAGGGTACCGATGCCTTGAGTCCCGCCCGGCACATGGACATCGTGGGACCCGAAGACCTGAACATGAAGATCAGCCAGTTAAGGGAGATATCCGACTGGAAGGTGCCCATCATGGTAAAATTCACCAGCGGCCGGGTCAGCGACGATGTTAAAATCGCAGCCAAAGCCGGAGCCGATATCATCGTGGTGGACGGCATGCAGGGAGGAACCGGAGCCGGACCCGACGTGGTTACCGAGCACTCCGGGGTGCCCACCATCGCCGCCATCGTGGAGGCCGATGAGGCCCTGAAACACATCAACCTCCGGGACCAGGTCAGCCTGGTGGCTGCTGGCGGAGTCCGGAATGGTGCCGATGTGGCTAAGGCCATTGCCCTGGGTGCCGATGCCTGTTACATTGCCACCAGCGCCCTGGTCAGTATCGGCTGCCGGGTGTGTCAGATGTGCTACGCCGGCACTTGCCGTAAGGGTATCGCCACCCAGAACCCCAACCTGCGCCGCAGACTGGATTACATGGAGGGTGGTAAACGGGTGGCCCGCTACATCGAGGCCATGACCGAGGAGGCGGTGATGCTAACCCAGCAGGCCGGTAACACCGACCTTTTGAAACTGGAAAAAGACGACCTCCGGGCCCTCACCGTGGAGTCCTCCCTCCTGACCGGAGTGAAGATGGCTGGACTGGAAGCACCCCTCAGGGGATAGGATCCCCTGAAATTCTTTTTTTATTTTTAAGACCAGATTTTTAACTAGAATTAATCAAATTTAAGCTATTTTTATCATATATTTATCCAGAGGCCCATCTTTCTCTAAGATCCGATCTTTACAAAGATATAAATGTCAAGAACACCTACCGGAAATATGTTTCCTATATCCTACTAGGTTTCCAATATCCTACTAGGGAAGATCTAATAAAATTCTTATAATTCATACTGGAGGAAAACTATCATGGATCCTATTCTTAATTCAGGTGACACGGCCTGGATGCTAATATCAACCGCCCTGGTCATATTGATGACCATACCCGGCGTGGCCCTCTTTTATGGAGGGCTTATCCGGCGAGAAAATGTGTTAAACACTATGTTCCTTTCTTTTGTGACCTTCGCCATCGTCAGTGTGCTGTGGTTTGTCTACGGCTACGACCTGGCCTTCGGCAGTAGCCTGGGGGGAATTATTGGACAAATAACCAATCCCTTCTTTGCCGGCGTGGTGGAGTCCAACTCCCTATCTACACTAGCACCCACCATCCCCACCGGGCTTTTTGCCATATTCCAAATGACCTTCGCCGCCATCACCGTGGCCCTCATCAGCGGGGCCATCGTGGAAAGGACCAAGTTCTCGGCCTGGCTGGCCTTCATACCCCTGTGGCTGACCCTGGTCTATCTTCCCGTGGCCCACTGGATGTGGGGCGGAGGCTGGTTATACCAGCTGGGGGCCCTAGACTTCGCAGGGGGAATAGTGGTGCACTTAACCTCGGGTATCGCCGCCCTGGTCCTGGTGCTCTTGATTGGAGTGCGTAAAAACGCTAAACTACTCCCCCATCATTTGGGATATTCGGTGATAGGTACCGGGTTATTATGGTTCGGCTGGTTCGGATTCAACGCCGGTTCAGCCCTGGGAGCCAGTAACCTGGCGGTTTCGGCCATGATCGTCACCAACACCTCGGCGGCCATGGGTATGCTGGGCTGGATACTGATGGACAAACTCAAAACCGGTAAACCCACCCTCTTGGGTGCCTTATCCGGAGCCATCGCCGGATTAGCCTCCATCACCCCGGCTGCCGGTTATGTGAACGTTACTGCTGCTATTATTGGTTTTGTGGCCTCCATCATCAGCTATTATGCGGTTTCCCATCTGAAACCCCGACTGGGCTATGACGATGCCCTGGATGTATTCGGGATCCACGGAGTGTGCGGTATTGTGGGAGCCCTGGCGGTGGGTATCTTCGCCACCCCCCTCATCAACGGCCTCATCACCGGGGGATTGATAGCGGGTAACCCGGCCCAGATCGGGATCCAGGCCCTGGCCATAGGGGTGGTGGCCCTGTACACGGTGGTGGTCACCTTCCTCATCGGCAAGCTCATTGACCGCTTCATTGGTCTACGGGTGGAGGATGCTCACGAAGTACAGGGACTGGACCTGAATCAGCACGAAGAATCTGGTTACAGATTATCCTAAAACACATAAAGGATGACCTTTATACCAACCACTAAGAAGAGAAAACTAGGTGGGATGTAATCTATGAAAAGGATAATCGCTATTATCCGGCCGGACCGGCTGGAAGACATGAAGCAGGCCCTGGAAGAGGTGGGTATTCACGGGATGACCATTTCCGAGGTTAAAGGAAGAGGCCGGCAACTGGGGATCACCGAGAGTTATCGGGGCCAGGACTACAAGGTGGACCTCTTGCCCAAAACCCGCATCGAGATCGTAACCCCCCAGGACCAGGTGGAAACCGTCATTGACACCATAGTCCAGAGTGCCCAGACCGGGTGTATCGGTGACGGGAAGATCTTCGTATCCCCGGTGGAGGAAGTGGTCCGCATCCGCACCGGAGAACGGGGCAAAAAGGCTATTTAGCCTTTATTTTATTTTTTTGCATATTTCTTTTTAAAAATATTTTTTTTAATCTAGAACCTCCTATCAGTTGCTTCATCTATTTTTTTACATATTTGTAGAGTATCTACAATCAGGGTGTGCATTAAACCAGTGCTTCAGGTGGTTGATGATCAGTTTCAGGGTAACTGATGCTGATCTTGGATGGTTGATGGAAAGCTTTATATGGGAAGATGATCAAAAGAATGATGTCGGAAGTATGTTTCCGACATCCGGTCCTAACTTGGTTTGAGAATTAGTTCATGGGACCTTAGAAATTTCGCTTTGTTAACCCTGTGTTATTCATGACAAAGTTCGTAAAATGAATGAATTTTAAATTAGGAGGAAAATTAAATGGATCCTGTATTAAACAGTGGTGATACCGCCTGGATGCTAATATCCACGGCACTGGTGGTTCTTATGACCGTGCCGGGTGTGGCTCTATTCTACGGTGGTCTCACCAAAAGAACCAACGTGTTAAACACCATGTTCATGTCTCTGGTGGCCTTCGCCATTACCAGTATCATCTGGGTGCTCTACGGCTACCCTTTAGCCTTCGGCTCCGAGAGTTTACTGGGATTTGTGGGAAGTCCCGCCAACATCTTAACCGCAGTGGGTGTGGATCAGCTGGCCACCCTGGCCCCCACCATACCGGAATTCGTGTACATCGCCTTCCAGATGACCTTCGCCGCCATCACCATCGCCCTCATCTCCGGTGCACTGGTGGAGCGGATGAAGTTCTCCAGCTGGCTGGCCTTCATACCCCTGTGGCTAACCTTAGTGTACTTACCCATCGCCCACTGGGTATGGGGTGGAGGATGGTTATTCCAGCTGGGTGCCCTGGACTTCGCTGGTGGTACCGTGGTGCACATTAACTCCGGTGTAGCCGCCCTGGCCCTGGCCCTGTTACTGGGTAAAAGGAAGGACCCCAAACTGTTACCTCACAACCTGGGCTACTCGGTGATTGGTGCCGCCCTGTTGTGGTTCGGCTGGTTCGGATTCAACGCTGGTTCCGCATTAACCGCCAGTGGACTGGCTGGATCGGCCTTCCTGGTGACCAACACCGCCGCCGCCGCGGCCATGATCTCCTGGATCATCATCGACTACTTTAAAACCGGCAAACCAACATTACTGGGCGGTATATCCGGTGCAGTGGCTGGTTTAGTGGCCATCACCCCGGCGGCTGGTTTTGTGACGGTGCAGGCCGCCATCATAATTGGACTGGTGACCAGTGTGGTCTCCTACTTCGCCATCAGCTTCCTGAAATCCAAACTGGGCTACGACGATGCCCTGGATGTGTTTGGAATTCACGGTATGTCGGGTGTGTGGGGAGCCCTGGCCACTGGACTTTTCGCCGCACCCTTCATAAACGCCCTGGGAACCGGGGCCTTCTATGGTAACCCGGGGCAGATAGTGACCCAGGCTATAGCCGTACTAGCAGTGGCTGGCTACAGCTTCGTAGCCACCCTCCTACTGGGTAAAGTGATAGACAAGACCATTGGTCTGCGTGTGGATGAAAGAGAGGAAATTGAGGGACTGGACACCCACCTCCACGAGGAGTCCGGTTACCGTATATAAGGAGCTGATAGGATGAAGGAAATACTGGCCATAATCCGGCCCAACAAACTGGACGAGGTAAAAAATGCCCTAGAAGAGATGGGGTGCCATGGAATGACCATCACCGATGTCAAAGGACGGGGACGTCAGCTGGGTGTCACTGAAAGCTACCGGGGCAGCGACTACCGCATCGACCTGTTGCCCAAGATCAAACTGGAGATCATCGTCCAGGATGAGGAGGTCTCTCTGGTGGTGGATACCATCGTAAAAACTGCCCAGACTGGTGATATCGGGGATGGGAAGATATTCATCTCCCCGGTGGAGGAAGTGGTCCGGATCCGGACTGGAGAACGTGGGGATAAGGCAGTTTAAGCCCCTCCAATTCCTCCTTTATTATTTTTTTAAAAAAAACTCCTGAAAGGGATTTCATATTTTTTCTAAAAGAACTTATTTTAGCAACACTCTACTCAGTAGTAAGTAACACTACCCGGATTATCCGACATGCCTGAACTACCCAGTGTGGAGATATTTAAGCGATATTTTGACCAGCACGCCCTCAACCAGGTGATAAAGATGGTGGAGGTGCGCAGTCCAGAGCTGGTGGTGGATGTGAATCCCCGGACTTTGGAAAGGTCCCTGGAGGGGCAGGAGTTTGTCTCCAGCCGCAGGTATGGTAAGTATCTGTTTTCGCAGCTGGATAATGACCAGTACCTTATCATGCACTTCGGGATGACCGGCTACTTACACTACTTCCGGGAGGAGAGTTCCAAATATCCCCGGATGCTCATCAGCTTCCAAAACGGCTTTCACCTGGCCTTTGATGATGCCCGAAAGTTTGGGAAGCTGGGCTTAACCCCTGATCCCGACCAATTCATCGCCGGGAAGGGCCTGGGGGAGGATGCCCTGGAGATCAAATTTAAAACCTTCCAGGAACTCTTCAGGGGTCGGAAGGGCATGATCAAACCATTACTTTTGAACCAGAACTTCATCGCCGGGATCGGTAACCTCTACGCCGATGAGATCCTGTACCAGTGCGGCCTGCATCCCGAGACCCCGGCCCACCACCTGAGCAAAACTGATATACGTACCCTGTATTACCAGATGAGGAGGGTGCTGGAGAAGGCCATCCAGTACCAGGACCGTCCCCAGGACTTCCCAGAGTCCTATCTGTTATCCCACCGCTATCCGGGAGGGG
>DAHVOW010000094.1 GCA_027318585.1 Methanobacteriaceae archaeon | reverse complement strand
ACACTTCAGGGCGAAGAGCATGATGAAGGCACTGTCCTCATCATATTTAAGAAGGGGGACCCTTAAATCGTTCCGGGTTATGATTTCCCTGCGGAAAAGCTTGTTGCACATGGACCCCGTCCATAACAGTTCCCGGTCCAGGGGGTCCACCCGGATCATGTTGGAGAGTTTAAGGGGACCCGCATAGAGGTCGGCTTCGAAGATGTTGGTGATCTTCATCCGTCCCAGGACCAGATCCGCCTGGAATTGTCTGGCGGTATGATACAGCCACTCCAGGGCATCGGGGTAGAACTCATCATCCCCATCCAGGAAGGCCAGATACTCACCCCGGGCCTCCATCATGCCCCGGTTACGGGCGGTGGCCACCCCCTGGTTTTTTTGTGAAATACCCCTAATGTGGGGATGTTTCCGGGTGTAGTGGTCGATGATCCTTGGGGTGTTGTCGGTGGATCCATCGTTGATGATGATCACTTCATAATCGGTGAAGGTCTGGTTGAGAAGAGAAT
>DAHVOW010000093.1 GCA_027318585.1 Methanobacteriaceae archaeon | reverse complement strand
GGTTACTCTGGTTAGGGGCCAGGAAGATTATCCAGTGCTGGGTCTTATCCAGGTAATCCCCGAAGTTATAGGGTTCCAGTTTCTTACAGTATGAACAGTCATGCATTAATAAATCCCCTTATTTTTTAGTATAATTTGGATAATATGAAGGATATGGTGAATCCCACCACGGTTAAGAGGCCGGACAGGTCATGGGTCTGGCTGAAAGCCTCCGGGATCATGGTATCCGCCAGCATGGCCAGGATTCCACCGGCGGCGATGGCCAGGGCCACCGAGGTCACCGCGTCGGGAAGGTACTGGAAAACGGTGTATCCCATGATTGAGGCCACTGCGGTGCTTAGGGCTATGGATAGCCATAATCCGAAAACATGGGAGGCCTTCCAGCCATCACTCTTCATACCCACCGTGCTGGACAGGCCCTCGGGTATGTTGGAAAGGAACACGGCCACCACCGTGGCGGTGCTCACCCCCACACCCCCGATCATGGTCAGGCCAATGGCAATGGA
>DAHVOW010000092.1 GCA_027318585.1 Methanobacteriaceae archaeon | reverse complement strand
AAAGCCTGTTACCAACGATTGATGGACATTGTACGTGGGGCCAGAACCCTGGACCATTAAAAGGTACTTCACCTCATTAGGAATTCTTATTTTTAAATTCACTTTAGATAATAGAAATATTTATATTGGTATTATGCTATAATATTGACTAGTATGAGCAATTAAGAATAAGGTAGGATCCCCTTACCAGGTGATTATGCTAATTTTTGTATAGATTTTGAGAAAAGTTTGGTAACGGAAAAGTTTATATTACATTAGGTATACAATATTGTTGAGCATGAACAATATGTTTGTGTCTCAACACGGGGGGGTGATTAGATACCTTTTAGTGATCCAGGAAGTGACCAACACGTGCAAGAATACATCAACCAGGTAATGGAACAAGAAAGCTGGTACATAAAACTCACCGACGAGGATATTGCCTACTGGAAAGCCTGTTACCAACGATTGATGGACATTGTACGTGGGGCCAGAACCCTGGACCATTAAAAGGTACTTCACCTCAT
>DAHVOW010000091.1 GCA_027318585.1 Methanobacteriaceae archaeon | reverse complement strand
AGCGGGATCCGACCCCGAGAGGGGAAGGCAATCCCACAAACCCTGCCTCAGTTGGGATCGAGGGCTGAAACTCGCCCTCGTGAACGAGGAATCCCTAGTAACCGCGGGTCAACAACCCGCGGTGAATACGTCCCTGCTCCTTGCACACACCGCCCGTCGCTCCACCCGAGTGGAGGGGAAGTGAGGCCTCTTGCCCCTCGGGGTGGGAGGTCGAGCTTCTCCTCCGCGAGGGGGGAGAAGTCGTAACAAGGTAGCCGTAGGGGAACCTGCGGCTGGATCACCTCACATTTGTGCTCCCCACAAGGGCAGCTACCTCACTAAAACTCTCGGTTCCTCTGATCATGCAGCTCTCCTCTCCCAGGAGGAGAGTGAAGTTGCCTAGGATCATCCAGGGGTGCTACGGCATCTCTGGACTCCAATGAGGCTAGCTGTGACCAACACCAGACAGCCATCTAGGGATGGTTGCGCTAGGGACAAGAAGTCGTCCGGTGGATGGCTCGGCTCAGGGGC
>DAHVOW010000090.1 GCA_027318585.1 Methanobacteriaceae archaeon | reverse complement strand
GAGATTGTAACCTTTATGGATGCTAATGGAAGAGTGCCTAACTATAAACCAACGGTACGGGGGTACATACGCTACGAGTCCCTGGTCTACATCTATTCGGAGATAATTAACTCGGCCAGCAGGAACCAGGGCCTGCCGGACTACATCACCCTCACTCCTTGGACCACAGTCACCAACCCCAGCACGGTGTTCATCACCATGGATCAGATAAACACTGTGGTATGGACGGTGAAGTCAAGTGTGGAGAGCAACCACGGCCTCCCCAGTAGTGTAACCATCACTGGAAGACCGATTACTATGCCCCAGTTTCTAAAACTGGAAACCACCTACCTGATAAATGCTAAGGAGAATCTGTACCAGTCCATCCCCCTGGGAACCTACGGAACAGCTCCCAACCCCTCAGAAAGTATTACTGGTGGAGATCTCAACCGCACCGATTATCTGAACACCGCCGGGGAGATTGTAACCTTTATGGATGCTAATGGAAGAGTGCCTAACTATAAACCAACGGTACGGGGGTACATACGCTACGA
>DAHVOW010000089.1 GCA_027318585.1 Methanobacteriaceae archaeon | reverse complement strand
GCTCGTGATTTTCCACCTTCAGCATAGGCCTCCGGCACTATTTCCCGGGCGTAGGGTGCGGCGGGATCAACCCTTATACCCTTGCAGAGCAAATCAATCTTTAGTCGTGTAATTTCACTCATAATTCAGGTTCAAATTCCCATTATTATCGCAGAAATCTCTTTAAAAAACCATCAACTAACTTGGTGGACATACCCTGGCCCGGAAAAAGGTCTATACCATTTCTTTCAGCTAAGTGTTGAATGTATTCATTAGATTCCTGCGGTGACTTCAGCATCACCCTTTGATGTAATGCAGAAGCAAATAACGGGCCAAAACCTTCATTTTTCAGGTTTTCAACCAAAATATCATCTAGTCGGTCCGGATCATCCATCAATTCGGTATAATTAAACATGCAATCTGCACAGAAGTACTGGCCCTGCCGCTCTATTAAAAGAGCATTCACACCACATTGTGGACACATAATATAGATTGTGGATTTGAACAAGAAATAAACTATCTAAGCGGTGGGGAAAAGACTAGTGTAGCTTTAGCTTATCGTTTAGCAT
>DAHVOW010000008.1 GCA_027318585.1 Methanobacteriaceae archaeon | reverse complement strand
TCAATCTTTCTTTTTAAGACGTTAGCAGTTTTTTCCTGAATTCCCATCCCTTTGAGGGTTTCAAAATCTTTACCTTTAGCAATTTCACAAATCCAATTTTCTTTAAATTTATTATAAAACATCCGCATAGCTTCGCTTTGAGTGGTTGAAAATCCTCCTATACCTTTAAAATGGTCTGGACGAATTTTTTTAATATTTATCGACAATGTTAAGGCTTCTTCATTGTCCTTATTTGGAGAATAATAATCTAATTTTACATTTTTTTTGGGATGATTCCTTAGGCCTACTTTCACATGATCCCCAAAATATTCATTGTGAGGATCTAAAACGAGAATACCTGCCCCTTCTGAATCTAAAATGCTCCAGAGCATTACTTTGACTAAATTACTTTTTCCTCTTCCTGTTGTAGCAGGTATTAAGATATGATGAGTTAAAGATTTTATTAAATCAATATAAACATTAACGTCTTTCTTGACGTCGGAACCACTTCTAATGTCACCCAAATAAATTGATTTTTCAAGTTTTTTAGGTTTTAAAAACTCAAGATCTGTTTTATTCACGGATCTTATGGAATTAAAGAAAGTAGGTAATCTTTTTGGACTTTTTGTAATGTATTTTTCATTATCTATTTTCTGGATATGAATTAAACTTTTAGCCCTTGTCATTATGTAATTACGTAATTCGGGTTGCATAAATTCAAGATTATCTCCATATCCTTCTAGTTTCATTCCTGCAGATAAGTCAAGAGTTTGCTGTGGAATTTGACTTCGATATGATATATCTTTCACTTGAATAATAGTATAATCGGAATTTTCACCATCTGCTACCAGTAAATCCCCTAGTTCCATCTGAGAACCGCTTTTTTCTCGGATATAGATGTCTTGTAATCCCCCACCTACAATCTGTCCACTTTTCATAATATCATCACCTTCACATTTCATCTAACTTGTCGTGTGTGTTTATAGCGTTAATATGTGAATTAACTTCCTTCCACATCCCCAATCTTGAAATTTCAGAATATAACATTGCTTGATAACCTGAAATTTCTTCATTTCGTACTCTAGCCCATAAATGCGCGTCTATAAGACCATAGGGGTATCCTGGCAGACTCCTATCACGCGAATAGTCGGCTATCACTGAAACTAAATCTAACATCTCCTTTTCCGTCATGTTGTCTGCTTGATCCTTAAAGATTTCGAATCTAAATGGTGAATCTGCATATCTATTCAGTTTAACTATCATTATCAGAGCTTTCTGTTCTGTAGTTTTCCTGTTTATTGGAATAGGAAAATAACACCATTCTTTATAAGGTATTTTGATATCTTCTGACAACTGGTTTATAGCAGATATTATTGGAATGCGGGTGTCTGTAGTATGTCTTGAAGTTTTTGACAAACCAGTAAAAATAACGCCTTTTTCTTTGGCTTTTTTGAATACCTTTCTTACATATTGGTTTTCGTTTGGATGTGATGTTTGTAATGAACCATCTTTAATAATTATATCTCCTTCTTCGAGTTCTGAATCGATTATATGTTCTGCAATCGTCCATTCTGAGAACCTTCGGGCCATCGAAGCCATCCTTTCCATCATTAACTGGTTTCCTAATACAAAGTCACGTTCAAAAGCTTTAATCTTAAGATCCTTCTCAAGGGGAAGATATTTTCTAAAAACGTCATCTTCTAGGGATAATTTAGTTTCAAAGTAGATATCTCCATAATCAAAATTAGATGAAGTATAAGATAGAAACTCTATTCTACGTGGGGTGTTAGATTTAAGCTGAATAAGTTTCTTATTTTGAAAAATATTAAAATAAACTCGATTAAGTTGTACTGAATAGCCAGGAGTTGGTAATAATTCCTGGTTTCCACCATCAATACATGAAATTTTCCTGTTCGATTTGGAAGGTTCGATTTTATGGAAATTTTTCTCATCTAAAGAATTTAAATCGTTATCTTCTTCATTAAAAATATCTCCTAGATCACGTTGGGAAATATCAGAACTAAGAATTTCAGCAATTTCTCTTATACTTTTAATGTAATCACCCCTACTGTAAATATTTACTATTTACAAAAGGGTATTTAATTCTTTTCGTTCCCCTTACTCCCATCTCTCTTCAATGAAGCAAATATGCCCATGAAACACAGTGCAGTGAAGATTATAAAGCACAGTTGAATGCTTTCCAGAAGGGCGGGAAACTGTGCCGGGGTTATCTGCACCCGGCCGATTATGAGTGCAAAGACCAGGGTGGCAATCCCGATACTCATGGTCTGGCCGATGAGTCGCATGGTACTCACCGTGGCTGAGGCGACTCCATAGAACCTGGGCTGCACTGATCCCATTATCACGTTGGTGTTGGGAGAGGAGAACAGACCGAATCCCAGACCCAGTATTGCTAATCCGATTATGATGCTGTTGATAGGTGTGGTATCGTCTAAGAATACGAAGGTGAAAAGTGCCAGGGTCACGGTGGCCATTCCAAGAGCAGCTATATTTCGAGCGTTAGAGCGGTCCGACATTCTTCCAGCGATGGGGGCCGTTATGGCCATAACCACTGGCTGGGCCACCAGAATGAATCCTGTCATCTGGGGGTCCAGGTCCTTGACGTACTGCAGGTAGAAACTCAAAAGAAGAGTCACGGCAAATGTGGCGCTGTAGTTTATAAGAGCTGCCAGGCTGGAAAAAGCGAAAGTGAAGTTCTTAAATAATCTTACATTAAAAACAGGGCTTTCAATACTTGTTTCCCAGCGGATGAAGGCCAGAAGTCCAACAACCCCTAAAATTAACATGATTATCCCGGATGTTTCCGGAAGGCTGGAAAATCCATACATTATTAAAAATAGCATCAGACTGTAGAGGATGGTGCCTATCAGGTCAAACTTCTCTCCACGGGAGGCAGCCCATTCCTCATGTAACTTCCAATACACCAGCATAATAACTAAAAGTCCAAAGGGAATCATCAGTAAGAACAAACTCCTCCATCCCAGATACTGGGTCATCAGCCCTCCTAAAACCGGTCCTAAAGACAGACCAACGTAGACTGCAGCAACGTTGATCCCAATGGCCTTTCCGCGCTTATGGGGTGGATAGACAGAGGTGATGATGGCCAGGCCGGTTACGAAGATCATGGCGGATCCAATGCCCTGCAGAACCCGGGCCCCGATGAGTGTGAGTGTATTGGGAGATAAGGCACAAAGTAAAGAGGATATAGTGAATATCATCATCCCGTAGGTGAAAATCTTCTTCATGCCATGTATATCTGCTATTCTACCAAATGGAACTGCAAATATGGCTGCTGCTAGTAAAAAGGCGTTGGTAACCCAGTTTAATAGAACTGCATCCGCAGTAAAGTCTGCGCCAATTGTGGGAAGTGCTATATTAATGGCTGACCCCATGAATGGTGTGAAAAAAGAAGCTATTGTAGCCACCAGAAGTGCCGCGATTTTAATCTGATTCTTATCAGATTCAAAAGTAGAATCGGCTTCAGTCATTAATACCACTGGTATATACTATTAAAGATACTTGTAAAAAGGTAAAAAAGATCTAAAATTATAGTAGAGGGCATCTCTGCCCTTAAACAATGTTGTGTTTCTGCAGGAGCAGTAACTCTTCGGTTGAGAGCTTTTTACCTTCTCGGAACTTGCGATAAATATCTTCCGCTCGTTCTTTTTCTTCCTTGTTCTGCTGCCTTACAATTTCAGTTTCTCGGTTTCGTTCCTTGGCTTTAACCCGATCAAGTCCCTTGTTAAGCCTTCGAATATCTCCCAGAGTAGATTTGACCTTTTCATGTTCCTGGTTAGCGTTATCTCTGGTTTTTATGAATTTTTGATGAGCTTCATCGGCCTGGGATCTTATTTCATCAATCTTTCGGAAGTACTCCAGCATCTTTTCATGGGTTTCCTGGGCCTGGTCAGACAGTTCCACCACTTTGGCATGATAATTTTCTGACTTTTCTTTGAGTTCCAGTGCTTCCTCACGGGTTTCTTCATCTTCCTGGAGGCTTTGCAGATTCTTCCTTAGATCTGTGACCTTATTTACCAGTTCGTTTTCTTTTCTAATGTCCAGCACACGGGTTTCTATAGTTTTTTCCAGGCGTTTAATTTCATCCTGAATTTTAACTATTTCTCTCCTGCCTGAAGCCCATTCCATCTTCTTGTACTCCTGATGGACTTCGTCCCGTAGCTTTTTGTACTTCTGGACATCTTTGTTTATTTTATCCCGTTCGTCACGATATTTAAGAGCTTCATCCAGGTTTTCTCGTATTTGGGAATTTAATTTGTCCCTTTCTACCCTATGAACCTTGGCCTCTTCATTGAGATTATCCCTTACGGTGGTTATTTCTCTTAATCTCTTTTCAAAGTCTCTTTTTTCATCTAGAAGTTCATTGAAACTCTTTTTGGAGTCTAAAGTTATTTCTTCCACATTTTCTTCAACAGGTTTTTCATCAAATACTTTCAACAATTCTCTCAAATCCTTTTTTTCTACTATAATGTCGGCAATTTGCTTCAATACAGGTTTAGCGTTAAATGCGACGCCTAAACCTGCTTTTTCAAGCATTGAAATATCATTGGCACCGTCACCGACTGCAGCGCACTCTTCAGAAGATATTTTTTCGTTACTAATTATTTCAGCAAGAACATCTGCCTTAGAACCTACAACTAGAGGGCCACTAACTTCTCCGGTTAATAATCCTTCATTCTCTTCTAAAGTGTTGGAAAAGGCATAATCTAAATCAAGCAAGTCTTTCAATCGTTGGGCGATATTTTCAAAACTTCCACTGATGGTAGCAATCTTATAACCTCGATTTTTAAGTTCGGCTATGGTTTCTTCTGCCCCTTCCATTATGGGTATTTCCTGGACCACTTTATTAATTTCTTCTACACTGGTACCCTTTAATAAGGCCACCCTTTGTTTCAAGGCGGTTTCAAAATCTAAATTACCTTCCATGGCTTTTTGGGTAATTTCTGAAACCTCGGATTCAGCGTCTGCCAGTTTGGCTATTTCATCTATGGCTTCTCCGTCTATCAGTACGTTATCGAGATCAAATGCTATGAGCTTAATCAAAACATCACCAAATAGTTCATTAGAGGATAATATTAAAGTAAACTTAGTTCGATTAATCGTTCTTTTGTTTTTTCAACACCCAACTGGGCATCTGGGATGGTTTTTGCACCAGTACAGACAACTTTGCCTGAACCAAATAACAATAGAACGACTTTAGGTTCACCCAGTCGATAAACCAGGCCCGGGAACTGTTCTGGTTCGTATTCTGTGTTTTCCAGGTCAAGGGCCACTGTTTCTAGGTTAAGGGTTTTCATCAGATTAGCGGATGCCACGATATTCTGGACTTTTATTTCAAATTCAGTCGGTATATCTGGATCAAGGGTCCGCATTTTATCCACAGCGATGTGAATGGCCTTTTTTGAGTCTTCAATGGACTTAGCACCAGTACAAACCAGTTTACCCGACCCAAATATGAGTGCTGCAGTTTTAGGTTCTTTTAATTTATAAACAAGCCCGGGAAATTGCTCTAAATTATATTCAACACCTTCCAAGGCCGGGGCAATTTGGGGAAGGTCTAAGGATTTTCCTAAAGTGGCCGATGCCACAATATTTTCCACTTTGATCTCCACATCTGACATCTTAATTAATCCTCCAGTGCATAGTCATTAACAATGTACTTTTATGTTTTATAAATGGTTTTTTATATAAATTTCAAAAGTGTGACTTGGTTATAAAATGGGGTAGGTGTTAATCACACACCACTTAACAAAAAAGGACATACTAATAATAGATGGAACTCTTTACTTATAAAAAGTGGCTATTATTCAGACATAAATTTGTCTAAATGTATCACTAGATTTAGTTTGTTCGTAACTTGGATGATTCATTAAAAAGCTTAAATATCCTTATTTTTTGTTATTTCATCCAAATAAAGTTGGATAATATAAATAACTCTATTTTGATTTTTAGATAGGAAAATCATACTTTATTCTTAAATCAGGGGCCAAACTACTTATAAATGTCAAGTGTATATAAAATACTATAATGATTATTAAGTGGTAATTCATTCTAAAAGGGGTGTTGGTATGGTTAGTCCCAGAAGATACCGGGAACAATTGGAGAATCTGGAAATTGAAGGACTTGAAATAGATGTATCATCTATTAGGAATGCTATGGGGGTGCTTAACTCTCTTGAGGAGTATGAGAAGATACTAAGGCAGATTAGATACAATGTCCGTAGCGATGTTAGAAACATTAGAATGAATTATCTGGATAAACTTCAGAATATAGAGGGATCTAGCAAAAAAGGATTATTCGGACGTGAAAAATCCAAAGAAAAGATCTTAAAAGAAAAAAAGGCCCTGAAAAAAGATCGTGACCTGGAGATAGCTGCCTATGATATTGTTGAAAATATGATCGACAATTATCTGGCGCAGATAGAGGATGCACGTGATTATATCCGTCATTCTATCGAAAAAAAAGTGGGATAACTGTCAATTTACCGATTGAAGCCGTGTGAACATGATAGAAGTGGAAGTTAAGGCGCATGCGCCTGATCTTGGGGATGTGGCCAGGAAGTTAAGTGATATAGGTGCACAGTGGATTAAGGAGGAATACCAGGAAGATATTTACTTTAATGCTCCTCATAAAGATTTTGCTAAGACTGATGAGGCCCTCAGGGTTAGAAAAGTCACTGATGACCAATCCAAAAGGACTTTCATAACCTATAAAGGTGCTAAGCTGGATGAACTCAGTAAAACCCGGGTTGAAATCGAGATGGGTGTTGAAGATCCCCTTCGTGCAGCAGCAATTTTTGAAAACCTTGATTTCAAGGCGGTTGCTACCGTAAAAAAGCACAGAACTATATATTCCTTTGATGATCTTATTATAACTCTGGATAGAGTACATGGAGCTGGAGATTTTGTGGAGATTGAAAAGGATACCGAAGAGGGTATGGATTACCAGGAAGTATTGAACCATATCTTTGCGGTTTATGAAAAGTTGGGAATAACAGAAGGTTTTGAAAGGAGATCCTACCTGGAGATATTGGGCATAAATTAAATGGACAGTAAGAACTTAATGAACCATTGGCCGGAAGGAAGTTAGCGGTTGGTGGATTGGTTAAAGACCCGGTGGATGATATTTAAATAAATGGAAAGGTACATTAATATAAAAATAGTTATAGACTGAAAGATTAGTTTCAGATTGATAACTCCATTCAAGGCTTTAATCACAGTTTCAGTTTATTAAAATCGAATTAAGTGTTTATTATATTAATTAATGGCGCGTTACTGTGCATCTTCTAAAAAAAATCAGGTTGTGAATAATTTTGCGATATATGGTAAGTCCCTTTAACCAGCAAGTGGATTTGAAGTTTCCAGAAAAAATTACGATCTACGATACCACTCTTCGCGATGGGGAACAAACCCCGGGTGTATGTCTCCGAACTCCTGAAAAGCTCCAAATAGCCAGAAAGCTGGATGAATTAGGAGTTCATCAAATAGAAGCCGGCTTTCCCATTGTTTCAAATGAAGAGAAACGTTCAGTACGTGCAATAGTCAATGAAAATTTAGATGCAGACATATTGGTCTTATCCCGGACCCGTAAGGAAGACATTGATTTGGCCATTGATTGTGGTGTGGATGGAATCATCACCTTCATGGGAACCTCCGACCTACATCTTAAACACAAATTTAAGAAGACCAGGGAGGAAATCCTTAATATTTGTATTAATTCCATTGAGCACGCCAAGGACCATGGGCTTTTTGTAGCATTTTCGGCTGAAGATGCCACTCGTACTGATATCGGTTTCTTGAAGCAGATATATAAGAAAGCAGAAGATTATGGTGTGGATCGGGTGCATATAGCCGATACTGTGGGGGCAATTAGTCCTCAGGCTATGGCTTATCTCGTGGGTGAACTCAAAAAAGATTTGAAAACGGAAATATCTCTCCACTGCCATAACGACTTTGGAATGGCCTTATCCAATTCTATATCAGGTCTTTTAGCTGGTGCTAGCGCTGTTTCAACCACTGTAAATGGTATTGGGGAGCGTGCCGGTAACACTTCCTTAGAAGAATTGGTAATGACTTTATTACTTATCTATGGAGTGGACCTCAAGTTTAACATCGATATATTCTATGAACTCTCTCGGCTGGTTGAGAAATTGACCAACATGCGAATCCCTGAAAATAAACCTATCGTGGGTCGAAATGTATTCCGTCACGAGTCAGGAATACATGTTGACGCAGTTATTGAAGAACCTCTAACTTATGAACCATTCCTCCCGGAATTAATCGGCCATCATCGACGTATTGTCCTTGGAAAACACTCCGGTTGCCGAGCAGTGAAGGCCAAGCTCACAGAATGTGGTATTGATGTGAGCCGGGATGAACTTTGTAAAATCGTGGAAAGGGTCAAAGAGAAAAGAGAGGAAGGCAAATATATCAACGACGATGTATTTAATGAGATCATCCGCTCGGTTAGAGGCCCAGTAGATATTTAAATATTATTACGGAGTTTTTTAGCTTATGAATATCACCGAGAAGATACTGGCTAGGGCGGCTTCCTTAAAAGAAGTACAACCTGGGGAAATTATCGAGGCCCAGGTGGACCTGGCCATGAGCCATGACGGTACTTCACCGCCCACCATAAAAACCTTCCGTAAAATGGCAGAGAGAGTGTGGGATCCGGATAGAATTGTTATTGTATACGATCATAACGTGCCAGCTAACAACCCCGGTTCTGCTGAATTTCAGAAGATAACCAGGGAATTTGCCCGGGAACAGGATATTAAGAACATCTATACTCATGGAGAGGGCATATGTCACCAGATCCTACCGGAAAAAGGTTATATTAAACCGGGAGAGGTAGTGGTGGGTGCTGATTCCCATACTTGTACTTATGGTGCCTTTGGTGCCTTTGCCACTGGTATGGGTGCTACTGACATGGCCGCAGTTTTTGCCAGTGGAAAAACCTGGTTTATGGTTCCTTCAGCCTATAAAATTAATGTAGAAGGAACTTTGCCTACCTATGTTACTGCTAAAGATGTAATTTTAAATATAATTGGCGAAATTGGATCAGACGGAGCCACCTACAAATCTCTAGAATTTAGTGGCGATACCATAGATTCTATGGACGTATCCGGCAGGATGACCATGGCCAACATGGTAATTGAATGTGGGGCTAAAAACGGCATCATGGAACCTAACCCGGCCATTTTAAGGTATTTGAAGGAGAGAGGGGTGACAGGCTTTGATGAAATTAGATCAGACCCGGACTCTGAGTATGAACGTGAATATGATTTCCAGGTACAGAACCTGGAACCTCAACTGGCCTGCCCCCATAACGTGGATAATGTGCGGCCTGTTTCAGGGGTCAGTGGAACCCACATAGACCAGGCGGTCATCGGTTCCTGTACCAATGGCCGTTTAGAAGATCTGCGTGTAGCTGCTGAGGTTATAAATAATAAAAAGGTTCATCATGATGTTCGTCTAATTGTAGTTCCTGCTTCTCGCCAGATCTACCTGGATGCATTAGAAGAGGGGATCATAGAGACTTTCCTCCATGCCGGGGCTTTGATATGTAATCCTGGCTGCGGACCCTGTCTGGGAGCCCATATAGGGGTGCTAACTGAGGGTGAGGTCTGTGTGTCCACCACTAATCGAAATTTTGTGGGACGAATGGGTGATCCCAATTCGGAGATCTACCTGGCCAATCCTGCAGTTGTGGCTTATTCTGCTATTCATGGTGAAATAAGAGATCCAAGGGAATAAAAATGGATAAAATAATCTTAGAAGGAATAAAGAAGGTTGAAGGAGATTTGGGGAGCCTTTCAAGTGCTCAGAAGATTCTTCTAACCACTGATGGCTCGGTGACTACTATTCTGGATGTTTTAAAGGGACATGTGAAGATCAGAACCTTAATTCAGGAGTTTCGCAAGGCAGATGAGGAAGTAGCCCGTCTTTTACAGATAGAAAAGGGTGATCCAGTGAATTACCGGGTGGTGGTCATTGAAAGGGATGAGCCCCTGATCCATGCCGTCTCCCTGATCCCGGTGGATCGTTTAAACAACGATTTTAAGGAGGATCTCATTCGTGCTGACATCCCTATTGGACGTATCCTTAAAAAACACCAGGTTGAGTCTCGTCGGGAGATAAAATCTGTGGCGGTAGAGAAATCCACTCCAGAAATGGTGGAGATATTCCACGACCAATCAATGGTTCTCAGCCGAACCTACAATATCATACACCAGGACCAGGTACTGGTTTGGATAAAGGAAACCTTCCCCTCCTCACTGTTTAGGGAATAAACTAATGAATTAAGGCATGAACTTTTTATTTAAATGGTGGTACAGGTTATGGGCGTTAAGTTTCGGGACATAGTATCTACCGAGAACATAAAATTCGAAGATTTAAAGGGAAAAACCGTGGCCCTGGATGCAGCTAATGTTATATACCAGTTCTTATCCAGCATCCGCCAGAGGGACGGCACTCCTCTTATGGACCATAACGGAAGAGTAACATCTCACTTTAGCGGGATCCTTTACCGCACCACTTCACTGATTGAGAAGGGGATGAAACCAGTTTACGTGTTCGATGGACAATCCAGTCATCTGAAAAAGGATACCCTGGCCAAAAGAAACGAGGTTAAGGTCCAATCAGAAAGACGATGGAAAGATGCCCTGGATGAGGGTCGTATCGAAGATGCCCGTAAATTCGCAGTAAGATCCTCAAGAATGTCCTCGGATGTGGTGGAAGGTTCAAAAAAGTTACTAACACTCATGGGAATCCCCTACATACAAGCTCCGGGAGAAGGAGAGGCTCAGGCATCCTACCTGGTGGAAAAGGGCGATGCCTGGTGTGTGGGATCCCAGGATTATGACTGTCTGCTTTTTGGCGCAACACGTATGGTCAAGAATCTAACCATCAGTGGTGGGCTGGGTAAACTGGAACTGATCCGTCTGGAAAAGGTCTTGGAAGAACTTGATATAACGCGAGAACAGCTGGTCGACCTGGCATTACTGGTTGGAACCGATTTTAATCCCGGAATAAGGGGAATAGGTGCTAAGAAGGGTTTGAAGCTTATAAAAGAATATGGAAATATTTATAATGTTTTAAAAGACCGGGATATCATTTTTGAAGTACATCCTGAAATTCTCCAAAAAATGTTCCTCCAGCATGAAGTGAGTACTGATTATAAAATAATCTGGAAAAATCCGGATCAGGAGCAAATTGTGGAATTCCTATGTGGAGAGCATGATTTTTCAGAGGAAAGAGTTCTTAATGCTGTGGATAAAATAAGTAAAATGGACTCCAACCAGAGCAGTCTGGAGAAATGGTTCTAAATATATAAGGGCTCAATTATTTTTAATTATCTTATTTATAAATTAAAAGGGAGGATAATCTCCAAAAAACTCTTTTGCGTATCTTTTTGCAGTTTCCACTTGCGGGGGATAGGTGCGAATCATTTTATCTTCTAATTCTTCCCGGTTATTAGAACCACTTATGATCTTTAAAACGTTAACATAGGCCTTTAATGATTTTTTTCCGGCATCACATGGCATCTCCAGGGTCATACAAATATCATCCCTCTTAAAAAGGCTGGTACGGATGTAGGGGGATACCGATCCAATAAGAACTCCTGCTTCTAACTCTATTAATGGCGGAACTCCCTGTTCTTTTTGCCGATTGGGGCTGGTAAGCCGACTGTAATTCTCCTTGTTGTAACAATGAAGTTCTATGTAAACCTGGGGCTGGTAGTAATCAATGAGGTACAAAATTTCCTTACCAATCCTGGACTGGTAGTATTCGTGCTTAAGAGTGCTTATATATGGCGTATCATCACAGTTGTAAATAATTAACCTTCCTTTTCCAACATCATCATCCGATATATTCTTAAGGGCTCGGATAGTAGATTTGCCCTCTTTACCATGCACTCCGCCTATGAAAAGACGGTTTGGCTCTTCACCCTGGTTTATGATCTTGAAATAACTCACCTTAGTTCACCGATGGTGGTTTGTAATCTAAAGATATTAAAACTGCATCCCTTACCTGTTTCAATTGTATCTGGTTCAGTTTGAGATCCAATTTGTGCATCAAATTATCCATAAAACCCAGTAAATCATCAGGATCCCTCAGATTATCTTTAAGGGCAGATTTACTGCTCTTCTGAAACAGAATAAAGAAGTTATCATAAAAATCCACAAAATACTTTTTTAACTCCACTACCTGGAGAGGATAGAACTTCTCCAACTTCTCAAGGATCTCACTTCGCTTTGATGACGCTGCGATGATGTTTAAAACTTCCTGATACACCTGGAAAGATTCATCCCGGGGGTGGCAAGGCATCTCTAAGAGGAAGGGAAGATCGTATTTTTTGAAGAAAACAGAACGTATTATCGGCGATATGGAGCCAATTAAAACTCCTTTATCCAGTTCTACCAGGGGAGGAACTCCATTTTGAATTTTTCTCCCAGGATCGGTGAGTTTTGAAAGATTTTTTCCATGGTAACAATGTAGTTCCAGATAGATCGATGGCTGAATCCTTTTTATTAAATTTAAGACTTCAAGCCCTGTGGCAGTCTCGTAGTAGCGGCGTTCCAGGGTGCTTACATAGGGACTTGGTGGGAAGTTAAAAAGACATAGCTTACCACCATCCAAAACACCACCATCGAAGTCTTGAATGACCTGGAGGGTTGTTTCCCCTTCTTTACCATGCAAACCTCCAATAAAAAGCCGGGAGGGGCCAGGACCTGCATTAAAAGTCCTGGAAAAAGAACTGCCCATAATTTCAGGTCCCTTCTTCCCACCCCTCCAGGTATTCGCGTTGTCTTTCGGTTAGGTTGTCTATTTCAATATCCATAGCCTGCAACTTCAGCCTGGCAACTTCATAATCCTTTTCATCCGGTGTTTTGTATACTCCTGGTTCCAACTTATTCTCCAGAAGATATTGTGTGGAAAGGGCCTGCATGGCGAAACTCAGATCCATTATCTCGGCAGGGTGGCCCTGTCCCCGTTCACCGGCCAGATTAACCAGCCTTCCCTCGGCCAGTAAATAAAATTTCCGCCCATCGACCATTTGGAACTCTTCAATATCCGGTTTTAAAAGCTCACTGGCTACGGAAATCTCTTTTAATTCGTCACTATTAATTTCCACATTGAAATGGCCGGAGTTAGCCAGGATACAACCATCTTTCATGACTTTGAAGTCCTCCCTACTAACCACATCAATGTTACCAGTGGCAGTAATGAGGATATCTGCATATTTAACTGCCTCACGAACACTCATCACTCGATAGCCGTCCATTCTGGCTTCCAGAGCCCTTATGGGATCAATTTCAGTTACGATGATGTTAGCACCCAATCCTTGGGCACGTAGGGCAATACCTCTGCCACACCATCCATAACCACATACCACCACGGTTTTCCCGGCAATGAGGATGTTGGTGGATCCCATTATAGAATCAAAGGTTGATTGGCCTGTTCCGTAACGATTATCAAAAAGATATTTAGTGTAGGCATCGTTTACGGCCATCACCGGAAATTCCAGGGCTCCATCTTTATGCATAGACCTTAAACGATGGATTCCGGTGGTTGTTTCTTCACAGGCACCTATTATTTTGTCTAAAAGTTCTCGGCGGTGGCGGTGGATGAGGAAGATCATGTCGGCCCCGTCATCGATGATGATGTCCGGTTCATGGTCCAGGACCCGGTTTAGATTCTGGTAGTATTCTTCATTGGTTTCTTCCCTCCAACCGTACATGTGCAGGCCCAGGGAGGCTCCTGCAGCCGTGGCATCATCCTGGGTGGAAAGTGGGTTGCATCCGGTCATGACCACTTCTGCCCCGCCCGCCTGAAGGGTTAATCCAAGGTTAATGGTTTTGGGCTCCAGATGAAGACAGGAACCAATGGTTATGCCTTCAAACGGTTTTTCTTCCTGGAAACGCTTTTTTATATGTTCCAAAACCGGCATATGCCTTTGAACCCAGAATATTTTCTTCTTACCCTGGGGGGCCAGGGACATGTCCTTAACATCATAACTCATAATAACACACCTTTTTTTAAAAATTATCCTTAAACAAAACTTAGAATGTCTAAAGCTAGGGAAATTTTAGTTCACTCACGGTTAATAACAAAAATATGATCTTGAGGCTATTTAAACTAAAGGTTCAGATTGAACAGGAAAATAAGAGAATTCAGGTATAAAAAGTCAAAAAAAGGAGTTTTAATTATAAAACAAATAAGAATGGGGAATCATTATGACATTTTTCCCCATTAAAGGAAGAATTAGTGGTACTGCACTAAATCTGGTTTTTCTTCGGTTTTAACCTTTTTAAGGGCCTTTTTAAAGTACTTCATGGTCACGGTGTCGGCGTCTATTTTATCTCGGAGGGTGAGCATCACTGCTTCCCGGCAGACCGCCTCAATATCTGCCCCCACATAACCATCGGTTTCGGTGGCCAGCCTTTCCAGGTCCACATCTTTGGCCAGAGGCATTTTTTTGGTGTGCACTTTAAATATTTCCAGTCTTGCATCGTGGTCCGGGTCATCCACCTTAACGTGGCGGTCGAACCTTCCCGGTCGTAGAAGTGCCGGATCCATGATGTCTACCCGGTTGGTAGCTGCCACCACCGCCACGTCCTGCAGCTCTTCCAATCCATCAATTTCGGTTAGAAGTTGGTTAACAACTCGTTGGGTGACACCGCTGTCGGTGCTGCCCCCGCCCCGTACTGAAGCAATGGAGTCTATCTCGTCGAAGAAGATTACAGTTGGTGCAGTCTGCCTGGCCTTGCGGAACACTTCTCTGACTCCTTTTTCAGATTCTCCCACCCATTTGGAGAGGAGTTCGGGGCCTTTAACTGCTATGAAGTTGGCGTCACTTTCATTGGCCACGGCCTTGGCTAGAAGTGTTTTTCCGGTTCCCGGAGGTCCGTAGATCAGTACACCCTTGGGTGGTGTAACTCCGAACTTTTCGAAACTATCCGGATATTTAAGAGGCCATTCCACAGCTTCCCGTAGTTCTTGTTTTGCATTATCAAGTCCTCCAATATCCTGCCAGGTAATGTTAGGCACCTGTACCAGGACTTCTCTCAGGGCTGATGGTTGGATCTCTTTAAGGGCTTCTTTGAAGTCGGCCTTTTTAATGATCATCTTTTTAAGGGTCTCTTTTGGTATGTCTTCCTCGGCTTTGATGTCGGGTAAAACTCGGCGAAGGACCCTCATGGCAGCTTCTTTACACAGCGATTCCAAGTCGGCGCCTACAAATCCATGTGTGGTTTCTGCAATTTCATCCAAGTCCACCTTTTCATCCAGTGGCATTCCCCGGGTGTGGATCTGGAGAACCTCCCTCCTACCATCTTTATCTGGCACGCCAATTTCTATCTCCCGGTCGAATCTACCTCCACGTCGTATGGCTTGGTCCAGGGCGTCTGGTCGGTTAGTAGCTCCAATGACCACCACTTGCCCCCGGGTTTTTAGGCCGTCCATCAGGGTTAGGAGCTGAGCTACTACTCTTCTTTCCACTTCCCCGGATACTTCCTCCCTTTTGGGTGCAATGGCATCAATTTCATCAATGAATACTATGCTGGGTGCGTTTTCTTCTGCTTCTTCGAATAATTCTCGAAGTCTTTCCTCTGACCCACCAACATATTTACTCATGATCTCCGGGCCTTGGATAGCTATGAAATGAGCATCACTCTCATTGGCCACGGCCTTGGCCAGGAGAGTTTTTCCAGTACCGGGAGGGCCATGCATCAAAACACCTTTAGGGGGGGATATTCCCAGTCTTTCAAAGAGTTCCGGACGTTTAAGAGGGATTTCTATCATTTCCCGGACCTTTTTAACCTCTTCTTTCAGGCCCCCAATATCCTCGTAGGTTACTTCCACCAGGTTTTTAACTCCTTCCAGTTTGGAAACATCTACTGGTTCACTCTGGACTTCCACATCGGTTATTTCAGTTATTCTCACAATTCCAACTGGTTTAGTGGATACTACTGCCAGTTTGAGTTCACCCATAGGGCTGAAATCGGTGGACATGTCCCTGAAGAACTCATCAAAAAGCCCTCCTCGCATTGACTGTTGTTGCTGACGGATGCCGGTAACTATCATATCCCCCTTGGACATGACTCTTCCTCTAAAAGCGGCTCTAACATCGCCTCTGATCATAACTTGCTGATCTACCGGTGCTAAAACTACTTTTTGGGCCTCTTTAACCTGGGCTTTTCTTACTATAACATCTTCTCCCAGGGATGTTCCTGCATTTTTCCTGATATAACCATCAATTCGAACTATGGCCAGTCCAATGTCTGATTGTGAGGAGGCTACCATGGTAGCGGTGATCTTTTTCCCTTCAATCTCAATGATATCTCCGTCTAAAAGATCCAATTTTTCCATGCATTGTGGATCAATGCGAGCTATGGAGCGTCCAACATCTGCCTGTGAGAAGGCTTCTGCCACTTTTAATTTCACTTCTTCATTTTTAATGATAAAACCCCCGTATATTTATTGTAATTTAAATGGAGTAAATTTTGCGGTTAAAAATAAAATTCAGTAGTCTTTATGTTTTAGTTAACTTATGTTACTTTAACCTTGTCGGAAGTAATATATAAAGGTTTCTGATCAGGGGGTGGTATTAACATATCATAATAAATTTCCCTAGTTGGGGCTGTTATAACTGATCAGCAGAATATTCTTCTAAATTAATCACCTGATTACACCTCCAAAACCCTTTAAGAATTTTTCCACGTCTTTAAGGGTCTTAGGATCTTGTACCTGGTACCTAATGGTAATACTCTGGTGCTCAGATGGCACCTGGTCTCCCTGGTAAATATCCAAAACTTCAGCTTCCACCAATCCCTTAAGATTTGCCACGCTTTCTGCTATTAAATATGGATTTGAAGTTTTAGGAAAAATAACGGAGATATCGTAGGTTTTAATTGGTAAGTTTCTAATCTTCCAGTTAAAAAGTTCAGCCGGTTTAAGGGTTTCTACATTGGCAGTTTTTAATTTTAAAACCTTTTTATTGGTTTTAAGATATAAAAAATCAGGTGACAGGTCTTTTAATATCCCGACGTGTACTTTGTCGGAATATATATGTCTTAAACCAACTTCTTGGCCTATAGAATCTTTTAAAATTCTTATTTCAGTATTTAATGCTAATATGGCCTTATCCGATCTACCCAGTGATGCTTCAATGTCGTCCAAGTGTTTGGCAGCAGAACTCATCGCTTTGACAAATTCTTCCTGGTTTTTATTTTCAATCATACCCTTTAATTCTAGAAATGTTTCCAGGAAGGCCTGATGTGCCTCATTTATATATGGGTTTTTAGTCTGGATGGAGTAACATAGGTATGGATTTTGAGCTACTATCCTGGCAATCATGTCCAGCATCAGGCTATAAATCGGGCTGGAAAACTTTCTAGACTCTTTCAAATCCACTTCTAGCCTTTTTAATGTGGCTGCAATGGAGATGTAGGCGAAATGGGTCAATCCCTGCACTACACTCATCATCCGATCATGAACTTCAGGGGTGGTAACCAGTACCCGGACCTTTTCAGATTCCAGAAAGTCAACCACCAGCGGGTACCATTTCCCTTTTTTTAGGGGTGTTAAAACTACCACCTGCCCTTCCAGAGATCTTATCCTAGGGCCGAACATGGGGTGGGCTGGTAGAACTTCTACTCCGGGTGGGGCATATTTATGCATCAAAAGGGCTGGTTCTTCTTTTATGGATGTCACATCCATTAGAAGGGAACCCTTCTTCATAAGAGGGGATAGGTCTTTTATTACTTGAGGTGTGGATTCGATGGGTACCGACAAAATGACAACATCCGATTCATAGGTAGCTTTTTGGTTATCGGGAGTGTAGGAAACTCCAATTGCTTCAGCTGCCGATTTACCTGCCGTTGAATCTCTTCCAGTGATGGTCACTGTATGATTCTTATCCTTCAGGTAACAGGCAATCCAGTATCCTAACCCCCGGGTCCCACCAATAACCGATACCTTCATAACTAATCTTTTGATGAAGGAACCTATTAATTATATCTCTACCGAACTCACATTCTTATCCTCCCTGACGCCTGTCATCTGTTCCAAAGTTTCCAGTAACTCTCCTACACTTTCTTGATTCATGACTTCCAGAAAATTGTTAAGATGGGATTTTTGTCTTAAAAATATTCCTCTACGCTTGATAGGATTTCCCCTTTCATCAAGTGGATTGATTTCCATCATAATGCTCTCTTCCATTCCCTTGGAAGGAGCTTTGACTAAAAATACTCCACTTACGGAGGTAGGGACCCTCTGCCATACTTTAACGTTCTCCAGTGCTTCTCGTATTCTGTTTTCCAGTTCCTGTGACATGTAATCACCATACTATAATTAGTAATAACTTTTATTTAAAAGTTATGATAATGACATATTTTATGGTAGTAGGATAAAGGACATATAAGAATAAGAAATCATTTAACAAAATGATATCTCTGTTTATGGGGATTTAAGAGGTCTTACCATGCGCTTGGTGAAAGAGGATAGTAAAAGGGGATTAATCGAAGTTGTTCCCGAGACCCTGGATGATTTATGGCATATTTACCACATAATTGGCCCGGGGGATCTGGTTTCATCCAGAACTACGCGCAGAATTCAGGATAATACTGGAGAACGCCTTAGAAGCGATCGTGGAATTAAAAAAACATTTTTTTTAGGTATTAGAGTTGAAAACATAAAATTCCACCGCTATACAGGTAAATTACGTGCCATGGGTATCATAGAAAAAGGGCCGGAGGATCTGGTTCCTCTGGGATCCTACCACACTCTGGACCTGAAACTCCAGAACCCCATAAAGATCCAGAAAGATAGATGGTCCCGCTGGCAGAAAAAACGTGTAAAAGAGGCTATAAAGGCATCAATGGTCCCAAAAGCTCTGGTGGTGGTCATTGAAGATGATATTGCTGATCTGGGAATTTTAAGACAGTTCGGAATTGATTACTACGGTCCGATTATTGGCGGTATCTCTGGTAAGCGGGTGGTTATGAAAAACCGTAAACAGGCTCTAGAAGACTTCTACAATGAGGTTGCTCGGGTTATAAATAACCAGGAAGGTGTGGAGGGTATTGTAATTGCCGGGCCGGGATTTACTAAAAACGACTTTTTCCAGTTTCTATCACACCGTTTCCCAGAAAAGGCCAAAATGTCCCGTATAGAAAACACCGGAACTGGAGGCCGAGTGGGGATTAGAGAGGTTATCAAGAAGGGGATTCTAGATGAAATGGCTACTGAGGGTCGTATTGTCCATGAAATGAGGGCCATGAATCGTGTGTTGGAAGAAATTGGTAAATCTTCTTCTCTGGTGACCTATGGAAAAAATGACGTTAAAAATGCAGCCCAAGCCGGAGCGGTCGAGGAACTGATGGTCATCGACAATCTAGTGAGAAAGGGAGATGTGGAAAAAATCATGAATTTAGTAGAAAATCTCCGAGGGAAGGTTATGGTGGTCAGCAGTGAACATGAAGGAGGTAAACAGCTCACTGCCCTGGGAGGAATGGCTGCACTTCTAAGATACCCCTTAAAATGATGTTGAAGTGATGAAGGGATGCAAGAAACTAATAACATCAGGAATTAATTACCGTCCTAATACAAAATTTAATATGATTATGGTTGAAATATCATACTAAGAACTCGGAATTATCGGAGGCTAAATCTTGAAAAAAATATTGGGCATTTTAATAGGTGTTCTTTTCATTTTTTCCATGGTCAGTGTTTCTTTCGCAGGAACCTACATGGGGAAAACTAGCTATGGCTGGGTGGAAAAGGAAGTTCAGGGAAACGCCAGTTCCAACGATACGGTAGTATTCATAACCGGTGTCCATCCCCGGGAGTATAAGTTCCACAACGCAGTGGTTTCTTCAATTAGGGGGAAGTCAAAGACTCTTTCTAAGAAATATGTTGTTTATCGCGTTCATGTCACCAAGAATCGTTGGAATTACTACCGCGGAAGGATGTACGGGCAGTTACTGGCCAACAAATTCGTGGTTCCTGATGTAAAACGTCAAAATCCTAGTTTAGTTGTTGACTTCCATGAAAATCGTTGGAAAGCCAGTGGATATAAATATGGCAGATTCATAGATCCTATTTCTAAAAATGGACAGACTTACTACTATGCCAATAAGGTAAAGAGTGCCATGCCTTTCTTGAAAATATACGATCCACCTAGTGGTACCAGCCCGAAATACGTAACGCAGCCCATTTCCAAAAGTGGATTCTCCACCCTGATCTATGAAACCTATAAATACGATTCTCTTTCAAAAAAATACTTACACGCCCGGCAGTTTATCAATGCACTGGACAAATAAACACCCTATTTTTTTTTAAATTTTTTAAAGGAGCAAGATCAAGTAATTTACAATGCCATTTGTATATACCCCAATTATAGCTGCACTGCTCTTGTCAGCCATTCTGACATTGTTCTTTAAAGCCACTTTCAAAAAGATTGGTGGAAATCTTTATACATCCATCAGGGGAGGTACCGCCCGGGCAGTGGGATTAGCACCATTTATAATATTATTCTTATTTTTCCCGGCACCATACCGCTATTTAATAGCAATAATGGGTGTTTTTGCCTTTTTTGATGATATCATCGGTCGGAAAAAGGTTAATATACTGCCCTTTGAGTGGGGACAGTTGTCCCGTGGTTTAGGTATCCTCCTGGTCATGGGTGTGGGATATTTCTATCTGGGCCCGGTTTCTATCCTGGTGGCTTTGATGGTACAGCCCTTAAACATCGCTGACATGCAACCAGGAACTGCAGCATCAACTGTTCTTATAATGGGGTCTATTATGGTAGTTCTTATCTATCTGGTTGCTGGGGACCCCTACTTGGCCTTCATCACTTTAGCAGCCTGTCTAGGATATGCGCCTCTGGACTATCAGGGGAAAATCATGATGGGAGAAGTGGGTAACCATTCCTTTGGGATTAGTCTGGGGATAATTTACGCACTGTTAGGTAATTACATGACAGGATTCTATGCCTGGGGATACTGGGCCACCTTTTTGATTGTATTTGGTCTTTTAATTCTAACATCCGTCCTAATTGCTATTTTAAGACAGAAAAATCTCGAGAATTTCCTTAAAACCAAGCTTAAAATTCCAGACCCCACTTTTGGTGATTATTTTATGGATGTATTAACTGGTGGTGGGCTGGGAGACCTACTGCGGCGAATAATATTGGGAAAACGGTGTATAATGGTAAATAATAGAATAGGAATATTTTTTGGATTTCGTCGACTGTTGTACAATCCTTATTCTTAAGGTAGTTGAATCTAAAAAATTAGTCCCTGCGTTTGAGGGACCAGGTTGCCAGTGCTAAAAACAGGATAGCGAAGATTAAAAGGGCCATTATATCTGGCCATATCCTATCCAGGCCCCAACCTTTGAGCATTACCGCCCTACAGGCCTCTACGGCATAGGTGGGAGGTACTAGATATGACAGGGGCCTCAACCAATCTGGTATAGCCTGCAGCGGCCAAAATATTCCGGAAAGTAGGAATGCCGGTAAAACTACAAACGGAATAAACTGTATGGCTTGTTCCGGACGTTTAGCAAGACTGCTTAGAAGTATTCCCAGGGAAAGGCTAACCAGTGACAGGATGGCCACGGTTAAGAAGGCTAATAACACGTTGCCCACCACCTGGATATTGAAAAATACTATGGCGATGATTAGTAGGAAGGCGACCTGCAGCATTCCCAGGATACCGAAGGTTACAGCGTATCCGGTTACAAACTCTCCTTCTGTGATGGGACTGGCCATAACTCTCTCCAGGGTACCGTTGCTACGTTCCCCTACGAAGGTGATGAGGGTTAGGAGGGTAGTCAGCAAGAATACAACGAATGCTAAAATTCCAGGCACAAAAAAGTCTATGAATTCAGCATCCTTACCATAAATTGGATCTGAAGTTATATTCAATGCCGGAGTGATTCCTTCCTGAGTCATAGTATCGTAAAGGGCTTCATTTGCGGTTTTGAGAATGGAATTCTTAATGTTGGTGATACTATCATCACCCTGGATTAATATCTCGGCACTATCCGGATATGAAGGGTTTTGAGTCTTCAAAACGGCGTTCTGGGTGAAGTTTTCGGGAAATATTATAACTGCCGAGGCCTGGCCATCCACCACCTTCTGCCGGGCATCATCTGGATTACTCATATTCTGGATATTCAAAACCTGAGTATCCAGGTTAGAGATTATTTTTTCGGAGAGATGGACAATATTTCCGGGGGAAGTGGTGAACCCCTGGTCCTGGTTAACCACTACCACATCAACTCCTTCCACATCACCACTGAAGGCCAATCCAAAGACGGTCATGGCAAAGATGGGAGCAATAAATAACATGGCCAATGTACGCTTGTCATTGGCTACATCACGGGATACCCGGCGAGCTACAGCCATAATCCGATAAAACTTCATGTGACTACCTTCCCCTCCCTTTTTGAATATTCCAGAAAGGCATCTTCTAAGGAATCCATTCCACTATTTTTAAGAAGTTCTAAGGGCTCGCCTTCGGCTATGAGATGTCCATGTTTCATGAAACCGATACGGTCACATCGACGGGCTTCATCCATATAATGAGTGGTTATGAGGATGGTCACTCCCTTTTCACGTAAATTTTCAAAGTAATCCCAGAAAGACACTCTGAGCTCCGGATCAACCCCTACAGTTGGTTCATCTAAAAATAAGAGTTGAGGTTGGTGTAGGAGGGTACAGGCCAGGGATATTCGGTGTTTCATGCCTCCACTGAGGTTTTCAGCCATTTCATATTTCCAATCGGTAAGATCCACGAATTTTAAAAGTTCATCAGTTCTTCTTTCTATATCTTTGCTGGCCAAACCAAATATTCGGCCATAAAATTTCAGATTCTGTTCCACGGTAAGCCCCAGGTACACGCCGGTTTCCTGGGGCATGTATCCAATTTTTGCAGCTATGTCTGCTTCAGGTATCTTTCCCCCAAACACAGTAGCGTCACCGGAGCTGGGCTTAATGATGTTGGATAACATTTTTATAGTAGTGGTTTTACCCGCTCCATTTGGCCCTAAAAGTCCATATATCTCACCTTTTTTCACTTTAAGGTCCAGATCATCCACAGCAGTGAAATTTCCATATTTTTTGGTTAGGTGTGAAGTTAAAATTGCGTATTCGTTTTTGGAATCCACTCTTTTCACCCTCCCTTATATTCAACAAATGATCTTGTAGAATTGGAGTCATTTATATATTTTTAATGGAAATAGAATAATAGTAAAGTCCATCAAACTTTATTTAAACTCATGAAATATACTGTGTGGTGTAATGAAGGCTCTACTATTTGTAACTGGGCGGGGTGTCGGAGGCGACGCAGTTCTGGCCATAAATACAGCTCAGGCACTAAAAAATAAAGGTATCGAATGTGAATTCGTCCTTGATAATCAGGCTTCTGGTTATTTATTCAAAAAAAAGGAATTATCATTACATAAGACCAGTATTCCCCAGGCAGGGGGACATGCAGCTAGTAAAGTAACTATACTGAAAGCAGGATTTAAAGCTATAAAAGAGTCACGATCCGCAGCTAAACTGTGTCGAAGGATCCAACCAGACATTGTGGTGGGGATCATTGGGGGAGGAGCCATTATTGGCTGCACCGCCGCTCGCATGGCCGGAATTCCGTCGGTGGGTATTGTGGCTACCCCCACCGATTCTAAAGTAGTTTCTCAGATGACCACTACCATTGCCTTACCAGAATCTCCCCTCTTCCACCATCCTGAGAAAAAAGATAATTATCCATCTTACATGCCGATTAACCCTGATATAACCTGGGGTGACCGTGAACAGGCATTGAAAACTATGCCTTCAGATTTTGATAGGGATTTACCAACCATACTTTTTTCTTCAGGTTCAACCCTCTTCGAAAAGATGGCCAAAGCCCCCTCTGCAGTGCAGGATGATCTGGATGCCAACTTACTGGTGGTAGGTGAACCCCTGGAGAAAGAATACCGGAATTATTTAGAATCAACTCTGCACCTGGGATATGTGGATAACCTCCGTGACTTATACCGGCTGGCTGAAGTTGCCGTCCTATCCGATGACGGCTTGATGATCCACGAATCCCTGGCCTGTCATCTCCCAACCATCGCACTTACCCGGGTTAAATACGGACGTTACCACAACATGGCCAGCATCTTCCCGGGGAGTGTGGTAGAGAGCGATCTGGAAGATTTATCCATAAAAATAGAACAAATTATCCAACAAAGGGATGAAATAAAGGTAAAAACCCATAAATTCGCCCAGGAGATCCTCCAGGCACCATCCCTGATTGCGGATATAATCTATGACAAAGCAAATAATGATCTTATCTAATGCTTTCTGATTTAGAAATTATCAAAGCAGGGAATACACACCATTTTACCATCCTTAACTCGGCAACGGTGTTCTGAGACCATATCTCCACATTCTGCGCACTTTATTGATGGATAAATCCTTGCCCGGTCTGGTAATTCCGCTTCAACCTTTTCCACCTTGAATATTTTTTCTGAAGGCAGTTCCAGTATCTTTTTGACAACATTAGACATCAATTTTTGTAGTTCCTTTTTTTCCGGGGATGAGGCAGTTCCCTGTGATACTTTCTTCCTTAAGGGGGCCAGCTTAGGTTCCAGTCTATTTACATCGAAGGTACTTTTTAGGACTACACGCACTCCTTTCCCACTTTGGCGATTGAAGAAGGTATATGCCTGTTTACCGTGGTCTTGGAAGATCAGGTTCCCCTTCCCCATAGTACAACCACAGACCACTTGAATGGCATCCACTGCACAACTGTCGTTCTCCACTATGGTCACGATTTCTTCGTCGGGGGATCTTTCCGTTGATAATTCTTTCATACCTGCTTCTGCTGCCTTGTAACCAAGGGCCGAGCCAGGACATACATGTCCATGAAATTCAGTTACTTTCTTGAAAGATTTGATAAATTCAGATGGCATATTCAAACCTTTTAAAAAAACTTTTTAATTATTCAAGTTTTTAATTCATTTTTGTCTAGTTACTGTACTCTCCAAAAAAGCGCAAAAGTTTATACACTGCGTCGGTGGAGGGATGTACCTCTATAAAATCGTCAAATTCTGGGGCTTTATAACCATCACGGATCATCTTAGCCAGATAAGCCATATTAGTCCGTGATGAAGGAGCTATAGATGATACTCCAGTTATTAAACCTTCATCCAGATCCACCGACACCTTGGAGAGCCCGGTTTTTCCCTCCAGCACCCTCCAGAATGATCCAGGTCCAGCTGAACCGGGTATGGTGGCTACCGTACCGGTCTGATGGTATTGGGGGCTCAAAAAACTCACATCATAGTACAGGGATATGGACTGAGGTGTCCAGCTGTAATCCATGGTGGATGATATTCCACAGGCATTTCTGGCGGCGGTTACTCCTTCCATTCTGGAGATGGGCGTGTTGGTAACTCCGCCAATAACATCCCCGGCAGCGTATATATGGGGTTTGCTGGTTTGCATATGGGAGTTTACTAATATTTCTTTACAGTCACCTATTTTCACGATATTCTGGGCAAGTTCCGAGTTGGGAGTTAGTCCAGTGGCCAGCAGAACCTGGCCTTCAATGGTTTCCTGGGAGATTTTAAGTCCATCATTGCTTATCTCATCAACTCGGGCTCCTTCGGCGATCTCCACATTAGGCAGCAGATTTTTAATTATGTAATCTTTTATCTCGGGGTCCAGCATTTTCAGGAATTTGGTCCGGCAAAATATCCGGACCTCTGAACCAAAGGAAGAAAATATGTTGGCAAACTCAGCAGCCATTACCCCACTCCCTACTATTAACAGTTTTTCCGGTAGACTATCCAGAAAGGGGATGTTATCGTAGGTCAATGCATTATCTGTTCCCTTGACGGGTGGGGTCATGGCCCGGGATCCGGTGCCGATTATCAGTTTATCATAAGGAATCTCTTCTTGGTTTACCAATACACTGCCCTTCTGGATCTGGGCATCTCCCTTTACTATATTGGCTCCGATACTTTTTGTTTCATACTCCAGAACCTTCATGATCTTCCCAGTTGTCTCCCGGAGTTTGCTGGTAACTTCTCTAAAGTTGATCTCAGGAATTGCATTACTTATTCCCATCTTTTGATAGTTTTGCGAGTCCAGGTAAAATTTGGCAACTTCATTCAGGCCACAAACTACCATACAACCCTTATGTAGGCATTTACCACCAACTTTATCCTTTTCTATTAGTGTAACATTTGCTTCCAGTTTGGATGCTTCCATGGCCGCACTTCTGCCTGCGGGGCCTCCTCCGATTACCACCACTTCCATTCAACAGTCCTCCTAAAGGTATATATATGGAGAAATAACCTATTAAAATAATTAAACCTACCAATTAATAACACTAAACTGATGATTGATTTGTGTTTTTCAAGAAATTTGAGATTTTTAAGACCTAAATTAACAAAAAGGTGATTTATAATGTGCATTGCGGCACCAGCTCAGATAATGGAAATTAATGATAACGTGGCCATCGTGGACTTTGGGGGTGTGCGACAACAGGCTAAACTGGACCTAGTCGAGGAAGTAGAAGTAGGAAAATATGTATTAGTCCATTCTGGTTATGCTATTGAAGTGTTAACCGAACAGGCTGCTAAAGAATCTCTTGAAGCATGGGATGAGCTTCTTAAGATACTTGATGAAGAAGAGTCCTAGTTTCTTTTTTTATTTTTAATTTACTTGTTTTAATTTCACCATGCATCGGTAGATTAAAAGTCAGCTAATACTTTTTAATATATTGAAACTCTTTTTACACCGGGAATTTCTAAGAATTGGTTGATTAAATCTCCTTTAACCGGTTTTTCAGTGATAATAGTTAGTCTGGGATGTTCTTCCAGTTCCGGATCACCGGCGTGGGCCTGTCTGATGCTTATCTTTTCCTGGGATATGAGGTAGGTGGCCTGGGCCACTATTCCTGGGCTGCCGGCTTCAGCCTCGATCTCCACCACGCCAAAACCCAGTTCACTGGCAACATTCTTCAAAAATGCTCCTGCTGGCCATAAGTTGCCAAATATTGATTTTAAGTCGTTATCGGATATTATCACATTTACTGTAGCTCTAACAGCTCTTCGATCTACATCTGCGGCTCTGGCCAGAGCAACATCACTAATTTCAACATCACCACAGTATATTTTACCTTTTTCACCTACCCTAAGCCCTAGTTCTACAATTTTCCCGGCCACGGCCATACGGGCCGGAAACTTCTCGAACTTGTGCTTTATACGATCCCACATTAATCATCACCAATCATTGTTTAGTATTGCACCTATAATTAACTTTATGTATAAATTTGTTCTATAAAGATTTAAATAGTACTTTATATTACATATTTGACTGTGTTTAGAAATATCTAATCAACAGTCCAATTTATGTAACTTTTACCAGGTGACTAATATGAAAGGCTGTGAATGTTTTTGGCGATATAAAATTAAGTAAAGAACCTAAAAAAATCAAATTAAGTTATGATTCACCTTTTGATATATTTAAAAGTGTATATAAGAATTCTGAAAGTTCATTTCTGTTAGAATCAATGGAAAGTGATGGTGGACTTTCAAGATATTCAATGATTGGTTTTAAACCTTTAATGATACTCCGTGCATATGGAAATATTGTTCAAATTGATGAAAGCAGTCAGATCAGAGATATTGATGTCGATAATCCATTTAACATCATAAAAGACCTGAACGGTAAATTCAATGGCCAAAAAGGTTTTCACGGTGGCCTGGTGGGTTATGTATCTTACGAAGCCTCCAGACACTTTGAACCAGTCAATTTAAAAGTCGGTGAATATCCTGATTTTGAATTCGGATTGTTCCTGGACTGTATAATATTTGATAGAATTAAAAACCGGGTTGAATACCTGACTCTGGGAGAAGACCGATCCTCTGAATTGGAGTCCATGCTGGAAAGAAACCACCAGACTGGTGAACTGAAGGTTAAGGAAGATGGAACATATTTTTCCAAAAAAAAGTTCCATTATATGGTCACTGAAGCCCAGGAAAGGATAAAGGACGGTGAAATATTCCAAAGTGTCTTATCCAACGCCAACGAGTACAGATTACAGGGAGATAAACTATCTTTTTATGAAAAACTGCGCCGAATAAATCCCTCCCCCTACATGTACCATCTTAAACTGGGCGACCGGGAAATAATCGGTTCCAGTCCGGAGATGCTGGTCCGAGTTGAGGGCGATACGGTGGAAACCTTCCCCATAGCTGGGACACGGCCACGTGGCACCAACCCCTCAGAAGATGTTCGGTTGCAACAAGAACTCTTAGACGATGAAAAGGAGCTTGCTGAGCACCTAATGCTGGTTGATCTGGCCAGAAATGATGTGGGAAAGGTCAGTCAGTTTGGTTCGGTGACGGTGCCGGAATATCTGACGGTAAAAAAATTTTCCCATGTACAACACCTGGTATCCCGGGTGCAGGGTAAACTGGCCCGGGGTAAAACTGCGGTGGACGCCTTCTCCGCCATGTTCCCAGCAGGAACCGTGAGTGGAGCCCCTAAAATTAGGGCCATGGAAATAATAAATGAACTGGAAGACAAGCCAAGAGGGCCCTATGCTGGAGCGGTGGGCTATTTTGCCCTGAATGGGAATGCTGATTTTGCTATCACCATCCGTACTTTAATATGTGATGGTCACCACGCCAAGCTACAAGCTGGGGCTGGAATTGTACACGATTCGGTAGCTGAAAAAGAATATGAAGAGTGTCAAAATAAAGCAAAAGCTTTAATTCTGGCCATGGAGTGATTTTATGATTCTGTTAATTGATAACTACGATTCATTTACCTACAATCTCTATCAAATGATTGGAATTTATGATCAAGACATTAAAGTCATCAGGAATGATGAACTGAGTGTAGAAGAAATTAGGGTGTTAAGTCCGGATAACATTGTAATTTCTCCTGGTCCTGGAAATCCGGAAAAGATCAGTGATTTTGGGGTGTGTAAACAGGTAATAAAAGAATTAGGCTCAGAAATACCTATTTTAGGAATATGTTTAGGACATCAGGGTGTTTTCAATGCCTTTGGAGGAAATATTGTACATAATGAACCGGTTCATGGTAAAAAAAGCTATATAGACCATGAACAGGATGAACTTTTTCAAGGGGTGGAGAATCCACTGAAGGTTATCCGTTACCATTCACTGGTCTGTAATGAGGAGTCACTTCCCGAGTGTCTGGAAGTCACGGCTAGAACTCCGGAAGGTCTGATAATGGGTATAAGGCATCGTGAAAAGCCTATTTTTGGCCTTCAATTCCATCCGGAGTCAGTGGGAACCAGGGATGGATCCAGGATTATTGAAAACTTTCTGGGTATGGAACTATGACAATAGTAACCTTTAACGAGATTATAAGGCAAAAAAAATTGTCCCTGGAAAAAACCCGGGAAAAAATACCTCTAAATGTCGTGAAAAAAATGGCAGAAGAGGCAAAAGCTGGCCCGGAATTGTTAAAAGTCCTGGAACATAACCAAGACCTTAATGACCTATCAGTCATAGCGGAATACAAGCCGGTTTCTCCATCCAGGGGCCTCCTATCTAGTTTCAAAGTGGAGGATGTAGTGGAAACATACCAGAAAGCAGGGGTCGCTGCCATATCCGTCCTCACTGAGGAAAAATTCTTCAAAAGCTCACTGGAAAACTTCAATGCTGCTCGTAGTGTTTCTCTAACTCCTTTAATCCGGAAAGATTTTATTATGGATGATTATCAAATTTACGAGGCTCGCTGTGCTGGAGCCAGTTCTCTATTATTGATGGTTGCTTTATATCCTGATCTGGAAAGGGGTATTGGCCTGTGCCATGATTTGGGAATGGAACCATTGGTTGAATGTGCCAATCAAGAAGAAGTGAAGTTGGCCCTGGAATCCGGGGCCATAATCATTGGAATTAACAACCGGAGCTTCCGTGACTTTAGCATAGACTTGAACCGGACTTTTAAATTGGCGCAACATGTACCGGAGGATCTGATTTTGGTATCAGAAAGTGGAGTAAATGGTTCCCGGGACCTCCAATTATTGGCTGATTTCGGGGCCGATGGAGTGCTGGTGGGTAGTAGTATAATGACGTCTAGTAGCATCCCAGATTTGCAAAGGTCAATAAAATGTCTGGTGGAATCATCTAAGGGTGTGAGGAGGGGCAGATGAGTATCAAAGTCAAAGTCTGCGGGATCAGGAGAATTTTGGATGTCCTTATGGTGGAATCCAGAGGGGCAGATTTACTGGGATTCATAAATGTGGACCGATCCCAGAGATTTGTCGATTTAAACTTAATCCGACTTTTAACTTCCCAGATGGATGATCCAGAAAAGGCGGTATTGATTATGGAACCGGATAACCCTGAGGATGTAATTAAAAACACTGAAATTAGTGGTATTAGTAAGATACAACTCCATTCTCTATTTCCCGCTGATATTAATTATTTAAAACGTGTATCAGAGCTTGAAATTACCAGGGCGGTGGGATTAGGGGAGAGTATCGCTCCGGATAAAGTAGTGGAGATCGAAAACTATGCTGAGGTCTGTGACGTCCTTTTACTGGATTATGAGTTGAATGGTAAAAGTGGAGGAACTGGTCTTCAGATCCCGATTCAAGTTGCAATTGAAGCAGCAGAAGCTGCCAGAGATATATCTGGCATTGATGTATTCCTGGCAGGGGGTATGAATGCCCGGTTATTAGAAAAAAATCGAAAACTTATTGTTAAACACTTCCAGGGCATCGATATTAACTCTGGAGTGGAAGAATCACCAGGAATTAAGGATATGGTCAAAATAGAAGAATTTATGGAGATTTTTAATAGTTAGTCTTGTAGTAGGAGTGGTTTAATGATTTCAGATGGAAAATTTGGGAAATATGGGGGAATATTTGTCCCTGAACTTTTAATACCAGCTATAGAGGAGCTTGAATCCGCTTTTTACCAGTATAAAGATGATAAAAATTTTAATAAAGAACTGGATTACTATTTGCGGGAGTTCGCTGGTAGGCCCACCTCTTTGTACCATACGCAGCGACTTTCTGAGAAGTTGGGTTGTAAAATATACTTGAAAAGGGAGGATCTTTTACACACCGGTGCGCATAAAATCAACAACACCCTGGGCCAGGGTTTACTGGCCAAATTTATGGGTAAGGAACGATTGATTGCTGAAACTGGTGCGGGTCAGCATGGTATTGCAACCGCGGTTATTGGCGCTCTTTTTGGATTTCCCACCGATGTTTATATGGGGAGTGAAGATATCAAAAGGCAGAGATTAAATGTATTCCGGATGGAGCTTAGCGGAGCTAGGGTTATAAGTGTTGAAAGTGGTTCTAAAACTCTCAAAGATTCTATTAATGAAGCGCTGCGGGACTGGATTACCAATGTGGATAACACCCATTACCTTATCGGTTCCAGTATGGGTCCCCATCCTTATCCTACCATGGTTAAACATTTTCAGAGTGTTATTGGGCGTGAATCTCGCAAACAAATACTCGAAAAAGATGATAAACTCCCGGATGCAGTAATTGCCTGTGTAGGTGGTGGAAGTAATGCCATTGGGATCTTTTCAGCTTTCCAGGATGACCGGGAAGTGGAGCTTATCGGTGCTGAGGGCGGGGGAGAAGGTCCGAGTGGGAGAAATGGAGCCACTCTATCCTTTGGAACTGAAGGAGTGTTACATGGTTCTTTATCATTTGTACTCCAGGATGATGATGGTCAGATAAGTGAAGCACACTCGGTATCGGCTGGACTGGACTATCCCGGGGTAGGTCCTGAACATTCCCTGATGATGGTGGAAGGAAGAGCAAAATATGAGCCTGTAATGGATAATGAAGCTCTTAGAGGTTTTAAACTGCTTTCTAAATATGAAGGAATTATCCCCGCCCTGGAAAGCTCCCACGCCGTGGCTTGTGCCGAAAAATATGCTAAAAAACCCGAGAATAAGGGAAAAACCATTATAATAAATCTTTCCGGCAGGGGCGATAAGGATATGCACATTGTATCCCAGAAAATGGGGGCGGGAGTATGAATAATGGTCCTGAAACCTATCCAGAAATGTTTAAACGGGTTAAGGAAAAATCAGAGGGTGCTTTTATACCCTTCGTGGTGGCCGGTGATCCTGACCTGGAAACTTCCCTACTAGTGGTCAAGGAGATGGTTAATGCCGGGGCCGATGCCCTGGAGATAGGATTTCCCTTCAGTGACCCAGTGGCAGATGGACCGACCATTCAGGCTGCTGATGTAAGGGCTCTTAAATCGGGGATGACCACTTCTAAAGGATTTGAATTTATAAGACATATAAGGGAGTTTACCGATATACCCATTGGCCTCCTGGTATATTACAACCTCATCTACCAGAGGGGTATTGGCCAGTTTTACAAAGAGGCCCAGAAAAATGGTGTTAACGGGATTCTTATAGCAGATTTGCCTCCTGAAGAAGCCTCATCAGCCATTGAGTTTTCAAAGAAATTCGGTATAAGTCAGATTTTCATGGTGGCCCAGACCACCAGTAACTCACGTTTATCACACATTTCCCAGATGGCCGAGGGCTTTATTTATGTGGTGGCAGTGAAGGGGGTTACCGGGGCCAGATCCGACCTGGAAAGAGATACTTTGGATCTTATCCATCGAGTCCGCAAACACACCGATCTCCCGATATGTGTTGGTTTCGGTATTTCAAAGACGGATCATATAAAGAAGGTTCTGAAGGCAGGCTCTAATGGTGCCATAGTTGCCAGTGTCCTGGTGGAATTGATTGAAAAGTATCAGGAGGATAGGAGGGTTATGTTAATGGAGATCCGAAGGCTGTGCCTGGCGTTAAAAAAGGCCACCAGGGGGTGTGGACCATGATGGCCCATTGTCTTTCGAAAATTGTATCCCGGATTGATCTGACCCAGTCCGAGGCTGAACAGTGTATGATGGAGATGTTAGAAGGTAAAACTACTGATATTCAAGTTGCAGCTCTTCTTTCATCTTTAAAAGTAAAGGGGGAAACTGTTGATGAGTTAACCGGGTTTGCCAGGGCCATGAGGCAGTTAAGTGTGAAGGTGAAGCCCCGGAATCTTAATAATCTGGTTGATACCTGTGGAACGGGAGGTGACATACTGAAAACATTTAATGTCAGCACTGCCGCCGCCATAATAGCGGCTTCGGTAGGGGTCAAAGTGGCCAAACATGGTAATCGGAGTATCACCAGTAAGTGTGGTGGTGCGGATATATTGGAAGCTCTGGGAGTAAACCTGGAATGCGGTTCCAGTGATGTAGAAAGATGTCTGGAAACAGTAGGAATAGGTTTTATGTTTGCTCCCATATTCCATCCAGCTTTAGGAAGGCTAATGCCAGTCCGGAGAGAATTAAACATAGCAACTGTTTTTAACTTATTGGGCCCATTATGCAGTCCTGCAGAGGCTTCTATACAACTTTTAGGTGTTTTTGAACCATCTAGAATAGTCATGATGGCTAGAGTCCTGCAGAATTTGGGCGTTAAGAGGGCTATGGTGGTGCATGGGTTCGATGAGTATAACCAACCCGCTATGGATGAAATTTCAACCCTAGGAAAGACCAGAATAGCTTTTATAGACGGCTCTCAAATGAAGGTCCGGGACATATATCCTGAGGATATAGGGATTAAAAGAGCACTCAGGGAACATATAATGGCTTCTGATTCATTGGAAGAGAATTTAAGAATTATTGACAATGTTCTATCAGGGATTACTGATAATTCGGCTGACGAAGCACGTCTTAATCTTTGTTTAGCAAATGCGTCCGCGATACTATTCCTAACAGGAAAAACAAATGATCTACGTGAAGGAGTAGAATTAGCACGTAGAAGTGTAATTAATGGAGATGCCTACTCTAAAATGGTTGAACTGGTTAAGACCAGTAATGAGCATATCAAAATAAATAATTAATTTCTAAAAACCCGTTAAGCTTAAATTTGCAAGTAAAAAAAATGGCAAATTGGTAACAAATCAGGTGAATAATATAACCGAAGTTACCAATTGCTCCAATTCTATGATAGTCTTTGGTAGAATATAAGGTTTTTGAATTAATATATTATTATTCTATTTTAATAAAATATTAAAAAGATATGGATATATAATAAGGCTTTCAACTACCTTTTTTGCAAATAAAACCTTTTTGACACTCTTAATTGAGTCATGGTGTCCACAATATTAAAAAATATAGTATCTAAAAAAAATAATGGGCCCGCTGGGATTCGAACCCAGGACCTCACGGTTATCAGCCGTGCGCTCTACCGCCTGAGCCACGGGCCCGCTCTAAGATATCAGTTTAACTAAAGAACTTAGATAACCTATCAACAACCATAAAAGTAGAGTAGGTAGATGCAAGCTTTACACTTCATCATATATATCCTTTTCTGATACCTCCTGTGAAAAAAAGAAGACGAATTGTATACCGCCACCATCTACCATCATCGTCTTAGAATTGCTTTTAAATGTTCTAAACAGGTTTGGAAGTCATCATTTTTAAGAACTACGAGATTAGAACCCAAAATTGCATTTATGGTGGCCATTGAATATTTCAAAAGAGACATATGATCATTTATTGTGTTGTGCTCTTCTAAAGCCCTATCTTTTGATATATCGCTGGTTCTCCTCTGGATGATCTTATCATATGATGTTTCAATGATGATAATAATCTCTGGGGGTATGATCTCAAAGGGTAACGAGATTAAATAACCTTCTCTTGTGAGATCCACTCCATGTAAATCAATGAGAACATTTTCCAGATTTTGTACACTAAAGGCTGCTTTTTTCCAAATATGGTACTGTAAGTCAGGTTCTAACCGGAACATATCCTCCAGAGTTTGGGCTTGATAGCTTTTACTGGCTATTTCCAGCATCAACTCCCCGTAGTTAACATAGTGATAACCAAGCTCGTGACTTATAGCCTGGCCGAGGGAAGTCTTTCCCACTCCAGGCACGCCTACCACAACCACTCGGTTCCAGAGGAGCATTTACTTATTTACCATCTCACTGATGGCATCAGCCATCATGTGTCCTTCCACCACAATTTCTACCTTTTCTAATCCTTCCACGCTCTCGGCTGCCTGACGAGCTTGCATGGCTATGTTGGCGGCACTCATGCAACCAGGGTTGGTGGGTTTTATCACGATTTTTGCGGTTTTATTTTTTTCATTGATTTCAATGCCATCTACGATTCCCATTTCCACGATGCTAATGCCCATATGGGGATCTAGTACCACTGATAAAGCTTCTCGGACTTGATTCGTTAAATCTTCGCTCATGTTTATACCTCAAAAATAATACAACATTTTAAGTCTTTAAATAGGTTTTTATGTCATAAATGAACTTTTATAACTTTATATCCAGCTATAAAGTTATTTTTTTATGTTTTAGTTCTGGTATTTATACTTATTTGTAAGTATAAAATTTTGATTTTAGTTCTTCCGACGGTGTCTGATCCTTACAGCAACCCCTTTTTCAGCATTTTTCATTTCATCGCCTGCCATAACAGCTTTTCCAACCCCCACCACATCTCCCTTACGAATAATTACCACCTCATCACGTGGCAAGATGTCTGAAGATGAATCGACTACTCCTGGAGCAAAAAGAGTGTTAGTTTCCAGTTTAAAATCGATTTCCACCCATTTCAAATCAACTTCACTTAATAGCTGGCCTCCTTTAAGGTTCAGTGAGAATAGCCCAGTATCAAAGTGTAAAGTGGCAACCTGTTGATTTTCATAAAACAAACGACGGTTAAAACGCCCTTTCAGATGATAACCGGGAGGTATAAGAACATCTGCTTTCTTATTGTTAAACTGATAACGTGCAATAGATTGTAACCCATTTATTTCCCGGGCTTTACCTTTAGGTTTATCATATTCCTTTAAAATTTTTTTCAAGTTCTGCATGGACTCCTGGGAAGTGGTGCGTCCATTAATACATGTAAACTTGGCTTGGGGGAGGTATTTTTCACAAACTTCGAGGTAGCCTCCTGAGACGTGGGCTACTACTTCCTTATCTTTAACGTAATCTTTCAAACACACTCCAGTGAGGTCTATCTCTTCTTGAGACCATTTACCTGTAGTGGGAACATCATATGACTGTATAGGATAAGTTTTTTCCATCTCCCGGGGGCAGACTCCAAATGGGGATGTTAAAATAGCTTCTTGAAATCCTTTGGTTGCATTCTGAAAAATTCGATGTGAACGTGATTGGGAGTAGGGTTTTCCCATGCTACAGGGTAATACCACCACCACATCACCTAGCGGATCCAAATGGGACATTCTCTCTCTCCATCGAACTGCTTCCGGACGATAAAGTGAAGATTCGGTAGTGCAAAGAACTTTGATCATGATTACATACATCCCTTATCTTTTAGGGTATTTCAATTCCTGGAATTTAACACTTATCTGGGTGCCTTGGTTGGAACGGATCTCTATCACACCTTTAATTTGCTCGGTTAAGCTATGAATCAGACGCATCCCCAAAGAATCAGTCCTTTTTTTATTAAAATCAGATGGCAAACCCACCCCGTCATCAATTACTTCTAATAAAAATGTGCTGTTTTCTTTTTTACTAAATTTAACTTCCACAATACCCTCCGAATCTTTAGGAAAGGCGTACTTGAAGGTATTGGTCAGTAATTCATTGAGAATTAATCCCAGAGGTATGACAGTATTGATATCCATCATATGTGACTCTACTTCTATCTTAAGCTGGATACGATGGGGATCCTTAATGTAGACCTGATAAATATCACGGGATAGACTTTCCATATAATCTTGCACATCCAGCTTCTTAAGCTCCTTGGACTGGTACAATTTTTCATGGATAAGGGCCATGGTTTTGGCACGACTCTGACTGTCCTTAAAGATGTCCCGGGCCACTTCATCTTCAATGTAACGAGACTGCATATTGAGCAGACTGGCCATAATCATCAGATTATTCTTAACCCGGTGATGAATCTCCTTCATAAGGATATCCTTGTCTTCCAGGGCCTTTTCCAACTGTTCCTCCATGATTTTCCGTTCCGTAATGTCCCGGGCCACATGTACACTTCCCATTACTTTACCCTCATCATCGTAGAGGGGAGTGGTGGTAATCAGGAAAAATCCTCCTAAATTTTCTTCATGCACTTCTGATGAGTGTTCCTGGTCATCATGTAAGAGCATGGCATGAGGGCAAGTAGTTATGGGGCATGAAGTCCCGTGAACAACCTCATAACAGCTTTTACCAATAAGGTTTTCTGGTTCCATTCCCATTGAATTAGCCATACTTTTATTTACCCTGATCACCTTGTGGTCCTGGTTAATGACGGTTATGGCATCTGGGATAGAGTTAAAAACTTTTTCAAATAATTCTTGAGTCCCTAAATCTTCTAACTTAATATTAACCCCCTCCTATTATGATTCAATAAATTCTATATTTTAAGGTAATTCTATAATTTAAAGGAGTTTCCCATTCATCCATCTAAGTCCAGTGAGCCGGGCCAGATCTGGGGTGGTGCAGACCAGATCATTATGATCCAATTGTGAAACATTATTTTTACCCATTACACGTACTAAGGTGGCTAATTCATGGTTGGATATTGAAAGGAAATTTTTTAGGTTTTTAACACCTTCATCCAGGTCTAGTTGTTTTGTTAGTTGCGGATTCTGAGTGGTAACTCCCGTAGGGCACAGACCACTGTGACAGACACGATACTGCTCACAGTTTATGGCTATGAGTGCAGCGGTACCTAAGTATACTGCATCAGCTCCAAGTGCCATACATTTGGTAAAGTCAGCAGAATTTCGCAATCCACCACTAGCTATTAATGAGATCTTGTCCTTGACACCCATTTTCATCAGGGCTTTAAACGCCCGAGGCAGGGCCGCGATAATGGGAATGCCAACATTGTCTCTGACATAAGCCGCGGTGGCTCCAGTTCCTCCTCCAAAGCCGTCTAGGGCAATGAAATCAACTCCCGCTTCTACCAAAATTCGTACATCATCTTCAACGTTACCACAGCCTATTTTGGCACCGACGGGAGAACCTCCTGTCAGATCCTTGAACAAGGCTATTTTTTCTTGCAGTTCCTGGGCATTATTTATATCCGGATGATGGGCAGGAGAGTATGCAGCTTCACCCCTCTCTATACCTCTTACCTGGGCAACTTCTGCTGTAATTTTATCTGCCGGCAAAAAACTACCCTTACCAGGATAGGCACCCTGACCAAATCTTATTTCAATGGCAGCCGCATTTTTCATAAGCTCCTCATCCAGACCAAATCTTCCGGTGGAGTACTGGACAATCATATATTCTGAAAATTGATGTTCCTCCTCTAAAATACCACCTTCCCCGGAATTGAATCCAAAGCCTAATTCAGTGGCGGCTTGACCGATAACCAGCCTCACATTTCTGGACACAGCTCCAAAACTCATACCGGATATTAAAAGGGGTGATAACACTTTAAATGGCTTTTTCGCCCCGGGTCCAATGATAACTGCAGTATTAACTGGTTCTTCCTCATTTACAGGAATCCTGTATAACTGGGCAGGTATAAAGTGCAGATCATCCAACCTGAATGGTAGTTGTTTCTGAGAGCCCATGGATGCTATCATTTCCATCCCTGCGCTTTTATCTTTAATATCCACAATTTCCTGATAAGAAAGAGTATTCTCCCTACTAGAAATCTTACGAATTTGGGTTTTACTCCTCCCCCCTTCCACTTTATCGCAGTGATAGATCCCTTTAAGCCCGTATTGGTAATAAATGGTGCAGGTATCACATATGCAACCAAAAGCATTAATATCAGTTTTGCTAGCTCCTAATCCACAGTATAATGTTTCTCCCTGGCATTCATGCGGATAGCTGGGACACAGTGGGCAGTGACATTTGGCTCGGTTTTCAGGGGTATCCTCAATCGAACTTCTCACTTCTTTAGAATCCTGAACCATTCAAGAGTCTCCTTTTTTTAAATAATATCCTTAAATCTGTTTTAAACCTTTAATTACCCTCTTGGATGAACCTTTTAGGATCGGTTTCAATATCCACCAGTACTGGTCCTTCTGTAGCCAGAGCCTCAGAAACAGCGGTTCTAAGTTTTCCCGGTTCATTCACATTTATTCCGGTTCCTCCACACTCTCGGGCGAAACTGGCAAAGTCGGGGTTGTGAAGTTGGGTTTGCCAGTTAGGATAATTCTCAACCATCTGTTCCTGCATGATCATGCCCAGTTGATGGTTATTCATCAGGAATAACTTCACCGGAAGGTCGTACTTCACTGCAGTTAGAAAATCAGCCATAACCATGGAAAATCCACCATCACCGGTTATACAGGCCACTTGTCTATCCGGATAGATTAGCTGGGCTGCCATGGCAGCAGGCAGTCCGAATCCCATGGTACCCAGATAACCGGACATCAACATCTTCTGGGTCTTTTTCATCCAGAAGTTACGACCAAACCACCAGCCATTCTCACCAGTATCCAGGGTAATAATGGCATCAGCAGCCAGTTCATCATTGAGTACTTTTATGATATACTGAGGCCTAACTGGGGTTAAACTACCATCCGCTTCTTCCTCCAGGAGGTCCAGCCACTCCTGTTTCAAGTTTTTAATTTCTTCCCGGTACAGAGGACGCTCTTTTTCTTGAACCATTCCCAAAAGCTGGGGGAGAATTTCGGCACTGTTACCCAGAAGCCCCACTTCAACCGGATATTGGCGGGCAATCATCAGGGGGTTCAGATCGATCTGCACCGTCTTTTTAGGCGGTATCTGAGTCATATCTGAGAAAGAGGAGCCGATTACTATTAAAAGATCACAATCATCCACCAGAACCGTGGATGCAGTGGATCCGATGGTCCCATGACTACCCACATAGAGGTCATGGTCTTCATCGACCACCCCCTTACCACGGAAGGTGGTGGTTATAGGGGCATCTATCTTCTCAGCAAATTTTATAAGAACATCTCCCTGCCCCATGGAACCGAAACCAGCCAATATAACAGGTCTTTCTGCTTTATTAATAGTTTGAGCTGCTTGTAAAACCAGGAACATTGGTTGTGAAACGGCTTTATTGGGGAAACTACCTTCGAATGGAATTGGAGGTGCTTTATAGGGTTCTTTCTGCACATCGTTAGGCATACCAATATGGGAAACGCCTCCCTCCAGAAGTGCATGTTTTATTCCCAGAGTAACCAGGTTAATGGTCTGTTCAGGGGACATTAATATTTTATTGAACACCGTTAGAGGTTCAAAGAATGAATGCTGGTCTATTTCCTGAAAGGAACCAGGACCTATAAGTTGTCTTTGTACCATTCCCGTGATGGCCAGCACCGGGGCATGGTCTAATTTTGCATCGTAGAGGCCAGTGGCCAGATTAGTAGCCCCTGGACCAGCCACTGTTAAACAGGCAGCAAGGTGTCCAGTTAATTTTCCATAGGCAGAGGCCATCATGGCTGCTGTCTGTTCATGCCGTACCTGTATGTATCTGATCCGATCTTCTTTTCGGATTGCATCTACCACACCTAATGATGATGTTCCGGGGATGCCAAATATAAATTGAATACCCCACTCTGCCATTTGATCCACCATAACTTCCGAGACAGTAGAATCTACATCTTTATATTCTATTTTGGCACTCAAAAGTACGAATGATGATAATGGTGAATTGCAAACCGGGCATCGCCAGTTTTCAGGCAGACTTTTGAATTCAACTCCTTCTTTTTCTTCATCCAAGATATAATTACATACCGTGCATCTGTACCTGGCCATCAAAATCCCCCTCATCACAACTAAATAAACTTGTATAATTATTATTTTTGAAAATTAATAAAGGCATCTCCTGTAAAAAAGACGAAGTTTTAAGGTGATTTGGAGATTATATGCCAAATTTTCAATTTATATTCCATAAACATCAAATATAGGCTCATGGGGAATTTTAAGATTAACTGTGATGATGATAATCAGAACTTCGTAGCCACTCAATCCTACTATGAATTGCTCCGATCCTTTTTAAAGTTGAAAAACCAGCGTGGCCGGATATTGCATGTGGTTGGGGCCCCTGGAGTTGGAAAATCTGCTAACATCTACCAGGCCTGTGCAGAGATGGAACTAAAAGTTTATGAGGCTGGTTTATTTCTTGATAATGAAAATGTTGAACCAAAAAAGGTGTTTGAACTTACCATGAATTCTATGAAGAAAGATCTGGGGGTTAAAACCGACCTTGAGCTCTACCGCAAACTAAAAGAATTTGATTTAATCCTAATTGCGGATCGCTTCCATGATTCTCATCTGCTTAAACCAGATACAGTTGGTTATAGCCAGTGGAGTGCTCATAAAGGATGGAGTGCTGTTTTTTATTATTTTTATTGTATTAAGGAATATCTAGGACATAAAAACGACTTTCGAAATTTAAACCTGGTTTTCCAGACATCATGGCGGGTATATTTAAATGCTAAGAAATTTGACCTATTCACGGAACTGGGCATTATTTCCCGGATTGCATTGTCTCTTTTAAAAATACCCTTCCAAGTGGTGGAAATAACTTATTCCCCATTAGAAACTATAAATATCGTGAAAAGCCATTTTAATTATGTTGATGAGGATAGAATCAAGAAAGGGATTTCAATCTATGATTGTAAGCCCCGATTTATCTGTGAAGCCATAAAAGCTGGAAAAATCTGACATGTATTCCTGGCCAACAATATGGTCATGGAATAATGGATTAGAAAAATAATGAAAGATAATATCCTTATAACCCTCTTAAAATCCACCAGGATAAGTTGGGCTTCTAAAAATGTGCATATGTATTTATTGGCACTTACTTACGCTTATTTTACTAATCAAACCATTAATAATCCACTACAAATTATAGGGGGCCTGCTTTTGGTGTCACTATTCTGGGGGGCCCTGTACACTCTTAATGACCTAACTGATCTTGAAATTGACCGTAGGGATAGTTTCAAAAGAAACCGGGCATTTATACAGAATAATGTGGATGAAAAGTGGATAATAATATTTGTAATTACCATGCTGGGCCTGGTCTTCCTTTTATCCGCAGCTTTCATGCCGGTTTCCTTCATCCTGATTCTGATATTGATGTTATTAAATCAGATACTCTACACTCTGCCTCCAATAAGACTGAAAGAAACATCACTTGCTCCTTTATCCAGTACAGCCACTAACTCTGTATTGAGACTGGCTTCCTGTGCAGTTTTACTTGGAGACATTTTTATAGTACCTCTGAGTGTGTATATCTTTATGTTTATTGCCGGGATGGCCACCTACCTCATGTACAAATCCAAGCCCCGGGATGCCAGTATTGTGGGGGTGTTATGTGGTTTGGTGCTAATTTATATAATATATTCAGGAGAAATGAATTTAATACAATTCCTGGTGGCATTGGCACCGTCCATTGTGGCGGGAATACCCCTATACCTGTCTCTATTTACCAACCAGGAAAGAATGCTAAAAATAGCAGACATATTATACCACCAAGTGGCACTGGGATTCTTCCTGATCTGTATTCTGATTATTATTTTTTAATAAAAAGTAAAAATAGGGTTAAAAAATTTAAAAAATTAACCCTTAAATATCTAGACTATCAGAATAGTTTTCCCAACTTCAACAGAGCCTTGGGAGAGACTTTAACCAGTTTTTTAACTATTTCGCTGGTGTTTATAACGTCAAAGTCTGTTTCCTGGAATGCTTCTGCTATGGAATCCAGCTCCTCATCGGACAGGCTTAAGAGGTATTCCTTGGTCTTAAGGTATTTCTTAAAGGAGTCAGCAACCTCTTCCTGACAGAGTTTTTTATACTCCTTCATGTCCTTGGCGGACCAAGCTTCGTCTTTAACGGCTTTTGCAGCTACTTCTCCAGCTATACGTCCTCCGGTCATTCCACTGGTGATTCCTCCACCAGTAAGGGGATTAACCATTCCAGCTGCATCTCCCACCACCAGAACATTGTCCGCCACCAGGTCCTTGATCACTCCACCTACCGGATCACCGCCTATATTCAATTCCACGGGCTGGGCATTCTGGGTGGCAGGGTTATTATCCACAAATTCTAAGAGGTGCTGGTAGGCAGTTTTTTCAGTGAGCGTGTTTAAAATGCCTAATCCCACATTGGCTAGGTCATCCCCCTTGGGGAATATCCAGGCGTAACCTCCAGGGGCCACACTTCCAAAGTGGAACTCTATGCAGTCTGGTTCTTTCATCTCCACGTTTACCATTTCGAACTGGGCACAGGATTCCATGTTTTTGGGTTTGGTACCTGTTTTAAGCCCAGCCCATCTACCCACCCTTGATTCGGGGCCGTCGGCAGCGATTATGATCTTGGCCTGAATCTCAAATTCATGATCCATGTGTTCGGCTGAGACTATTACCCGATCTCCTTCTCTTTTAAGTCCAGTGGCCAGAGTTTTAACCATTATCTGAGCCCCGGCCCGGGCAGCATCCATAGCCATGAATTTATCGAAGACTTTTCTTTCCAGGATATAACCTGCTTCCGGAAGTTTGACCTTGTCTTCATCCAGGATAACATCGGTACCATTGGGTGATACCATACGAACTCCACTGAGTTCTTTGGTGATCCAGCGGGGGTTTGGTTCTATCCCCAGTTGTTTAAGCCCTTCCTTGGACACTCCCTCGGCACAACGTTTGGGGACGCCTATTTCTGATTTTTTATCGATCATAAGCACCTCCGCTCCGTTTAAAGCGGCGTGCTTGGCTGCAGATGAGCCGGCTGGACCGGCTCCAATTACCAGGACATCAACTACTAACATACAAGGTCTCCTTATTTTTCTAGGGCGTCCACTGGACAGATCTGGATGCAGATCTGACAATCCTTACATCCTTCCTCGTTAAATCTTAATCCTAATTCTCTCACTTCAATGAGGTTACGGGGGCATACTCCAGCACACTCCCCGCAGTACATACACCATTCCTTCACAATCATAGTATCATCCTTTAAAAGTTAGACAAGTAATTTGGTTATCTTAGTATTTAATGCCTTGGCATTTATAAAATTGGGCCTTTAACACCAGAGTTAAAATTATCTATAATCCAGGTCTCCCCCACTGTAGAGCAGTTGGAGTTTGATGAAATTTCCCAATTCATAGTTTCGATAGGGACTGTAAACATATGGGAAAATCATCCCTTTAATAATGTATATGTAGGCCGGAATTATACCATACTCTCTCCGTAGTATATCAAAGTAAAGTGGGAAACCACAACCTTGCACGAATAATGGATTTCCATTACGCGCATTTCCATGCCAGGCCATGGGGAGGGGTCCTTCCTGCCCATTTTCTCGGGCTAATTTATTCACATGATCCATAGCCTCTTCATAGCTGTTGAAAACAATACCGTCTGATTTATATTTGTAACGCCCATCAGGAGCTCCAAAGAGTGCTATTTTTAGAGAATCGGTGTAGTTTGTGGGACCAGTGGCACCGGTTCCCTGGGTATCTATAAAGGCCAGTTCAATGATATAAACGTCATCTTCCATATAACTTCGATAGTTGGAACTTCCACCAAAATGGGTAATTAAAGCACATTTTGAACTTCTTTGTTTGGCGTATTGTGCCAGTAGTTTTGAATGAAGATGTCCCGGATAAAAATCTGGATTCATTATCTTAACGAATGCTACACGCCCCAGGGGTTCTACATTTCCATCAGAAACAATGGTATAGGAATAACCTATCAGAAGTCCGATTATGACCATCAAGATAACAGAGGCGATTATTTTCAGGTTCATTATCTTAAACTCTGTTTTATAATATTAAAGTTTGTTGTTAAACCATCAAATAACTAAAAATAATTAAAATAAGTTGTGATATCCTTTTTTGGTTACTAAAGGAATTATATGGGCAGATTCTCAACACAAACAGGCCTTAAATTTCTCAATTCTGCCGTTTTTTACCACAAATATGTTCTTTTTCTTGAATATTTCATATTCCTTCGCCGATTCCAGAATCAGCAAGCCCAAAGCATCGGTCTCCAGCGCCAGTTCCACTTCCTCCTCTTTTAAGGCCCTTCTGAAGATATCTCTTATTTGGGACGAGGATCCTTCCATATCCTGCAGATCTAGATATTCAACTAGGTAGGTGTCACCATCCAATGCAAAGTATTTATCTAAAACTAATATGGTCTTTTCAGCCTGGGTGAGTTTTATGGCCTCAGTTATAAGGTCATTTTTGATATTAGTAATTAAGATGGGCATAATCCTCCAGGGAAACTATTTGATCATGAGGGACATTATTCCGCCTTTTTTTTCTTTCTTTAAAGACGGATTCGATGGCATCATGTTTGCCATCATCTCTTTGGTGGCTCGTTTGCTGATATCTTCAAATATCATTTTATAGGCGGTGCATTGTGGGTCTACATTCTTTATATAGCCGCCATCTGCCTTCAACGCGTTATAAGGGCAACCACCTCGGCACATTTTAATAAAACGGCACTTTTTACAATTCTCATCCACCAGATCCATGAAACTTTGGATAACCTTCCAGGCCTCGGATTGCTGAAGGTCTTCCACGCTGGGGTTATCCCGGACGTTTCCCATCACATACTCCGGCATTTCCGTAAAACGATAGCAGGGATAGATGTTCCCCGCAAAATCAACAGCCAGGGTATCGCCAAGACAGTCGGCCAACACGCACACTGTGCCCTTCCTAATGAAGTAGCTCTTACAGAAGTGGTCAAAATCAGTAATTTCAATCTCATCCATATGATCCATGTACATATCTAACAGTTCAATTAACAGCTTTCCATAATCTTCAGGGGAAAGAGCCCATGGATCAGAGTTATCACCCCTTAACGATGGAAGAGCAGGGTGTAATTTGAGGTTGTATCCACATTCCAGGAAATAATTAAAAATCTTATCCACTAAATCCTTGGAATAGGAAGTGAATGTGCAGATGAAGTTTACCGGGAGATTATTTCTCCGGGCAACATCATATCCCTTCATGGTTTTATCGAAGTATCCTTTTCCTCTTTGTAATTCGTTAATATCTTTAGGACCATCTAGACTGGAACTAACCGCCACTCCATAATCCCTCAATAATTGGGCCAGTTCATCGGTTAAAAGCCAGAGATTACTTTGCAGTGAAAAACCCGCTTCACGATCCCCAAGACCTTCTTTTAACATGGGAAGGGCTTTTTTATAGAAATCATAACCAGCTAAAAGGGGTTCTCCTCCATGAAATGTGATGTGCACCGGATCTTCACGGTAACTTCTAAGCCATTCCATCACTTCTTTGATGATTTTAATATCCATTACACCGGCATTGTCCTTAGAACCCCAGCAGTAGCTGCAATTAGAAGGACAGTTCAGAGTGGGTACTAACATTACATGGTACATTTTTAAAGACTCCATTAAAGAATTAAAGTGAGAACCATGATGGCATTGTATTTAATCCTTATTCACCTTATTTTTTCTTCATCCCCTTTTTTAAACACATAGCCACATTCACTGCATACAAAGGCCTTGGTGGATCCGTGGGCATGGTGTTCGGGATCCAGTTTTCGCTGGATGGTTTTATCCTTACAGCCACATTTTGGACATTTTTCATCTAGTTTACCTAGTTTCATGGGGCTTTCTCCATATGATTTTTCTACAGTTAATGTTTGGTGAATGTTATAATAAATTACCCTTAGATTTAATGAAATATTTCAACAATTTTTTTTTACTCTCAATATTTTTCCCAAACTATAGCCATATTTAATCATTTAAATCTAAATTAATTCCTAAAAAGTTTCGACGAGTGTTTTACAGGGAAGATTAAAACCTTTAGGTTAGCTATATTAACTACAATCAGTAAATCAATCTGTAAATCAATCAAATAAAAAGATGAGGTGTAAGGATGTTCTGTCCTAACTGTGGAACCGAAGTAAAAGATGGGAAATTTTGTCCAAATTGTGGAGAAACACTAAATGTGGCTCAGGAAACGCCTTCTGAACCTGTTTATCAAGAATCAACTACTGAATCCAGTAAATACACACTAAGTCAATTTGTGAATAATACAATGCAAAAGGACGTGGGTTTAGAAACCTTTGAATTGGAAAACGAATACGTACTGGATGTGAACCTGAACGGCCGGGTATGGGCTAAAAAAGGAGCCATGGTGGCCTACAATGGGGATGTTAAATTCCACAGGGAAGGGACTCTGGACCATGGCTTGGGGAAATTCGTTAAGAAGGCCATGACCGGTGAATCCACCACCATGATGAAAGTCGATGGAACGGGCCATGTTTACATGGCAGATATGGGTAAGAAGATAATAGTGCTGAAACTTGAAAATGACAAGATCTACGTCAATGGAAACGATGTTTTAGCATTTGAGGATCATATCGACTGGGATATTAAGATGATGACGAAAAGTTCCAGTATGATGTCCGGAGGCCTTTTCAACATCCGATTACAAGGAAGTGGAATGGTGGCCATAACTACTTTCTTCACTCCACTAACCCTCAGAGTAACTCCCGATAGTCCGGTCATGACCGATCCACAGGCCACAGTAGCCTGGTCTGGAGGATTAAAACCAGAACTGAAAACAAATGTGGATTTCAAAACTTTGATTGGAAAGGACAGTGGTGAAACATTCCAGATGAAGTTTAAAGGTGACGGATTCGTAATAGTCCAGCCCTTCGAAGAGGGTTAAGATAGATTAAAAAAAATAATTTAAGAGGGTAAACTAAAAAAAATATAGAGTTTACACCTTCTTTCCTTTTTTTTGTTTAAATTAGCTTAGAATGGTGCATATATTCCTATGAAAACCAGCCAGGCCAGTATGGTCTTAGCCACCAGACTGAGTATTATATACACTCGTTCTCCGTACAGATAGTCCTTCCATTTTCCGATGCCCTTGTACTGCAGTATCATGTTAATGGAGAAGGTGTTGAACATGATGAAGTATATTAAAAGGGCTAAATACACGAAAGTTGGTGGATCCGTTTCACCGGAACCCAGTGCTGCTACGAAATACGCTGCTATAACGAGCCAGGGGGTAAATCCGGAGATACAACCTAAAAGGTAAGGAGACCAATCAGTCTTCTTCGGATATTGATTGATTTTCTCCATTATGTATCCGAACATAATCATCATGGCGTTCAGGACGAATATCATCACCAGAGACCATAGATCCCACACTCCCACAAAGGTGGCCAGTATGACCAGCATAATGGAGCTGGAAAGTGCATATTCATACCATCGGTAGGGATTCATCCCCTTTTTCAGATTTTCGTTGTACTGTTTGTTCCTTACAAAGGCGATTATGTAGTGTGCAACACCAGATATCAATAGAAATGATGCTAATATTACGCCCAGATAGGTGACTGTAAATGCTACTTGAGGGTCTGGCAACACTTGGAAGGTTGGAGGCGCCAATGAAATTATCTTAAATTTCAGATAAAAAGTGTATATATCGCGGTTCCATGTTATTAAAGCCCCCAGGGCTAACATTATCAGGCCCTGGATTAAATGCAGGGTTCCCGCCCCAATGTTAAGCTTCCGCAAACCAGAATAGGTTATAGGAGACTTTTCTATTAATTCTCTCCTAATATCGTTGTCCATTTTTATCACTCATAATCGAAAAAATATACTTATACTTTCTTTTTAGAAGTATTAAATCTTTTCTGTGGATAAGTTGTAATTTATATGTTTTAAAATACTAATAACCCTTTATTTGATATTATTTCTTCGACATAATTGAGAAAATTGCTTAAAATAAAATCTTTATTTCATAAATCCGCGAATTAACTCTTGAACATCTCCTACAAATTCCAGGCCGGCATTCTGCCCTAAACCTGAGAATATAAGTTTGGATTGATTTTTGACATCGCGTAATTCTACCTTTATTTTTGAATTAAGACTTTCATTGACTTTGGCTGTCATATCACCCAGAGATGGGGCGGGTAAATCCACTCCTTCCTCTCGACTGGCTTGAATAGATAATCTGTATTTTTTATCTTCAATAATAATCCTGATTTCCCCATGAGAAACAGAAAGTTCCCTTATTTTTGCTCCGGTATATGTGGTAAAACGGTATAAATGGCCACCATATAGGAAACCGAATATGAATCCTGTGAAGTATTTTCTTAACCAAGGAATCTTAGCTACGGATCCAAAAAGGGAGACACATTCCTCTTGGAAATGGTTAGATTGCATCCAAATCCAGGAGGAGGGCATGGATGCACCCCAATCCTTTTCCATGTATCCTTTCCCATTATCGAAATTCAATTCCATTTTATTAAGCTTTAATGATCCAGAAATGGTATGATCAAAACTTAAAACGCCGTGATAACATTCCATACCGGGAATGAATGCGTACCATCCCATTACACCGGGTGAAAATAGTTTCACAGGCCAGGGAATAATATTCTGGAAGTTCAATTTTCCCTGTATGGTGTTAACTCCATCATCCAGTTTTAAAAGTACTTCCTTGGTACTGAAATAATTCGAACCTATACCTATTTTGAACTCATCAGAACTGGCCCAGAATTTTTCTAGGGGAAATCTAAAGTAGAATAGATGTTGCTGACGAGCATCCATCACCATAATGAAGGCATGGGATTTTCCACGATTTTTAGTAAGGGATATACCTGGAATAATGGCAAATGCATTATTCTCATCATGGGATACCAATTTGAAGTACCATCCCTCAAAATATTCAGTTTTTTTCCCTTTGCCCTGAAATACAGCAGGTTTCCAAATATTTGCCATTGCATTTTCTCCAATAGTCATGGATATTTTCAGTAAAAAAGTTTAAGCAACTTCTATCTAAATATGTTATGTCAATAAGCTAGATCGATAAGTATGGAGGAATGACATGACCGAAAGCCCCACCTACCTTTTGGAAACCAAAGAAGATAATTTTGAAATCAGGAGATATCCAGATTATATTCTGGCCCAGGTTGATGTAGAAGCTGATTTTGATAGTGCGATTGGTATTGGATTCTCCATATTGGCTAATTATATTTTTGGTGGTAATAAAAAGCGATCCAGCATCCCCATGACCACTCCAGTCTCTGAGGAGCCGATTTCTGACTCTGAGAGGATCCCAATGGCAGCTCCAGTCACTCAAGAGGTGCCCTCAGAACGAATAGCCATGACCGTTCCGGTTACAGAGGAAATACAGGAAGATAAGATCCATCGAATTTCTTTCACTATGCCTCATAAATACACCCTGGAGTCTTTACCAGAACCTAACGATGACAGGATAAGTTTTAAAGAAATTAAAAATCAGCGGGTAGCTGTTTTAAGATTTTCCGGACGTGTAAAAGAAAAAATGGCTTATGACAAAATAGAAATGCTCCGCCAATGGCTGGATGGAAAGGGTTTCAGTCCCCAGTCAAATTTTATTGTAGCACAATACAATAATCCCGCAGTTCCGGGATTTTTAAGGCGAAATGAGATAATAGTGGAGATATGATCGATTTATGGGATGTGAGGTCATGATCTATGATAATGAGAATTTAATGGATGTTCCTGGCGTAAAGGGAAGCTATATTTCTGGAGTTGAAATAAAAAACTTGAAAAAGATTCCAGATGAGCGAGGCAGCATTTATCACATGTTGAGGTCCGATGATGAAATTTTCAAGGATTTTGGTGAGATATATTTTTCAAAAGTTTATCCCGATGTGATTAAAGGCTGGCATCTGCACCAAGAGATGATATTGAATTATGCCGTTATCCACGGGATGATAAAACTGGTTCTCTATGATGATCGGGAGGGTTCAGTTACCCATGGGAATTTGATGGAGATTTTCATGGGCGAGGATAATTATATCTTAGTGAAAGTGCCACCCCTAATATGGAATGGTTTTAAGGGAATAGGCAATTTTCCTGCTATTGTGGCTAACTGTGCGTCCATACCCCATTCTCCAGATGAAATCTTAAGGAAAAATCCTTTTTCTGAGGACATAGATTATAATTGGGATTTAAAGCAGGAATGAGTAATTCGATTCCATTTTCTAACTAAATATAAATCGTTGTTTATAATTGACAATATTTATATATGCTCCCAACTATAATAATTAATAATCTATTGGGGGGATTTTATGCTAGAAGACGATCTTGAAATACTATTGATTACCTATGACCGCTCGAAGGATTTGGAAAAAACCCTGACTCAAGTGCTTAATAGTCCATTTAAAAACTGTAAAATTACTGTTATTGATAACTGTTCTCCTGATGAAACTCCGCAAGTATGTGCACATTTTGAAAAATTATTTTCAAATTTAGAGATAATAAGACATAAAAAGAATATTGGAAGCAGTCCTAATTATTTGAGAGCTGTTGAGCTATCAAGTTCAAATTATACCTGGGTTTTATGTGATGATGATAGCTTTGACTTTAGTGATTGTTCGGATGTAATTGAGGCTATAGAATCAAGTGAATATGATGTTATTTTAGTTGGGGCGGAGACCCAGTTCGAATGGGAGCGTGGACTTAAAACTTCTACCAAAGATCTGATTGATAAAGGAGCTCGATATTATAGTACTCTAGGTTTTATACCAAGTTGTATATTCAAAACAGAAAATTACGATGCCAATTGTATTTATAAAGGATACTACAATGTTCAGAATATTTATCCTCACTTCCCATTTATCAATAAAACCGTAGAAGAGAACTGTTCGGTTTATGTTTCCCAAAAAAGAATTGTCTACTGGGGCGATAAAAATCTCCCTGGGTTTCCGGAAATTGATATATTTATTGGCTGGCTAAATTGCTGTCATAATATAAAAGATAAAGAAATCCGTTTAAAAGCAATAAAAGGATCTCCTCATTACAATGGATCTCGGGGGCTGATATCTGCTATTGCCCTTGAAAAGCTTAGAAAAGATGGCAGATCACATTCTGAAATTATTTTCCCATTATTATCGGCATATGTTCCTGCATTTGGATTTAGCAGGGATCAATTTATGTTATTAATAGCTATAGGTCTGACTTTAACTCCGACATTATTAATAAGGAATTTAATTAAGCTCCGCTTGTATTTTAAGTATAATAGGAATGGAGAAGAAGTCCCAGAGCTTTTATATTCCTATATATTCGAAGATGAACGATTTAAAAGGGGTCATTGAGCAATAGATCTGCATTCGAAAGGCACCCCTTACTTCCCTAAACTGCTGATTTAGTTCATTGGTTACCTTATTGAAATTCTTTAAAAAACTTTCTGATCATGGAAATCACATAATCCATTTTTTCGTCAGTAATTCCCGGATATACTCCAATCCAGAATAGATTATTCATAACCAAATCGGTGTTTTCAAGTGAATCAGCCAACCTGAAATCTATGTCTTCATAAGCTGGCTGACGAATTAAATTTCCACCAAATAACATTCTGGTTGCTATTTTTCTATTTTCGAAGAAATTAACAATATCATTACGATTGAATGGTGCATCATCCCTTACCAAGATAGGAAACCCAAACCAACTGGGTTCTGCACCTTCTGCTATTTGGGGCAGAACAAGATGATTTTCATAATCCAAAAACACCTTGTGAAGTATATCAAAATTTTTTCTTCGACTCCTAATAAAATCTGGCAGTTTTTCCAGTTGTCTCAAACCCACTGCAGCCTGCATATCAGTAACTTTAAGGTTATATCCGATATGAGAATATATGTATTTATGATCATAGCCATAGGGCAGTGAACCTAATTTCCAGCTGAATCTGCGACCACAGGTATCATCATGACCTGGATCACACCAGCAATCTCTTCCCCAATCTCTGAAAGAGGCAACAATTTCTTTAAGTAGAGTATGGTTGGTCAAAATTGCTCCACCTTCTCCCATGGTTATGTGGTGGGCGGGGTAAAAACTTAAGGTCGACAAATCGCCGAAGCTCCCGGTGTATTGTTTATTATATACGGAACCCAAGGCATCACAGTTATCCTCTATGAGCCATAGATGATGTTTTTTGGCGATTTTAGAAATCTTATCAAGATTGAAAGGGTTTCCCAGGGTGTGTGGTATGCAAATTGCTTTAGTTTTTTCGGATATGGTTTCTTCAACAATATCCGCCTGTATGTTGTAGCTCCCAAGCTCGACATCAACAAATACTGGTTTCAACTGGTTCTGTAAAATTGGATTCAGGGTAGTGGGAAATCCACATGCCGTGGTGATGACTTCATCACCGGGCAGTAATCTGCGATCACCTAATTTTGGCGAAGTTAGAGCTGAAACAGCCAGTAAATTAGCTGATGAACCAGAATTAGTCAGAAGACAATGTTTAACACCTAAGAATTTTGAAAGTTCTTTTTCCAACTGGTCTGCATATCTTCCAGCGGTAAGCCAGAAATCAAGGGAGGAATCAACTAAGCTGATCATTTCTTTTTCATCATAGACTCTTCCAGCGTAGTTAACGTTATCCTGGCCAGGATGGAATGTTTCACTGGATTTTCGCAATTTGTATATTTCAGATACTTTCTTACGGATCTCTGTTCGGATCTCTTCTTCCATTTAATTCCACCAACCATTTTCGGTGATTAATATCCATTTTAAGTAATTATACTTGTTATATCACAATTTCCATGCCATCATGGGCGTATATTAGATTTTCAAATAATTTTTTCATGGATTCCTTTGATTCGAGTCTCTCTTCAATGGAACGATAGATGTTTGCATCAAAATGGGTGAGGGCTAATGTTTTGGCTTTTGCTTTTATAGCAATTTTAACAGCGTCAAAAGGATTAAGATGAGGCCAACCAGGATAACTCTCTCCTATTTTTAAAGAACACTCTGTTATCAGTAAATTAGAATTACGAGCCAGTTCTTCCACATTTTTATGGGGGCCGGTATCTGTACAGTAGGTGATTACTTTTTCATCAATTTCAAAACGGTAACCAAAACATGGTGATGCGTGAGGCAGAAATTTACATTCAACACGGAAGGGTAGATGATGAATGCCTGTCTCAATTTCGTGCAAATGAACTTCAAAGGGAAGTCCAGGAAAAGAAACTGTGTAAGGTTGATTAATTATATTATTCAGTATTTTGCGGGTCCCGGGCTGCCCGTAAATATGGAGGGTGTTGTCAAAACTAAATTTGTTTAATATATGCAGGCCTTCTATATGATCAAGGTGGAAATGACTCAGAAAAAGATAAATAGGTTTTTTTGAATTGTCTAAATATTCTTCCAATTTATATATCCCGTTTCCAGCATCCAGGACTAGGTAAAAATCATTGGTTTCCAGAAGTGTACATATTGTATTCCCAGTTGGGGTATCGTACCATCCATTTGTTCCCAGGAAAACAATTTTCATAAAATCCCTTTTATAAATGGATATATCAACTTCTAAGGAAGTTTTGATACCATGGGATGGTTCTTTCCAGCCCTTCATCCATGCTGTATTGGGGTTTCCACCCTAATATTTCATGAGCCTTTTTGGCAGATAGATATTGCTTTTCTATCTCATTAGTTGATTCATTGAGTATTACCGGATTCAGATCACTTTTCATGGCATCCAGGATGGTGTTAACAATCTCCAGCACAGTCATAGGTTGTTCGTTGCTGAAATTAAAGGCTTCGCCATGAATTTTCTTGGTCATTTTTTCAGCAAGTAACATATAAGCTTCAGCACCGTCTTCGATATAAAAATAATCCCTTACCATCTGACCATTACTGCGTATAATGGGTTCTTTATCTTGGGTGACGGAAAGAATGGTTCCTGGCACTATACGGTTGAAATTTAAATCTCCACCTCCATAGAAATTACCACATCGCGTAACGCATACTGGAAGACCATAGGTCTGGTAGTATGACCCGCATAGCAGATCGGCACAACTTTTGGAAACATCATAGGGATGTGTCCCTTTTAAAGCAGTTTTTTCATCATAGGGAAGGTTTTCCTGGCTTCCGTAGGCTTTATCACTGGAGGCCAGAACAATTCTTTCTACCATAGGTGATCTGCGTGAGGCTTCCAGAAGGTTCCAGGTACCCTTAATGTTGGCTTCAAAGGTAGATAGTGGATTTCGATTGGCGATAGTAACTATGGTCTGGGCTGCTAAATGAAATACAGTTTCTATTTCATACTCATTTAGGATCCTCTCCAAAACAAAGTAATCTTCTATTTCCCCCCGAACAGTTACTATTTCATCCTGAAATCCGGACCACTTGAGATTTGATTTTGGCACTAGATCTCTGATTAGTCCAATGACATTGGCACCATTTTTTACGAGCTTTTTGGTTAGCCAAGACCCTAAAAGTCCCGTACACCCTGTAATGAAGACATTCCGATCCTTCCAAAATTCGCTGTTCAATCACATTCCTCCTACCACACTTTCCAAGGAGGATTATTGTCCTTCCAGTATTCATTTAAGTTTTCCAACTCACGATATGTGTCCACACACTGCCAGAAACTTTTATTATGATAAAGCATCAGGTTTCCATCACTTGCAAGATTTTCTAGAGGGGTCTGTTCCATTATGCACTGGTCCTCATCGTTTAGATAATCAAAAAAACCGGTATTGAATACAAAAAACCCGCCATTTATAAGATCTGCTTTGGTCTGTGGTTTTTCACTGAATCTAGTTATCTTATTGTCTTCTATAGAAAATTCTCCAAACCTGGAAGAAGGATGGACCCCAGTCATGGTACCAATTTTACCATGATTCTGGTGAAACTTTAGTAGATCTTGAATATCTATTCGGGCCACTCCATCCCCATAAGTAAGCATGAAGGTGTCTCCGTCAATGTATTTTTCTACTTTTTTTACTCGGGCTCCAGTTTGGGCGTCTTCCCCGGTATCTGCTAAAGTGACACTCCAATCTTCTGTTTCATTGTTACTATGAATATCTATTTTACCTTGACTGGACATGTTGATGGTAAAATCATTGTTCATGATTTCGTAATTGAGGAAATATTCTTTTATCATATCCCCTTTATAACCAAGGCAAATTATAAAATCTTTAAAGCCATAATGTGAATAAATTTTCATTATATGCCAAAGTATGGGCTTGTTTCCAATTTTTACCATAGGTTTGGGTCTGTATTCGGTTTCTTCCCTTAAACGTGTCCCCTTCCCACCACAAAGAATAACTACTTTCATTTATTCCCCATCCAACACTTTTTACTATTCCCTTTACTCTTAATTAAATTAGAAAACAAAATTTAATAATCTTTCATTCAATAGGTGATAAGTCAATTGTCTACATGAATTGTTATTATAACTCACCAAATTAATAATCCATTGGCTACTTTCTAAATATAATACTTTAATTAAATCAGCTATGATTCTTCTAATATTATTTTACTATCATCAGCGATTTTTTCATCAGAGATTATTTTGGAGCTTGGTGGTTTAATTTCACTGTCTTGAGCTATTCGTTTGCTTTCTATACTTATCAGTTCAATATCTTCTGTTATTAGATCTATATCTTGTTGAATAGCTTTTAGATCTTCTGCTGGAACTTTTATATCCTTCATGTCGGCTTCAATAATTTGGAGAAGTGAATGGTAATCTGCAGTGATTTTACTCCACATATGATTCTGTTTCACACGATAATAGACGTTATTTTTAATATCCAGATAATTTTCATTGAATCTGTACACTAATTTCATCTTTCTAGCTAGTTCTGTTTCGTTAACAAAGTAGACTGCTGATTTTCCACATACTTCCCTGTTAAACTTATTTTCATGGGCAATGATTACGTTACGACAAATTGCGGCCTCTAAGAGTGAAGGATTTGTTCCTCCCACTGAATGACCATGGATATATGCTGCACAGTTCTGTCGTAACATGTTCAGAATATTTTGATCATATATTGAACCCAGAAAAATTACTCCGGGGTGAAGGCAAACATCTGCCAAGTTTTCAACCTGATTTTTATAAGATTCACTAGTGAAATCCCCTACAATTACTAGTGGAATATCAATTTCAGCTTTGCAGAATGCATCGACTATGGTATGGATGTTATTTTCTGGTTCTAGTCGAGAAACAACTAAAAAATATTTTCCAGGTAAGATATCAGGTGCAGAATTTTTTTTCAGTTGATTAAGAACTTCTCCATTCCATGGAATTCGTTTGGGGATATTAATTCCATAGGATAAATAAACAGTCTTGTCCCAATATTTTTTATCTACATACTCCTTCATTGATTTAGAGTCGGCTATGATAGTATCTGCAAATTTTAGGGCCATATTATGATTTAATTTAAGAAGCCATCTTTCGAAACTGCTAAATTTCCTTCGTTTCCACATCATACCATCAATATTTACCATTAATCTCAATTTTCTATTTAACAGCTTAGGAATGAAAAGAAACATACCTACTTCAATACCTAGGAAGTAAATCATTTCATTTCTTCGACTTAACATCAATAAAAAGTAAATATCGGAAAGATTTTCATAAAATTTTCTTAATAAATAGTTTTTTGGTGGTTTAATTGGGAAATATTCGAGTTTTGAATTTTTAAAGCTATTTTCGCGAGAATTTTTTTCTTTATATTCACAGCTAACTGTAATTTCATATCCTTTTTCAGCTAAATTTTCGGTCAATCCATGAGCAAAAGTTTCGAAACCTCCATAACGGGCTGGTATGCCTCTGCTTCCTATTATTGCGATTTTCATTTAAAAATCCCCTTTCGCATTTCCAGCCGATTTGATAGCAGTCTCATAAAAATTTTAACTCCATCATTTATTGAATTTAATTTAGGGGTGTCCAATCGGCTTTTATAGTTTATTGGAACTTCTAAGATTCTGAAATTATTTTTTGAAACTTTTGAAAACATTTCAGCCTCTAAGTCAAATCCATCAGAATTTATGCCATCTTGTAAAAGTTGTTGTATAACGTCTTTTTTGAATGCCCAGTACCCTGTGCACACGTCAGAAACATTGGAGTACAATAAACTAGCAAACAAACTCAGGATGTAGTTGCCTAATAAATTGACACGACTAATGGATCCAACTTCACGCTTACCTCGAAGTCTTGAACCTAAAACAACATCGGCTTCGTCTTCCATAAGAGGTTTTAAAAGCTTCCTGGCATCTTCAGGTTCATATGTGTTATCTGCATCCAACATGACTGCAAATTCTGATTTTATGTTTTCGAAACCGGTCTTAACAGCATATCCTTTACCCTGTTTACGTTCCTTCAACACATTAGCTCCTGATTTTTTAGCAATTTCTGCTGTTCTATCGTTAGAATTATTATCTATCACTAAAACTCGAGAATTGCGACATTTATGTACCTTTTTAAGTAATTTGCCTATTGATTGCTCCTCGTTATAAGCAGGCAATAAAAAGGTGACGTGTTTCATAGAGTAAGTGTGATCTCTATTTAGAACTTCACTAACAGTAAGTCGATTGTTGTGAGCATCAGAATACTGTTCTACATCTTTAACAAAATTAATAGATTTAATAGACTGATTATCCGTGAAATCGGTATTCATTGATCCCCCCCCAAGAAGATACTGTATCTTATTATTATGATTGATTCTTAAATACCTTTTGTTATGAAAATTTATGATTTATAATAATATTGCTAATCTCAAACCTAATTGGTATTTGAATCATTAATTGTTATATGGCCTATAAATAATTTTAAAAGGGCCTGTTTTGAAAATTAGATATTATTAGATGGTTTATTTAAGATATTAATTGGTATTTGGAAATTTTCCATAGAAATATAACAAAATTGCGACTATCACTGAAAATAAAGTAAATAAATAACCATCTGGAGGTAAGAGGTCTAGATGGAAGATTTGCCAACTAATAGGGAATAAAAAGAAGTATCCTCCTCCAACCTGGATCAATAGTAAATCTAAGGCATAATGGGTGAATGCTCCTAATAATAGAAATAAGAAAGCATATTTTTTTTCATTAAAAAAGATGGCGATTAATCCTGCCAAAAATATTGATGAAAATGGGGTATGCAAACCGTAGATATAATCATTTATATTGTATCCAAAGATATGAATGGAAAAAAATGTTTGAAAAATTACTCCTAATTTAGCTAAATCCGGTAATAATGATCCTAACATAACTAAAACTGTATTAGCTGAGTCAAAAGTTGGATATTTGAAATATAATAATCTGCAAAGAATATACGCAAAGGCAATATGTCCAAGCAAATCTGGCATATTATCGCCTCCTAAAATCGAAATTTTTAGAATCAAATCTCCAAAAATATGAAAAGATGATTATCATTAATATTATGGCAATGAAGGATCTTAAAAGCAGAAATTGGGTCTTCCATTTGGTTAGCACGCTGATTTTTTCTACTTTAATCATCTGCTTTGAAGGACCTAAAATTCCTATTATGCTTACCTGGTCCCCTAAATTTGCCGGAGATGGTCCTGATACATTAATATTCACGATTTGTCCTCGATAACTTGTTATCAAATTATAACTATCAGGGTAAATGTTGTCAACAGATCCATCGACAAAGACCACTTCTCCAACCGGGTTTGAAGATAAAATAGTTCCATAAGATGGATATTCCCCTTTGTTTTCGTAGTTAGATGCGTAGTAAGAACATATTAAAACCAGAATGAAAATCAGCAGGCATGATACTAGAAATTTGTTGTGAAATTTGAGTTTCATATTTTACTTAAATTGTAGTTATCCGTATGTTAAATTTTTGTTTCAAAAATTTTGCACTGGAATGATAAAATTACAATAGTTAATATAACAGGAATCTAAGGTTAGTCATCTTCAAAGAATCATTAGGATAAAAGAAAAAATAATATTATATGCTAACATTTATATTGATTTATAATGATAAATATTTAATAAACCAAACTTGGGGTGTTTTATGTTAACTTCAGTCCAGAAGGAAATCCTGCAAAGTCTTATTAATTTATACCGCAAGGCCGACGGTAAGTCCATTAAGGGAGAAGAAATAGCCGAGGTAATGAATCGTAACCCGGGTACAATTCGTAATCAGATGCAATCCCTTAGAAGTTTAGGTTTAGTTAAAGGAGTTCCAGGTCCACGTGGTGGATATAAACCGACTGTAAAAGCATACCAAACCCTTAATATCGACGAATCTGATAAACAAACTCTCGTTCCCATCTATAAAGATGGAAAAAAACTTAAAGATCTGTCGGTAACCAAGATCGAGTTCACCAGCATAACTCACCCTGGTGAATGTGAAGCTGCTATTAAAGCAGTGGGTAATATAAAACACTTAGATCTGGGTGATAAAGTTCGAATTGGTCCCACTCCAGTTAATAAACTGGTGGTTGATGGTGAAGTGGTTGGTAGGGATGATATGGATAACATCCTGCTTCTGGATACTACTGCCATAAGGAGCATACCTAAGAAAAAGGTTATTGAGGTTGCTACCAAAAAATTAACTACCCTAGATATTTCTAAACAGATCAGGGAGGCAGCTTTGTTACTATCGCAGCGAGAAATTGAAGGAGCTCCCGTAACCAATGAAGGTGAAATTGTGGGTATGCTGACACTCAGTGACATATCACAGGCCCTGGCTGAAGGTAAAGAAGATCTAAAGGTGGCCGATATTATGTCCACCGACATAATTACGGTTGAAGAAGAAGTCATGATTGCTGAGGCTATTGAAATCATGAACAGAAATCATATTGGTCGTCTTATTGTAATGGATGATAATGGAAAATCCATTGGAATAGTCACTCGCACGGATTTACTGGACAAGATCGCTGGCATAAAATAAGTATTAAATTAAATTATGACTAAATTTTTAATAAGATTATTTACTGATCCAGATTTTTTAGAACAAATAATTTACTATTCTAATTTTAACAGCTGGTTTTGAGGTCGTGATTAGATTTGAAAGTTCAACAAATGAATATCAGGGAAGGAATGAGTATTAAGGAGCTTCTGGAGGAGATGGGAAAAGCAGGAGCTTTAGGGGCCGGGCGTATTTATAGGGCTACAGATTTAATGGCTGAAGTTATGGCCGATGAGGATACTGCGGTGTTCTTAAGTGTGGCTGGACCAATGGTCCCCGGAGGTCTTCGTAAAATAATAAGGGATCTGATAAATGACGGCCATGTTCAGGCCTTCATAACCAGCGGGGCTAACATTACCCATGACTTATTGGAGGCCTTCGGCGGGGCACACTACCGCGGATTAGAGCATAATGATGAACAACTCTGTGACATGGGTATGGGTCGAATAGGGGACATATATACCAGTTCTGAGGATTTTGAAGTTTTTGAGAGAAAGATAATCCCCATGATTTCCAACATCTCCCAAGAAAATAACCATCTCACCATCCAGGAGTTCATCAAGAAAATTGGTCTGCTACTTGAAGATGATGAATCCATAATACGCACCGCTGCCCTAAAGGATGTGCCCATTTATGCACCAGGACTTGTGGATAGTATGTTGGGTTTGCAACTCTGGATGTACACCCAGGATAATCCACTCCAACTGGATGCAGTGGGAGATATGCATAAATTATCTGATCAGGTTTTTGATGCCCAAAAGGTTGCCACTATTATTTTGGGAGGAGGATTACCAAAACATTATGCTCTGGCCTCAAATCTTATAAAAGGAGGAGTGGATGCTGCTATTCAGATCACCATGGATCGAAGTGAAACCGGGAGTTTAGGTGGTGCTCCACTGGAGGAGGCAAAATCCTGGGCTAAAGCCAGGGCAGGATCCAGTCTGGTCACGGTTATAGGGGATGCTACCATCATATTCCCCCTCATGGTGGCAGGTGCAAAGGAGATTATGTAATTGACATGGTCTAATATCAAAGTCCGCTCAGGATTGATAAAACACGATTAATATGCTAATTGAGGCTATTTTTTATCCGCTGGCCGGATTTTTCATGAAACTTTCCGACGATGCTCAGGATGAGAAGAAAAACACAGCTTTAGCGCTTGGTGCCGGTTTTATATGCGTACTGGCCATTGGTTATTTGTCGGTTACTAGTAGCGACGCTGCCACCATATTCATAGCCATATTAGTAGGCACCCTCCTGGCTGGGAAGGTTGATCGTCTAGCACACGTTATCACTCTTATTATATTCCTATCCATACTGGCTATTTTTGGAATTCCTTCGTTGGGAATAGTGGCCCTCTTGATATGTATTTCTGCTGCTTATATAGATGAATTTGGAAATGATGCATCCTGGTTAAGTGGAAAAAAGAAACTAAATCTATTTTTTAAATATCGTTTAGCTCTTAAATTGGCGGTATTGTTTCTGGCTCTGGGAGGCTTAATTCAACATTACTATCAGGTATTTCCAGAAATTATTTTTTTCCAACCAGAAACATTCATTTACTTTCTTCTTTTTGATTTGGCCTATGAAGCGGCCGGTTTATTCTTCAATACTATTTATGAAAGACTGAATCGCAAGTTCAGGATCTTTGGATAGATAGATACTGCGCCCAATGATGATTGCGTCTGCGAATTTAAGCGTATCTTTCGGATCCCCTCCCTGGGCACCCACACCCGGAGAGATAAGGAAAGAATCTGGTCCAATTACTTCTCTTATCTTTTCCAGGCGATCTAGCCGTGTTGATGGGCCTACAAAGTTTTTGATACCCATTTTAACACCCATCCTGGCTATATCAAGAGAAACAGGCTTAATAAATTTTGAAGCTCCAGGGTGTGACATTTCTGTTAATAAAAATATTTCTCCACCATTTCTTTGAGCAGAATCCATGCAAGCCTGGGCACTGTCATCACCCACAAAACCATGGACAATAATCGCATCAGCACCAGCGTGGAAGGTTAAATCAGCTATTTTAAGATTGGTTTCAGGGATATCGGCTACTTTAAAATCAGCAATCACTTGGCAACCAAATTCTTCTTTAATGGTTGAGATGGAATCAAGCCCCTGTGATAGAGCCAGGGGATATCCTATTTTAACTGTGTCCACATTTTCTCTAACTGAATCCAGCACTTGTATTGCTTCTTCCAAGTCCGGAACGTCCAGAGCAACTATGATCCTGTTTTTGACTTCCATGTTTTTAGTTGTTTATATGATTTTATATGATTTTTGAAATCATAGGTTTTTAAGAAAGATTGTGGATATTCTAATAGGAACTTGTTGGTAGAAATTCTCACCAAACTTCTTAAAAATCAAAAAAATCGGTTTTTTTAAAAAAAATTCTAGCAATTTTTCACATAAGTTTATACGTGGAGAAATTAATACGATAAGTCAAGCCATTTTAATGGCTAATTTGGAAAGTGATTTAATATGTTTAGAGATGACTATGGTAGTAAAGGTAATTCTGCCCCTATTAATGAAGGGGAAGAATATGATGTTAAGATTGAGGATACTGGAAGGGACGGTGACGGGATCACTCGTATTGAAGGTTTTGTGATTTTTGTTTCTGGTGCCAAGGTTGGCGATGAAGTTAAAATCAGGATTAACTCTGTCCGAAGGAACTTCGGTTTCGCTGAAGTAGTGGAATAAGTTTTATTCCACCTTTTTTTAATTTTACTTTATAATTTTTGTTCTTTTTAAAATTAAATAATTAAACGTTATTAAACGTTAGATAATTCTTCAAATAGTTTTGTTTCTTTTAATATCTAAAAGAATGCGATTTTCACCAGTACAATTAGTATCATGATCATTATGGCTATTAAAAGTACACCAAAAACTCCTATACCAATTATCATGGGTGTTTTGTACGTATTGACATCGTCCAACATTTCTTGAGCATTTTCCACCGATTTATTGGCATTGGATAGGACTTTCTGTGATTCTTGAACGGTTAGGTTTAAATCGTCTACTAATTTTTCGACACGGGGCTGTTCCAGAGTATTGAAACGTTCCACTGTCTCTTTGAAATAATAAATCATTTCCGGAATAACACCCGGCTTTTTGTATAAAATTTCATGCATTGCTTCATGTAGTGTTAAAATATCCAATGATAAAGCACCCATTTCCCGAATATTTTGTTCTTCTTCTTCACTATATAAATTAAACCTGGGATCTTCTGCCAATGGTGAATTTAACATATCTTTTTGGGCTGCGTATTTTTTAAGAGAGTCTACATCATCATCTCCTCCCAGATCCCTAAGCTGTGTTAAAAGTTCTGATTCTTTCTCGCGGAGAATTTTCAGCTTTTGAACTTCTTCTTCCAAAAAAATAGCATCTTCACTTCTTGGATACTCTAAATTCACAGTGAATAATTTTTCAATTTCAACCATAAATTCTTGGAGTTCATCTAAGGTTTCTGCTAAGCCCATAGTATCACATCTAAATCAATCTGAAGAGATTTAATTGAAATATTATCTTAGTATTATCAATCAGATAATATGCTGATGTATTATAATATTAATTTTTCAGTAATAAAGTTTGCCTACGCCTAAATTCCTCAAATGCGTATATAAACTATTAGGACTTAATATTCCCGTAAAGTGGATTGGTTCTATGGTAATATGGATTTTCTTAACTAAAATTTGTGAATATATCATCAATTTTTTCAACTTCAAATGATTTTTTTTCAAGTTAAATGGAAATCTTTATATGGCTATCCGTTCTTAACATAAGAGTGTAAGAGGCCTCCAAGTGTTGAGGTCAACCTTTATTGATAAAATTTGTTCAAGAGAAGGTAATTATAGAAAATAGAATTTTCAGTATTTGGTAAATTTAAAGGAGACTCACTATGCACATTATGGAAGGATTCTTGCCCTGGCAATGGTGTCTATTTTGGTATTTAGTAGCAATCCCAGTGGTGGTTTACGGTGTTATACAGATTAAAAAGATAACAGACAAAAACCCTGAATCTAAACCATTATTAGCAGTATCAGGCGCTTTTATGTTTGTTCTGTCTTCTTTAAAACTCCCCTCAGTAACCGGGAGTTGTTCTCATCCAACTGGGAATGGTCTGGGTGCAATTCTTTTTGGACCTGCTGTGGTTTCGGTACTGGCCACCATTACCCTTGTTTTCCAGGCCCTGCTTTTAGCACACGGAGGTATCACCACCCTGGGTGCCAATATTTTCTCCATGGGAATTGTGGGCCCCTTCTGTGCCTGGTTAATCTATAAAGGATGCAAAAATATGGGTATTTCTATATCCATAGCCGTATTTCTAGCTGCAACCTTTGGAGATCTATTAACCTACGTAACCACGGCCATCCAACTGTCCCTGGCATTTCCCATACCCACTTTTAGTGAATCTTTAATTAAATTCATGATTATATTCGCTTACACCCAGTTACCGCTGGCCCTGGCCGAGGGATTATTAACCGTGGTAATATTTGATTATATTAAGAAGCTTAGACCGGATATACTTACTCAGTTAGGGGTCATGCTTAAAACTAAAGCTCCAGATGTCGTAGGGGGGAAGTAGATGGAGAAAAAACATATATTAATGCTTCTGGCCGTGGCAGTTATTGCTGTTACTCCTCTGGTTCTCTACTCGGGATTAGGTGAGGATGAAGGATACTTTGCCGGAGCAGATTCAAATGCAGGGCCTGTAATTGAGGAAACAGGTTACCAGCCCTGGTTTGAGCCCATCTGGGAGCCTCCTAGTGGAGAGATCGAAAGTTTATTATTTGCACTTCAGGCAGCCATTGGCGCCTTCATTATTGGGTACTTCCTGGGATATTATAAAAACAAGAAAAGAAAGGATTATCAAGAATAAGGTTGATAAAAAATGGAGAGCCATTTAGATTATCATGCCCATAACAATGGGTTCAGAGAGGTTAACACCACCTTTAAAGTTCTCTTCGCGGTTAGTACTTTAATAATCTGTGTGGCGTCACCATCTCCCATTATTCCCCTCTTCGTTTTCATTTTGATCCCTACTCTTCTAATTTTTAAAGCAAAGATTCCCTATAAATTCTATTTTAAATTCATCTCTATTCCCTTATTATTTGCTTTAATCACATTCTTATATATGGGATTGTTTTTTGGTTCTACTGATATAATGGTACAGCTGGGTTCTTTAGGCCCTCTAGATCTGGTCATATATCGAGACGGAGTTCAGATAGGATTTTTGGTTTTTAGTAGAATGTTAGGTGCCTTTTCCTGCCTGGTATTTCTGGCCTTCACCACTCCCATGACTGAACTTTTCAGTATATTTCACCGGGTACATATTCCACCTATTATAGTGGAATTGTCAATGCTAATGTACCGTTTCATCTTCCTATTTCTGGATGAGGCGGAGAAAATGCATCAATCGCAAAAAACTCGCCTAGGATACTCGGACTGGAAAAACAGCCTGCGATGTTTGGGTATGTTAGGCGGAAATCTCTTCATTCGCACTTGGTTCCAGGGAGAAAAACTTCATATGGCCATGGAGTCCCGGGGCTACAATGGAACCCTGAAGGCTATGAATGAAATTGAATTTCCGGGGTCCAAAAACATTATACTACTAGTATCATTCGAACTTTTATTGTTGGCAGGAATTTATTTAAGTTTAAACTTCCCCGTAATCTAAACCCTGTAATTTAATATCTTTAAACCTTACTCTAAGTTTAATTAAATCTTTTAATCAGTTTTAAGGCACAGAATACATTTAATATCCGTATAATCATTAAATATAAAAGATAAACCGGCATTATTATAAAAGAGGACTATCATGAACGTCATCGAAACTAAAAATATCACTTATAACTACCCGGATGGAACCCAGGCACTGGAAAAGGTCAATTTTAAAGCTCCTAAGGGGAAAATGGTGGCATTATTGGGCCCCAATGGTGCGGGTAAATCAACTCTATTTTTACACTTCAATGGAATACTCCGGCCTACTTCTGGTGAAGTATTGGTGGATGAAACTCCACTGGGATACAAAAAAAATGATCTGATGAAAATCAGACAAAAGGTGGGAATTGTTTTCCAGAACCCTGATGACCAGCTATTTGCTCCCACAGTTATTGAAGACGTGGCGTTTGGTCCTATGAACATGGGTCTGGACAT
>DAHVOW010000088.1 GCA_027318585.1 Methanobacteriaceae archaeon | reverse complement strand
AGGCATCCACCGTATGCCCTTATTCACTTGACCATATATCCCCAAGCATCCACCTGGAGGTCCGCCATCGGCAAGATGGCAAACATGGCCTTCCCTTCCTCAACTGTCAAAGAACAAACTAACGCACTCAAACCTTCCGAGTGGGCAGTGATCAATAGCGCCTTTTAACTTCCTACATCCTTAAAGCGTCATTCAGCACTACACACTAAAAAATCCAATCCCAAATCACTTCCATACCGCTTCCCCAGCGACCAGCCCGCGCTCTTTGCGGGCCTTCCATCCCTGTGGTGGAGCTGACCGGTCTCGAACCGGTGACCCCCTGCTTGCAAAGCAGGTGCTCTCCCAACTGAGCTACAGCCCCATTTGGTGGGCCTAAGTGGATTTGAACCACTGACCTCACGATTATCAGTCGTGTGCTCTAGCCAGCTGAGCTATAGGCCCAATTCCTTACCGAGTGGCGTGTGTGGGGTCTAGACCCTTTTCTTTAAAGGAGGTGATCCAGCCGCAGGTTCCCCTACGGCTACCTTGTTACGACTTCACCCCAGTCATGAACCATACCGTGGTAACCGCCCTCCCGAAGGTTAGGCTAGCTGCTTCTGGTACAATCCACTCCCATGGTGTGACGGGCGGTGTGTACAAGGCCCGGGAACGTA
>DAHVOW010000087.1 GCA_027318585.1 Methanobacteriaceae archaeon | reverse complement strand
CGTTCCCGGGTCTTGTACACACCGCCCGTCACACCATGGGAGTGGGTGATACCAGAAGTAGGCAGTCTAACCGCAAGGGGGGCGCTTACCACGGTATGATTCATGACTGGGGTGAAGTCGTAACAAGGTAGCCGTAGGGGAACCTGCGGCTGGATCACCTCCTTTAAGATCCCTTGGTTGTACCCACACCTATCGGTGTCATGTGCGAGCCCGTTACGGGGGTGTAGCTCAGCTGGGAGAGCACCTGCTTTGCAAGCAGGGGGTCATCGGTTCGATCCCGTTCACCTCCACCACAGACTGTTGTCTTGCTGTGGTGGCCAAGAGAACAAAATCAAGTGAATAGATTTGATTTTGGTCTTTTGACCAACCTGTTGTATCGGTATGCTCTTTAACAAACTGGATGAAGTAAAGGATTTGACTGCTGCGAAAGGAGTTGGATGGGTTGAGAGACTGGTCTGATTTTGAAAGCGTGGTAGTCAGATACTGGGTTAGATTGTATTGACACCTTTCTTGAGAGAGGGAGGTGAGATAGACACGAGCTTATGGCGTTTGGTGCTTTGCGAGGAAGGGATGCGAGGTGCTTGAGGTTATAGGATCAAGTGAATAAGTGCATGTGGTGGATGCCTTGGCGATTACAGGCGATGAAGGACGTGGTAGCCTGCGAAAAGTTTCGGGGAGCT
>DAHVOW010000086.1 GCA_027318585.1 Methanobacteriaceae archaeon | reverse complement strand
GATAATCCCACACCTCCTTGATCTGGGTGTGGAAGATGTGAGGTCCGTACTTGTGCACCAGTAGCCCGGCCTCGTCGTAGTAGTCATAGCAGTTACCCCCTAAATGGTCCCGTTTCTCAATTACCAGGACCTTTTCTTCCATGACATTAGCTATCCGTTCGGCCAGGACCGAGCCGGCGAGTCCGGCTCCTACTATGATGTAATCATACACGTTTTAGCTCCAACAGGTTTATTCCCTTAGCCCTAAGGTAAAGGTACATGGCCAGGGTAATGTAGATTTCGGTTACAACCATGGCCACTGATATACCCACCGCTGTGAAAAAGGGGGCCAATATCAGGGTTAATATGATATTTATTGCACTTCCCACCATGATTATCCTGGAAAAGGCCTGTTTATAGTTGAAGGTGAGCATGGTCTGCACCCCGAACATATTGCTCAGAGCGATGATGAAGGGTAAAAAGGCCATGATCCTGATAAGTGGCACTGACTGGTCGTACTGGTTCCCAGCGAGTATGAACAGGATGAATCCGGCGAAGAAGAATATTAGGAGGGAGACCAGGAAGCTCAGAACACCAATAAGGGATGTGGATTTCTTAATGAAACTTATAGCCTCTTCTCTGGATTTAACGGCCAGGCTACTTATATAGGGATATATGGATTGGGATATGGGGCTTAATAGTCCATTAGCAATGTTGATAATCCGGTAGGCGACGGAAAAGTATCCCACCACAGTGTTGCT
>DAHVOW010000084.1 GCA_027318585.1 Methanobacteriaceae archaeon | reverse complement strand
CCGGGTATCTGTTATGGTCCATCCTGACCATGATCTGGGTCTTTGATCACCACCCTGAAGATGTCTACTGGTGTACCGCCGATATTGGCTGGATTACCGGGCATACCTACGTCAATTATGGGCCTCTGGCTGTAGGAGCCACTCAGGTCATCTACGAGGGAATTCCTTCCTGGCCTCACGCCGGACGATTCTGGTCGATGATTTCGCGCCATCGGGTATCCGTATTTTATACCGCGCCCACCGCCATTCGTTCACTAATCAAATCCAGCAATCTTGACCCCGAGAGTCATCCCCAACGGTTTGATCTATCCAGTTTGCGCCTTCTGGGTACAGTGGGAGAGCCCATCAACCCCGAAGCCTGGATGTGGTACTACCAACAGGTGGGTAACAGTCACTGTCCGATTGTCGATACCTTCTGGCAAACGGAAACCGGAGGCCATGTCATCGCGCCCCTGCCCGGCGTCACCGCTCTCGTCCCTGGCTCCTGCACCTTGCCCTTACCCGGCATCGATGCGGCAGTGGTCGATGAAGCAGGACAGGAAGTCCCCCCCGGGCACGGCGGTTTGCTGGTCATCCGCCGCCCCTGGCCCGCCATGCTGCGAAATCTGTGGGGCAATCCGGAACGTTTCCAGAAAACCTACTTTCCTCCCGAATTGAAAGGGGTTTATTTGGCAGGAGATGGGGCAGTCAAGGATGCTGCGACAGGTTATTTCACCATCACCGGACGCATCGATGACGTCCTCAACGTATCGTGGCATCGTCTGGGCACCATGGAAGTGGAATCCGCCCTGGTGACCCACCCC
>DAHVOW010000083.1 GCA_027318585.1 Methanobacteriaceae archaeon | reverse complement strand
GCCCTCTGGATAAATAACTCACCGCCCCGGTCTTCTGACCCAGCTTCTCCACCCCGGTGACTTGGTCCATCACTTCACCGACCTCCCGGCCCTTCAGGACCTCCTCCACCACGGCGGGGGGATATTCAAAACCAGAACTCACTCCGAGAGTGATTTTATCACCATCGTAGATGGCACACCACTGCAGGTCCAGATAACCAGTGATGCTGTGGGGTGTTTCTAATAATCCGGATTCGATACCGACCGATAAATCCACATCCATAAAGGCATTCCGGGCCCTGTTCACCGCCCCCTGGATGGTTTCATCCAAACCGATGGGCTGGTCACCTACCCCGGAGTCCACCTCTATTCCCCCGACATCTATCCGGGTATAAATCCGCTCCAGCACGTTGCGGGTGGCCCTTACCTTCAGGGGGTTGTGGGTTCCCACGTTTACTTTCATCATTTAAGGCTCCCGTCGGGGTTGATCTCTCCCTTCCTGATTCTGGTTGATGATATTGGTTTCCCATCCTGGGCCAGGACCATCCCGATCTGGATGATGTCCAGGGGCTTCATCCCCTTCTTCTTTCGTACCTGGTTGATCTCCCGGGCGGTGGGTTCGGTTTCCGGGCTGACCACAATGGCCTCTATGCTTTCATCCTCCACGGTGGGGCCGTAGTGTTCCTCCAGCCGGGCGATTACATAGTCCTGATGTCCCTCCAGGAGGGCGTTCAGATTGGCCATCCGGATATTGCAGGGCTCTATTTCTCCCTTCTGACCTCCAAATTCATCAGAGGTAACTCCGATGAGGACCTGTTCGGCTACCTGGAAGGCCTTCTCCAGTAGCATGCGGTGGCCCTGGTGGAATTTGTCGAAGGTTCCTCCCACCGCCACTTTCCGGTATCTCTTATCTCCCATGCGGTCAACCCCTTTTTTAAGTTAAGTTGATTATGTGCGAGGTTAGATAATAAACTATGCTCCGGGAACACAACGTGGTGGTCAAGAACCCCCAGCGGGTGGAGGTGCGCTTCGCATCCTGTTACCCCAACCTGTACCGCAGTGCCATGT
>DAHVOW010000082.1 GCA_027318585.1 Methanobacteriaceae archaeon | reverse complement strand
CTAGATACAGGAGACTAATCAGCAGGGATATGGTCACGGAGAAGCCCAGCCTCTTAAAACCTCCCACATCTTTATTGGGGTAGAGAATTGATATCAGAGCATATCCGGGTATGAAGGTTAAAAAGGGAAATCCCAGGATGGTGATAATGATAGAATCGTTTATAAATGGTATCTGGGTGCAGATAGCCGTGATCAGGGTGTAGATCTCCAGGATGATCAGATCAAGTTGGGGGTGGCTGGCCCGGTTACTACTCTTATCCTTCTGGTCCTCCATATTTTCAAAATCCCCCTTAGAATGAACCTTACTCTTACATTTTTTTTATTAAAGCAACATATATATCTTCAGATTGATATAATAGACCTTACATTTTGGTGATTAATACTTTCCGGTTTAAGCTTCACTTTTAAGGGTGAGGGGGATACCATCCGTCCGGAGGGAATTTTAGCTTACCAAATAACATGGCTGAAGAGTTACCAACCAGGCTTCGGGGGGTTTTTAGATGAAAATGAACATACTGATGGTCAGTCCCTTTTCTCATGGTGTGAACATCTCACCCATCCTGGATATCGCCGGCCAAGTGGCTGAAAAAGGCCATAATGTTCATTTCTACACTGTTAAAACCTCCTATATAGAATTTAAAGCTGATGATTCCCTGGAGATGGCTGAGCCACCGGGTAAGGTCCATATGCATTACATAAACAACTACTTCCTCATCCCCAGTGTGGCCTTCCCCTTCCTCAACCCCTTCACAGTGTACCGGGATCTCAAACGGATAATAGATGAAGAAAAAATAGACGTGGTTCACTTCAACTATCCGGAGCATCTGATCTGTTTACCTCTACTGGGAAATCTGGGTGTCCCCACGGTCCTGTCGGTCAACGCCATCCCCGGCTATGACTGGTTCTATGGAAACCGCCTGGTGGACTGGGTGGGGATGATCTACTCCCGGCACATCTCCACCCGAGTAATCCTGAACTCGGATGTGGTGGTGGCCCCCTCGACTAAACTACAGAACACCCTGAAGGATCTGGATCTGGATGTCAAGCTCACCACCCTCAGCAGCTAC
>DAHVOW010000081.1 GCA_027318585.1 Methanobacteriaceae archaeon | reverse complement strand
TTTATGCAAGACTGACGCAGCTTCTCTTGGTTTTTTCGCATCGCTTGAATATTTTGTTACGGTGGTGCTGATATGGATATCTTGGTCTGGATCATAGCCGGGACATTGCTTCCGTGGTTTCCGTTAAGCTGGATTTTTAACAAGCTGCTTGCCAGCGCTCCGGGATTCTGGGCTCAGGCCCTGGCTATTCTGGTGTTTCCACAATTGGGTTTGCTGCTTTTGATATATTCTGGAGCGTGGCAGGCATTACCGGTTGGGTTTGACCCCAACTTGCGTGTCGTGGCGCTTTTTACGGCAGTGTTCTACGCCTTTCGTGCGGCTAGTACCCGTGAAGTGCAGGTCTGGGCTCGGCTGATGACGACGTCTGGGCTCGCACTGACCTGGTTGCTGCATGGGCAGAACCTGGATCCCCTGACTCTACAGTCATTTGCGCTGGCTTGGTCGATCCCCGGCGCGCTGATGCTGGTCTGGGCAGGGCTTCTCAAGCAGCGGATGGGGGGTGCCTATCTGGGGCTGAGGGGTGGACTGGCGACGGTCTTACCCCGTCTTTCCGCGCTGATCACGCTCACCGCCCTCGCGGCTTCGGCGACGCCGATTTTCCCCAATTTTTTCATCCTACTCCACGTGGTAAAGGCTCTGCCGTTGGTATGGATTCCAGGGGGACTTCTGGTTTTGTTGCTTTGGGGCTGGGCCGTAGGACGGTTTTTGCAGGATTTACTCTTCGGTATCTACCGAGGTGAGTTACTTGAGGATCTGACAGTGGGCGGCACCTGGTTGGGCGGCCTCGTTCTGGGACTATTTGCGGTTGGAGGCATTTTTTGGGGGGGCGCATGGATAATGAATTAACCTTGGGCGACCGGCTCAAAGTTCGTTCGATGATTTATGTGGCCAGTGAACCAATTCCGCGGTTCTGGCCGATGCGCACCTTCATTCATCACAATCCGCTTTTTGGTCTTGAGCATCTGTCTTTTGAAGCAGCGATAGAAGAAGCCAACATACTTTTCCACGGTCGTGGATATCTTTCAAGAAATCAGTACCAAGAATATCGCCTTGCCGGAAAAGTGGATGATGCCAAGCTTGAAAAGTATCTTGATGATTTCTTGAGCGCGCTTCCCGGGGTATTGCCCGGCGTGGCGCTCCGGAAGTGGCTCTGGTCTTTACTGACGGTTTGTCAGAGTGA
>DAHVOW010000080.1 GCA_027318585.1 Methanobacteriaceae archaeon | reverse complement strand
GGCTAATCGCGAGCCCAAAAAATCCGCGAGGGGGTACACCCGCCCGAAACGGAAAAAGGCACCGTTTCCCCGCATCCCCCCGCCAGTGGTTTCAGTGGTTTATCGTGGCCGCGCAAACCCGGCCTTCAGTATTCCGTGACTGGACGCGATTGCCGGGAGACTGTCACCGTGACGACCGGATCACTGCCGGACGGAATAGGCCCGGCTAACCCGTTTTTCCTCACGAGGTTAGCCCCGCGTTAGCCCGTAAAAATGAAGGCACCTAGCAAGTTGCGCTAAGTGCCTGTTTCTTTTGGCTCCCCGGGACAGGCTCGAACTGCCGACCTAGTGATTAACAGTCACGTTAAATTCCAATCATAGCCCGTCATGCTCTCTCACGAAGAATTTTTGTTATTTATATACAATGGTTTTGCTTTCATGCGCTGTCATGTGGCATCATGCAAGCGCAACCGCAAAAGTAAACCAGAAAGTAAACCAGGCTGGAGCAAGTGACATGCTGACCCCGCTCACGACGCGCACCATTGATGCCGCAAAACCCGACCCGAACGGAAAAGATCGCTATCTCCGCGACGGCGGCGGTCTCGAACTGCGCATCCGGCCCAGCGGCAAGAAAACCTGGCAATACCGATACTCTTTTGGGGGCAAGCGGAAAGTGCTGCCTATCGGGGATTATCAGACCTACTCCCTGAAAGAGGCCAGACTGCGTGCTCAAGAAGCCCGAAAGTGTCTCGCGGAAGCCAAAGACCCTGCGATCTATCTCCACAGCAAACGCGCGGTCTCTGGAAAAGCGGATGCCGGAACGCAGGATGCAGAGGGGATGTCCCACTACCGCCTCACCGACTTGATGCAGGCTTACGCACAGTGGAAGCAGGACAGTGGCAAACTGAGCTACGCTCAGGACGTGCGACAATGCACCCAACGCTATCTGGAATCGGTCTCGCCGGGCATCGCCCACAAACTCGCCGCCGCCTGCACACCTATGGATATGGCCGAACTCATTCGTCCCATTCACGAAAGAGGCGCGCAACGATCGGCGGGTAAATTTCGATCCATGCTGGCGGCGGCCTTTCAGGCGGCCATGCAGGCACCTTTTCATCCGGGACTTCCCAAGTCCCTTTTGGGGTTTGAGGTTTCCGGAAACCCCGTCGCCGCATTGCCAGCCATTCACACGGAACCCCGGGATCGGGTGCTGACGCAGGACGAACTGGGCCGATATGCGGCGTTTGTGCTCTCCCAAAAAGGCATTCTCTATC
>DAHVOW010000007.1 GCA_027318585.1 Methanobacteriaceae archaeon | reverse complement strand
GATCTGATCCTCCAAAGCATGGTGGGTAATAGCTGTTCTTGGTGCTATAGCCTGGTTCATATCCATGAACGCATTCATACAGGCATCTAGCGAAGAAGCTGCATCTGTCCAATGGTCTGGTATGTGGCCTAAAGAGGAGGAACACTAGGAGGAATAAAAATGGAAATGTTACCATTAGTCAAAGTAGTTCCTGAAATGAGCCTAACCATTGACCCGTCAACCGGTATAGTGGGAGCAGCTTTAGGCGGAGGTGCCGTCTTAGTATCCATGGATGGAGTCAATGAACAATTAGACGTGTTAGAGGTTGCAGTAGAAGACTTATACACAGCCCTGGATCCAACTACAGTATCTGAAGGTTCCTATCCTGGAAGGGAAGGAGTTTACCTAACCGCTGGTAAATTAACCAACATGGTTTACGGATTCATCTTAGGGTTAGTACTACTGCTGGCCCTATTGTTATAGGAGGTGTTAAAGTTGGCTGAAAAGAAATCACCAGCAGAAGGTTGGCCTGTAGTTAACGGGGACTATGTGGTGGGCGACCCTGAGAGTCCTGTTGCAGCCGCTACACTGGCTTCTCACATAGAACAAATACCAGTCGATGCTGGAGCCGCTATCGCCGGACCCTGCAAGACTGAAAACCTGGGTATTGAGAAGATGCTCGCTAATCTCATCTCAAATCCCAACATCAGGTTCCTGGTTCTGTGCGGATCCGAGGTGCAAGGACACATTACTGGTCAAAGTATAGAAGCACTGCACGCCAACGGTGTTGACCCAGAAAAAAGGAAAATAGTCGATGCTACCGGTGCAATACCCTTCATCGAAAACATTCCTGATGAGGGAATCGAAAGATTCCAGCAACAAATGGAAATCGTCAGCATCATCGACGTGGAAGACGCTGCAGCTATACAATCCAAGATCAAAGAATGCATCGAAAAAGACCCCGGTGCATACGAAGAAGAAGAATTAATATTAAAATTACCTAATACTCCAAAGAAACTGCCGATTGAAAATACATAAATCCAAAATTCCCCAACAGATTCTAGTAACTGCTACATAGGCTCTGGTCGGGCACTTAACCTACTATAAGGACCCGGCCTGAGCTCCTCCAACTATATAAAGAGTTTATTTTTGTAATCCACATACTATATTTTTCCCAACTTGGCCCAAAAACCCATTATGGAAGTTGACCATAAAAATAATGGGGTGAATTATATGAAGGTGTTGATTGTTTTCGCCCATCCAGAACCTAAATCCTTGAACGGATCATTGAAGGATGTGGCAGTCCAGGCTCTCAAAGAGAAGGACCACGAGGTTAAAGTATCAGATCTCTATGGCCTGGGATTTAAAGCTGCTTTAGACCGGGACGATTTTACCAATCTTGAAAACCCTGAGCGATTTAATCCTATTGGCGAACAACTCCACGCTGCCAGGAGCGATGGCTTTTCCCAGGATATTAAAACGGAAATGGAGAAGGTGGAATGGGCGGATCTGGTGATATTCCAGTTCCCGATCTGGTACGGTGGAATGCCGGCTATTTTAAAAGGATGGATGGAACGAGTTTTTGCCACAGGATTTTCCAGTGACATGTTTCAGGGAAAAATATACGACCAGGGACTGATGAAGGGTAAAAAGGCCATGTTATCCTTCACAACAGGAGGGCCCGAGGAAAATTATTACCAGGACATTCCCGATAAGGATCCCGCCAAGTTAGCACCAATAATCACTGAAAATCTCAAATTCTCAGGTTTTGAACTAGTGAAGCCCTTCGTGATATTCAGTGCCATAATGTTAAGTGAAGAGGATGCACTTTCAATATTTCAGGCCTATAGAAAGCAACTTAATGAACTCTGATGGTGATGAACATGGTTGAAGTGAATGAGAAAGCCCCAGTACTGGCCAAGGCCCAAATAGAAATTGTTGCCACTCCAGAAACAGTGTGGAATATCATGGCGGATATTGAAGCCTGGCCCAGTTGGAATCCTGACGTGAAAAAAGCCTGCCTCAAGGGGGAACTGGAGGAGGGTACCCAGTTCCAGTGGAAAACTAAGGTGGGTAAGATCACTTCCCTCCTGCAGAAGGTTGAACCACCCCATCTTTTAGCCTGGACCGGGAGGATCATGGGAATCAATGCCATCCACGTGTGGAGAATTGAATCCAAAGATGGAAAAACCGTGGTGGTTACCGAAGAATCCTGGGAAGGGGCTTTAAGTCGGGTTATGAGTGGCCGAATGCAGACGATGCTGGAGGAATCCATAAACTCTGGTCTGCAATATCTTAAAAGTGAGTCGGAACGGGTTTCGGATTAAATGTACGGTTATTTTGAGATACAGGCTAAAGTAGGTATAACCAAGCACATGGGCGGGTTAAAAGCTACCAGAAGACTTCTGGAGCTCTGTCAGGTGGAAAAATCTGATCAGGTGCTGGTGGTGGGTTCCGGGAACGGAGTTTCAGCCATTAGGATACAGGAGTTTACCGGTAGCCAGGTTACGGGTATAGATTTGTCAGAGGAGATGGTGGCAAGAGCCCAGGAAAAACAGAACCCCCATGTAGAATTTATGGTGGGGGATGCAGAGAATCTCAAATTCCCGGATGAGAATTTTATGCGGTAATATCTTAGACTGTAACTGGATTCACTGATAAATCCCGATTTATTTCTGAATATTATAGGGTGCTGAAAACTGGGCATGATGGGCATCAATGAGATTATCTGGCTAGTTAATCCTTCACCTGAGATTGAGGATTATTACAGAGAGTTATGGGAGTGAATCATGAATCGGAAGATGGTTGGCTAGCACTCCTCAAGAAAGCTGGTTTTACAAATATAAAGAGTTCTGTGCATGCTATCAAGTACCGCCAGAAAGTTAGGGGAGACTTGGAACTGCAGAGCAGGGACTTCTTCCGGATCTGGGGGCCGTTTCCTCCGTTTGTACCTTAATGATCCGGAGTATAGAAGATCAGTGCACCGGTTATCTAGAGAGGCCAGGCATATGCCGCCGGGATTCAACCGTTACTTTGGTTATGGATTGTATGTGGGGAATAAATGAATTATCCATGGTGGAATTGGATTATTTCAATTCACCCTAGGAACTTATTTTTCAAAAATAGATAGGACCTAATCTTCAAATTTTTAGGGACCTATTCAATTAACATGGAGCCAACAACAATATATTTTAACGGTAGAGACTATGTTCTGTTAGAATGGGGTTAATAGTAGTAAATTATTTATTTAAAGACATGAACATATACGATTAGTCTTAATATAGGAGAATTTATTTGGAAAAGATTAGCTTATCAGTTCTGGTATTATGGGTTGCCATCGGAGTTAGTTTAAGTGCTATTTATATTCCAATTCTTTCCGATTCCGAGGAACTTCTCTTTAACACCCTAAACTCAGCAACTGGTGATATTTTGGGAAATGATTTCAATTTTTCCTTACCCCTGGTTTCCTTAATCCAGGGCGAATTAAACAAAGATTACTTTGAGATCTCCCCCAGTTCTGATTCATTAGTTACCAGTCCCCAGAACACGGTGAACATTCCAACTATAAATCTCCCGGCCACCATAACTCCCATCAGTCCTTCCCCTACAACTCCTTCCACTGGTACAAACACCGACACCAGTAAGGACACCAGCACCCCAGACACCCCCTCCAACACAGACAAGGACACCAGCTCTTCTGACATCAAAAAGAACTCTTCCATTAAACCCGGCCATATCCCTAATTATACCCCCGATTACCATAATAAGTACCACCGGCACTACCATATGATTCATAACCCCCATAAAATTTCCCGGCACCATGCCCATAATTAATTTCTTTAAACTCTTTTTCATTGCTTTAAAAAGAAATTAAGTTTATCATAAACAATTTTACAATTATTGTACAACATTTATTAATCATTAAAAAGATAGCATATCAAGGGGATCTGATGAAAAGAATTACGCTTTTTGTATTCATACTCTGGGCAGCCATTGGTATGAGCGTGGCTGCCATTTACATACCCGTCTCATCAGATCCGACAGAGGCCCAAAAACCTGTTTTTGAAAGAGAGAATCCTTTAATTCAACAGAATAACCCCATACCCTTGACTGATACTCTTAATAATACATTAACTAATGGAACCAACATAAATCTATCATTAGATGTTTTATCACCATTAGTGGCATTAGTACAAGTGCAGCTGAACTCGCTTACTGGTAATGCCCCATTTGTATCATTAATCCAGGTAAAAGTGGAGCCGGTAGTCATAAATACTGATAAAGTAGTGAGTACTGATAAAGCCCCCACTGAAACCAAGACCATAGTAGAGCCCCCTAAAGAGGAAATAAAGACCAATATTACCGTAATAGATACCAACACCACTAACACCACTGTTACCAACACTACCCCAGAAACCAACACCACTGTGATAGATACCAATACAACCGAAACCAACACTACCAATGAAACCAATCCTGGTAATGGTAATAAATATTTGGTGGATGAGCTGAGTTTCAGCAACGCTCAGTTCACTGCAGAGATAACCAACCAGAATGATAACGTGGTTGGTGATGGGTTCTATGAGATCAGCGCGGACTCGGCATCCGACCATACTAATGTTCTGCAGTCCGGGACCTTCTCTTATAGCATAGGTACATTTACCATCAGTAAGTTGTTGACCTTTATGCCCGTGGACAATACCGAATACTACATCCTGGTGTATACTGACTATCCTGCCGATGACAACCGGGTATCCAAGGATAGTGCTGTATTTGTTTACTCAGAAGATGAGTCACAGTAGTTATTTTAATTTTTTATGAAGATTGATATGGGAACTGTTCTATCACTGAACAATTTATATGATAATTTTAAGATAATAGACATGGTGAGATTATTTGAAGAAGATCACCTTATTTGTTATAATTATCTGGGCGGCCATTGGTGTCAGCGTGGCTGCCATTTCCATTCCCGCCATATCCTCAGACGTAGGTAAAACCCCTGCTCTTCCCCAGGATTCTATTAAAACCACTGCCCCTGAAAGTTCGGTGGACATCTCAAATGAAACTAACCAGGACCAGAAGAAAAATAATAATTCAGATCAGTCCCAATTGAAAAAACAAAAATCCATGGTTAATCCCGGCCAGAATAAGATAAAAACTAAGCAAAGTTCCAAAAAGAATAATTAAAAAGTTTAATCTTGTTATTTATCCCCAAAACTTCTTAACTTCCGGGGCTATTTCCCGTCCCTGACGACGCCCGGCCTGGGCAGCGTCGATTCTTTTTTCTGGAACCATGGGATTAAGCCCCTTAGCCTCCAGTGCAACTTCATCCGGGGAAATAACCATCACCTGGGATCCTGAGTTTTCTAATTCTTTTAGTTCTTCCTGGAATGTGATGCGGTGCATGGTGGGTCCCATGGCCGGGGCGGTCATGGTGGGCTCGGCCACCAGGATCAGGACCAGATCCTGGCCCTTCGCCACATCGGCGTTGGTTCCGGAACTCATTCCTCCGTCGATATATTTACGCTCCTTGATGGTGGTGGGTGGATAAAGACCAGGGACTGCGGAACTGGCCGCCACGGCCAGAAGAAGTGAAACTCCGGAGTCTCGGTCAAGGGCTACCCATTCCCCAGTCTGGGCATCAACGGTGTTAATAACCAGCCGAATTTCTTCAGCCCATTCTTGGCTAGGCAGCCGGGAGGCCAGTAACTCCAGGCGCTCCTCTTCAGACATGGTAGGGGCGTCTAGGGCTGCTTCTCCAATTCTTATCCGGGCTGTCTGGGGGTCGGGGGAGCTCATAATGGCCGCAGCCATCATCTGACGGAACTGGTTACCATCAAACTCCACCGGTCTTTCCATGGTTTCCTGGATGGGTACCAGTTGCAGCTGGTAGAGTTCTTCCAAGCTGAGGCCACTGGTGATCTGGGCCCCTACACTGGAACCCGCTGAAGTCCCAACAATAAGGTCCACTGCGGTGACATCTACTCCTCCCTCTTCCAATCCCAACAGAAGACCTATTTCCCAGGCGATGCCGGTAATGCCTCCACCACTTAATACCAGTGCTTTGGATTTATCAGAACTCATTTTATCACGGTGTTAATTATTAAAACTCATCATTATAAACTTTCCTCACTTTTACAGAGGGTGAAAAAAGAGTCTACAATGATTTCTGTCCTGAAATGTAAATCAAAGCTAATGATCGGGCCAAAAATAGGTAAAAGTAGGCTAAGATGACATAATAAAGGACATCCGCAACTGTATAGAATATATCCAAACCAACAACAGATAAAATGTAGGATAGTAAAACAATTAAAACCACAATTGTCAGGAGTACGACAAGGCCAGTAACTAAATACCAAGTTATTAACTTAATCCATCCAATTCCCGCTATATCATTGAATATTTCGCGGAATCTAAATGCCGCCCTCAGTTCCCCGTCGTAGTTGGCCATAAGACCTAGGGCCAAGAAAAAGAGGGGAGAGATTACCAGGAGGTAAACTAGTCCATACAGATATTCTGGGGGTAGGTGAGTTTGGGTTAAAATTATAATTACATTTAATATTAATTCCAGGATTTTAGACTGGGCTAAACTGAGTAGCAACGCATTTAATTCAAAACCCTCAGCTGCTAAATACCCCGCAGAAGAGATTAAAAGAAAAATTGCAACCAGGATAGCTGGAAGCAAATATAATACTTCCACCAGAAATACCTTTAATCCATCCAGGAACATAGTGCTCCAGTCCGTAAAATCAGGTAAAACCACCCGATCTTCAAGGGCGTATTCAATAATTCTAAAGAAGTAGCCGTTAACTAAAAATCCGGCTATAAAACCAGTTAACATCAAAATCCAAATTAGTAACTGTGCTGCATCAAATGAAGAAGCTAAAACCCATAACTGCGTGATCAAAAGGATAATTACCAGTATAAAAAATTTTTTCAGGTCAGAAAGGGGATACTGGGCCGAATCAACAATGATGTCCTTGATGTTCATAATAATACACCCTTCTGGTTAAAAACATAGAGTAAGTATTCTATTATATATGAAAAGTATTAATAAATAACTTACTATTGGACTAGGTGTATATGATGGTATCTGAAGAAAAATCGGGAAAATCGTGGTTAGCTTTCTAGTTCTCGCATTAATGGTCTCAGTCACTGGCATTGTCAGTGCCAGTGATAATAACACCAGTAATTATTCTATTAATGGTGTTAGTTTTAATTATCCCTCCTCCAGGACCATATCCTACGAATAAACTAAACACGAGCGACATCATTTCTGCCTCAAAACCTGGATTTTCATTTCTCAGCATATCACCATTCCAGGTCCAGATAACCCCCAATTATGGCATATCAGAGGAAGGGATGCAAAACCAGATGAATATAACTATTAATCCCCTTGGTTGGACTAAAATATCCAACCAGACCATCACCATCGATGGCCAGGACGCCCACCTACAGGTCTTTGATGTGTACAGCATATGGCCACCCATGTGGGGCTATAAAGTGGAAACCATAACCTTCAGCAAAAACAACAATACCTACGAACTCTTATTCGAGGCCCCGAAAGAGGAGTTTGATGATGAGAACTTCCAAGTCATAATCGACAGTTTTGAAGTCGAATAAATGCCTGGCCCGCAATGACCGGATCGAATTTTCCCCCATTGAACGCTGTTTAAAGAACTAGGAACTTCCATTCTGGGGTGGGCATGGAAGAGATCATGCCTATCAATTAATTGAAGATATTGATACCCGAAACAAGAAAACTGATTTTAGGTATTAAAACTCATATAATTTCTATCGACATTGGCATGTGGTGTTTTATGAAGAGGGTTCTATGGTATCTGATTGCGGGTAGCAGGGGTGGGCTCAATCGGGCCCGGATTATCCAGGCCATCCATGACCGGCCCTATAATGTTAATCAGCTTTCCCGAGAACTTGAACTTGATTACAAGACCATCAAACATCACGTGGATGTCTTGGAGGATCATAAGTTAATTGTGAAGTCTGCGGTGGAGAAGTATGGAGCCCAGTACTTTTTATCCAATGATCTGGAGGAAAATTACTCCCTATTTTTGGAAATTCTCAGTAAAAGTAAGAAATGAAGGTGATCAAGATGCAGGTAGGACATGGAAAACAAGCAGGAGCCGGGATGGGGCTGGCGAACTCTCAATTCTTAACTCTTGATATCGTGGTGGGACTTGCCAACATAGGCCTGTTAATCATTCTAATATACATGTACCTGCAAAGCTACCGGGAATTCAAATCCAAATTCACCTTCGGACTTCTAGCCTTCGCCCTGTTACTCTTACTGCAGAACGTGCTTTTCACCGGATTTCTACTATACTACCAGAGCTTCCGGGGGCCAGGGATGGGCCTTCCCATCTTCTTTTTGAATATAATAGAATTTTTCGCCTTCCTGATCCTGATCTGGGTGACCCGGGTTTAATCTGGTAGAGATCTGGGTGTAAACTTGGAAAAATCCTTTATATTATCCAGTCTTATTTTATTTTACCCAAGATCGGAGGTGAAAATCGTGAAAAAAGTAGCAGTACTCTGTGCCCTGGTCATGATGATCAGCGTGGTACCGGCCTTTGCCCTGACCCAGACTAACAACACCACTGATCAGGTGCAAAACCAGACTACCACTCAAACCCAGACCAGCACGGCACAAAAAACGTGCGATAAGACCAACTGCAAATCCAATGGTGACTGTGACTGTGACGGAGACCAGCACAAATACCAGCATGGTCAGAAAAACAGCGGTAACGGGGAACAACACCAATACGGTCAAAAAAATAACAACGCCGGAAACTGTGGTGATTGTGACGGAGACCAGCATCGCTATGGTCAGAAAAACCGCAACAACCAGAGCTAAGTCAGGAAATGAATTCTGGCTTTTTAAAACTTGGTGAAGGTTATGCCTTGTAACCTTCAAACTTTTTTTATTTGTAGGTGGGCGGATCAAACGCCCACTATTCGAGCTATAAATTTCGCTAATTTTTTAGAATGTATTGATGGCAGCATTAACTGCATCTACCAGCTCATCCAGATTTTCGCCACCACTTTCAAAGGTGAAAAAGCCAACCGGGGCCTGGAATTTCATGGTGTAGTTCAATACCCGGCCTCCCATTTCCCTGGTTTCCATCTTTTCAATCCACTGTATGGGATATTTCCCATACTCAAATTTCATCCCCGACCGGTAAAAGATTTCCAGAAATTTACCATCAAAGGTTACCAGCAGGGGGCTTTCTTCTGCCATCATTCCTTCCACTTCGATCATGTTTTGGGCTCCTTTAAATGCTTAATATAATTTCTTTTTATGAATGTTCCTTTTCCTGCTTGTAAAAATAGTTTATCCCGATCAAGAGGAATTCCAAGGGATTAGTAAGGCATTTTATTTTCTAAATGTAGGTGTAGAGTCTAGTACTAGTTTACGTTAATCACGAAGCTAATTAGGAACCTAATCGGGAATATTCATGAAGTCAATCACGAACCTAATCTGAACTTGTGTTCCACAAGTTAACTGCCAACATAACTAGGTTAAAATCTTTAATTCAACTTCAACAGAGAGATTGGATAACAACATAAACTAATTGACGACTTAATCGCCTACCTAATTGACCACGATCATATCTCTTGAAAATTACGGAAAATTCTAGCTTTATCTTCATTCTCTTTTCTGTTTTTGTGATAAATTTCAATGAAAACAACGCTACAAGCATCTTCAATAAAGGCATAAATTAAACGAATACCACTCCTACTTCCTTTACCCTTTAAAGATGCGCAACGGAAACTTTTAACTTTATAGACTGGTATTTGAACTTTTTCGCCTAAATCTGAAATGCGGACTGTTCCTGAAGGGTGGTTGGGGAGTGTGGTCATTAAAACCTTTTTGAATAATTCTATATCATTAGGAAGACTTCTATATTTGCGGGAAAGCTTTCCTAACTCCCTGGAGAACTCGGGGAGCTCATCAAAATCAGTCATCTATGTATACCCGTACGGAAAATTTGGGATCGCGATAGAAAACTAGTTCGTAATCGATGATTTCCAGGTCATCTGTGGCCCGGTAGGGCATATCCTCATGGGAATAATCACTGGCTTCCCGGGCAGTCATTAGGGAACATTTGCTTATTACTGCATCGATCACTTCTAACTCCTCCCTGGAGATTAAATCCAGCTGAGGCGCAGCGAGGGACTGGAAACGGTGCTGGTGGTAACCAAAGAATACATCATCAAATGGCCGGATTTTACCCTCATTCTCCAATTCAGATGCAGCTTCATCAAAATGCGATGGAGCTGGGCCGCGGGGAAGTTTACGATAGGTTTCACCAGTTAATTTATCTTCGTGCAACTCGTAATAGTTAAAATCAGCAAAGTAAAGAAGTTTATAAAATACAGTCTTCCCCACATTATCCAATTCACCGCAACGGCTAATGAGATAATGTAGAACCTGTTTAAACTTCTTCTTGTTAAAATTATTTTTCATTTTCATTTCCAGCATTGTAGGTGCCCCCACAACAAAAATACACTACTGACACTACTTTATAAAGTATGGAATTTGGGCTATAAAGTTTTTACTTGAATGTTAATACTTAGTTGGTTTTGGTTAATAAATAGTTGGAAACATAATCTCATTCCGATTATACTATTATAAAAATAAGGGGATTAACCCCTTCTAAAAAGACATTTACTACATCTAGCACAGGGAGGAAGTGTGTCTGTGCTATTATCAAGATATAAATCTTCTCCACAACCTAAACAAACGTAACGACCTACGCCTGGCTTTTGTCCACATTTATATGCCGTATTTCCACCTCCTTAATTAGTTTATAATTGTTAATGGCCTATTTCTTGTCACGATGCCATGAACCCATGATTTGACCTTTTCTACCATTTTTTGTAGTTTTCTGCCTAATTCTAACATAACGATGTGTTTTAGGATTGTGAATTCGTTCTTCCGCCATTATTATCACCCCCATCTGATTTTAGTTAGGATATTGATGTTAACGGTAGATATTTACAATTAATATTTATACATTACCATTTATATATTATCCCAACAAATCAATACTTACTAATGAAGTGAAAAAAATGAGAATTCAAGGAGCTTTAATTGAAGAACAAGGTGTAAAATTTGCAACTATAGTTGTCAAAAAGCATGTTATAGATAGTAAAACAAAATCTGAGGAGTTTATAATAAATTCACAGCCCATTTTCCCAGGAATACCTATAATCCTGATGGCTCAAGATTCTAGAGGAGTTCCTACATACTTTGGAAGAAAAGATATTGTAAATTTTATGGCAAATGTGCCTATTGAAGCCATCCCATGGCGAGAATATAATATAAGATAGATCTTTTTACAATTTTTACATTAAAGTGGACTCAATAATCCCAATCTCCTCTTCAGTCAACCCGTACATCACATAAACCATCTGGTCGATCTCAGCATCGGTTTCCTCGATATCCCGAAGCAGGGGCCGGATCTTGGTAAGACTCTCATCAAATTCATCTTTTAGAGTCTGAAAGTTCTTCCTGGCCTTCACATCCACCTTCTTCTTCCGGAGTTCTTCCAGGAACTCATCTACAGATAGTTCATAGTACTTTTCCAGCTTCTTGGAGAGCTTTTCAATACCAAACGTATGCTGCAGCCAGTCCTGGAACCCTTTAACTTCATCCTGGAGATCTCGGTTGATTTTAAGAAAATATTCAACCTTTTCAAGAATAAATGCTTGTTGATCTTCTGAAGGTAAAATAATCGGTAATGTCTCAATATAATTTTTATAAAGATGATATCGAGGTTTTTCATTAGGATTCGAAGTGGTCCGAGCAAGTGGAACCCCTGCATATTTAAAAATAAAATTCAATGTTCTTGACGACAATAGCGCACTTAAAAATTTTAGATTGACTTTATCCGAAGTAATTATGTACGCAGAGTTGTTTGGATAAAGTTTTTTATCATCATAAGTAGCAAAAAGTGTTGTAGCGATACCTGGAAAAATTAATTTATTCCTATCGAATTCTTGATAATTCTCCATTGTGTCTTGAATTTCATACCATTCATAATCCCCTGCCTTCCTTCCTATTTTCTCTCCTTGGTTTTTTGGAGTTAATTGCCTTTTATAACATTCCAAATGTGATTTTATAGACGGATATTCATTAATATTTATTCCTCTTCTTGCAAAAATCAAATATATATTTTTATGTATTATTTTCCCTCTTTTAACGTCCTGGCCTCTGATTAAAGGTTTAATTATGTTAATGTTTTTCTTATCATTCGAAATAAGATCATTTTTAACAGACTCATCAATATTAAAAGCCTGGTTTAAACCAGTTAATACTCCTCTGTAAATATTCAAACCTTCAATTTCTTTAAATCTGATACCTTGAAAATTTATTTTATCAAGCAAATTCAAAATTTCAGGAGGTTCAAAAATCCATTCCCTATTTTCAAACCTTTTTTGTTTAATTTTAAAAATTTCGTTAACTAATATCTCATTTTCAATATCATTATCGTTATTTTTTAAAACTACAATACAAGGATCGACTTTCGCTTCTTCAAAAATACTGCCAATTTTGTAATCATAATATTTGATGAAAGTATTTTTTGAAATAAATTTCCTAAGTTTATTACCATATTTCGCCTTGACAAACATATTTGAACTTATAAAAGAAAAATAACCATTTTTTCTAAGCAACCTCATCCCCTTCTCAAAAAAGTAAACATAAAGATCTGCTACACCATCATAAACTTCATAATGATCCTTTAAATAAGGCTTAATCTCCTTAATCTTCTCCTGCCTAACATAAGGCGGATTCCCAATAACCACATCAAATCCACCATCTTTAAAAATCTCCGGGAATTCTTCTTCCCAGTTGAAAGGCTTATTAGTGAATTTAGGATCGTTAATCAGGCTGTTGCCACACTTTATGTTCTCATCTAGTGCCGGCAGCCTATTATCCTTCTTACAGACCTTTAAAAAGAGAGATAATTTAGTTATGTCCACCGATTCCTCGTTTAAGTCCACACCATAAATGTTATTAAGCAAAATTTCCCTTCTTTTACCCACTTGATCAAAATAAGGTGTCAGAGTGTCCTTCTTATCTTTATAGAGTTCCTCATAGATGGCCTGGTGAATCTCCACCAAGACATCCGCAGCCTTGTTCAAGAAAGCGCCGCTACCGCAGGCAGGATCCACGATCTTAATGTTCTGAACCTTCTCATCCAGTTCCTCAATAGCCGACCCCCAATACTCCTCTATCAAATCAGGGACAGTATTCACATCCCCACTCTTACTCAGGTAAGGTATAATTGTATTCCTACAGATGTAATCGGTGATGTACTCCGGAGTGTAAAAGATCCCCTCTTTCTTCCTCCGGCCCCTCACGTCTTCTTTGAGCTCCTCCAGGTCTCCGATACTGTTCTCGAAGATGTGGCCCAGGATATTCACGTCCAGCTCCGAGGAGAAGTCAAAGGAAGAAATGGTGAGTAAATTCTTATAAATGGGGTTCACCTTATCGGCATTGGAACCCATAAGGCTTATAATGTCCTTTTCGTACTCTTCGAAGTTCCAGTTCTGCCAGACATTCGCAAAGAGCTCCAGATCATCCACCGTGTCCCGGATGTTAATTGTATCCAGGTCTTCCTCGAATAATCCCCCATTGTAGGCGGATATCTTCTTGAAATCATTTCCCTCGCTGATATCCAGGAACAATTCGTTGAGACGATGCCAGATACTCTTGTGTCTCAGATTTCCCTTCCTTATGGGGGTGATGATGGTGTCGGTGGATACCTGGGAGGGTAAGAGGCCCGTGTCCTCGGCGAAGGAGATGAACATGTACCGATTGAGGATTAGCTGGGCGTAGTGGATGGCCCCGTCCCGGACGAAGTTGTTGAACTCTTCCAACTCCCGCATGAGCATCAGCCGGGTCTCGTTGTACAGTTTGTAGAACTCCTTTTCTAGCTCCCGCTCCACCACCAGGGTTTTCGCCAACAAACGGGTGGGATATCTCTCCTTGATGTAGGCCTTCAGTGAGAAGGAGGTCATGAAGTAGGCATACATCCTTTTATCTAAAAGTTCCTCGGCCGTAAATGATATGTATTTGCCCTTCTGGTGCCAATTATAGAGGCGGAATTCATCGAAATTGGACACCATGATCCATTCGATATCTCCCGTGTGCTGGGCGTAGTCAAAGGCCTGGTCCACGGGGGTTCGCTTGTCATTCTTCCGGCTTTGGGGTTTGTCCAGGTCAGTGGTCTGGTCCTTCAACTCCACCACCATGAACTTCCCCTCCGGGGATCTCAGAACAAACTCGCTTTTACCCTTCCCTTCCTCTTCCTTCTCATCGAAGAGGATGTTCTCCTCCCGGTCGTAGCCCAGAAGCTGGTGGAGGATTATATCATAAAAATAGAGGTAATTCTTGGTTTCTGACTTGAACTGGCCCTCTTCCAGCTTCCGAAGGTGATCCTTTATGAGGTCGTACTTGGAGGGAGATAGTTTAAACTCGGAGGAGTATTTCTTCAAGAGAGACTGGTTGAAGAGGTCATTATTCATATGATCAATTATTTGATATTTTACCTTAATTAATATCATTCTTAAGGAAATAACTAGAAATAAAATAATAGATGTTAAACTCTCCGGAGATAAATAATCTATTTGGAATTATTGATAGGTGAGGCCATGGCGGATAATACTGTAGAGAAAAGAATAAGCTTCTATAAACTAATTTTAAAAAAAGATGGGAAGGATGTAAATCCTTTAAAAGTATTTTCTCATATTAATTTATTGTCTTTCGCTGAAAATGAACGTTACCTATCCGTAACTGATGGTAACCTCCATTTGATGCATATATTCAATGAACATATTCCATTAAAAATAAGTTTAGGCACATCAAGAAGAAAAAATTTGCCATCTATTGAAAAGGATGGAATAACATCTCCTTTAGAGATCTATGATGCGGGTTTATTTGAAGCAACACACGCAATAATTTTTCCCAATAACATTATGGGTATTGAATCCAATTATTATGGCCCCAAACCACAAAGTTTTATAAAATATATTTCTAAAAAAGCCCCATTAAAGGTTGAGAAAGTAAAAATTATCCCATTAATGAGATCTGACTTTTTGGATTACATCTCTAATATTGGGGAGATTAAAGTTTTAGAATTTAAAGTTCATAGAAACATGACTAAATATTTCGAAGGAATAAATAAGTCTCTAAATCATATTTTAAATGGATTGAAAGATTCATCTTCTGCAGAATACATAGGAATAACATTAAATTCTAATAAACGTAAAGGTATGTCCTTAAAATGGAAAGATAAGTTTTTAGAAAAATTTAAGAACTCTGAAAATAGATACGCAGTTAACAAAGCTTTAATTAAAGCCAATGATATGACTACAAATAGAATTAGAGAATTTAATTTGTTAGAACCTTATTTCATCTCAACAAAAGAAGTTTTAAAAAATGATGATATTCATAGAAGCGTGGATAGAGATTCTATGTTTGAAGCCATTAAAGAATCGTATTTAGACCTAAAAGAAGAAATAGAAAGTATTGTGGAAGTCCCTAAGAATAGCAAACAAAAGAACTTAGATTACTTTAATTAGAGGAACAATGAACAATTTTTATGATACAGTTAAAACAATTTACTGGAATAATCTTAAACTATTTAATCTAATAATTGCTATTGTATTCGTTTTTGCTATTCATCAAATATTAAAATCTGCTCTTTCACCAATTGAACTAAATAAGTTGATAGTCACCATCATAAACAGCGTTTATCCCATAATTGCAACTATTAGTGGAACATTGTTAGGATTTATTATTACTAGCGTTTCAATAATCGTTACTTTTACAGAATCAGAAAAAATCAAGCTATTAAAAGAAACTGGTTATTATGATAAATTATTCAAAATTTACTTTGATACGATTAAATCTTTAGCCATTACAACTTTGATTTCAATTATTGGGATAGTATCAAATTCAGAAAATATAATTTGGATATACATAATTATGGCATCTGTTGTCTTTTCGGGCCTACTAATGTGGGCTAGTATATGGGCACTAGAAATGATAATTAGAATCGTGAAAAATTGATATTTCTTTAATATGTTTTAGATTCTAACTATAATTAATCCTGTTATATGCTATTAAATAAATAAAACAGTGGTAAAATGAAAATTTCTCCGCAATTAAAAGGTGCAATTCAAAGATGTATTTCGACCATATTCTCTTGGGATAAATTATACGAGTTCGGAACGAGTATTGGAGTAGAAACAAAAATAATACGTGAAAAACGAAAAAATGGAGGTCCGAATTTTGATCCTTATTGCACAAAAAAAAGAGCTGCAGCATATATTATGGATAACACTAGCGATGATGAAGTTGAAATAGTTCTTGAAACATTAGTGGCTATGTCAAAGAAAGCTAAATGGGATAAAGATTATTCTGATAAGGTTATAGAAGAAATGAATGAAATACTTAAGAGGACAATGAGTATCCAAATTAATGATAAAGGGAAAATTGTACCATTATTCGATGAATTAAAAGATATACCTAGTAGAATTCCACAAAAATTAAGAGATATCGGTTTTGAAAATGAAGCCGATGATTATGAAAAGGCCTACAGAAGTTATGAACAAAATGATAAAGGTTCAATTGCAACAATAAGGACTGTTTTGGAAGGTGTATCAGAGTCAATATTATCATCTAAAGGCATTAATGTAACTAATCAAATGGACAGATTTATAAAATTACAATCAATTGGAGTATTAAGGGATATAGATACAAAACAATGCAAAATATGTGGATTTAGGAAAAAAGATTTAGAACTAATTGACGCATATAATATTTACTCGTTATTATCACATTATGGTAATCACACTGGAGAATTAACAGTTTAATTAGCAGAATATTTGTTTACTTCTGCATCGAGTTTTATTTGGTTCTTGATAAAAAGATTTGAAAAAATTAACAAATAAGTTAATCTTTTTTTAATATATAAATTGAATCAGAATATTTAAAAAACTAAGTACAAATGTTCCAAGATCTCCAATTCTAATTAAATAACCGGTTTCCCAACCAAACCAGAAACCACAGCATGAACCGCAGAAACCGGAACCACTACCACCGCACTCAAAAGCAGCCCCACCTCATATAGTAAACTGCTCCTAGGGTCAGCCCTCCCTCTAAACCTATTAAAAAATGAACTGAAGGCAATCCCATAGGTGTTCCCCATCATGATGGTGCGGATAGCCCCCAGGATACCCATAGCCCTAGACAGACCATAAATCTCCACGATACGTTCCCAAGACTCATGGGTAGGATTGGCCCGGGTGTCGGCGTAGTGCTGGGCGAACATCACCCCCGCCACCTCTTCATCTGGGACATGATCCAGGATCCCGGTGAGCATACCCTGGATTTCTTCACTACTCATTCCTGTCTCCAGGGCCCTTCGGGTGTGGGCGTAGGAGCAGATGGCGCATTCGTTGACCTCGGTCACCGCCAGCATGATCCTTTCTATGAACTTGGAAGTTATTTCCCCCTTCTTTTTAGCCCGGAACATGTAGCGCATGGTCCGTATCCCATGGTAGAATATCCAGTAGGATTCCCGGACGGAGTAGAGTTTTTTGCCCAACATTTACATCAAAACAGATAGATTATATATAAAATAAGTACGCCGGGACAGGGATTTGAACCCTGGAGGAGCCATGCTCCACGGGATCTCAAGTCCCGCGCCTTACCTGGCTAGGCTATCCCGGCATATTATGAATTTTTTTTGATATCAACCGGACTATTCCGGCCAATTATATATTGAAATCTTTTTTGATCAAACCATAGAAGGTTGGGGATAACTACCCCGTATACAAAAAAGAGTATGGTTTTATTTGTTTAGAGGCTGTTTGTTTCAGCCTGTTTAGCTTCGAAGTTCTATTTCGATGCTGACGTTATCAGGCACGTTGACCTTCATAACCTGACGCATGGCCCTTTCATCGGCCTCAATACCCACTAGGCGTTTGTGGATCCTTAACTCCCACTTTTCCCATGTGGCTTTGCCTTCACCGTCTGGTGATTTGCGGCTGGGGACCACTAGCTTCTTGGTGGGCAGGGGTATGGGTCCGGATAGGTCCACACCAGTCCTCTCTGCGATGCGTTTAAGCTGGTCGCAGACATAGGCCAGTTTTTCTGGGTCGGTGCCGGTTAATTTGATTCTGGCTTTGTTCATTTTGCTCCTCCATAAAAAGAAAAAGGAAGGCTAGATGCCTTCCTTAATAGATACTTATTTAGCTGGTACCAGGTCAATGCACATACCAGCGGCCACGGTCTGGCCCATGTCCCGGATAGCGAACCGGCCCATGTGTGGTATTTCACTGATCTTCTCGATGACCATGGGTTTGGTAGGTTTAACCACCACAAATGCGGCGTCCCCGGTCTTCAGGAAGTCTGGGTTTTCTTCTTTAACCTGTCCCGTGGTGGGGTCCAGTTTCTTCTGGAGTTCCAGGAAGGTACAAGCTACCTGGGCGGTGTGACAGTGGAATACTGGGGTGTAACCCACGGTGATAACCCCGGGGTGCTGCAGGACCACGATCTGGGCGGTGAACTCTTTAGCAACCGTTGGTGGGTTGGTGGTGTGTCCAGCCACGTCTCCACGGCGAATATCGTTTTTACCCACTCCACGGACGTTAAATCCTACGTTGTCTCCAGGTTCAGCTAAGTCCAGCATTTCGTGGTGCATCTCGATGGATTTTACTTCTCCGCTTACACCTGGTGGTTCGAAGATGACGTTTTCTCCCTTCCTCATGATACCGGTTTCCACTCGGCCTACTGGCACGGTTCCCACTCCAGTGATGGAGTAAACATCCTGGATAGGTACTCTTAGGGGCAAGTCGGTTGGTTTTTCTGGTGCAGTGAACTCATCCAGAGCCTGAACCAGGCTGGGGCCCTTGTACCAGGGAGTGTTTTCGGATGGTTTGGTTATGTTATCTCCTTCAAAGGCGGATAGTGGTATGAAGTTGATCTCCTTGGGCTTGTAGGCCACGGTCTTGATCAGATCTGATACTTCCTCTTTGAGGGCGTTGAATTTTTCCTCGTCGTATTTGACCAGGTCCATCTTGTTTATACCTATGATGAGCTGGTTGATACCCAGGGTACGTGCTAGAAATGCGTGTTCCTTGGTCTGGGGCATTACACCGTCGTCAATAGCTACCACCAGTACAGCGGCATCGGCCTGGCTGGCACCAGTGATCATGTTTTTAACAAAGTCACGGTGACCAGGACAGTCCACAATGGTGAATTCATACTTGGGGGTGTCGAATCTGGCGTGGGCCAGGTCGATGGTTACCCCTCTTTCCCTTTCTTCAGTCAATTTGTCCATAACGAATCGGAACTTATCTTCTCCTTCGGATAGCTGTTGTTCAGCGATGGCTCCGGATTGGAGCAGAAGATGACCGACCATGGTGGATTTACCGTGGTCTACGTGTCCGATAAACGCCAAGTTCATGTGTTCTTTCTCTTTAGCCATAAGTTATTCCTCCATATTATAGATTAGTTTAAAGAGCATCTTAGGGTATTTAGGATAACCCTATATTTATGCTTGATGTCCACTATCCCAGGTAGTGGTCGGGACCGTAGGGTTCTGGTGATAGTCCTTTACGGTTTCTGATCTCCCGGATTATGGTCTTCTGAAGCTCCTTGGGCAGTCTTTCAAATCCTGCGTTCTCAGTGGACCACAAACATCGTCCTTCAGCAGCGGATCGTATGTCCCCTGCAAATCCGAACATCTCAGCCACGGGTACCTTGGATTCCAGGGTGGCCATATCTCCTTCCTGGCCCATGTCGATGATCTGGCCGCGACGGTTCTGGACTTCACGGGTGGATGATCCCATATAATCCTGGGGCACGTTGATAAATACTTTTTGCACCGGCTCCAGGAGCACTGGTTGGGCCATCATAATGGCGCCGTAAACCGCCTTTCGGATGGCGGGCAGTACCTGGGCTGGGCCACGGTGTACTGCGTCCTCGTGTATTTTAGCATCTACCAGTCTGATTTTAAGTCCCATCACCCTCTCCCGGGCTATAGGGCCATCATCCATGGCACTCTCGAATCCTTCCAGGAGTAATTCCTTGATCTCATCCAGGTACTGGATACCACGGGTGGCGTTGATGAATACGCTCTTATCATAAACATCCCACACCTTCCGGGCTTCATCCTTGGGAAGACCGGCTTCCATGAAGATGGATGCATTCTCTTTACCCTTGACCTTACCTTCCTTGATGGTTCCTTCCTGGATGGCATGGTAAACCGAGTCTGGTAGGGGTGAAATTTCGATGTAGAACCGGTTGTGTTTGTTAGGAGATTTACCCTCCACTGGACCAGCAGTGCCGGCGATGGTTTCCCGGTACACTACGATGGGCTCCGAGGTCTCGATCTCCACTCCCTTCTCGTTGATACGGTAGGCGATGATCTCCAGGTGAAGTTCACCCATACCCGCCACCAGGTGCTCACCGGTTTCCTCGTTGATCTGCATCTTAACGGTGGGGTCCTCTTTACCCACCTGGCGCAGTAATTCAATGAGTTTAGGTAAGTCTTTAGTGTTTTTGGCCTCTACCGCCACGGTGACCACTGGTTCGGAGATGTGCTCCAGACCCTCAAAGGCCTCGATTTTCCGTTCCATGCTGGAAATAGTTTCCCCAGCCACGGCGTTACGGGCACCGGTAATGGCCACGATGTTCCCGGCGGGTACCTTGTCGGTGTTCACCCGTTCCGGTCCGAAGTACACTCCCACCTGCTGGGTCCGGGCCTTACCATGGGATCCTACGAAGAAGATTTCACTACCCTTCTCGATGGTACCGCCGTACACCCGTCCGGTGGCGATCTCACCGGCGTGTTTATCAATACTCACGTCGGTAACCATCACTGCCAGGGGTCCGTCGGGGTCGGTGTTGATCATTCCCTGACCTTCCTCACTCTCGATGTCCCCGGACCAGATGTTGGGTACCCGGTATCTCTGGGCGATGTCCGGACTGGGCAGGTGCTCAACCACCATTCCCAGGAGCACATCGGATAAAGGTGCTTTCTGAGCTAATTCTTTCTGTTTTTCGTTGTTACAGTACTCCAGGATGTCCTTAAAGTTTATTCCAGTTTCCTGCATTAAGTTGATGTTAATGGCCCAGTTGTGATAGGCGGAACCGAATGCTACACTACCATCTTCCACTCGGACCTGCCATTTCTTCTTGAGCTCTTCTGGAGCCATGTTTTTGATGAGTTTATTGGCGTTGGCTATAACCTTTATGAACCGCTGCTGCAGTTCCTCAGGATCCAGTTTCAGTTCGTTTATGAGACGGTCCACCTTGTTAATGAAGAGCACCGGTCGCACGTTTTCCTTGAGAGCCTGCCTCAACACGGTCTCGGTCTGGGGCATGATACCCTCCACCGCACAAACCACGACCACTGCACCATCCACCGCCCGCATGGCTCGGGTTACGTCTCCACCGAAGTCCACGTGACCGGGAGTGTCAATGAGGTTGATGAGGTACTCATCATCCTGGTACTTGTGCACCATGGACACGTTGGCGGCATCAATAGTTATACCCCGGGCCTGTTCCTGTTCATCGAAGTCCAGGTACAACTGGTCACCAGCCAGTTCCGCAGATATCATACCCGCACCAGCTAAGAGGTTATCGGATAGGGTGGTTTTTCCGTGGTCAATGTGGGCCACGATACCGATGTTTCGTATGTATTCCGGTTGATACATCAGTTCCTTGATCTTGTTGATCATTTTAGTACGTCTGCTCACACGTATCACCTAATAAATCTTGATTAATGGGCAGATCGAGCTACCCTCTCTTTCTCTTCCTTCTTCTGTATGGCGAAGCTTCGGGTATCGTACTCGGCTGCCAGGAGCAGCTCCTCAGCCAGACATTCTTCAGCGGATTTTTTCCGTTTAAATGCTGACTGTAATGCTCCCCTGGTTAAAAAGGCCAGGGCCAAGTCCACCCTCCTCTGGGGGGCGATGTCCACTGCCACTTGGTATCCGATTCCACCGTACTTGATACGGGTGGTTTCTTCCCGGGGTGCGGTGTTTTCCACTGCTTTGACCAATACTTGAACCGGGTTCTGTTTAGAACGCTGGTTTATAATGTCAAATGCATCTTTAACAAGATTGTAGGATTTGTTCTTCTTCCCAGAGTTCCTTTCAGTCCTCATGATCTTGTTCATCAATCTTTCCACAATGGAGACTCTGGATTTGGCAAACTGCCTTCGGACATGACGCCCCATGGTATGAGGGACCATAATCTCGTCGAGACAGACGTAGTTAACCAATCCCATGTCTTCCACCTTCACCTCCGATAATTCCCACTTATCAAAAACCTTAAAACTCATAAAAATTACCTCTATAGCACATTATCGTACTGGTTTCTCGATTTTGCCCCGGACCATTTCTACCAGGGACACGTTGTTAACTTTAGTTACCTTCCAGCGAACACCAGGGATATCTCCCTTGGATCTTCCTGATCCTCCACCTATCCCCTCGATTAACACTTCGTCGTGTTCATCGATAAATCCGATGGCCCCATCTCCAGGGGCAAAGGCGGTGATTTGTTTACCGTTCTTTATAAGTTGCACTCTTACACACTTTCGGATGGCTGAGTTGGGCTGTTTGGCTTCGATACCCACCTTTTCAATAACTATACCCCGGGCCTGAGATGAGCCTTCCAAAGGATCAGCTTTAACGTCCAGACGTAACTGTTTCCTCTTGTAGTAAGTGTCCTTCCACCTGAAGTGTTGTCGATTCTTTTTAAGCTTTTTTGCTGCGAAAAGTCCTGGCAAATATGATTCCTCCTTAAATAAACTTAAGTTAAGTTTAGCTTGATTACTCCTATTTTATTACGATGTTACTTATGTTGTGCTGCCTTTTGGCCAGGATTCGGGCTCTTTCTATATTCTGGCCCCCCTTCCCAATAGCAGTCCTCTTATTACGTGAATCCGCCTCTATAGTGGCAATTTTCTCGCCGTTCTCTTTTTGAAGCACCCTTATACTTCTAAGTTTGGCAGGGGCCATGAGGTTGCCGATAAACTCCACCTGATCATCGGAGTGTTCAATAACTTCCACACCCTTATCCACAGTTTTCTGGACTTTAGAAACAGTACTTCCCCTCTTTCCAATGGCCAGCCCCATATCACCATTTTTGACCAGGAAGGTTAATTTACCGTTTTCCTCATCAACCAGACAATCTTTGACGGTGGCCCCGGTCATGCTCTCGAACAGGGCGATGTACCTTATCTCGTTGGTGGTGAATTTGATGGTCACAAAAATTACCCCATTAATTCTAGTATGGTGGAATCTCCGGGATCGGAGATGATCATGGTGGCCACCGTGAAGGGTTTACCGCACACGGAACCCAGATCCACACTGGTGCCCTCATAGGTATAAACCGGAATTTCTGATAACTGTGAGTAGTGCTCCACGTCTTCTCTGGTTTCCCGGGGGCAATTTTCAGCTATGATGACTAGTTTGCCTTTTCCAAGTTTCAGGGCCTGTAATGTCTTTTCTGACCCCAGGGTGACACTTCCTGTGTCTACTGCTACTCGAATTCCTCTATCTACGTCCATAGAATGCCTCCTTATTCTCTCTGTTTCATTATGACGCCAACTGACCCTGTTCCCAGTGGTATTGGCTGCCCGATTATAATGTTCTCTATTATTCCGGTGAGATGGTCCACCTCACCCCTGATACTAGCCCTTAAAAGGTGTTTTCCAGTTTCCTCAAATGATGCCCGGGCCAGTACACTGGCCTTTTCACCGCTGATACCGTGACGGCCGATAGATTTAACTATTCCGTCGGCGGTCATCATATCCGCCACCAGCATGATGTGCCGGACGTCCACAGTCAGTCCTTGCTCCTCCATGGTGGTTTGGGCTTCGTGGATAATTGCATTACGGGCGGCTTCAATTCCCAGAACCTTCTCCACCTCATGGATATCGTTAGTGGTGGTCCTGGTCTTATCCACACCCTCCATCTTAAGGACGGCCCCTAAATTTGAACCTTCAGTGTGTATAACCCATTCCTGGCCTTCCTTCCTGATTACGACTTTCCCTATGTTTTTGATACCGCTTATCTGTAAATCACGGACCTTATCAGCTAAAAGTCGTAACTCTCTGATGGCATGTTTAGCTTCAGAAATCGTAGGTTCAAAACTTAGCAGGTTCTTATTTATCTCCACCTTTTTAAAAGCTTTTTCTATCTTCTTTATGATCTCATCATAGTCCAGTCTTTTCTCGGTAACTTGCTCCTCATCAATCTCGATGGACAGACCCATGCTGCCATAGTTAACGTTGAAGTCCATCAGGATGTCGTTTAGGGTTATTTTACCGATGCGGTTGGCCATGGTTCTTACAAACTCTTCATCAGCAGCATAGTCTTCATCGAAGTATATGGCCATGGTTGGTGTGGATATCTTCTTCCGGGCATCTACAATTTCGATAAGACGAGGCAGTCCCAGGGTAACGTTGAGTTCTGCTACCCCTGCGTAGTGAAAAGTACGCATGGTCATCTGTGTACCAGGTTCCCCTACCGATTGGGCAGCTACAGTACCAACTGCTTCGCCAGATTCCACCTCAGCTCTTTCATAGGCTTTTTTAAGGTTTCCCACTAGTTCATCCAGCTCGGCAGCCTTCAATTTATGCCTTTCCGCTGCCTCGGCGATATCCTCGATAAGCTGCTCCGGGAAATCTGCCTTTTTCTTCTTAACCACCTTTTCTACCTTCTTAATATCCACATAACCACCTGTAGTTGCCTTTAGTCCCCATAAATCAAGTTTGATATTATCCCCTATTTATCTGCCTTGGCTTTGATACGCATTTCCTCAATGAGCCGGTCAATATCGGCCACCTTACCAAAGTCACTCTTGGCGGGGTCAATTCCATCTTCACCGTAGCGGGTTTGTATAACCACTCCCCGGTTGTCCCGCACCGTTCCATCTTCGTTAACGTTCAAGTCCTGCAGGGCATTTACCAGACGACGCTGCATGTAACCACTCTGGGCCGTACGGATCGCAGTATCAACCAGCCCTTCTCTTCCACCCATGGCGTGGAAGAAAAACTCCAGAGGGTCCAAACCGGATTTGTAACTGGAATGGACGAATCCACTGGCCTTAGCACCCAACTCACCTTCCTGGAAGTGGGGTAAGGTCCGGTTACGATATCCTCTTTCTATCCTACCACCCCGTACAGATTGCTGGCCCACACAGGCTGCAATCTGGGTCAGGTTAAGCATGGACCCACGTGCGCCGGTTAAAGCCATTATAACGGCATGGTTATCCATTCCAAAGTAGCTTTCCGCTATCTCCCCGGATTTGTCCCGGGCTTCACCTAAGACCTGCATGATCTTCATCTCCAGGGTCTCCCGGAGGCTGCGGCCTGGCAGAGCTTCCAGTTCCTCGTTGTGGTAGGCTTCAATTAGTTGTTCAACTTTCTTCTCGGCGTTGCTTAATAGTTCCTCTATACGATCCCTGGCTTCCCGGGGTATTTCCTCATCAGCAGTACTGGTGGTGAATCCCCTTTTCATAATACCAGATATAGACAGTTTGGTGGCTGAATCCAGGAATTTACGAGCCCGGTCTGTGCCATACTCCTTAACCACGGAATCTAAGATTTTACCGGAGAATGCGCCGAAGGCTTTCTCATCGATAGCCCCCATTTTAAGTTCTCCGTTTTCGATTACCACGTAAGCATCGTTTTTACACTCTTCTCGTAGACATTCATCACATTTACGACAGATCTCCGCCCGGTAAACCATGTGCAGTTCATTGGGCAGTAGTAGACTGAATATCTCTTTACCAGTCCAATCTCGATTTTTAGGTTCGGGCATGGGAAGCTGTGATTTTTGAGCCATCTGGAAAACGTCTTCCTCCTTGAAAACCGAACCATCCCGGGTCAACAGGTATCCACCCGATATATGATCGTGAATACCACCAATGATGGGTCCTCCGAAACGGGGCGATAATATATGTTCCTGTACCCGCATCAACGATTTGGCCTCTGCCCTGGATTCCTCGGTCTGGAAGACGTGCATGTTCATTTCGTCCCCGTCAAAGTCAGCGTTGTAAGGGGGGCAGACACAGAGGTTAAGTCGGAAAGTTTTATGAGGAAGTACCTTCACTTCGTGGGCCATCATGGACATACGGTGCAGAGAAGGCTGCCGGTTGAAGAGCACAATGTCACCATCCATTAAGTGACGTTCCACCACGTAGCCGGGTTCTATTTTTTCCAGGATGGACTCCTTGGTCTCATCGTAAACCCTAATCTTCCGTTCATCAGGTCGGATAACGTAGTTGGCACCGGGGTGTATTTTGGAACCGTTTTCAATGTATTTTTTCATCTGTTCAATGTTCCATTCCGTTACGTAGACCGGTACCGTGACCTCGGTGGCTATCATCTCCGGCACCCCCACCTCATTAATACTGATGTTGGGGTCCGGGGAAATAACAGTCCGGGCTGAGAAATTTACCCTCTTACCGGAAAGATTACTTCTGAAACGCCCTTCCTTACCCTTTAAACGTTGAGCTAAAGTTTTAAGTGGCCTTCCGGATCGGTGCCGGGCAGGAGGAACTCCGGAGGCCTCGTTGTCAAAGTATGTGGTAACGTGATATTGTAAAAGCTCCCACAGATCCTCCACGATGAGTTGTGGTGCTCCAGCTTCCATGTTCTCCTTAAGTCGCTGGTTTATACGCAGAATATCCACCAGCTTGTGGGTCAAATCATCTTCTGATCTTTCACCAGTTTCCAGGGTGATAGAAGGTCTGACCGTCACTGGAGGAACAGGTAAGACTGTTAGAACCATCCATTCCGGTTTGGCGATTTTGGGGTTGATTCCCACCAGGTAATAATCATCTTCAGGAATTTTCTCCAGCCATTCCCGTACTTCGCTGGGAGTGAGCTTGTAGTTACCTTCCACCAGTGACACGGGCTTGTCGATTTTGATATCCTCCTGGATGGTCCTCTGCTGCGCTCTTTTAGCTTCCTGGTAAATGGGCTCCACCAATTCCTGGAGCTCCTTGGTGACCTCATCATTCTGGCCCTTGATATCCTTAACCACCTTGATGAGCTCTTCAGTGGCATCCTTTATGGCATTAATATCTGCATTAGGTTCCATGTCGTCCATTTCCCCGGAAGACACACGTTTTTCTTCCAGTTCCACCAGTTTCTGAACCTTATCTTCGATTTTCTTCTTGGTATCAGCATCTAAGTCCGGGCCAATCTCCTCCAGGATCTCTTCCGAGTTCTGGATCATGAATTCAGCGTTTTTCCTGATTTCGGCCTCCTGTTGGCAGTGTGGACAGTCGTCCCGTCGAGCCAGGGTGTAAATATCCTTTATGATATCGGTTATGCTTTCTTCATTCTTGATCCGGGCCTCTATCTTCCCCATGTAGAATTCCTTCTCAGAATCTGTGAGCAAGACCTTACCACAGCTACTGCAGGTTGAACGCAGTATTTTGTGTATGGTGTCCGCGAATCCCACGTGAATTATCGGTCGAGCCAGGTTGATGTGTCCAAAATGCCCCTGACAATCACCACCCTTGGATCCGCAGGACCGGCATCGGAGTCCAGGGTCAATAACCCCCAGACGAGGGTCCATTAAACCAGCCTCTATAGGGTACCCGTCTTCATCATAGGTGTCGGGAGTCACGATCTTGGTTACGGACATATTACGGATATTCTCCGGGGAAAGCAGGCCGAAGTTGATTTGGGCAATCTTTTTTATAATTCCTGTCAAACTAAATCTCTCCTTATCCTCTTACACCCTAAATTCAAGCCTTATCCTCCAGAACCAGCTTAGGGAATATGCACAGGCTCTTGAGTTCGTCCAGCAGTAATTTAAATGCGTATGAAATTTCCACCGGGAAAGTGTCAGACTCTCCACAGATGGAACAGTATTTTTTATCCCTTATACGATCGTAGATGGCTATCATACCACAATCAGAACACACAATGGCATCGTACTTATCTGATTCATCCAGAAGACGTTCTTTGAGTGCCAAGGCCGCCCCGTGGGCGATTAAACAGTCCCGTTCCATTTCACCAAACCGGAGACCACCTTCACGGGCCCTTCCCTCGGTTGGTTGCCGAGTTAAGACTTGTACTGGTCCCCGTGACCTGGCGTATACTTTGTCGGAGGTCATGTGGTGCAGTTTCTGATAATAGGCCACTCCAATGAAGATTTCCGCCTCTATCCTTTCACCGGTGATCCCGTTGTAGAGAGATTCCCGGCCGGCGGTTTCAAATCCATTCTCACGAAGGAGGTCCATAATTTCCAATTCATGGTTACCGCTGAATGGAGTTCCATCCATGCGCACTCCTTCCAGGCAGCCAGCCTTACCAGCCAGCATCTCCAGCACCTGTCCCACCGACATACGGGATGGAATGGCGTGGGGATTGATTACCAAGTCGGGAACTACACCATCCTCGGTGAAGGGCATGTTTTCCTGGGGTACAATCAGTCCCACTACTCCCTTCTGTCCGTGTCGGGATGCGAATTTATCTCCAAATTCAGGTTGTCTCTGGTCTCGGACTCTGATCTTGGCCAGTTTACTTCCCTCCACAGTTTCAGTTAACAGCACCGCGTCCACCACTCCGTGTTCTCCGTGACGAACAGTCACCGAAGTTTCACGTCTTCTTTCAGCCACAGTTCCGAACTCGTCTATTTCCTCCAGGAACCTTGGTGGCGAAGTCTTACCAATCAGCACATCTCCCGAAGTTACTTCCACCTCGGGATTAACGATTCCGTCCTCGTCTAGGTTCCGGTAAACCTCTTCGGAGCGGTAGCCCCGCACTATATTCTCAGGAACCTCAAACTTGTCTTCCTGTCCACCCGGGTACCTGCGTTCCGAGGCTTCGTAAGATCTGAAAAATGATGAACGGGCCAGTCCTCTTTCTATAGAGGCCTTATTAAGAATTAAAGCGTCTTCCATGTTGTATCCTTCGTAGGACATCACTGCCACCACGAAGTTCTGACCGGAGGGGCGCTGATCATATTGAGTAGCATCCATACTCCTGGTTTTTACCATTGGAACTTGTGGATGGTGCATTAAGTGGGCTCGGGTGTCAGTACGCAGATGATAATTGGATACGTATAATCCTAGGGCCTGTTTGGTCATACCGGCTTCCATGGTGTTACGGGGGGATGAGTTGTGGTTGGCGTAGGGGATGATTCCGGCGCAGATCCCCAGCATGGTGGCGGGGTCAATCTCCAGGTGGGTGTGATCCGGGGTTAATTCATCCGGGAACATGGCCAGGTAAGTATTTTCTTCCTCTTCGGCATCCAAGTATTCAATTACACCCTCCGCCACTAGGTCATCCCAGTTAATCTCCCCGTCCTGGACTTTCTGTATGTGCTCCTCTGTAAGCAGGGATTTTCCGTCCTGGACTACGATAACTGGCCTCCGGGTACGCCCCGGATCATTGAAAATATATATCTCGTTGTTATCATGATAGTAGGTGATGTTTGTCTCCGAGGAAACGGCTCCAGAACGTCTTTTTTGGCGTATGGCTTCCACAAAAACTTCCGGATCTTTACAGGTTCCTATAAGCTTTCCGTTAATATAGACCTTACATTTTTTCACAGATTCGCCCCCAATGGCAGATTAAAGTTTATAAAATGAATATTAATCCTTCTCCTTTTGTTATATGGGATTTATGAGTTTCATCTTTTTGATGGACCTCTCCAGTTCATCCGGGTCAGAACCATCAGATATGCGGGCCATTATAGCCAGGTTCTTCACCAGCCCACAGTTAGGACCCTCTGGAGTCTCGTTGGGACATATTTTACCAAACTGGGTGGGATGCAAGTCACGAGCCTCGAAGTGAGGTTGACTGCGGCTTAAGGGTGAAACAACCCTTTTAAGGTGAGATAAAGTTCCCATATAACTGGTACGATCCAAGAGCTGGCTTACACCAGCACGGCCTCCGACCCAGTTTCCAGTGGCTATGGCGTGTTTGATGTTTTCGGTTAATACATCGGAACGTACGGCCTGTTTAACTGAAGGTTCTTTACCTCGGGTTAAACTTCTTTCTAATTGGTAAGTCATGTCTCGGGTTAGACTGGTAAAAGCAACTCGGAAGAGATCCTCCATGAGGTCTCCGGAAACTCGGAGTCTTTTATTAGCGTAGTGATCCTTGTCGTGGGGTTCACGCTCGTCGAAAATTACCTGGAGTAACATTTCGGTCATTTCTGCCAGGTAAGTGGCTTTATCTGCTCTTTTATCTGAGTCCACACCCATATGTGGTAATAGATAACGGTCTATGACGTCTTCGGCTCTTTTTATCCGGTATTCTTCGGTCATACCCTTGGCCACCCGGTTTCCGATGTACTTGATGGCATCGTAGGTGGTGGTTATCTCCGAGGTCTGTATGTCATCGATAAGCAGGAATTGTATGTCATTTTCTTCAGAAACACTGTTAACCAGATCCACATCCTTTTCCAGCCCTAGGGCCCTTAATAAAACCACTAATGGTATTTCTCCCGGGACGTAGGGGAATGAGATTCTGAGGAAAACTCCCTTCTTCCTTGGTTTACGATATTCCAAAGTTATCCTCGCCCTGAATCCACTTTTTATTGAAGTAACAATGGCTCTGGCTCGGCGGTCTTCTTTCTCCCCGATTCTTTCCAAAATAACCTTGTTAGGGGCTATTTCCTCCATGGTTACTATGGCCCTTTCGGAACCATTAACAATGAAATAACCACCAGGATCCTGGGGATCTTCACCATTTTCCTCTACTTCAGCCCGGTTAAGGCCATTCAAATGGCAGATACTGGATTTTAGCATCACCGGCAGTTCACCGATGTAAACCTTCTCCATGTCCTGTTCTGTTTCTCCCTTTATCAGGGCCATGTCCAGGTACATGTGAGCAGAGTAGGTCAGGTTACGAAGTCGGGCCTCGGTAGGGAAAACCTTACTCTTAGATCCGTCGGCTTCCTTGATGAATGGCTTCCTAATCTCCAGTTGGCCGGTTTGTATGCAGTAATCACCCTGTTCAAGAACTATGGGTTCTGCTATGTCAATTATATCCTGTATGCGGTGATCAACAAAGTCGTTGTATGACTTCAGATGATGATCTACCAGATTGTAGTCATTAAAAAAGGCATCTACCAATTCCCAGGCATTTTTCACCATTAAATTCCTCCAAAAACAAATACGTGTAAATAAAATATTTTAATCTTAAATTTTCTCCAATTTATTAATAATTATTAATAATTAGGCTATTTATAACTGGCTTTTTTAAAACCATATTATCCTAATACCAATCGGTAACTGACGAATTTCCCCGCAGTCTGGCTATTTCGAGTGATTTTAATGACATCCCCCTCTTTTGCACCGATTGCCTTTACTACTGGATCGTCTAACTTTATTTTCGGAAGCTGCTCAGGGTGGACTTCCATCGCTTTGAGTACCTTAACTATTTGATTTTTCTTCAAAACAACATGATCTGGAACAAGTTTGTGTTTTAAGATATCCTTCTTCACCATTTAGTTCCTCCAGGAAAAAATTAGAACGGGCCCGACGGGAATTGAACCCGCGACCACTTGGTTAAAAGCCAAGCGCTCTCCCAGACTGAGCTACGGGCCCTCTAGACGCCCTGGCCGGGATTTGAACCCGAGTCGTGGGCTCGACAGGCCCACATGATAGCCCCTACACCACCAGGGCAACTCATAGAATGAGAGTATTGAGAGTTTAACTGTACTTACTTATATACTTTTTCTTTGAACCGGATCGATATCTTACTTGGTCATCAGTGTTTTCTATTTAAATTGTGTAGATCAGTAGAGAAGTTCTTCATGTCTTTTGTATTTGATTCACAAATTCTTAAGCTCTACACATCTTATTATAAATCCCGCCTGCCGGACTTGAACCAGCAACCCTCGGATCTACAGTCCGATGCTCTGCCAAATTGAGCTAAGGCGGGTTTTGGATGGGACCACCCGGATTTGAACCGGAGTCTCAGGCTCCCAAAGCCCAAAGGATCGACCAAGCTACCCTATGGTCCCCTTCATACTGTTCTTTATTCTAAGTATGTGATGATTTATACTACGCCTAGAGCCCCGGACGGGAATTGAACCCGCGACCACGAGATTACAAGTCTCGCGCTCCACCAGACTGAGCTACCGAGGCATAGTTAGAGCAACTAAATTTAAGAAAATATTCCATATAAAGTTTTGGGTAGAGCGGGCTAGAATAGAAATGCCTTATTAATTTTCGTTATTAGGAATTCACTTACAAACGGTACTTCAGGGCAGATTCCCTTAAAATCTCAACTGCAGGTAGTTTTTCACCAGCCACCAAACTTATGGATGCCCCACCGCCACTGCTGATATGGCTGATTCCCTTAAGTCCCATGCGATTTGCTGCAGCGGCCAAATGACCGCCTCCGATAATGGAAAATCCAGTAGAGGATGAAATGGCATTCAGGACATCTTCGGTTCCTATGTTGAAGCCATCTTTCTCGAATACTCCCGCCGGACCATTGGCAAATATGGTGCGGGACTGCCTTATGATCTGAGCATATTCGGTTATGGTTTCGGTTCCAATATCAAATATGGGTAAGTTAGGGAGTTTTTTAACCGGATATTCCTCCCTTTTGTCCCCCTTACAGACTGCCAGATCCACCGGGATCTTGATCTGTTCTGGGAACTTCTTTAAGAGATTTTTGGCTTTCCTTACGTAGTCACAGTAATCACGGTCTTTAATTAAATTTCGGTTGTACTTTTTTATATTGACTCCTGCACCCCACAGGAATATATTGGCCACTAAACCTGTGGTTAGAACATAATCAGCATTAACTGCATCTAAAGCATTTTCCATAACCATAATGGAATCATCCACCTTAACCCCACCCAGAACAAATACGCAGGGCCTCTTTACACTTCTAACTGCACTGTAAAGCGCTCTAAGTTCCCTTTCCATTACCCTTCCTGCCACGGAAGGCATATCAAAAGAGAATCCTACCAGGGAGGGTTGAGAACGGTGGGCAGCTGCGAAGGCGTCGTTGACGAAAAAATCAGCCAGAGGAGCTAGCTTTCTTACTAGGTGGGTATCGGCCTGCTGAGGCGGGTCCCTCTTCAAGATCTCCTCCGAATAGAAGCGAACGTTTTCCAGAAGGATTATATCTCCGGCGTTCATTCCGGATATGGATTGTCGGGCATTACTGCCAAAGATATCATCTACGTAACGCACCTTTTTCCCCACGATGGCTGATAGAATCTCCGCATGCTGGCTCAGGGTGGTGAAATCATTCTTACCTGGACGGCTTTGATGGGCCAGGATAACCGTCTTAGCACCCCGGGATGAAAGTTCAATTATTGTTTCGGCGTGCAGACGAATTCGAGTATCGTCCAGGATGATACCCGTAACAGGGTCCACTGGAGAATTAATATCCACCCTAACCAGGGTGGTTTTTCCTTCGATTTCCAGATCATCCAATGTATAAAAGTCCAGAGAATGTTCCACCATCATTTACACCTATTTAAAATATCTATAACTTACTAACCAAACCTAAAAGGGCTTCTTTAGGATCAGGCGCCAGAATTATGCCCGATGCTAAAAGTACCCCTTCGGTTCCCAGGTCCAGAGCAGCCTTCATATCGTCCCCAGTGGAGATTCCAGCACCGCAGAGAACTCCTACTTCGGGGTTAATATCGTGAATAACTTCTACGGTTCCCTCCACAACTTCCGGTTCGGCCTGGGATACGGGTATTCCAGAGCCAATCAGCTCTGGAGGTTCGATGGCCACGAAGTCGGGTTGGAGGGTGGCAGCTGCGGCACTGGTATCCACGTTGTTAGTGCAGACCACACTCACCATCTCGGCCTGGGCTGCTTTTTTGACCACCACATCCATATCCGCAAGCTCCATTCTTTGTTCAGAATGATTAATTAAGATTCCCTGGGCACCAGCCTGTTTAACTGATTCCAGAAGAACACTACCCGTGTGTCCACCAGCATCTATAGCATCCACGTGTTGGGCGAAGACCGGGATGTTAACTTCCGTGGATATCCTCCACAAGTCCGCAGCTTGAGTTGCAACGGCTATGGCAACCCCCGTCTCATCTGCCACTTCTTCTGAAGCCTTGGCAAGTTTTAGGGCATTCAATCCAGTAGATTCAAGATATGTCTTAAAATTTAGAATTACCAGAGGTTTTCCATTCATTTTCATAATACGCCCCCAATTAAGGTTTAGTATGTATATCTGTTTATAATATCAGATCATAAAAGGATTGTGGTTTTTCCCTTAAGATAAATAAAGCCCTTATAAAATCCTTATTGATGAATTAGTAATTTAAAAACCATAAGAGTTTTGATAGAACAATTATCGGGCTTAAAATAGAAAAATAGAGTATATCAACAGTTGTGCATTCAACTGTTGATTAGGGTTTAAATTCTATGCGTTTATCCGCCTGTTATTACCGTCATGCCTGGTTTGCTGGATTGGGCGCTGAACATTTGGTTAATGCCGTATTGCTTGTAGGGTACGTCTAGCCATTTGTTATTCTGGTAAAGCTGCACTGAACGATGGCGTGATGAGTAACCGTTTGCGTACTGAACTACCCTGGACTGGATCCCTGCTTTGGAGAATTTCGTTTGTAAATAGTCGCTCATGGCCCAGCAGTCGCCAGCTCCGATTTTTTCCATGGTGGCTCCATCATGGGCCGCACCACTGTATCCGTATTGAGCTGCGCCGCGCAGTATTGTTGCTTCCCCTGAGTCACTGGCTACGGTGGCTGTGCCACTGTAGGTGGTGTATATTTTTTTAACGTATTTGTAGGACTTTACGTAGCGGTAGGCCTTAACATACCGGTACTTGCCCTTACTGTAAACTCGTTTATAATAGACTACTTTCTTGTAGTAAGTTTTTCGGTATTTTGAAGAGGTAGAATAAGTTTTGGTAGAGGTCTTGGATGATGCTTTGACGGTTTTGTAGTACTTCACGTAGCGGTAGGCCTTAACATACCGGTACTTACCTTTGCTGTAAACTCGTTTATAATAGACTACTTTCTTGTAGTAAGTTTTGTAGGCAGCGTTTACTTCTACAACATCATTACATGCAGATTTTTCAGGTACCTTCACAGTACTTTGTTCTTGGTCATTCACTCCACCGGCCAAGGGCAGGATGCATAAGGCTAGGCCTAGTGCAAAAAAGAGTGCACCAATTTTAAGTCGCTTGATTATACCGCCTCCGTGGTTCCATATGAAAAATGGAACACCTTTGGACTTGATTATGTGTCAAATGAGCATTCCATATAAAGCTTTCTATTTTTTCCCCATCAAAAGGCACCCATTGGGCTTTTTTTTAGATTTAAGACGCTGTAGGAAGTTATTTAAATGAGCCTCACCCATGCCGACTCCTCCATTGGTATTTTAAATTAATCAGCTTTTTCTAAAGGCTGTTTATCCAAAATCACCATAATTGATAGTTTTTTATCCAGACATCCCGAGGCCAAATTAGGCCCACCTAGTACCAGATCTTCCTTTATGGAATTTATTTAGTATAATAGTTTAAAAAACGGAAAATAGGATAAATAACTGCCATTAGAATATTTAGAGATTTAAGATACCTTTTAGTATTTTTGTAATAATTAAGATTTTAGAGCAGATATCACTTAATTTTGGCGGTAATATAAAAAAAAGGATGTTAGAATAATTATTAATCCTATTTATAGCTTGCTAAAATTATCGCAGCCCCCTTAACCATATAATTATATATAAGGAAGTGTTCCATTCACACTAACAGTGCATATTTATAATTTATATGGGGAGAAATGATCACCAGATGCAAATTCAAGATGCGGATCTAAAGGACCTGGAAAAGAAAGGCTACCGTTTTGTGGGTTCCCATGGCCACGCCGCAGTTAAAGTGTGCCACTGGACCAAAAAAAGTCTCACCGATAGTGGAGTCTGTTATAAGGAAAAGTTTTATGGAATCGAAAGCCACCGGTGTCTTCAGATGTCACCCAGCATCCCCTTTTGTCATCATAAATGCCTCTTTTGCTGGAGAGATATTTCCATTACCAACACCGAGTGGCAGGGTCCCTGTGATGAACCTAAGACAATAATAGAGGAGGGAATTAAAGCACAGAGAAGTCTTCTGGTAGGCTATTTTGGTAATGAAAAAGCAAACCGGCTTAAGGTACAGCAGGCGCAGCATCCCAACAATGCCGCCATATCCCTGGCAGGAGAACCATTACTCTACCCTCCCATTGAGGAACTTCTCGAGGAGTTTAGACGCCAGAAGTTCACTACCTTCCTGGTAAGCAACGGTCTTAACCCGGAAAAACTAGAAAATTTGTCTGTGGAGCCCACCCAACTCTACATATCCTTGGATGCACCTAACCAAAAGATATACAATGATCTTTGCCAGCCCCAAGTTGAAGATGGGTGGCAAAAATTAAACCAATCCCTGGATATGCTTTCCAGCTTTGATTGCCGTAGTGTTATTAGAATGACCTGTGTTAAGGACTACAACATGTTCCATCCCCAGGAGTATGCGGACCTGATAAATAGCAGCGATCCGGATTTTGTGGAGATCAAGGCATATATGTACGTGGGGAGTTCTAGAACGCGTCTGAAATTTGATAATATGCCTTCCTATGCCCAGATGCAGACTTTTGCCCAGTCCATAGCAGATCTATGTGATAAAAAGATTGTAGATGAATCCCGGGCGAGTCGGGTGTTGCTACTCCAGTAAATACAATCTAAAATTTAAAAAAATTATCAGATTATAATATATTATAAAGTCACTTGATTTATAAAATCAGGTAGATGATAAGATGTTCAGGTGGTCTAAATGAGAAGGTTACTGTTGCTGTTAATTATTATAGTGGTGGCCCTGTCCCCGGTCTACAGTGCACAGGGACTGGCCATAACCTATGGAGAAACAACATACTCGAATCAGGCTTATAAAGATACCATGTATAATTATTTCCAGTCCCACAGCGATAAGGATTTGAAAGATGCTAATTATCGGGTAATAACTGCTTCTGAAGTTAATTCCATCTCCAAAAATATCACCGGAAGGAACTACAAGTCCAGCCAAATTTTTTCGTGTGCACTGGTGGATCTAAGCTACAGCCAGGGCATTAAAATCATCGTAGACACCAGTAAAGTAAAAACAGTGACTTCCAAGATGTACGCCACTGCCCTCAAGTCGTCCGGAATTGAGAATGGTTACGTGGTGGTCTCATCCCCGGTCGTGGCTTCGGGGGAATCTGCGCTGGCCGGTGTTCTGAAGTCCTATGAACTAGCAGTTGGAACCCCCATACCAGAAGAAGCCAAAAAGGCTGCGACAGAGGAGCTTTATGTGGAAACCCAACTGGTAAACCAGACTGGACAGAATCCAGATACCATTGCCGACCTTTTTGATAAGACCAAAGTGGAAGTTCAAAAGCAGAATCTGCAGGACCCCGCCCAGATAAAGATCGTGGTCATCAACCTAGCCAACAACATGAACATCAACCTCAGTGACCAGCAAGCCCAGCAAATTGCAGAAGCCATCTCCAATTCCCAAAAAGCCCAAGGAAACCTCACAGAATTTAAAAATCAGTTGCAGCAAGCCACCCAAGAGGCCACCCAAGCCCAGGGAATACTGGCCCAGATCACCGCGTTTTTAGAGAACCTTTTTAACTACCTGCAGGGACTTTTTGGACAATAAAACTTTTAAAACAGAATATATCCTTCCATTACAACTTTCAACCATCCAGATAGGCTTACAAAATAGTCAAATTAATATGACACCTTAAAACAATAGAATTATAAAAAGGGCCACAGAAAAAGGGGAATGTTAATTACAGTGATATCATGTTAATAGCCGAAAACCATCTGCAGTTCATTATAGAAGTGGGATTGATGATCCACTTGGGCATCATACTGCTTTTCAATGTGGTGGCCATCCCCCTGAGCATGGTACTCTTTCTATCTATGATTTTAACCATTTTACTGGCGGGCCTGTTCAGTGTAGATGCTATCTTTCTATTTTTACCATACGTATCCCACCATGAGTTCACCCATCCCTTTGGTGCTGTGGCGGTTTTCTCCTGGGTTACCCTGACTGCCTCGGCCAGCCTACTAAGCGAGGTTGATATTAAATCTTCATCCATCACGGCCCTATCCTGGATCCTATTTGTGGTTATCGGCATAGCAGGAATGATAATGCACCGTTCCTTCCTGATCCTATGGGTCCTGGGCTGGATATTAGGTACCTTAATCATGTCCAAAAGCTTCAAAAGAAGTGTTAAGATAACACCTAAAAGAATTGGGACCGTGGTAGTAGCTGCTATTGGTGCCTTTGGTTTACTGGAAATACTTTCCCGGATATTCAATGCCACCATATTGAGCCCCCTATTAAGATTAAGTAGACTCGAAGAATTTGCCATTCCCAGCATAAAAATGGTTATAAAAAACACGGCCCTGTGGGGACATGTGCAGGGATCGTGTTACTGGGCCTCCAACTGCCTGGGGGGATCAGATGGGTACCTATCTCTGCCCATGAGTTTCATAAACTACTTCACCCTCCCCTACCCACTCTTTTTTGGGGTGCTGGTGACCAAAAAGGACGCCATAGACTACATGCTTCCAGGAATATTCGGAGTGGCCTTTGACTTTGGCTACCTGGGACTTCTACTTCTGATGGGCTGGGTGCTGCTGGTTACATGTAGCGGCTTTTACGCGCTGCGAGAGTATCGTAAAAAAAGAAAAAACGGCAGTAGGATGTACCTGGGACGTGAAGCATTACTAATCGGAGCATTATCGGCCTTCCTGGTACAAACCATAGTGGGGTTGTTCCTGTTTAATAGAAGCTTTAACGGAGCGGCCATGTTGACGTATATTGTTCTCTCAGCCCTAGTTATGGCTCATGTAGTGAGAATACGCCGCACTATGTAAGATATTTTTTATAAAAAAAAATTTTATTTGGTATTTCTGATACCATCTAAGATCTCCACCGCCCTTTGGGCGGCAGCTTCCATGGAAGTTTCAAAGCTCACCCCTGCTTCATTTAAAAGTCGCTGTCCTTCTTCTTCATTGGTACCAGTTAAACGAATAACCAGAGGAACCATCCTTTTAGCCTGGCTCATTACATCAATAATTCCACGGGCTACATCATCGGCCCTGGTTATTCCACCTAATACGTTTAGAAATACGACTTTAACCCGGGGATTGGATATAACCAAATTGAGAGCACGGGCAATATTTTCCTGGGAGGCACCTCCACCAATATCCAGGAAAGTGGCTGGTTTACCGCCGTATAAGTGCAGCATGTCCATTCCGCTAAGGGTGAGTCCAGCACCATTACCAATGACCGCGATATCACCATCCAGTTCTACGTAGGCAAATTCATCCTGGGAACCCTCCTGGAGGTGGGCCAGTTTTTTCTGCCGGTAGAGGGAGTCATCATCCACATCCAGCTTGGCGTCAGCTGCCACTATTCCATTACTAGTAACCACTAAGGGGTTGATTTCTACTAGGTTAGCATCATATATTTGAAAGACGGTGTAAAGTTTGAAAATATAGGATCCGATAGATGGGATGAGTGGATCATTTACCCCCATTTTACGGGCCATGTCCCGGGCCATGTAGGGCAAGAACTCCTGGAGGGGATTCACATGAAACTTCAGGATCTTCTCCGGGTTCTGAAGAGCCACTTGTTCAATATCCACGCCTCCTTCGGTACTGGTCATGATCAGAGCCTGTCTGGCAGAACGATCCAGAGCCACACTGAGATAATATTCAGATTCAATGGCCAATTTTTCCTCGACCAGGAGTTTATTTACCTTTTCACCCTTTATTTCCATACCTAGAAGTTCTTGTGCCACTTCATATGCCTCAGATGGGTTTTTGGCAAATCTTATGCCGCCGGCTTTGCCTCTTCCCCCCACAAGAACCTGGGATTTAATGGCTACCGGCACTCCTATCTCTTCGGCTGCCTGAAGAGCATCCTCGGCGGTTTTCACCATCCTACTCCTGGGGATGGTTATGCCTTCCTCGCTGAATATCTCCTTGGCCCGGTATTCATAGATTTTCATTTTCAATCATCCTTTAGCTAATTTTAAACCTGCTTCGAATGCAGAGAGATTTTTATCCTCAGTACCGGGGGGTACACTAACTTTAACAGCATTTCTAGCGGCTTTCTCAGAAATGACCCTAGTGATACCTGTTATGGCCCCTATCATCACGATGTTGGCCACTATGCGTAGCCTAATCTCTTCCTCGGCGGTGCGAGTGGCTGGTGCCCGGTAAAGTTTGATGTTATGTTCTTTCACAAAGGGGAGTATTTCATCTTCCAGGATAAGATCCGGATCTATGATCAGAATGCCCTCATCTTTCAAGTCATCCAGATATTTAATAAGGGCCTCGTGGGACATGGCCACCAATATATCCGGCCTTTGAACTTTAGGATAATCTATTTCCTGGTCACTGATTACCACTTCTGTTCGTGAAGCCCCGCCCCTAGCTTCTGGACCATATGACTGGGTTTGAACGGCGTTTAATCCATCATACAGTGCGGCTGCCTTTCCAATAACTATTCCTGCCAGTATAATGCCCTGACCGCCGAAGCCAGCGATTCTTATCTCTTTACGCACTTTAATCACCCCGGTATGCTGATCGAACCGCCGATGGTTTTTCTAGGGGACATTTTTCACTGGAAAGTTGGCAGATTCTCTCTGAAAACTCAGGAGCATCTTTCTTCTGGAAATCGCCTACGATTATTTTACCTTCCAACTCAGCCACATCCATCCGGTCGGCCTTTCTCTTAACCACACTTTCTTCCTTCATCCACTGCATCATATCCAGGGGTGATTTCATCCGGTTTTTACGGCCGAAATAAGTGGGACATTGAGAAACCACCTCGATGAAGGAGAATCCCTTATTCTTCAGGCCCTTTTTTATGGCACTGGAAAGCTGCAGGGGGTGGGCTGTGGTCCAGCGGGCCACATAACTTGCCCCGGCTGCGGTGACCAGTTTAGAAAGATCAAAAGGATTTTCAAGGGACCCGTAGGGTGCTGTGCTCCCGTAACTTCCCTGGGGGCTGGTGGGACTTATCTGTCCCCCGGTCATTCCATAGATACTGTTGTTTATACATATAACCGTGAGATCTATGTTTCTCCGGGCCCCGTGAATGAGGTGATTACCACCAATGGCAGCAGCGTCTCCATCGCCAGAAAAGACCACCACATTCCGGTCTGGATTGGCCAGCTTTACGCCGGTGGCGAATGAAATTGGTCGTCCGTGAGTGGTGTGCAGAGAATCACACTTCACATAACCCGGTATTCTGGAAGAACATCCAATCCCGGAGACCAAAACCACATCTTCCATATTGATCTCTGCCATTTCCATGCCATTGAAGAAGGTGTTCATCACTATACCATTACCACAGCCGGCGCAGAAGATGTTGGGCAGCCTGTCCTTCCTTAGATACTTCATAAATCGACTTTCTCTGGTTTTTTCCATCTTCTATCCTCCCGATCTTCCTTCTGATTTTATAAGCTCCAGGATTTCCTGGGGAAGATGCATTTCACCACCAATTTTTGGAGCTTTTTCCACCTTTACTCCGGGTAAAACCCTTTGCACTTCATAAAATATTTGACCTAAGTTCATTTCGGCCACAATCACTCTCTGCACGTCTTTTAAACTTTTTATAATGGCCTTATCTGGGAATGGCCATACTGTGTCGAGTTTTATGAAACCAACCTTCAGTTCCTGTTCACGGGCCATTCTCACCGCCTTTAACCCGGGCCGGGCTGGGGCTCCGTAAGTTAAGACAACGACCTCGGCATCTTCGGTGTAATGACTTTTTATACGGCTGATTTCGTCGGTGTGTTCCAGGATCTTGTTACAAAGCCGATTAACCAAAACGGAATGTGCCTTCGGACTGGATGCATCAGGATATCCCCGTTCATCATGGGTGAGTCCGGTTATGTGCAGATCATATCCATCACCAAAAGCAGGCATGGAACTGGTTCCATTCGGAGCAGCCTTATATGGTAAGAAATCAGGAGGAGATTCACTTGGCATTTGTCGAGCCTTGATCTTCACCTTTTCCGGGATGGTGATCTTCTCCCTCATGTGGCCCACGATCTCATCACTCATCACCATTACCGGGACCCGATACTTTTCAGCCAGATTAAATGCTTCCACTGTAAAATCAAAACATTCCTGGACTGATGATGGAGATAAGGCTATGATCTCGTAGTCTCCGTGGGAACCCCAACGGGCCTGCATCATATCACTCTGGGAAGCCATGGTTGGCTGTCCAGTTGAAGGGGAACCTCTTTGCATGTTTACAATGACCAGGGGAGTTTCAGTCATCACTGCGTAGCCTATGTGTTCCTGCATTAGGGAAAACCCTGGGCCAGAAGTGGCGGTCATTCCCTTCAAACCTCCCCAAACTGCACCTATAACTGCGCCCAATGCAGATATCTCATCCTCCATCTGGATAAAAGTACCCCCCTCCCGGGGGAGAAACAGCGCCATGTCTTCTGCTATCTCTGTAGAGGGTGTAATGGGATAACCAGCAAAAAACCGGCAGCCAGCCTTAATTGCCCCCCGGGCACAGGCCTCGTTCCCGGGTATAAATAGATTTTCAGTTTTCATCCTCTTCATCCACCTTTATTGCCTGATCAGGACATAAAAGAGAGCAAACCTGACATTTAGTGCAGCGTTCTTCATTTTCTGGAACGGGGATATGCACCCCCTTCTTGTTCAGGTTTTCTGATTCCTCGTAAACATGATGAGGACAGAATTCGGTGCAGATGTTGCACCCCTTGCACAACTTCTCGTCTATGGTAATCATGAAATCAACCAATTTTCTATTATAGATGATATTTTAAATAACTTGTCTTTCGTGAGATTAAGAAAGCCAATAAACCACCATAAATTGAATCAAAGAAAAATTAAAGGTTAATAAATACTTTCAACGTACATTAAAGGATATTTAAGTTCCTCTATATAATGCATCCGGGTAACAGCCTTTTTACCATGATAATTGGACACCACCTTTACATCCAGCATCTCCCCGGTAAGCGATACGTAGGCATATTCATTTTCCAGTCCAGAACTATCCCCAAAATCAATTCGAACATCAACTTCCTCGATACAGGGTTGGAGCTCCATGGACTCTTTAATAGCATTTTTGAGTGCTTTGGCACTTTCTTTACTAACCGGGGTTCCTATGAACTGGTGGAAAAGAGCCCCCATGGTTATGGCCCCTTCAAAAATAGCCCGTTCCCGATGCGAAATGTTTTTAAAATATTTTTCATCCTTTCCACTCGACATATCATACACCTAAATAATTACTGATGTTAGAAATCTGGGATTCAATACCCACCGCAGGGGTGGGGAACAGATAACCCATGACCAGAAACATGGTCAAAGCCACCGTAGATAGGAGCAGGATGTAGCGTTCTTCCTGATCCGGATACAATAAACTTAGGACCATCCCGGCTGCGAAAAATCCTGCTATTAAGGCCACACCATAATACTTCTGGGAGTTATCAGGAGTGTCTCCCGGGGCCTGGTAAGGATATATATGCTCCTCCTGGGCCTTTATCACCAGCCTTTGCTTGGTGGAACCTAGGGGGTAGCAGGTGATCAAAAACAATACATTACCCTGTTCAACGGAAAGGCGGTAATCAGCCGATACAATGCTGGAATTTATAACCCGGTACTCCACATTACCGACTCCATACCAAGCCAGGGTAACATTATCGCCTGTTTTAAGTTGGTCCAGTTTCAAAAAAGGAGATCCATGAAGGGTTCGATGACCAAATAAAACCACGGTTCCACTGGCAGGCGGAGCGGATTGGGGCTCATGGTACACCCCATAATCTACTGATTTGTTGTTAATGCTTTGTTCTATCCCAATGGATGGTATTAGTAGGTAGGGAGTGTCAGAACTGTTATCTTCACTATTTGTTATCCCAGAATAGTAATTTACTTCCACTAAAAAGTAAAGGGAAATGATAATCATCCCGGCGATTACCAATACGGTAGAGACTTTCATGTTGTACACTGGATATATCACTGCCAGGAATATAAGTCCTCCCTAGGTTAGGAAGAACTTATCGGAATAGCTTGGCGTAGGCCACTCCAGATCCCACGATAATGGCCCCTACGGCAAATAGTGCATAGGGCACACCAGTTCCGGCCGTTGGCACGGTGGTGGTATTCTGAGCATTGCTCTTAGTAGATACCGATGGTGACTTGTATTTACCCGTAGAAGAGCTGGTAGCATTTTCTGGCCACTGGTAAGTGTATGAATAATGCTTCTGTTGTCCGGGATATAAGGTCACATCCCAAGCAGCGGTGTCAGCCCAGGGGAGTTCATCATCGAGGTAGGTCACTTTAGGATTGCTGTAAACGAGTTTAGAATCGATAGGCACTATAGGTGCTCTTACGATGCCCTGTACCCGGGGCCCGGTGGTGTCAACATTTTCGATCCAGAAACATATTTTACCACGCCATAACTGCAGATCCAGGTTGGGATTCAAATACTCGATTTCATTGGGGAAGAACCAAGTAGCAGTTAAACCCGGCTCGTTAAGAAGAGGCCAGAACTGATTGGGAATTGATCCATTTCTTACAATGTAAGCCGGCTCAATGGCCAATGAGCCGCCACTGGGACTTTGGGCCACTACCTTAAATGAAACTTCCTTGGTTTGTCCAGCTTGAATAGGCCAGCCATAGTCTCCATCAGTATTTATATATTTAGCCATCTTCACCGCGGCTGGACTGGTCCACTTTAATGTCCAGTTAATGGGAGGGGTGGTTTGGTAGTACTGCTGGCTTATTTTGAAATATTCCACGTGGTCGTTGTTGTTTTTGATCTTGACGTGGATTATCGCTTCGATATATGTGAATTTTAGGCTGGAGTCAGTTTCCTGAACCCAGGCTTGCTGGTCAGTAGCTGCCCATGATGCACCCAGGAAAATGGAAAAGGTGAAAAGGAAAGCCAAAGCCAAAATTGCTTTTTTCATCATGTTTTAGCTCCTTGTTTGGTTATTAACATGTTTCCTTATTCACCAATCAGGCGTAAATGGATTTTAACTCCTGAATCATCCACTGTGGAGCTTTCTGGGTAGACACAGTCAGGGCAATACTGTCCTGGTTTTGCATCAGGAACAAAGCATCCTCGCGGGGCACTTCCAGCAATATCAGATATTTAACATCAAGCTCTCCCAGGTTTGATGCTCGTTCAAAGTCGGATAACTTCCAACCGTAGGCATTCAGCATAGACGATACTGTGGAACTATCCCAGGTACCGGATGCAGATGCCCTAAGGAGTTGCTCAACATCGGTAGTGGTGGATGTGGTGCGAGAATTACCCATGGTAACTTGATTTATAGCCACTTCTTGTGCATTCTTTAAATTAGCATCGACAGCTCCACTGTCCACTGCCCGTAGTATAGCCAGAACCGTTGCTCCACTGATATTTGGTGAAGTGGTGTTCGTGGTTTGGGCAGCTGTCTGGTTGGTTTCATTGGTGGCGGTGGTTCTCAGATATACATCCACACTGTCACCTACGTTAACCAGACCACCGGCAGCTTGCAGTCGAGTTATTATTATGGGTACGGCCACTGTATCTGGAGTTTCAATAACCATATTGGCCAGTACACTGGCATCAGCTTCATTAACAATGGTCTGAGCGTCGGCAACCTTCATTATCAGGTCCTTCTGACCATTGGCCGAGTAGGTTATCATCACCCTTCCATAAGGATCCTTCTGGGCATTAATCTCCTGACTCTGATATTGTCTCCAGGCCGCAGTTGCTGGCGTTAAAACATCAACAGCTAAAGCTTGTTCCGGTGTCTGTGCACCATCAATTTCTGCTGTTAAAGACTGTTTTTGCGGGTCTAAAGCTAAAGGGCCTTTGAAGTAGGCATTAACCTCGTTTAATTTAGTTTGCTTGGCTGAACCCAGGGTTTCCTGATATGGTTGATATACCAAAAAGTAATAACCTGCACCTACCAAAACTATCAAAATAATACTAAATACTGCCGCACCAACCAGAGTTCTTTGATCATCATCAGACCCTTTTCTACCGAATCCGCTGCTTAAACCACCAGGTTTCTTTTTTGGCTCTTTTGGAGGCTTTAATTTAGGTTTTTCATCCGATTTTTTGCGCGGTTTAGGTATAGGCCTTGGCATTTTCTTAGAAACTGCTTCTTTCTTAGAATCATTGCTTTCTGGCTTTTTAAGGCCGTTATTATTAGGAGAAACCTTCTCCTTAGACTTGTCTGTGGCCTTAGATACCGCGCCCTTAATACGTCCGCCGATGTTCGGGTCAGATTTAGTATCTTCCTTGCGAAGATCGGGGACATCTTTCTTATCCTTATCTTTTTTTCCCAAGATTTTATCTAACATGTGGACCACTTCTTAGAAGTTTGCCGTATAATTCCATTAGGGGCACTGTTATTACATATATTAATGTGAAGACTAATAAAAGCTTTGCGGGAAGATAGGCAATTAAGGACATAATTCCTTGAGGCAAACATGAAGCAATGATCAACAAACCGCCTATCACCACGTACTTGATACCTTTAAATTTTGGATACTCAATGGTGCTTATCATAAGTACCGCTATCACCACCATGATGAGGAGTGCCAGGTTAGCACTGAAAATTCCTGAGAGATAAAAGGATCCCAACACCATGGCAGTAGTTGGAATGGGAAGTCCTACAAATTTATCCCTTACAATTATATGGTTGTCATTAGTGAGTACGTTGAACCTGGAGAGTCTTAATATCCCACATATAACAATTAACAGCCCTACTACTATATTAATGTATGGTAAAAACATGCTTGAAGAGGCAACACTTAAAAACATTCCCGGAGCCACACCAAATGAAATTACATCAGAAAGTGAATCAATATTTTTTCCAAAACCAAATTGATCATCCCGTTTTGTCTTCCTGGCCACCCATCCGTCAAGGGAATCGAATATAACTGCAAAAAGCATTAATTGCGCTGAAAATACATAATTACCGTTTAAAAGCATTAAAATTGACAAAAATCCAGCTGATGCGTTTAAAAGTGATACTAAATCTGGCGCAGCCAAATATTCTTTAATATGCATTTTAAAAAAACTCCGATATTATTATAATACAAATTATTATTTATAAAGTGGTTTTTATTTAAAGATTTTTATTAACTAAAATTCGTTTTTAAATGTTTTAACTTACTAAAACATTCTAGCAATGATGGTTTCTCCTGCTTTTGGTTTTTCACCTTCATTAACCAAAATTTCTGAGTTCTCTGCAGGAAGAATCAGATCCACTCGGGAACCGAATTTAATCATCCCCAATCGATCCCCAGACTCAACCCAATCACCCTGATCAACATACTGAACTATACGTCTCGCTACGAAGCCCGCAATTTGAATCACCCCTAATTTTCCATATTCTGAATCTATTACTATTAAATTCTTTTCATTTTCGGTGCAAAGACTTCCAGAGGCTATCTTAAATTTACCAGGATAATATTTGGTTTTCAATATCCGGCCCGAGATGGGGGCACGATTAACATGTACATCAAAACCAGACATGAAAGTACTAACCAGGATCCCACTTTGATCCTTTTCCAAGACGTAATTCATTAGGGGATCATCATAGTGAACGGTTTTTATGGTATCAATTTTTCCATTTAAAACTCTTCCATCGGCTGGAGCAAGCACTAAGCCCTGATCAGATGGTGTTTTTCGGGAGGGATCGCGGAAAAATTGTAAAACAAATGCAATGGCAGTTAGGATTAGAAAAGTAATGATAGTGTAACCAAAAAATAAAGGCAAAATAGCCAGAGTTAATAAAATACCCACCTTTTTTAAAGTTCCTTTTGTAAACATTTTCTTATCATCACCAGCTTTTCTATCCAATGACTTATTATCCCTCTTTTATATCTGAATGTCCATGGTACTATTTATGGATTTGCAGTGGTGGGTCACTTGCTTATCTTTTGTGAAAAGGATAATTTCATAACCAGGTACAATTTAAATAGATGTGCACTTGTACAATTAATGACTTACTAACCACTACTTATATTATGGAAATTAAATAATCTTGAAAGTTTTGATTGATACATGAATTTTCTTTGATAGTAATATATTAAGATAAAGATGATAACTGAAAGCTAAGAAGTGAAACATCAATGATAGAGAATAAAATTAAAATCCTCAGAAGAGCGGCCAAAGTTTCTACCGTGCAGGATTCGGATGAAATATGGTGTGTAATTGCCGGGAATGAGGAAATGGTGAACAATGTAGCTTATGCAGCTATAATGGACAAAGATCGTGTGGAGGTGCTCTGCCGAGAGCATGTAACCACTAAAGAATCATTTGTTACCAAAAAATTTGATTTAATTATGCTCTACGGGGATATAAATAAAATAAGAGATTTAAGTTTGATTTGTAAAGAAAATGGTGGTGCTTATCTAAAAATAGCCCCATATTACGTTAAGAACGAACCTAATCTTTTTTTAGCTGTAGGACCAGATAATAAAATAAAAAAATTCGTGGGAGATTGTGAAAAGGAACATATGAACCTTTCTTTCCTGATCGAAGATCAGACCACCGGATTTATTGAGACCGATGTGTACATAACCGACAAACTACCAACCCTAGTACGAAATACCATTGATCCATTATTTAAGATGGCAGATGTGGCCTTGTCCACCCTTTTAATATCTGCTCCCCTAGATCAAATTTCCAAAATTAAGAAAATAGCCAAGAAAAATCGTTTATTTGTAATAGACTTTAATAAAATTTTGAAGGAGGATTAATACATGTTTGATTTTTTAAAAAATAAGGATGAAGAAGAAGATGCTAAGAAACAACCCCTGTCCAATACCCTGGGTATTGATTTAGGGACTCTTAACACCGTAGTAGCAAAGCCTTCCGGAGATAAATTCGATTTATACAAAATTCCATCTGTAGTAGCTGTTAAAAAGGAGGAACCTTCTTACGTACTGGCAGTAGGAGATGAAGCTAAAGCAATGTTAGGTAGGACACCAGAAGATATCATAGCAGTTCGTCCCCTCAGGAAAGGTGTGGTAGAAAGTATTGCCCAAGCCGAAGCACTGCTGGTTTACGCTATGAATCAGGGCTCAGGAGAGAGCCCGGAAAGTATTGACCGGATAGTGATTGGAATTCCTGGTGATGCATCGGAGGTTGAAAAAAAGGCCGTGGAAGATATTGGAATCAAAGCAGGTGCCAATTATGTTTTGGTAATCAGTGAAGGGCTTTCAGCAGCTATCGGAGCTGGTTTACCCATAGCCGAAGCCTCCGGTACCATGGTAATTGACTTAGGGGCAGGTTCCAGTGATATCGTGGTTATTTCACTGGGTGGAATCACCGATATCGAGACCATCCGCAGCGGTGGTGACGACGTGGACAATAACATCGTTGAAAGAGTAAAAGACCTCTACAAGGTAGAAATTGGAATACACGAAGCAGAAAAAGCCAAGATCGAAGTGGGCATGGTCCACTGTAATGCGGAAATGGAACCACAATCTACTATTGTTATTGGAAAATCCATGGAAACCAACAAACCTGAAAAGGTTGAAATTGACTCTAATCTTGTAGCTGACGCTTCGGAACCTATTATCATACAATTAATTGGTGCATTATCACGTGTGCTGGAGAGAATGTCCCCCGAACTAATTTCTGGAGTCTACAACAAAACCATTGTAGTAGGAGGTACTTCCCAACTGTACGGTCTTAAAGAACGGATATATGAGGAAGTTGGTGTTCCAGTAGAAATTTCTGATGACCCCATGACTGTGGTGGCCAAGGGAGCAGCCATAGTGGCAGCCGAACCACGAGCACTGGAACCAGAAGTGAGATTAAAAGCAATGAAATAAGCACCAAACAAATGAAACTACTCGGAATCGATGAAGCAGGACGTGGATCCGTAATTGGGCCCCTGGTACTATGTGGAGTTGCTATTGAAGAGGATCGGGTTCGATTCCTGGAAAGATTAGGCCTTAAAGACTCTAAAAAGGTGGCTCCTAAAAAAAGAGTGGTCTTGTCCCGGAAGATAAAAAAAATAGCTGAATGTCATGTGGTCAAAATAACAGCCCAGGACATAGATTTACTACGTTCCCGGAATGTGAATCTGAATCAAATCGAAAAGATCGGTATGAATCAGATAATCAACGCTGCCAAACCCCATACTTGCCTGGTTGATTCCATGGATGTAAAACCGGAGAGATTATCCAGGGAACTGGAAGAAGTTAATCCCGGCACAACGGTAATTGCCGAACATAAAGCTGACGATCGGTACCCCCTAGTTGCGGCATCTTCCATTGTAGCCAAGGTAGAAAGGGACCTAGAAATTCACCGGATCCGTAATGAATATCAAGACATTGGATCCGGATATCCCAGTGACCCCCGCACCATAAAATTCCTGAAAGAAACATCCTTCCAGGATCTGCCCGACTTCGTCCGCCGCTCCTGGGCCACGGTGGAGAAACTGAGGGGGAAAGAATGATATACGAATTTTTCAGTGGCGGAATCAACACTATTCTGGAGATGTTCAAGAGCGGAGGCATAATAACCTATATAATCACCATCATAGGGATTTATGGTATTTTTTATTCTCTAGAAAAGATCTATTACTTACGTAAGATTTCCCGAGTAGAACTACCCCAAATAATGGGTGTGGTTAACCAGTCCATGGAAAAGGGAGGATCTTTGGAATCTCTGCGTGAAATTGGACGATTTCAAAATCCGGTCTCACGTATCGTGGCGGAAGCCTTGAAAATTGGATACCGAAACCGGAGTGAAGTCGAAGATGCCATGGAACGTGTTTTCATAGTGGAAATGGGCCGCATGACCAAGGGTCTGGACACTATACGCACCATTATCGAGATCGCTCCTTTACTGGGCCTGATTGGTACAGTAATTGGAATGTGGTACACTTTTAAGGCTTTGGGGGTGGACGCCAATCCCACTGCCATGGCGGAAGGTATATATATTGCGTTAATCACCACCATCGCCGGTTTGGCCGTGGCCATTGTAATTTTGCCCCTCTATTCTTACATCAACAGTCGAATTGAGGGTGAAATTGACAAAATAGATATTGCCAAGAAAATGACCAACTGGAGCACTGCAGAAATGCTTATTGCTGTACATGATGAAGTAGAGTGTTCAATAGATGCTTTAAACGATGCAGACGGAGTTTTAGACGTAAAACCCGTTTATAATAACCCTCAAGCCAACATCTGGGTTTCCATCAACCCCCACATGCTGGAAAAAAGTATCGGTAACATCATCAAAGAACGGTGCAAGGAAGATGCCCATATCGTGGAGAGTAAGTTGAAGCAGTGAGGAATTTTCATGGCCATTGATACCCGTGCCTATAAAAACAAGCTGCGATCCAAGCAAGCCCGAATTAGTTTAGTTCCATTAATAGATGTTATTTTTACAATTCTAATATTTTTAATGGTTACCAGTAGTTTCCAAGCCGTTTCAGATTCTGCTGGGGGGAAGCCCGATGTTTCTGATACCAGCGGAACTTCGGAGTACTACCTGATACCCATGTCTGGTCTGAACACCGTTACCGTGAATGGGGTTGATATGTCCAGTTACATACGAAACAGTGCCATCGCAGTGCACACCAATGTAATAGATCAGGGCGAAATAACGATAAAGCCTAAAGAGGGCCTTATTACCATAATTACTCCCGAGGGAATGTCCCCTGAAGAAGCGGTGAGCACCCAGCAATGAGATGGGATCGGGATCACAGTCTAAGACCACTTATAATATATCTATATATATCCTGTCTAAGACAACTATACCTATCTAAAGCAATGCAGAGGGTGATAAATTGTATCTAGGAAGAATATTAGCTGTTGGAAGTAATGAGGAAGGTAGTTTCGTTGCCTATAGAGTTTCAAGCCGTTCTTTTCCCAATCGGATGACAAAATCATTTCCGGAAAGCGTGGCTGTGGTTCCCAAAGAAGGATTTGAAAAGGACATCTACAAAAGCCCCTACATCGCATACAACTGTATCAGAATCGTGAACGACGTGGCAGTGGTGTCTAATGGTTCCCACACCGATGTCATCGCCGAAAAAATCGCCAGTGGAATGACCATCAGGGATGCCCTGGCCCTGTCACTGTTAACCATGGATTACGAGAAGGATGATTTCCAAACTCCACGAATAGCCGGAGCATCCATCATGAATGGCGAATCCTATATTGGCATAGTTACTGCCGATAAAGTGATTGTGGATAAGGTTTCCCCAGGTGAAGCAAGTTACATAGCCACCTACGAGCACACTTACCCCCAGAAAGTGGATTTTGAAGCAGTTAACTCCTCTGATGCAGCGGCCTTCATTATGGATCAGGGTAAGTTTTCTGAATTCACCAACCCTGTGACTTCAGCTGCGGCCTTTGGCAGTGAAAATTGGGAAATAAGCTCCATCTGATTACATGGAAATCAGACTAATAGGTCTTCCAGGAATTCCTCTCCTGACTGAAGGAGATGACTTGGGCGAAATCATCCTCCAATCATTGGAAAAAATGGATTTACCCATTGAATATGGAGACGTGTTGGTAATAGCAGAAACTGCTGTGGCCAAGATAGAAGGAGAAACCATTGATTTAAATTCCATCAGCCCTAGTGAAAAGGCGTTTGAAATAGCCCTTGCAACTGGAAAGGATCCTGAGTTGGTGGAAGTCATAATCAACGCATCTAATGAAATAATAAAAATCGGACCTGATTTCATTATCTCTGAAACCAAACATGGCTTCGTGTGCGCCAATGCCGGAATTGACGAGTCCAATATAGAATTAGGGTTCGCTAAACCCATACCTTCCAATCCTGATAATAGTGCAACCAGGATACGGGCCAAGATTGAATCTTCTACTGGTAAGAAAGTGGCAGTGGTGATTTCAGACACTCAGGGCAGAGCATTTCGTGAAGGTGCCATCGGCGTGGCCATAGGAATTTCTGGAATGGAACCCTTATGGGATCGCCGTGGCGAAAAAGATCTCTATGACCGGGAACTTCAAACCACCACCATAGCAGTAGCCGATGAACTTGCATCGGCAGCATCAATAGTTATGGGTCAGGCCCATGAAGGACTACCAGTAGTTCTAATAAGAGGCGTCAACTACTTTGATTCTCTGCAAAATGACAGAGCAACAGCCAAGTCCCTTATAAGGCCCAAGAAATATGATGTATTTAGAAAATAGACAGTCCCTAGAAAAATAGTCAATTCAGGGAATAAATAAGGAAGTGTAAAAATGCCTGTAAACCAGATGGAAACCAATCTACAAGCTATAACCACCACCATCGCCTTTCTGGAGAAGGACGATTCATGTGACCCCGAGCTTCTAGCCAAGTTAAGAGAAGAAAGGGACCGTATTTTACGTGAACTCAATATCCACCGCCATTAATTTGTTAATTTTAAAAAGATTATTCAAAAATTAATAAAAATTTCTAATAAAGAAGAGCATTATCCGAGGATTATGATAACTGTTTTTTCCGGCGGCACCGGAACTCCTAAACTACTCCAGGGAATCATGGAAATCACTGATCCAGAGAACATCACCGTAATAGTGAACACCCTGGAAAATGATTATTTCTCGGGAATTTATGTGGCGGCCGACTTGGATACGGTAATGTACACCTTGTCCGGGATGATTAACCAAACCACCTGGTATGGAATTGAAGGCGACACCTTCATCACCCATGATACTTTAAATGGAATTGGATGTCCGGAAGTCCTGAGAATCGGTGACAAAGACCGTGGCATAAAAATCCAAAAAACGCTATTAATGAATAAATATCCTCTTTCTAAGGCGGTTAACATCCAAAAGGAACGATTGGGAATTAGATCCGAAATTTTACCCATGAGTAACCAGAATTCTGAAATAACCATCCAGACCACCCTGGGAGATATGGATTTTCACCAGTTCCTTGTGGAGGAGAAAGGAGCCCCCCAGGTGGTGGGCCTGCATTATGAAAGTGCTGAACCCGCCCCAGGTGTTTTAGAGGCCATTGAAAATTCAGAAATGGTTTTAATCGGACCATCAAACCCCATAACATCTATTGGCCCCATCATATCTGGCAATGGTGTCATAAAGGCTCTTAAAAATGCTTATGTTGTTGCTGTATCCCCTATTATTGGTGATCAGCCAGTCAGTGGCCCAGCAGCAAAGTTCATGGGAGCAATGGGATATGAAGTGTCCTGCCTGGGGGTCGCCAAAATTTATCAGGACTTCCTAGATAAATTTATAATAGATGACATCGATGCCCATTATAAAGATAAAATAGAAAAACTAATAACTGAGGTAGTGGTAACTCAGACCAAGATGAATAACCTACTAGACAAGGTGAAGTTAGCGAGGATTATTTTTGGGTGAAATTTTATGATACAAATGACTTTGATTCAAATTGACAATTATGGACCCTGGACTGTCACTCCTAGTCCCAGGGCCGAAGCAGATCTTCAAATCCTACAATCAGAACTTTATGCAGACCTTCAACGCCAATTCGCTGCTAAAGGCGGCCTGGTTTTCTTCACCCGCTTTGATAACATGCTGGCAGTCACCAATGGTGTAGGTGCTGAGGATCACCTCCGGATACAGAAATCTATTGGCAACCGCTACCCCATCACAGTGAGCATGGGAGTTGGGACATCTGAAACCCCTTACGAAGCCCAGAGAAAAGCTAGTGCAGCCTTACAAAAGTACGGAGGAGCCCAAAACGAGGAACGTAAGGAGATACTGGCCATAGACGGAATGGTTAATCATGACGAAAGTTTCGTTCAAATTGCCCATATAGATATCAACGGCATAACGGATTCTCTTACTGATATTATTCCTGCCTATGACACGTCTTTTATTGTTAATCGCGTTCAACACTTTTTAATGAAAAAACTAATCGAAAAAGGTTCTCTTCTATTTTTCATTGGTGGGGACAACTTCATGTCACCCTGCAACGGTCTTGATCCGGAAGGTATATTGAAGATCATCGAAGAAATTGAGGATGAAATTAACATCGCCCTCAAAGCAGGGGTGGGAAAAGCTCCCAGTGCTGAAAAAGCAGCAAACCTAGCAGATCTTGCTTTAGAAGAGATAAGGGGCGGTTTTACCTACAAACTGGTCCATGTGATAAAGGAATAATAAAATAATCACTGAACTTATCTTTAATTTTTTCTACTAAATCACATTCGAGGTGCATATATTGAAGTACTAGCGCCCATGGCGGGCATTACCGATGGCGCCTTTTGCCGGGACCTCGCTGGGGAAGGATTTGATATGGTGACCCTGGGGGGATACAATGCTGACCATCCCACCATCCAGGCCGGCCATGAAATTTTATCCCGGGGTCGGCCCGAATTTGTGGTGGAAGAGGAATCACTAGTACCTTACTTGGAAGACCAGGCCCAGATAGTAAGAGAGAACTTTAAAGGCTCTATTTCTGTAAACCTCCGATCAATTACACCGGGACCCATTATTAGGGTTTCAAAGATAAGGGAAGTTGACGTGGTGGAAGTAAACGCCCATTGCCGTCAAAAAGAGATAACCAGATTGGGATGCGGTCAGGCTATGCTCAAAGATTCTATCAGGTTAGAAGAGTTTGTAGAGGAAATTGTCGAAAAGGCCAAATCCAGGGTCTCAGTTAAGATCAGGGCCAATGTGGCAGGAATTGACGAAGTAAAAATAGCAAAGGCCGTGGAACGATCAGGAGCCAACTATCTTCATGTTGATGCCATGCTTCCGGGCTTTCTTAGAGCAGACTTGGATGTGATTCGCTCTATTAAAGAGAACAGTTCCATTTTCCTAATAGGAAACAATTCAATTAAAGACGTTGAATCCGCTCGTAAAATGTTAAATGCTGGAGCTGATGGTATATCCTTAGCCAGGGCAGCCATAGGAGGGAGTTTGGACTTTGATCTTTCACGGATATAATCGTCAAAGTTTTTAATAGAAAAGATTAGTAAATATTATTTATATAATCACAAACTGATTAGAATATATATTCATTATAAATCATCAAGGTGGTTGCATGTCTTTTATAGAACTAGAAAATGTCACCAAGTCTTTTGATGGAACGACGGTCCTAAAAAACTTAAATATTAAAATAGATGAAGGAAAAGTACTGGGCATTCTGGGAAGGAGTGGTTCAGGCAAATCCGTTCTTATCAACATGTTAAGAGGGATGAAGGATTATCGCCCCGACGAAGGAAGCATAAAATACACCGTAGCGGTCTGTTCCAGTTGTTTCAGAGTGGAAGCACCTTCTTATGATGGTAAAGAATGTGGATGCGGCTGCGATTTCCAGGTTCAAACCGTTGATTTCTGGAATTGTGACCGTTTGATGTTCGCTGCCATAAAAAGAAGGATTTCAATAATGTTGCAGAGGACATTCGCACTTTACGAGGACGATACTGTAATTGATAACGTCTTAAAATCAATTGAGGGTCACGAAGATGAAGAAAGTACTTATATGGCCATAGAAATTTTAGACATGGCCCAGATGACCCATCGGATCACCCACATAGCCCGGGACCTTAGTGGCGGAGAAAAACAACGGGTAGTTCTGGCTCGGCAGATAGCCAAAGAACCCATGATTTTTTTAGCAGACGAACCTACCGGTACCCTAGATCCTAAAACTGCCGAGGCCATTCACGATGCCCTGATAGAGGGAGTAGTAGATCAGGGGACCACCATGATCATTACCTCTCACTGGCCAGAAGTAATGAAAAAGCTTTCCAACCAGGTTATATGGTTGGAAAAGGGTGAAATAGTAGAAGAAGGTGACCCTGAAACTGTAGTGCAAAAATTTATGGACCAGGTGCCATTACCCGAAAAAACCGAGGAATTCAAGGCTGGCGGACCCATAGTCCAGATGGAAGACGTTAAAAAACACTACTATTCCATAGAAAGAGGAGTTATAAAAGCTGTGGATGGAGTAAGCCTCACCGTGGATGAAGGTGAAATATTTGGCGTGGTAGGTTTAAGTGGGGGTGGAAAGACCACTTTATCGCGCATATTGTACGGTTTAACCGATCCTAGCAGCGGAATGATCGAAATCCGGCTGGGGGACCAGTGGATAGACATGACCGAAAAGGGCCCTTTTGGTCGTGGGAGAGTAAAACCTTACCTGGGAATACTTCACCAGGAATACAGCCTCTACCCTCATCGAAACGTATTAGGTAACCTTACGGAAGCAATTAGCCTGGATTTACCCGCAGAATTTGCTAAAATGAAGGCTGAATACGTGTTGAATGCAGTTGGGTTTGATGAAAACTATGCTAGCACCATTTTAAAGAAATATCCTGATGAGTTAAGCGGAGGAGAACGTCACCGGGTCGCTATTGCGCAGGTACTGATTAAAGAACCGAACGTTGTAATTTTAGACGAACCAACCGGCACTATGGATCCCATGACTAGAGTGCAAGTAACAGATTCCATTCACAAAGCCCGGGAAGAACTTAATCAGACTTTCCTGATTATTTCCCATGATATGGATTTCGTGCTGCACGTCTGTGATCGAGCCGCTCTAATGAGGGGTGGAAAGATCCTCAAAGAAGGACGGCCGGCAGATATTGTGGAAGATCTCAACCCCACCGAGAAAGAGAAGATGTTAAAGGAGGATTAGGATGGTCTGGGATGATTCGCCATCACATGTATGTAGAGGGGGGGATAAAAGAGCATTAACATTTTGTTGCCCTCCAGTTAAACCCTGTCCCATCTTATACGCCCTTGAAGATGCAAAGATAACTCCACAGGAATACGTGGAGATCAAAGAGGATTTTGGAAAAAGAACACGGTTAGGACACGGAGAAGGAACCTGTTTTGGTTCTCTGGTGTGGTGTTGTAAACCTTCCAAACCCTGCCCACTCCGAGATATGGTCATGCGCAGGATCGATATGGCCACTGAAGAATATTTAGAGTTAAAAAAAGAGTTATCTGAAGAATTAGTGGGAAAAACTGAATCCAGTGTAGAAGAAAAGGTTAAAGGACTATCGGAAGCTTTTAATGTTCCTGAAGAAGAAGCTCTTCAGACTTTACAGGAGTGCGGAAACGACCTTAAAATGGCCATGAAACTTCTCCGAATGAAGAATTTGGAGCAATAGAATGGGATGGACTCCCTTAATCCTGGACATGAAGGACCGGCACGTGTTGGTGGTCGGGTCAGGAGAGGTAGGGGAAAGGAGAGCTCTAAGATTCCTGGAAGCTGGAGCACAGGTGATAATAACTGCAGGAACAGTTTCTAAACATCTGAAAGCCAGCGGGGCCCTAGAAAAACCCCTGGAAAAACTGGAAAAACTGGTTAACTGGGCCGATCTAGTGGTGGTGGCCAGTGGTGATGAAAACCTTAACCAGAAAATTGGGGAAATGGCTTCAGAAAAACTTTTAAACCGGGCCGATAAACCAGAACGTGGAAACATCATTGTTCCATCATCTTTTTTCATAGGAGATGTGCAAATATGCATTTTTACCCAGGGTAAAAGTCCCCTCATGGCTCGCCAATTAAGAAAAAAGATACAAAAGGTAATAAAACAGGAGGATGTGCTGCAACTGGAATTACAGCACTTCACCCGGGAAATTCTTAAAGGTCAGCTTGATAATCAGAAAACGCGGCGAGAAGTCTTATATCAAATATTAAATGATGAAATCATTAAAAATCTACTGGAAGCCGGAGATTTATTAGCGGCTCAAGAAAGAGCAGCCAATATACTGGGAGTAGATTTAAAGGCTAAAAAGACCCGGTCTAATGAGGAGATATTGTGATTCTTAATATCAGAATCGATCATAAATCAGCTGAAATCAGCCAAATGGAACAGTTGAGTCGGTTAATTGATAAAATCTTCGAGGACATTAATCAAACCCAAACCATAAAAGAATATCTCCAGATTAAAACCTGTAACCGTCAAGAAATGTACATGGTAATGGATAAATGTGGTTTAGATTACCAATGGGATGGATTGGTAGTCGAAAAGGATGATGAAGCTTTAGAACATGTTTTAAGGTTGGCATCTGGACTGGAATCCATGATTATCGGTGAGGACCAGATCCTGGGTCAACTGAAGGACTCACAAAAACAGGCTATTAAAGAAGGCACTTGCGGCCCCATACTTAATAATGTGTTTACCAAAGCCATCCATGTGGGCCAGATCGTCCGTCAAAAGACACACATCAACGAAGGGGCGGTTTCCATAGGATCGGCTGCGGTAAGACTGGCCGAGCATGTGCATGGTGATCTTAAATGCAAAAAAGTACTGGTCATTGGGGCCGGGCAAATGGGCACCCTGGTAGCCAAGGCCCTGGTAGCCAAAAGACTTAAAGCTATAGTGGTGGCTAATCGCACCCATGATCGGGCTTTATGCCTGGCAAAGGAACTGGGAGGATCAGCAATCCATTTTGACCACCTATCAGAAGCTTTATACGATGCTGATGTGGTAATCAGTGCCACTGGAGCACCTCACCCCATCATAACTTACGAGAAGGTGATGGAAGCTGTTCCCGCCGAAACTCTGAAGAAGATGGTGATGGTGGACATTGCCAATCCTCGGGATATTGATGCCCGGGTGGCGGAACTGGGGGTTCGACTTTATAATATTGATGATCTGAGAGGAATAGCCCGTAAGAACCGTGAAATGAGGGAAAATGAAGCCAAAGCAGCTGAAGTTCTTATCGGGAAGGAATTACGTCTTTTAAAAAGATCGCTTAAACATCTGGAAGTGGAACCATTAATCTCCAGTATCCGTAATGATGCGGAAAAAATAAGGATTAAAGAAACACAGAAGGCTTTGAAGATGATGGGAGATATTAACGGTCAAGAGAAGGTGGTGGACGATCTGAGCAAGATCCTAGTGGACCGCATATTTTCCGATATCATTAAGAATATAAAAATTGCTGCTGAAGAAGACGATAATATTACTTTAGAAGCTGTGGAGTGTCTTTTTAGTAATGAGAAAGGTTAGTTTTTTTTGAAATTTTTTCAATAGATTTTTCTTAATACCTCTTATTAATAAAAAAAAATAGAGATGTTAAGCGTACATCTCTTTGGGTTCTTTTTTAACTTTATCATGATGCTTCAGGGCATATTCAACGTGTTTCCATACTAACACGTCATCATCACAAGATAAAGCCGTATGTAGAGCTACTTTTAGGACTCGGTCCTTTATGTCCCTTCCAGACATTCCCCTGGTAAGTATGGCCAATTTTTTAAGGTCAACATCCACTTCCAGAGGCATGGACGTAGAATAAAGTTCCAGGATGGATAATCTTTCCGATTCATCAGGTAAGGTGAATTCAATCTCCTCTTCGAATCGACTGCGCAGAGCCTGATCCAAGAGGGGAGGATTATTGGTGGCTCCTATGGTAACTACCCCCTGATTCGGGATTATACCGTCCATCTCGGTGAGAAGAGCATTAACTACCTCGGAAACATCTCCACGAAGAGATTGGTATCGTCTGTCCAGCCCTATGGCGTCTATCTCATCTATGAAGATAACTGAGGGAGCACAGCTGGAAGCCATTTCAAATAAGTCATGAATCTGTCGGGCCCCATCACCAACGTGTTCGCCAATTAGACTAGTGGCTTTAACCAGGAATAATGGGATTTTAAGTTCATTAGAAAGAGATTTGGCCAGCATGGTCTTCCCGGTTCCGGGATAACCATGGAAAAGAACATTTCTAGGTGCCCATTCCCCAAATATTTCCGGGTCCTGCAGATACTTCATGATGATCTTGCACTTGGTTTTGGCCCGTTTTTGGCCAATGACATCCTCCATCAGGATGTTACTTTCAACCCTTTTTATTTCACGAACTTCAGGAACCTCCATCAGTAGAATAGAAGTGTTTTTGGTTATTCGTGAATTTTCCGGGTGTGCTTTAATTATTTTAAATGCAAAATCAGGTAAAAGCTTCTGATCAAATAGAAAAGAACCCTCGTTTACCGTGAAACCATCCCATTGATCCTGGGCGTATAGTTCAAATAGTTCCTTGTCAAAGATCTCTATTTTAGGATTCTCAACCAGGTTACACAGGAATGGATAACCAATTGATTCCAAGACCACTAATTTACATTCTCTTTTTGCTTCCTCTGGATTGATGGATTTCTTTTTTTCTGATAATACGAGATCTGGAGTTATATTGTTAAGTTTCAAATAGAATACCTGCCGATTTTGTGTTAATCTTCTAAGTTAAATCGATAAAATCTAAAATTTAATTGTTTAAATCTTGGTGCGGGGAAGATAAATATTTTTCCCAACCTTATTTTTATAGTTTCCATTTAAAACCGCAAGACTTATATACAAATTGTTCGGATACAATTGAACATTCGGGTTAAACCGAACAAAGTTGGTGATGTAGTATGCAAAAATACCGATGTGTGATATGTGATTATATCTATGATCCTGAGAAAGGAGACCCCGATAGTGGTGTAGAAGCTGGAACCGGCTTCGAAGATTTACCTGATGACTGGTTATGTCCCCTTTGTGGTGTGGGAAAAGACCAGTTCGTAGCTGAATAGGGTATTAAAATGGGATTTGTTGATTTATTTAAAAAAGAAAACCTTGAAGGAGAAGATAAGATGGAAGAAAAAAAAGCATTAGACATGTTTTGTTACCAGTGCTCGCAGACGGCACGTGGAACTGGCTGCACCATTAGAGGAGTTTGTGGGAAAGAACCAACCGTAGCTCGATTACAGGATAACTTGTTGTACGCTATTAAGGGTATATCCGCCTACCTTTATCATGCTAGGGAGCTGGGCTACACTGACTCCGAAGTAGATGCTTTTCTGGAGCGTGGATTTTATTCCACCCTTACCAATGTCAACTTCGATGCGGGTAAATTCGTGGAACTGGCTCTAGAAGCTGGTGAAATGAACATAAAAACCATGCAACTACTTAAAAAGGCCCATATGGAAACTTACGGCGAACCTGTACCCACCGAAGTCCCAGTGGGGGCTGTGAAAGGTCACGGGATAGTGGCCACTGGTCACAGCCTGAAAGCCCTGGAAGAACTGTTAAAACAGACCGAAGGAAAGGGAATCAACGTCTACACCCACTCCGAATTATTACCAGCCCATGGATATCCCGGACTTAAAAAATACGAACACTTAGTGGGACAACTCGGTGGACCATGGTTTGACCAGAAGCAAACCTTCTCCAAGTACCCCATAGCCATTTTAGGTACTTCTAACTGCGTACTTTTACCTAAAGACGAATATAAAGAACGGATGTTCACCAGTGGAGTGGCTCAAATACCTGGAGTGCAGCATATCGAAGACTACGACTTCACCCCGGTAATTGAGAAAGCCCTGGAATTGCCTGAACTGGAAGAAGAACCCCGCGACACGGTCTTAACCACCGGATTTGGTGCATCAACCGTTCTATCACTGGCACCTAAAATCAAAGAACTGGTGGAAGCAGGGAAGATCAAAAGGTTCTTCCTGGTAGGTGGCTGTGACTCCCCCCTCCCCCAGGCCAAGTACTACACCGAGTTCGTGTCGAAATTACCCCAAGACACCGTGGTCCTAACCCTGGCCTGCGGTAAATACCGGTTCAACGACATGGACCTGGGAGATATTGAAGGAGTTCCCCGTCTAATTGATCTGGGCCAGTGTAACGATGCCATAGTAGCTATTGACATAGCAGTGGCCCTAACCGAACTATTCGGAGTCGAACTTAACGAACTACCTCTGACCCTGGTCCTGAGCTGGATGGAACAGAAAGCAGCGGCTATTCTCTGGAGCCTCTTAGCCCTGAATATCCAGAACATGTACATCGGACCCATCCTCCCTGGCTGGGCCAACGAAGATATCATCAATGTTCTGGTGGAAAACTATGGCCTGACACCAATCGGGGATCCAGAAGAAGATATCAAAAAAATAATGGGGTAATTCAACCCCCTCTTTATTTTTTTTATATTTAAAACATTCAAAAAAAAAAGAGATGATCATTATGAAAACAGTTGAGGCTAAGGATGTGCCCATTGCCGATACACCACACAAGGTAGATGTAAGGAAACTTTATGATACTGAACATGCTATGACAGTGCTCATCACTTTACAGCCTGGTGAAAAGCTCATAAGACATATAACCCCAGTAGATGTCTTTTTCTATGTGTTGGAAGGAACTGGAATAGTGGAAATAGGTGATGAAAAGCAGGAAGTTTCCCAGGACACCCTAATCGACAGCCCCGCCCGTATTCCCCACTGCTGGTACAATGAAAGTGATGGAGTTCTCCGCTTCTTAGTGGTGAAGGTTCCTAAACCCCTGGAGGAAACGAAGCTACTCTAACTTCCTATGATAAGAATCTATTAGAGAGGTAAAATCATGCCTGAAGAAGATTTTGATGAAAAAGCATTTGAACAAGCCCTTAAAGGCAAAATGGGTTGGAAATGTTCCTGTTCGTTGGATATAGTGGATAAAAAATCTGAACTCCGAGAAGTCACCTGTAAGGGTCGTGGAAAAATATTCAGGACCAACCAGGATACCGAGTACTGTTTTAGATGTGATAAACCCTAATTTCCCTAATCGATAAAGAGCGTGAAAATGACAAAATATCAGGACCACAACAGTCTAGACCAGGAAGTGGAAATATTCTCCACTTCTGAGGGTTTGCAGGTAATCAAAAGTCCTTTACGGGTTAAAATATTATCAATGCTTCGAGAAAGGGATTTGAGCTTTGACGAGATAGTGAAAATATCTGGCCGAGCCAAATCAACTGTCTCCGGTCACCTTAAGGAACTCTCCCAGGAAGGCATCATCGGATCCAGATCACATCCCACCGACGCCCGAAAAAAGATTTTCTTTATTAAATCTGGCTACGTGGGGAAGCTTCAACGACGGAACATGGAAGAAAACCTGAAAGAACACATAATCCGTTACATTAAAAGTGAAAACAATCCCTTCGAGTTCTTCCGACTCCTATTTCACACCATAAGGGTCTCCCTCATGAACCAGGGCATGAATATCGACCCTATTCTCCATGATGCCGGTTTAAGTGTCGGGGAAGTGCTTTACGACCAACTGCACAACCCCACCGAAGATCAATTTTTGCAAAATATTGCCGGATTCTGGGAAACCCATAACCTGGGCCGGGTGGAAGTTAAAAGCATCCAACCATTGATAATAAACGTAGCAGACTGTTTTGAATGCAGTGGCCTCCCACAGCTAAATCGACCGGCCTGTGCCTTTGATACTGGGATATTAGAAGCCCTATTCAGCAAATACTATAAAGAAAAAGCCAAGGTCCAAGAAGTTAAGTGCCATGCCATGGGCAGTGGCTACTGTTCCTTCGTGATTAAGATTTAAAACACCTTTAAAATTATTCAGAGCATTGATTCATACATCGCCTTCATTAGAAGTGAGTCCTTCTCCAAAAAGGGAGTTTCACAGATAACAGTACCCAGCCAGCCGCATTCCTGAATTGCCCCTAGCAAGGGTTCCAGGGGCGGACCATAATCTTCATCCATTAACACATGATGCCGCCGTTCCCCAGCTGCGGTGTATTCAATTTTCGTGAAATGGGAGTGCAGGGTTTTAATCCCTAGACCATCCTCTAGTTTTACAAAGATTCTGTGATAGTCATCTTTATCCTTCAAGCATCCCTGATTACGGGCATGGACATGGGCAAAGTCCACCGTGGGTTGGAAGTGTTCGAATGACTGGCAAATATCAATTATTTCGTCCAGACTTCCCAGCTGAGACCTTTTACCAGTGGTCTCCGGGCCAAAAGTGAATTTATCCACACCCAGCCCATCCAATTTTTCCATCAAAGCCCCTATGGTATTTTTACATCTTTGAAGTGCTTCTTGGCGGGAATAGGAGGTGTAAAAGCCCGGGTGAAACACTATCCGGTAGGCTCCCATCCACTCTGCAGCTCGGGCCGACTGGACCAGGCGTTCTATGGATCTTTGCAGCACATCATCCTTGGGGGAGGAGAGGTTAATGTAGTAGGGGGCATGCATGGAGATCAGTACCTCATTTTTCTGTGCGTTATTTCCCAATTCCAGAGCGGACTGTTTCTTAATTCGCACACCATAGGTGGCCTGGTACTCGTAAGCATCCAGACCAATACTACGGATATAGTCACAAACTTCCACCGTAGGACCATTGAACCCTATTGGGTTGCCTGCCGGTCCAAAATAAATCTTACTTTTCATTAAAATCGAGTTCTATGGATTTTTTTTGTGATTTCTACTCTCTGTTCCAAAATCCAACCTTATATTAAGTTTTTTTGAGATCTAAATCCATAATATCTACATGGGCAGATAAAGCAGCTATTCCTCCCTCTGCACAAGCCACCACCCACTGGTTTATTCCACCAGTAATATCCCCTGCGGCATATATCCGGGGAATATTGGTGCGCATCAATTTATCCACGATTATAAAGCCATTCTTATCCACATTTACTCCAGCACCGATGGCTGCCTCATTTAGTGGTTCCACTCCTATGGCAACGAATACCCCGTCAGTATCGACCTCTATTCTTTTATCTTCTTTTCTGTTGTAGAGGATCGCCTTATTAACCATAGTATCTCCTTTAATCTCCTCAACCACAGAATCCCAAATAATGGGTATATTCCTTTCTTTTAATTGATCCTGTAGATACTTTTCTGCCCTTAATTCATCTCTGCGGTGAACTAAAGTTACTTTTACCCCCATACTCTCCAAGAAAAGGGCTTCTTGGACTGCGGCATTCCCACCACCAATCATCAAAACCCGTTTACCAATATACAGAGGCCCATCACAGATGGCACAGTAACAAACTCCCCGACCAATGAATTCAATTTCTCCAGGTACTTTAAGACGTCGGTGACGGCTGCCCGTGGATATTATCACTGAACGGGTGATATACTGCCCCTTAGAGGTTGTAACCTCCATTTTCTTATCATCCAATGGGACAATTTTTTTAACTTCTTCCATATTCTTAATGGGCACATACTCTTCGGCCTGTTTTTTCATGATCTCCAGTAGATCCTTTCCTGAGGTCTTCACGAAACCAGGATAATTCTCCATAGCAGGAACCATGTACCCTGATCCAGCACCCGTCATCATCTCCAGAATTAAGGCCTTTTCTCCCTGTCTGCCGGCATAGATTGCCGCAGTTAATCCGGCTGGCCCTCCGCCAACTATAATAATATCATATTCCTCCATAGAAATCACCTACCCCCGATTTTTATTAATTTCTTCCTTCAATAGTTTGTTCACCAGTTTACCATCAGCCTTACCCTTCAGTTCCTTCATAGCCATACCCATCAACGGACCCATGGCTGCCTGGCCTCGTTCCTTAAGCATCTGTTCCTGGGAAGCCACTATTTTCTGAATAATAATTTTTACATCTTCATCGGAGAGCACCATCAGATTAAGCTTCTCTGCAGCATCATCCGGAGCAACAGAATCCTCTACAACTTTTTTGATCACAGGGTTAATGGCGTCTTTAGTTATTTTACCATCGGCCACCAGTTTAAAAATGTCGATAAACACGGAGGTGGACAGTTCATCCGCCCTTAATCCTTCTCTTTTTAGTTCTTTTAAAGAATATGCCAAGGTAGAAGCTATTATGGTTGAGTCCAGTTCACATGCAGCCATTAATTCTTCGAACTGGTCTGATCTGTCCTGTCTTACTAACTGGTTGGCCAGATCTTCACTCAACCCATATTCCTTCATGATCCTTTCCCTCTTCTCAGCCGGTAGCTCTGGCAGGTTTGATCTGACCTTCTCCAGCCTATCTGAGGATATTACCTGGGCAGGGATGTCGGTTTCCACATACATCCGGCTGGCAGTAGGGAGTGGTCGCAAGTACTCCGTGTTAGCATCATCCAGGGCCTTACGGGTTTCTTCTGGCACCCCTACCAGGGCAGTCTTGGCTCTTCTTTGTACTTCCTGGAGTGCGTTTTTGGATTTTTCCTCCTCATCGGCTACCAGGATGAACGCATCATCTTTATCTAGGGTGAGGAACTGGTTAACCATTTCCACTTCCTGGGAGGTGATGCCGTAGGCCGGTAGTTCATCGGTGTGGAATATACCAGCCACACCCATCTTCGTGGCATAACCGGCCAGTTCCGTGCCGAACCTTCTTCCGGGCTGGACTTCCCTGCCAATTAATCCTTTAAAACCTTTCAGTTTTATGGCCAAAACTTTTCCCTTATTTTTGATGGCCTTGGATATGATTTTAGATTCAGCATCCTGGAACAGATGGTTCAATTCATATATCTTATCTGGTACTTGTGCTCCACGCTTTTTAAGTTCTTCACGAATCTCTAGAAGGTTTATTTGTCTTTTAACCTCATTTTCAACCATGGTGGGCATCAGATCCAGGTCCTGAACACCTTTAATCTCCACCCGAGCACCTTCACGTATGGAAATATTAAGATCCTGACGTATGGTTCCCAATCCCCTTTTTACCCGGGTGCTGCGCAGCACCTGGCCGATCTGGTAAGCCACTTCCCGCACCTGTTCGGGATGTTTCATGGAAGGGTCGGTGGTGATCTCCAGTAAGGGGATTCCCAGCCGGTCCAGGCGGAATTCCATCTTACCCTTCTTCTGCCCCATACGCCGAGCAGCGTCTTCTTCCAGACACAGATTCTCAATTACCACCTTACCATATTCGGTGTCCATATATCCATCGGTAGCAACTAAACCTGTTCTCTGAAAGCCTCCAGTGTTACTACCATCAATTACCTGTTTTCGCATGGTGTGGAACTCGTCCACCACGTTCATGTTTAAAAGTGATGCTATGATTAGGCCAATTTCCAGTGCCTCCTGGTTAAGTGGGTGGGGAGGCTCGTCATCAGACTCCACCAGGCAGGTGTGGTGGGGGTAGGCATCATAGAGAAAAGTCAATTTACGGCGGCTTTCTTCGAAGGCCGCCCGGTCAATCTTCCCCAGTTCACTTTGGGTGGGTCTTAAATTTCTAAGTACCCTGTATCTTGGTTTTTTATCTGTTAACTCACATTCACAGGGACAAAATAACTTGGTCTTAGTGTTGAGTTGTTGATGTATCTCCAGGCCCATCTTGAGGCCCAATTTGTAGTAATCCATCTTAATCACCAATACATGAATGTTTATGTATCTCTTATTCCCCGTAATCTTTTAAGAAATACTGGCTGGAGGACTTCTCTCCTGATTCTCCCCTCAGGTTGCTGTGCATGATCTTTCGAACCTCCTCAAGGTTCGAGGTCTGTCCCATAACCCAGACCAGCTTCACATAAGCCGTTTCCGGGAGCATGTCCCCGGCGGAGATCACCCCCGCTTTAAGGAGTTTACGGCCGGTACTGTACACGTTAAGGTTGGTTCTACCGTATAAACACTGAGAAGTCATTACTACCGGGATTCCTTCATCAGCAGCCCGTTTTAGGGAGGGTATCACATCCTCCGGGCAGTGTCCGAGACCAGTTCCCTCCAATACCAGTCCCAGATAACCTTTGTCCACATAATAATCAATCATCTCCGGCACTATACCAGGGAAACTTTTTATGAATGCTATCTTCGGTTCTAGTGAGTCATTTACTTCTAATTCGGATTCGTTCCTCCTCCGGTAGGAGTAATGTTTGTCCAGGATTTTAACCTTACCATCCTTGATTTTAGCCAGTGGAGAGCTGTTGATACTCTGGAAGGTGTCCCGACGACTGGTGTGCATCTTCCTCACCCGGGTTCCCCGGTGCAGATAAGCATGGCGGTCATTTTCAGTAGCATGCATGCACACCATCACCTCGGCCAGGTCAGAGCGGGCTGCAGCCACCGAACTCATGAGGTTTAGGAATGCATCAGATGAGGGTCGGTCCGAGCTCCGCTGGGCGCCGGTTAAGATAACTGGTACTGGTGTTTGCAGGATGAAACTCAGGGCAGCGGAAGTGTAATGCATGGTATCGGTCCCATGAGCCACCACCACCCCCTGGGCCCCGTCATTAATTTCATCAGCAATGGATCGGGCGGCCTGGACCCAGTAATCAGGTCGCATGTTCTCGCTTAGAATATTCATGATGGCCTTGCCCTTGATGTTAGCCTCCTCTAGAAGCTCCGGTGTGGCTCTTAAAAGGTCCTCGGCAGTGAAGGCGGGGTGTACGGCCCCAGTTTTATAGTCAATGATGGAGGCCACGGTTCCTCCAGTGGAAATAATGGATATATCCATTTTTTCTGGATCTTTCTGGATTTCTAAAGGGGCAAGCTCTATTTTAGGGGCTTCACCCTTTTTAAGAAGTTCTAAACTGGCTTCAGAGATATTAATACCAATATTATATCCATTACCCAGTTTTATAACGATATGCTGGTCATCAGCATCTTCTGCCCGATTCAGTAACATTCCCTGGTATTTTAAATCCTCTTTTTTGATTAGAATGTGATCTCCTATGGCTATATCCTGTGATTCTAAAAATTTCCTGGCCAATCCTTGATAATTCATAGCATCCCTCGTGAAGTAAGCATGATTTTTATTTAATTCATTTATTGGTATATTTTTCTGGGAT
>DAHVOW010000079.1 GCA_027318585.1 Methanobacteriaceae archaeon | reverse complement strand
CTCTGGCAACAAGCAACATGCAACAAGCAACATATTCTATTAACTATTTGACCCATAGATGATTTGAAATTAAAAAAAATATTACATTTACAGGATTCAAAAAAGCAGGATCAGTGAAAGTCAGCTCATCATTGTTAATTACCGCAATATCATGGGGCTGATTGGCCTGGCCCATGCCTCCAAATGCAAATCCAAAAACCAACATAAAGAACAGGGGAAAAATCAGGATCATGATTAAGCCTCGACGGTCCCTCAGGAGTTCCTTAGCTCCTTTAGATGCTATGGTAGTGAATTTCATTTTATCTACTCCCGTAGTGTGGTTCCGGTGAGTTCTATGAATACATCCTCCAGTGTATTCTGCCGCACCGATAGGTCCGAGATTTTCATGCCCCTCTTTTCGAGTTCATCCATTATGGTGGGTAACTTGGCCACTGCATTCAGGGCCCTGACATTTATCCGTTCATCGGTCTGGGTAACCGAATCGACACCATCCATAGGAGCCAATACATCTATAACTGTCTGGTTCTTTTTAGGATCCGACAGTTTAATATCCACCATATCTCCCTCACCTATTTCCTTTTTCAGGTTTTCAGGGGCGTCCAATCGGAGCAGTTTACCATGATCGATAATGGCGATGCGGTCCGAAAGTTTATCTGCTTCGTCCATTAAGTGAGTGGTTAATATGACGGTTTTTCCCTCATCATTCCGTAAAGAACGTATGTATTTCCATAAAACCCGGCGAGACTGAGGATCCAGTCCTTCTGATGGTTCGTCTAGGACCACGATCTCTGGCTCGTGCATAATTGCCAGGGCCAGGTTTAAGCGCCTCTTCATACCTCCGGACAGGTCTTTAACCTGGGTGTTGGCTTTATCGGTTAAGAATAAGTCCGACAACAATTTTTCAGCCCTCCTTTGCCGGGCTCCTTTAGGCATTTCATACATATCCCCCATGAGGTTGAGACTCTCACTGGGAGTTAAATTCTCCCACAGGACCAGTTCCTGGGGACAGATCCCTATGGTTCCTTTTTCCACCTTATTTACGTCCTGCCCGTCAATCAGGATTTCGCCACTGGTGGGTCGAAACAAACCAACCATCATATTGATGGAAGTGGTTTTACCCGCCCCATTAATACCAGTGACCAGAATGACGGTTGGTCCGGCGGCGGCGAAACGAAGTTCACGACTTTCCGACGGCCAGTAGGCTTTCATTTCAGCCTTGAGAAAGTCCAGCACGTCATCACCGGAGGCAATGTGCGAG
>DAHVOW010000078.1 GCA_027318585.1 Methanobacteriaceae archaeon | reverse complement strand
GATTACTATATTAAAAAATCAACAGAACAATCAACAGGTGCAAATCTTCCTAGAATAAGTCCAAAAGCATTAGAAAATTTTAAAGTTTATTCTCCACCCATAGAACTCCAAAATCAATTCGCAGCCATCGTCCAACAGGTGGAAGCCCTAACATCTTATCAAATTCAATCCAAACAAGAAATAGACAACCTATTCAACACCCTAATGCAAAAAGCCTTTAAAGGAGAACTGGTATGCTAGACTCAGACCTCAAATCAAAGATTAACCAGTTATGGGATAAGTTTTGGAGTAGTGGAATATCCAATCCCCTGCAGGCCATTGAACAGATGTCCTACTTGATGTTCATGAAACGTTTAGATGATGATGAGATCTCCAGGGAAAAGAATGTCCAGCTTAAAGGGGGAGAATATGAATCCATCTTTAAAGACTGTCCTGATTGTAGGTGGTCCAACTGGAATAATATGGCTGCTGATGAGATGCTGGACCATGTTCGGGATAAAGTATTCCCCTTCTTACGGGATCTGGGTGGTTCGGATTCACTTTACAGCCGCTACATGAAGGATGCAGTCTTTGCCATTCCCACCGGGACTCTTCTGACAGAGGCCACCAAGATCATCGACGATATGCACATCAAGGAGCAGAACCTGGACGCCAAAGGGGACCTCTACGAATACCTCTTATCTGAACTCAAAACCTCCGGTAAAAACGGCCAGTTCCGTACCCCCAGGCACATCATCCAGATGATGGTGGAACTGGTCAACCCTAAAATAGGGGAAACCATCTGCGACCCAGCCTGTGGTACTGCGGGTTTTTTAGTCAACTCCTACCAGCACATCCTCAAATCCAACACCTCCCCCGATTTAATTAAGACTGATGAAGAAGGAGTTGAATACAACTTCAAAGGGGACAAGCTGAGCAAAGAGGAATTCAAGTTTTTGAAAAATGAATCACTCTGTGGCTACGACTTTGACCAGACCATGGTCCGGATCTCTTTAATGAACCTGATGATGCACGGTATCAGCAACCCCCACATCGATCAGGTTAACACCCTTTCTATGCGATACAACCAGAACCCAGAATATGATATTGTCCTGGCCAATCCACCATTTAAGGGAAGCATAAATAAGGATGAACTAAGTGAAGATTTCTCAATAAACACCACCAAGACCGAGATCCTATTTTTAGAGTTGATGTACAACATACTAAACCTCGGGGGAAGATGTGCAGTTATTGTACCCCAAGGTGTTCTATTTGGAAACTCCCGGGCCCACAAATCTATCCGACAAAAACTCTTAGAAGACTGCCGCTTAGATGCTGTGATCTCCATGCC
>DAHVOW010000077.1 GCA_027318585.1 Methanobacteriaceae archaeon | reverse complement strand
TAGCTAACACGTTGATGGTCACCGGAGTGTCCTCATTGGTGTTGGCCGTGTCATCCACAGCCTCGGGATCATCGTTGGATGGAATAACGGTCATAAATACAGTTGTCGTGGCAGTTCCTCCGTTTCCATCACTGATGGTGTAGGTGAACTGATCAGGACCGTTGTAGTTACTGTTGGGTATGTACTCCATGTAGGTACCATGGTTTACTGCCTGACCATTGCTGGGTTGGGTAACACCAGTAATGGTTAAAGTGTCACCATCCACGTCGTAGTCGTTACCAAGAACATCGTAACCGGAAGGAATGTCTTCCGGTGTAGTGACGGTGTTATCCACGGCTACGGGAGCATCCTGCACGTTGGCGATGGTGATGGTCACCAGGGCGGTGTCAGTTCGAACCACATTTTGGAATGACCAAGTTATCCAAGACCATTCTCTGTTAGTAGCGGTTAGAGTGTAGGTGAATGTGTCAGTGCCGAAGTAGTTAGCAGTAGGTGTGTAGGTGTAGGTACCATCCAGGGGGTTCATAACCACCGCACCATGTAAAGCAGCGGTAGTAACCGCCCAGGTGTTAGTTCCGGAACCTAAAGCGTCGTTTCCAGCTACGCCAGCGGCAAATGGAGTTTCTTCCACCGCATTAGTCACCGCGTCATCATTGGCAGTTGGAGTCACACCGTTATTTGAATTGTAAGCATTGACGGTTAGAATTACGGTATTACTGGTTGATGGATTTAAGGCAGTTGGTGGTCCTGGAGGATTGCTGCGGCCAGCGTAGGTGGCGGTGATAACTTTCTGTCCAGGAGTGGTTGGAGTGTATGATAAACTAGCCCGACCGTTATTTGCACCACCACTGTTGGTGGTAGCGGTACCTATGGATGTTCCATCCACTAGGAAAGTTATCTGCTCACCACCGACCAGGTATTGGCCACCAGCAGCATCTTCACCCCGTAATACAGCATATAGGGTGACAGATTGTCCGGTGTTGATGGTGTTATCGGCATCGTTAGTGCTTAGGGCTAGGGTAGTGTCATTTTGGGCTGCACTAGCAGCACCAATGGTGGTTACAAAGAAGGCCATGGCGACCAGGAGAAGTAGTACTCTTTTTTGCATGTTTTTTTCCACTTTTTCACCTCCTTTTACAGTTTTTACATGCGTTAATAAACATGACAGGAACAATTTACATTAAGAAAATTGTTCTCTCTCAACAATGTTGTTATTGCTGACTATATAAATAGTTTCCTATCAGAATACAAATTCCTCATAACTAATCAATGAGAGTACAACTAACAGTCCAAAAAAAAGAAGGAATGGGATCTCCCCAGGGAGACCCACAAATTTGGGTTTTCTATTATTTCCGGCGCGGTAGTACCATTCCGGTCAGCACCATGAAGAATGCCAGGAGTAAACCAAAGATTGGTGCTCCGGTTTTCTGCATAGCCACGGTTTGGGCGTTCACCTCTTCTGTTTCAGCTGCCTGGGCATTT
>DAHVOW010000076.1 GCA_027318585.1 Methanobacteriaceae archaeon | reverse complement strand
GCATTTCCAGTGCCGCTGCTGCAGATCTGGAAGTGGGTCCTGATCATACTTATTCCACCATAACTGATGGGATAAATGCAGCCAGTGCCGGAGATAACATCAATGTCTATGACAATGGAGGAACCCCCTACATATACACTGAAAACGTGGTTATAAACAAGGAGAATTTGACCTTACAGGCGGTGGGTAACGTTACCATCCAGGCTGCCACCACCGATACCCCTGTGGTATCCACCACCAAAGGCTCGGTTTTGAAGAACTTCACCATACTGGGAATCAACAACCAGACCTGGGGAGTGTTGGTTAATTACTACAGTACCATTTTAAACAATAGAATCTCCAATAACCGGTACGGAATTAGATCACCCGCAGAAAGCAGTGCCAATATAATAAATAACAACATTGTGGGTAATGATTATGGGATCTGGGTTGATGGAGGAGATGCCCTAATCACTGGCAACACTATTGCAAATAACAATAAAGGAATATTATCCCAGACTATGAAGTATTTGACCGTAACGGAAAACATTATCACCAACAACCAGGAAGCCATCCGAATAGATGGTAACGCCCATACCACCATCACGCAAAACCAGATTAAAAACAACCAGGCCGGTATAAACATCCTCCAGGCCCAATCAATCCAAATACACTTCAACCGAATTACCAATAACGCCAATTATGGCCTCTATAATGAGTTAACCCCCGGCGTAACCTTCGACGTACCCTACAATGGTATTGTCTACGCCCAGTACAACTGGTGGGGCTACAACGACCAAATACATGTACAGAGCCAAATCAAAAATATCGGAGCCGGAAAAGTAATATACAAGCCCTGGCTGGTTTTAAGAGTAATCACCATCAAAAACGTGGTTAATCCGGGACACCGTCTAGTTATCAATGCCGATTTAACCCAGGACTCCGATGGAGTAGTGCACGACCCTCGTCGAGGACACTTCCCAGACGGGGTGGGAGTATTCTTCCAGAGTACACGGGGAAGTGTGGGCAGTAATTCTGTAACCAAATACACCCTAAACGGAGTGGCCACCACGTACTTCACCGCCGACCAAGGAACAGGAGCTGGAACCTTAAGAGTCAGCTTAGACGGACAGGATCCACTTAGTATAGGGATTGACATCCAGCCCGCCACCACCGTGAATGCCGCCACATCAACTAGAACGGTGGGGATGCAGAAAACTGGAACACCCCTGGCACCCCTAGGCCTGGCCTTTATCGGATTGTTAGGTGGAATAGCAGCTACTAGGAGAAGATAAAGAAGTTCAACTTCTTTTACTATTTTTTTTCTATTTTTTTAAGGACCCATCTGATGATTTTATTTGCGACCTATTAAATCCACGAAAGTTCATAAAATATATGAATTAAAGTAGGGGTTTTTTAGCATGAAATTGACACCAGGGGGTTGGAAGCTGTGAATAGAGATGTGGGTCCGGGACATACCTATCCCACTATAATGGCAGAACCTGTACAAGTACCTACGTCGACAT
>DAHVOW010000075.1 GCA_027318585.1 Methanobacteriaceae archaeon | reverse complement strand
TCCCGAAGTTTTCTGGATAAAATTTGCATATCCCGGGGATAATCCCCTAAATATTCATCCAGCTTCACTCTTTCTGCCAATATAATCCCACCAAAGCCTTAATATCTTAATCCATCAGATCCTCATGGGCAGATAAAGCCGCCACCGCTCCCTCAGAACAGGCCACCACCCATTGCTTTACACCCCCGGTGATATCACCAGCAGCGTAGATACGGGGGATGTTGGTGCGCTGAAATTTATCCACTATAATATACCCTTCTTTATCTACCTTTACCCCAGCGTTTTTAGCCGCCTCGTTGAGTGGCTCCTCCCCGATAGCTACAAAAACACCAGATGTCCCAACTTCCGTTTTGGTATTCTCCTTCCGGTTGTAAAGAACCACCTTATCAACTACCAGGTCCCCCATTATCTCCTCCACCACCGAGTCCCAGATTATTGGAATATGTTTTTCTTTCAACTTTTCCTGCAGATACCTTTCCGCCCTTAATTCATCTCTACGGTGCACAATGGTGACTTTACACCCTATACTCTCCAGATAAAGGGCTTCCTGGGCCGCGGCATTTCCTCCACCAATCATCAAGACCTCTTTACCCTGGTAGAGTGGTCCATCACAAGTGGCACAGTAACAGACTCCCCGGCCTATGAATTCAATTTCTCCAGGTACTTTAAGACGTCGGTGACGGCTACCAGTGGCTATTATGACTGAACGGGTGATATATTGCCCCTTGGAGGTTGTAACTTCTATTTTATCATCATCAATTGGGATAATTCTTTTAACTTCTTCCATATTCCTAATGGGCACATGTTCTTCGGCCTGTTTTTTCATGATGTCCAGTAGATCCTTTCCAGAGGTCTTCACAAAACCAGGATAATTCTCCATGGCCGGTACCATGTAACCTGATCCAGCACCAGTCATCATCTCCAGAATTAATGCCTTTTCACCCTGTCTGCCGGCATAGATTGCAGCAGTTAATCCTGCTGGCCCTCCGCCAACTATAATAATATCATATTCTTCCATAAAGTCACCTACCCCAGATTTTTATTAATTTCTTCCTTCAGAAGTTTGTTCACCAGTTTACCATCAGCTTTACCCTTCAATTCCTTCATAGCCATGCCCATCAAGGGCCCCATGGCTGCTGGGCCCCGTTCCTTAAGCATCTGTTTTTGGGAAGCTACTATTTTCTGAATAATATTTTTAACATCTTCATCAGAGAGCATCATCAGATTAAGCTTCCCTGCAGCATCTTCAGGAGCAACAGAATCTTCTAAAACCTTTTTGATCACGGGGTTAATGGCGTCTTTAGTTATTTTACCCTGGGCCACCAATTTAAAAATGTCGATAAATACTGTGCTGGGCAGTTCATCCACCATTAATCCTTCTCTTTTTAGTTCTTTTAAAGAATATGCCAATGTAGAAGCTATTATGGTGGGGTCCAGTTCACAAATCGCGATTAATTCTTCGAACTGGTCTGATCTGTCTTGTCTTACTAGCTGGTTGGCCAGATCTTCACTTAACCCATATTC
>DAHVOW010000074.1 GCA_027318585.1 Methanobacteriaceae archaeon | reverse complement strand
CACCCATATGATTAAGACAATAGCATCTTTCACATACTAGGCAGGTGTCTACTCCGGGTTCACCGCAAAAATCACACTCATCACACATATTATCACCGTTAATCATGGATTACTATTTAGAAGCTTTCATCAACTTCTCTATTATAGATTCAATCAGATCCACCTTCACTAACTTATCCACCCATCTATTTGGAATACATTTCTTCCCATAGTAGGCTCCGGCCAGCTGGCCATAGATAGCACCTGTGGTGTCGGCATCTTCACCCAAGTTCACTGCTAATAGACATCCCTCTTCGAAGCTATCAGAGTTATGGAAGGCCCATAGTGCTGCTTCCATGGATTTGGCCACATATCCCCTGCCCATTATCTCCGGTGGTTCTTTATCCTTATAGGAGCCGCAGGCCACTTCATCCACTAGTAGCGCTAATGGATTCTCCTCCCAGTAACCCTCAACTGGACTGTATCGGGGTGATAACAATTTTTCTTTCGATTTACCAATTAATGCCCCGTGAATGAGTCCCCCGTAGAAGCGGCAGCAATCCACGGCCAAGGAGTGTTTATGAGTGGTGCAGCTGCTTCTACCGGACATTTCGATGGCTTCTAAGGGATTAGAAATATAAAATAAGGGAATGGGTGCCAAGCGCATCAGGGAACCGTTCCCGGCAGAGTATTCATCATCTGGCCCAGGATAAGGTTCACCTGTCCTGGCAAAGGTGGTGATAGCTTGTCGGGTGGTATTTCCTATATCAAAACAGATGCCATTACTACTCAGATGGCCCTCCTGGCTCCATTTCAAATATCTGGTGAGCTGATCCACTGGGTTGAAGTCTCCCTTCTCGGATAGGCTCTCAGCCAGGCACAGGGCCATGCTGGTGTCGTCAGTCCACATCCCGGGCAATAGATCAAAGGGTCCTCCTCCTATCATGTCAGTTACTGGTTGGAAGGTTCCTGGATCCTTAAACTCCAAAGGCACACCCATAGCATCCCCCACAGCCAGTCCCAGGATGGCCCAATAAAATCGGTCCTTGATCTCATCACTCATGTTATCCTCTATGTTATCCACCACTATAAAATTTACAACCGGTAGCTTCGGCGTGCTTGGTAACTGGACAGTCCACGGTCCACATCATCTTTACTGAAAAAGGCCGCATGCACCACCTGATCCTTATACACCAGTGACGAACCCACACTTTGAGGTCCTTCAAAACGGTGATCCACCCCATAACCCACTGAGAGGTGTTTTTCCTCAGTTGAATCTTTAACATCATCCAGGAAACTGTTCACCAGTCCTTTTACCTCTTCGCATGATTCACCTTTTCTTAGGATGGCCTCCATGGAGTAGCTTTTCACTAGTTTCTCATGCAAGATGGAGTAGGCCTGTGAAGAAGAAACCATATCCAAACCCACTACTTCACCGTCCAGAACTACCAGTAAACCCTTCTGGCCGGGTGCGCTTGGAAGGGATTCCAGGTACTCATTAAGTTCTTTCATCCGGTCCTGGTAAACATCTCGCATGGCTCGGGTTTCGGATTTCACCTGAGCTTCATCGGATAAATCCTCTATAGCATTCCACACTGCTCGTTGATCAGAACGGTATTCTCCACTGACACGTAGAGAGTGGCATACTG
>DAHVOW010000073.1 GCA_027318585.1 Methanobacteriaceae archaeon | reverse complement strand
TTCTCCAGAATTTTAGCCCAGGAAGGAGAAAGGAAAAAACTAGCATTGTCAGATTTAAGAACAATTTCCTCCCACTCTTCTTCAGATACTGCTCTATAGTTCATTTTTTCATCAAACCTTACAAATATAAATTTTTTCTTTTCATTTCGATTTAGCTATCGATCTTATGCTGGATTTTATGAAAATCGAGGATAAAACCTGTATTTTCTGTTAATTTTAGTTACTATCTTCCCCATATTTGAATAAACCTTATATCTTTTGAGTTTTACCTCTTCAGACCCAAATCTTCCTTTAAACTTTCTTAAATCCTTTAAATTACCACTAGTGCCAAAATTGACGTATTTATAACCATCTTGGCAAGCCTGTTTAATTGATTCATTAAATAGCACACTGGTGGGGTTGAAATTTCCATATTCCGGTAAAAATGCACTCATAAAAATATAAAACATTTTTGAGTAAAGAAAGGATATGGTTCCTGCTATTATTTTACCATCTTTAATAGCTAAATTGAGTTTCACATGGTCAGAACCGTATTTATAAAGATTCTTACATAATTTAAGTGGAATTTGTGGAGTTTCATATCCCCATTTCTGTGATGATTCCTTGACATAAATGTCATAAAAAGCATTGAAATCTTCCCAGGAGGTGCCTTCTCTGACTTTTACTCCTGATTTAATTGCTTTACGTACTTTTTGTCTTGTTTTTCGATGGAAATCATTCCAAATGTCATCAGAACTTTTATTCTCTATTTTTATTAAGTGAGTGTATGTAAATTCATCTTTAAGTTTCCAATCGTCGATAATGAGGGATGATTTGTCTGATGATAACTTCATAAATGGTGGAAATGCTAAACTAATGCTGAGGTTTCTACCTCCAATGATATCTGTGACTATTGATTTAAATTCATCAGTGGTAATATCGGATTCTGAAAAAAGCCCACCAGCATCAGCATTGGTTGGTATATTGGTGAATATTTTAAATCCCAATATATTAGATTCCATCATTGGAATTAGAATTTTTTTACCATTAATATGGTATAACCTGGTGGCGGTACGATAATCCCAAGTTTTTTCGACAATTTTAGCCCAAGTGGGAGAATGGAAAAAACTAACATTATCAAATTTAAGAATAATTTCCTCCCACTCATCCACAGATACGGTACCATAATTCATAATCAATCAATCCACAAATTAATGATTTAATCATCCTAGAGTTAGTATACTTGATTTTATTCTCGATTTCTGAAAAGCTTAGAACAGTTTCAATAGGTAGACTAGAATCTATATTATTCCGATCTTGTTCAATATCTTACCGAGGTTTGAATATATCTTATATCGGTAGATTTCTACATTTTCAGCCCCAAATCCCTCTTTAAACTTTCTTATATTTTCCAGTGATCCACTGGGGCCAAAATTATATGATTTGTATCCTTCTAGGCAAGCCTGTTTAAATAATTCGTTTAATAATAGACTGGTGGGATTATAAGATCCATATTCCGGTAAGAATGTACCGTAAATAGGACATATGGTTTTTGAATACCATAAATCAATATGTCCTGCTATTACTATATCATCTTTGATGGCTAGATTGAGTTTTACATGGTCCGAACCGAATTTATAAAGATTTTTAAACAGTTTAAAAGGAGCTTTCGGAGTTTTCATATCCCATTTTTGAGATGCCTTATCATAAATATCATAAAAAGTTCTGAAATCATCTA
>DAHVOW010000072.1 GCA_027318585.1 Methanobacteriaceae archaeon | reverse complement strand
CATATCGAAACATTCGGTGAATGTTTAATATTATAAAAAAAATTCTTAATCTTTAATTTATTGAATTTTACTATTCTATGGAACAATAGGCTTGTTCCCACCCTCCGGGTTGCTGCAGAAGGTCCTAAAGTCGCAGGCATCACAGGTTCTCCGCTCTGGTTTAGGATGCCAGCTATTTTGGATTCCTAGTCCTTTTACTTCATTATTGATATTAGATTCAATATCTCCCACCACACTATCGAAGGCATTTAAGGATTCTTCCAGTGAACTATCCTCGATGGGTATGATGCGTATGGATCGCAGGTTATGATAGGCATCAGATAGGGTAGGTGGAGCTTTTTTAGTCTTCCAATTCAAGAGCAGATCCAGATCGGGACCAGTGGGCATGATATCGGTTTCTTTTCTTTTAACTTCCCCTTTTAGTTCCTCCAGGTCCTTCTTGAAACGTTGCAGTTCATTAAGGTAGAAGAGTATGCCTACTAATGCTGGTTTAGCATAGGGTTGGAGTGATCTTAGCCAGGCGTAGGTTTGCACTTGCCAGTGGTGGTGTATCCAAGCCGGCGAACCGGGTGTGGGCCGGTTCATACCCTTGTAATCCACGATGATCTCATAACTATCAGAATCCAGGTTTTCAAGTTTCCTTTGAAATTCAGGGTCATGGTGAAGGTATTTGATAATGAGGTTCTCATCGGAGGCTTCCTCTAATTGGACACTGCTTAAGACGTCGACGATGCCGGTTACTCCGTAGTAGTTGCTCCTACTTTCACCTTTTTTGAAGTGGGGCATGTCCCGGATACCCTTCAGACGTACCTCTGCATCATCTATGAGGGGGAATAGGTGTGGTCCCCAGGTGTTTATTGCTTTTTCGGCCCGGATGCTGGCTACTAGTTTATGAGGATGATGATGATCTGGGCATAGTCCGGGATTATCGCTTTCTTCTGTAAAGGCACAGAACAGGTTAGGTGGGGGATTAAGTCCCCGGCTGCGCATCCGTTTATGGATCTCCAGTTCGACCTTTCTAATTTGTGTCTCCCAGTCCCAGGGGAACTCTTTCCAGTCATGTTCATTCCAGCGCAGGTAGGCCTCCTCCATGACTCCGTGGATGAAGTTACCGAACCACAATTGCACCGGCATGGCGGGTGGTAGAGTGGCCTTGTTCTGGTAGCGGTACTGTAAGCCGCAGGTGAGGTAAGCTAACAGGTCACCGGTTAGGCTGTATTCAGGGATGATGTAGGGTTTGCTGCGAACAGATAAGGTCATAATATCTCCTTTAATCTGATTCTGCCTTTAATATTTCAAGTAAAAGAGTCTTAAGTTGGGGTATAACGTCTTTGATAGTGCGCCATACCAGATCATATTTCACTCCGAAATAAAAGTGAATTAATTTATCTCTCATTCCCGCCATTTCTCGCCAGGGGAGTTCCGGATATTTTATTTTTAACTCATCGGGTAGATTCTTGGTGGCTTCACCAATGATCTCCAGTTTTCTAATAACTGCACTGGAAGTTTTGTCATCTTCCTGGAATTCTTCTAAGTCCATTTCCTCGACAAAACTCTCGATAGCCTCCATGGCATTTAATATATCCTTCAGATAAAGTGTGGAGTCTCTCATACCGGAACGGCCTCTTTAAATACCTGCTCTTTAATTTCTGGTCGAATTGTATCCACCGGGACCACATCCACCGAGAGGTGCAGTTTTTCTTCCAGGTAGTTGGAAAGGCC
>DAHVOW010000071.1 GCA_027318585.1 Methanobacteriaceae archaeon | reverse complement strand
TAGGCCCGTTCTCCGTAGGGGCCGTCGGTTACTATGGCTATTTTTATCATCATAATCACTTAGATAGAACTTTATATTTGATCTTTTCTCGGGACTGGTTTAAACTGGACTTCGATCCAGTCCTGGATCTGGTCCCGGATCCTTCGGAACCCTTCCAGTTTCTCTTCCAGGGTGAGGTCTTCATTTATGGATATGGCCCGGGGATCTGGGAATCCCTGGTGAATAAACAGAGCGGCGGTTAAAAATACTGGGCAGTCTTCATCTTCCCCTCCACATAAGGACACCACCCGGTCAAAATATTGGCCCTCATACTTTTCTAGGCCCTTTGATTTCAGGGGAGACGTATCAACACCTACCTCCTGCAGCACCTGGAGGGTCAAGGGGTTGATGGGCCGGGGATCCAGGCCGGCACTCTTGACCTGGTAGTGGTCTTTGTAGAGGTGCCTGAGGATGCCCTCGGCCAGCTGGGACCGGCCTGCATTGGCATTGCAGATGAAGAGGACTTTTTTCCTCTGGATAGGACTCATGTATCATACCTTCATTTACTACCTATATCCGTCGGGGTAAGGTTTTTTTGTGGATCTTCACTCCCAAAACGAAGAATAACAGGGTGAACCCTGCGATAGCTGCGAAATCCAGCCAGAGAGGATAAAAACTAACGTTCTGGATGGAGTACCTGGTCAGATCCGTGAAGTAGGTCAGGGGGGATAGTGAAGCGATAAACAGGCCCCAGGCAGGCATATTCTCCAGGGGGATGAAGATCCCACTTATAAATATCAGGGGGAATTTTACCAGGGTGGAGATCATCATGATGTTGGAGGGGACGTTGGTGGGTGGGGTAGCCAAGAGAAGGCCCAGAGCTGAGAAACACACCGAAGCCATGATGATCCCGGATATGAGTATCAGGGGGTGGAGTAGGGCTACACCTATAAAGACACCCATAAAGACAGGTACCAGTGTAATAAAAACTCCAAAGATTACTGATGCCAGTATATCACCCATGATCAGGGTGTAAATAGATATCGGACAGGCAATCAGCCTTTCCAGGGTGTTCATCTGCGACTCCCAGGGGGTGATAACCGGAGATACCGAGGTGGCGGTGAAGAGCATGGTCATCCCAATGAGCCCGGATATCAAAAACTCCAGGGATAAATTCCTGCTACCAGTCAGAAAGGCCAGGAACAAGAACAAGGGTATTAAGATGCCGAATATAATGACCGGCCCTTTCAGGTAGTAGATCAGGATGTCCTTTTTCATGATGGACAGGGACCGTTTGAACTGGTCTAGGTAGAGGCTGGACATTATTTAGCCCTCCCAATGAGTTCCATGAACACCTCTTCTAAAGATGGTTTTAGGGTGTTGAGGGTTAGGATTTTGATATTTCTGGATTTTGCATATTCGGTGAGGTAAATAATAGCATCATTATTGTCGTCGGTATTTATGGTGTACTTCTCTCCAGTTCTCTTTATCTCCAAGATCCCGGGTAGTTGTGATAACTTAGAAAGGTCAACTGGGCTGTTGAAGGATATTTCTATAACATTTAACTTCCTTATCATCTTTTTAAGGTTTTCTGGACTGTCTATGGCCGCAATTTTTCCATGGTTTATGATGGCTATCCGGTCACAGAGCTGGTTAGCTTCCTCCAGGTTGTGGGTGGTGAGGAAGATGGTCTTCTCCTTCTCACGAAGCTGCATTAACATCAGCCTGATGAGAAGGCTGCTCTGGACGTCCAGGCCACTGGTGGGTTCG
>DAHVOW010000070.1 GCA_027318585.1 Methanobacteriaceae archaeon | reverse complement strand
CATAACCTTCCAGTGGAATTTCAGAGTTTAAATTGTTATTAAGGTTGATTATAGCCGTAGCTGTCAGTTTTAAAAATTGGGCCATGGTCACCGTGGATTCGGAGAGGGTTAGGTTACCAGGGAGCTGATGCTCATTCTCCAGGTAGGCCTGTACCGAACCGGCTGCATACTCCAGCTCCTCTAAGTCGATGTTAGGGAGGTTGGGGTCGATGGTGTAGGTTGCGCTTTGGGTGGTGCCGGTGTTACCGGACGCATCACGGGCATAATACTTTAAATTGTTAACTCCCAGGCTGAGGTTCAGGGTCACTGTTTTTATCTGATCATTCCAGGTGGTGCCGTTATTGAGACTGTAATAAACCCGGGGGTTGGCATCACGGTTATCACTGGCGGTTAAGGTCACATTTTTAAGACTATTATAAAAACCAGGGGCCAGGTTACTATTTACACTGGGCGGGAGGTTATCTATCACCACTCCCGTGGCATCCACCCCTACAATATTACTCACCGTTACCGAACTGGGCAGCTGGCCGTTAAGATAATAATAATTTATTATTTTGGAGTACAGGTAGACCAGGGACTCGTAGCGTACGTTTCCAAGGCTACTGGATGCGTAGTTAGGTGCCCGGCCATTGCTGCTTATGAAGGACTGAATGTTACTGGCCATGGTAACGTAGCTGGACTTCTGCAACGTACCAGACGCCGAACCAGAGGGGCCGGTGGGATTATTTACGGTGGCTATGGTTACCGGGGTGGTGGAACCAGAGTTGAGCTGTACTGTGGTTTTGGTCAGAGTGTTTAAAAAGGAGGGGGTGGTGCTATTTTTTTCGGAGACGACTACAAAGCCCGGTACATTACCATTAACTTCGGTGTAGTTTTTAACTCCTTGTGCCGCTAACTCTACTTCGGTGATGTTCAGACTCTCGGCCGAGACCGGGCCTATAAACAACGATAGTATTACCAAAATTCCCATTAAAACCAAAACCCTGTTCCCCTTATTCATAGCATCACCTAGTATAGTATTACCTGCTATGGTTTAATCTTAATAATTAATAAAGTAATACTATCTGCAATTTTCATCCCCACCGACAACATTTCACCAGGGCCGATCCAAAAGTTGGCAGTCTGCAATTATACTCCAGCAGGGAACCCACACTAACTCTCAGATGGATATCCAATTTCAGCATAAAAAAATAAGAATAAAAAAAATATACTAAGAGTAAACCACAAAAACCTAGTCTGATTAATACATTAGAATATTCTAAAATGAATTAGAGTTCATGACTCATTTTTAGAATGATTAAAGGAGGAAAATCTAATGCTACACGGAACTAAAATCTTAAAAGAAGGCTTCGCCAAGATGACCAAGGGTGGAGTGGTTATGGATGTGGTCAACGCCGATCAGGCGGTTATCGCCGAGGAAGCCGGGGCCGTATCGGTCATGGCCCTGGAACGGGTACCGGCGGATATCCGCGCCACCGGAGGAGTGGCCCGGATGGCCGATCCATTGAAGGTGGAGGAGATCATGGAGGCGGTGTCCATCCCGGTGATGGCCAAAGTACGGATCGGCCACTTCGTGGAGGCCCAGGTCCTGGAAGCCCTGGGAGTGGACATGATCGACGAAAGCGAGGTCCTGACTCCGGCCGATGAAAAATACCACGTGGACAAGAAGAAGTTCACCATACCCTTCGTCTGCGGGGCCCGAAACCTCGGGGAAGCCCTGCGGAGGATTGATGAGGGAGCAGCCATGATCCGGACCAAGGGCGAAGCCGGTACCGGTAACGTGGTGGAGGCCGTGCGTCACATGCGCATGATCCAGGGCACCATCCGGGA
>DAHVOW010000006.1 GCA_027318585.1 Methanobacteriaceae archaeon | reverse complement strand
GTATCATTCAAGTAACCGGCCTTGATGAGTAATTCCATTATGGCTGGAGAATAGGTGGTGGAGTACTGACCGCCGTAAATACCACGAAAGTCCCCCTCTTCGGTTTGACAGTTAAAAAGATATTGAGCGGCCTTCTCGATTCGGGGGTGGTCCTGGTTTAGACCATATTTTTCCACCAGTTCCCCGAACATGCGAAAGGTTTCCAACTGGTTGTAATCCTGATTAGCGTGTGAATCACGTATTTTGCCAGGATATTTCCAAAAACCCTCTTTTTGCTGTTTTTTGAATATTTTTTGAACTGGATTTAGATCCCATAAGATTTCCACAGGTTCAAGATTCTCTTCTAAAAATTCGCAGCGAGTAAAATATTCTATTGAGGTATTACCGCAGGATAAGAGGGTTTCAATGGGATCAAAATTCAATTCATCTTGCCATGCCATAGTTGGTCTCCATAAATGGTGTATTAACCTGACATCTCATTATCTGGTTCCAAGGGTGAGTCATCAATTCCTTCGTAAACTGCGTAGAAACCATCAGTATCAGCATATATGGGCTTAAAACCGAATTTTTCAGCCTTCTTCATGGTTTTCTTTATGTAATCCCGGCCCCAGGCGGTGATGGCATCGGCACATTCCAGACTGTACCACCGGAACCTTGAAAATCCATAGACTCCGTACATGGAGTTGGCTAAACGTTTAAGTGCTTCTTGCTGGACGTTCAGTAGTTGAATCTCTCGTTCGTCAGTGGCCTGGTGCATCATGGTCTTCAAACGTACCCTCTCTCTTAAAACATTGCCTATAACCGATGGAACAAACCCTTGTGGTTTCTTTAAGAATAGATGGCCTGCTTCGGGGGACACGTGACAGTTTCCTTCTTCACATTCTTCCACTAATGTGTCCAGGGACACGTTTTTGGATATGATAATGCTGGGGTAGAGGCTTCTAAAGTCAAAATAAACAATGTTTTCATGAAGTCCCTTCTCAGGATCCTTTACGTAGCCACCCGCAGCCCTTTTACCCCTTCGGTTTGAATGTTCTGTTGCTGATGGTTTGTTTGGAACTAATTCCCCAATTTCATAGGCTTTTCGGATTAGATACCACTCCACTAATTGACCGGTCGCCATACGGGCCACGTCGAAGAAGGGCTGACCCACGATCCGGGTGAGCTCCATGGTTAAGGGCAGCATTTTCTCTCCAATCTTGGTAACTGCCTCTGCATCATCCAGGGAGTATTTAAAGAGGGAATCCAGTTGTAAGCCACCGTTGTCCCAGTAGTCACAGATCTCATCTCCGGGTATGTCTTCTTTGTCCTCGCCAAAAAGTTCCCAGTAAACTCTTTCCAGGGTATAACGGTCCATAGACATATAACGACGCACCACCAGATACAGATCTATATGTACCCGTCCTTTAACCAGTGCTGCGTTGGTGAAACCCCTCCTCATGAATTTAAGGGAAGATCCGTCCGTTCCCAGGTCCACTGCAATCCCCAATCGTTTAGCTCGTTCATTTATATAGTTAAAGTCGAAGTTGTCTGAATTGTAACCCATGATGATGTTGGGGTTCTCCTCTTTAACGGTACTCATAAATTCTTTTAATATGTCTTCTTCGGAGGCGACTGTTTCTACAAAGTCAAAATCACATTTTGCTGTGGAAATAACTTTTCTCAAGCCTTCATTGCTGGAAAGACTAATCATGATTATGGGGTCTTCCTCTGGCCGAGGCATGCCTTTAGGGTTGTAAGTTTCTATATCAAAACTTAAAATTTTCAGTTCAGGAAAATCGGACTCTAAAAGAACTGGTTCACCATCTAACTCCATGATATGGGTGTTTTCAGCATGACCTCCCTGATATTCGCTGGCTGGAATTGAATGACCCTTCACTTCTACTTTTCCCATAGGAAAAAGCCCCTTATCAATTAGATATCTCCGATAAAACGGTAAATCATATTCTCTGATCTCATGCACACTATCCAAGTTAGCAATATCATCTCTAAAACGGGGCACATCTTGCGGATGATTAAAAAAGACCTTTAAAACGTTTACTGGTCTGCCCAGATCCTTTCTTGGCACAGATTGCACTTGCACCACTTCAAACCCTTCCAGTTCTTCCTGGCACCTTTCTAAATCACGGGGAATTACATAGATGTAGGGCTGGAAACCCCGATCCAATACAATGATGGATTTAGGGCCTTCTTCAGCCATAAAGGTACCAAATAACCTTATTACGGGCTTATTATCTTCGGTAACGTAGTCAATATCCAATAAAACCAGGGTTTTTGTTTCCATTGCTTTATTTTATATGCACGTTAGTTTAATATTTTGTTTAGAATCATACTAATTATTCAAAATAGCCGTACCTTGCAAGTGTAAAAGTTAGTGGCTGATATCAATCTTATAATCAAAAACGAGTTATACAAATGCAATTCGAACAATTTGATACCCAGAGACATAGCTCATTTAAGGTAGCTGAATTGATCTATGAAGCAGATACCGATACATTTGATTTCTTTTATAGGAATAAGGAAAAAAGTGCCCAGGTAATAGAAAAATTGGTTCTTGCCGATGTTAACACATTGAACCATCAGCACATATATGTGGGGACTGATGAAAAGAACCGGGTGTTAGGTGTAGCGGTCATTCACCATGGAACAAGACCTTCTTTTTTTGAGGAATTAAAATCTATTTTCAAAAACATGAATTTGGTGGATAGTTTCAAGTATACCATGATCTCTATCCTGGATGGCATATTTCTTTCAGATCTAGAAGATCAAGACAGTTATCTGGCCATATTAGCCGTGGATGAATCATTCCGTGGGAGAGGAATTGGTTCTTTCATCCTGGAAAATGTGGTTGAATTGATTAAAGATCACGGTAGTAAACGTGCAGTTCTTGACGTTGATATCGACAATCCTGATGCTTTGCGATTGTATGAAAAATTTGGTTTTAAGGTATTTAACAAGAAGATACTATCATTTGGGGGATGGAAAAAAGGGGTTTTAAACATGGCACTGAATTTATGAGGGAAGTAAATAAAAGGTTACGGAATAGGGGATTTAATCAAGCCTTATCTATGTTTTTGTTGAGTTTTATGGTTCTTATTTTGCCAGTTTTACCATTTTCGCGCTTTTTTGCTGTGCATTTAAACTTTAATCAGACTCTTAATCAGTATAAACTGATATAACTTCAAAATTCTCACAAGAGGGGAAATTAACGGTCAAAACCAAATTTTTTTTAAAGGAAAACTTATTTCATATTAGGGATAATTATATTAGTTTACTTAAAAACTACTGAAGATAATTGGATATTAACATGACGGATATTTCTACAAATCTTGTTGAATCCCTTAAAACCATGGGATTGACTGAGTATGAGGCTAAAGTGTACTCTGCCCTAGTTTTATTCGATCGTGCTGAGGTTAAAAGGATATATGAATATTTGGGAGTTCCTAAACCTAGTGTATACCATAGTTTGAAGGGCTTAATGGACAAGGGTCTGGTGATGATTGTTAGTTCAAAGCCTGCCATATACCGGGCTGTTCCTCCTAAGATAGCGCTTAAATATCTTGCAGAAATTTATAGAAGTGCCGAAGAAAGTGCTCTTGAAGAATTAGAAGATCTGGAGAAAAGTGTTCTAGAAACTGAGAGTCCGGATATTATTTGGACCCTCTTTGGAGATAAAAATGTGGAGCACAGCATGGAGGAATTGATATCAAGGGCTACCAGGACCATGAAGCTAGTTCTTCCAGAAGAATACATAGGATTCCTCTCTTTTATCCGGGGAACAGAGCTGGACATAGAATTAATGATGATTGGAAAAGATAAATCTCTGATGAAATATTATGAATTAAAGAATTTATCTGTACATGATGCTTATGGCTTGGATGTTAACGATTTTAATATCTCCAAATATTTTACTGATTTCCCCCTACCCTTCAGAAACTACCCGTTGCTCCCAGAAAATTTTTCAATATTAGTTTCTATTGATGGTGAGGAATTTATGTACGTACCCCCTTTTCCCGGGAAAACTAAGTCAGGAATCACCTCTAAAAACCGATATCTAGTTACTATTGTGGACATTCTGTTTGGAATTGCATGGCAACATACTCCTGAAGTTCAGATGGACATTTAAATTATAGAATTGCCATTTATATCAAATGGGATTTTTTTGTGATTCTAAGGTTTATGATATTTTTTTTTATTTTGGTTGTAAATTGATGGTGGGATTGGTCTAAATAACCGGTTACTAGAAAATTTTATATACCATAATAGTAGTAGTTTGTTAACTAACTACTAATTTTAGTTAGAAGTGTTATTTCCATAGGCTGAGATCCATGTTAGTCCAGTTTAAATCAAGAGAATCACTGAATATTAGGTTTTATTAGGGACGGGTTTTATGATTAAAGGTGTAAGAGAAATTTTTAAAAATGACATGGCTGCAATAAAAAATAATCCCGTGGTCATATTTGTTTTGATGGCCATTATTCTAATCCCATCCCTATATGCCCTGCTTAATTTAGAGGCTACATGGGATCCCTATTCTTTAACATCTAATATCCCGGTTGCAGTGGTTAATGGTGATATGGGTTATGATTATAATGGAGCCCATTATAATGTTGGAAATAGTTTGATTGATGAGTTAAAAACTAATAATAATTTCAAATGGCAATTTGTTGATAAAAAAACGGCTATGGATGGTGTTAAAAATGGGAAATATTATGCTGCACTACTTATTCCCGGTAACTTTAGCCAGGAGATATTTTCAGTTGACACCTCACATCCACACTCAGCCAAGATAGAGTACATCGTTAATGATAAATTGAATGCAGTTGCTCCCCGAATGACCAACGTCGGAGCCGATGCCATTCAGACCAAAATAAACAATGAAGTGATTAAAACCATCGATGGAATCATATTTGGAAAACTCAGTGATGCCGGCCAAAAAGTTGCAGAAAATAAAGCAGCATTCCTCAAAGCAAAGACATTTATAAATGAATTAAATGGAAATTTAGGCAAGATAGATGCAACTCTGACGGATGCCAATTCAGTTATGAACGAGGTTAACAGTATCTGGCCTAATATAAGTGCATCGCTTCCAGAAATACAGAAAGAATCTAATTACATTCGAAAAACCTATGATATGTTGTATTCTCAAATTTCAAGCAATCCCCAGCAGGCTTTAGCAACAGTTCAAAGAATGGAATTGATGGCCACTAACACCATCAAAGCCCTAAATTATATTAATGTGATATTAACCAGCCTGTATAACACCACCGGAGACCAGCAACTTAAACCAGTCATTGATCAAGTTGAAGATGCCCTACTCAAGGCTAATACAGCTCTTAATCTCCTGAAAGAGATAGAAACAGATATAGAAAATAGCAATGATCCCACTAGCAAACTAGAGAAATTGAAAATTTCCATAGACCAGATGGATGATGTGATAAATACTCTGGCCAACAATAAAGAAACAATTAATATAAAAATTAATGATGCATCAAGTAAATTGGGTTTTATCAACTCAAAATGGCCCGAATTTAGATCAACCATTCCAATAGCCGCAACTAAACTTAATTCAATAAATGAAGCTGATATAAACCGATTAATCGTTTTTTCAGATGTTAATCAGGATGATTTGCAAAATTACTTTAAAAGTCCGGTGGAACTGGAAAAGGAGCACATGTACCCGGTAAAAAATTATGGCTCTGCTCTTTCTCCCTTTTATATATCCGTATCATTATGGATAGGCTGTATTATAGCCGTCGCCATGATATCCCTGCGAGTGAAGTCCAGGAAAAAATATTCAAGTGAAAGTGTTTACCTGGGCAGAATGGGGTTATTCTTAATAATAAGTATATTACAGGCCTTAGTGGTTGCTATCGGAGCTTTATTTTTGCAGGTGCAAGTCACATCTGCTTTATTATTTACATTAACCACCTTGTACATTGGTTTATGTTGTATGGTGCTGATATACTCTTTATCCTCTGCCTTTGGAAATGTTGGAAAGGCTCTGGCAATTATAATACTGGTTTTGCAGATTACAGCAACCGGTGGGGTTTTTCCAGTGGAAATTTTGCCCAAATTCTTCCAGATAATACATCCCTATTTACCGTTAACCTATTCTATTGGTGCACTTCGTGAAGTGGTTGCCGGCGTCATGTGGAACAACTACTGGTATTGTATGGGAGTATTAACCATGTTCCCGGTGTTGGCATTTGGATTGACCTTACTCATTAAAGAGAAAATGGATAAGCGCGCTCAGTGGACCGAAAATAAATTGAAAGAAAGTGGGTTGTTTTAAAAAACATGGTTTTTAAGGGCCCCCCAATACTAATCCAGAATAAATAGGGGGATGGATTTAAAAGATTAACGGTGATCCCTTTTTTTATAGATTTAGGCGCCTTTAGATCAATATTCTGGACAATATCATTTGTCTTAAAGCTTTCATAAGCCAGATAACCTAAATATGCACCTCCAATAATGGAAATAAGTCCTATAACAGATGTGTATTCAGAAATTACTGACAGAAATAGTAATGATAAAATTATAATCGGCAGATCCGTAATCACGGGTGCGAAGGAAACCTTTATTCCCTCTTTATAGCCATGTTTTAATGTTTGGGATATTACCAGCACCAGGAGAGGGCCGGGTGATAAGCCAGAATAGAGGCCTAAGGTAATACCTGCAAATAAATATTCTATCATTTAAGCTCCTAGGTTCACTTGAAGTAATTTTATGATTAGTTTTTTCTATTTCTTAGTTGTATGGTTCATGTTATGAGTTTGGGGGTTCATTCATGGTTTAGAAAAACACATCCAAACTAGGGGAGATAGTAGCTTAAACATGGGCTTCACAAGTAAATTCTGGCTAAAAATACAATAGCTAATTAATCCTAAATATTACCCAGGTGGAATGAATGGATCAAAGCCAAAAACTCCGCAAATTACTATCCCATAAGCAGCCTCTGGTAATGCCCGATGCTTACGACCTCATAAGTGCCATGATGATCCAGAAAGCTGGTTTCAAGGCTGTGCAGTGTTCAGGTTACAGTATTTCCATATCTAAAGGTCATTATCGCGAAATCGATCTTTCTCTGGAAGAAAATATAGAGATAACCGGCAGAATAATTGAAGCCGTGGAAGTTCCGGTCATGGCCGATGCCGAAGATGGTTATGGAGATCCCGAAGCAGTTAAAGAAACCGTTAAGAGATTCATTGAGATAGGTGTGGCAGGAATGAACCTCGAAGACCAGGTCCTGAGCACCGGCGGCCCACTGCAGATTATCAGTGGCGATCTGATGGGTGAAAAGTTAATAATGGCCAGGGAAACAGCTGAGATTGAAGGAAATCCTGAATTAGTAATTAATGGGCGTACAGATGCTTTAAAATCATTGGATCACCGGGAAGATGCTCTTAATTTATCTATAGAGCGGGCCAACCAGTATATTGATGATGGTGCCGATCTGATTTTCATAACTTATGTGGAAACTTTGGATGAAGTTAAAACCATCACTAAAGAAGTTAAGGGCCCGGTTAGTATAGCTGCTGGTATGCCTTACAATATAAATAACTTTTCTATCGCTGATTTGGAAAAATTAGGGGTGGCACGGATTAGCTTACCAACACTACTTATATTGTCCAGCTTAGGTGCCTTAAAAAGATCTTTAGAACAATTAAAAACTGATAAATTAATGGATATGCCTAACGAAAGCTTATTTATTACCAATGAGGATTTGAAAGACTTATTAAATTCTTGAAAAATAATTTATAATCTACACTAGTAAATGGAGGGCGATGTATGTTGCCTTGGGTCATGACTTTTAATGCCACGAGTTTGGACGGACGCATAACTGGTTTTGATGCTGATGTAAATTTATATTACCAATTAGCATCTGAAATGAATGCAGATGCTGTACTAATGGGTAGTAAAACAGTATTAAATGGGTTTAATGCAAAATCGGGCCAGTTATCAGAAGAAAGTCAGGAAGACTTCCAGCCTAGAGGAATGAACAATGAAGAAAAGAGACCTTTACTGGTGGTTCCCGATAGCAGGGGAAAGATCCGCATTTGGAGTGAGGTCCGTCGAATGCCTTATATTAAGGATATTATTGTTTTATGTTCACGTTCTACTCCTAAAGAATATTTTGACTTTCTTGATGAAAGATTTATTCCCTACATGATAGTTGGCTACGAACAAGTTGATTTAGAAACTGCCCTTGATGAATTAAACCTTCAATTCGGCGTTAAGCGGGTTAGGGTAGATAGTGGTGGTGTTTTAAACGGGGTCCTTTTCCAGACTGGATTGGTTGATGAGGTACATACCCTAATTCATCCCAGTTTAGTGGGGACCGGTAGAGATTCCATTTATTATACTGGTTTAGAGTCTCCTGCAGATAATATTCGGTTAAAATTAGTTAATGTTGATAAATTAGAAGGTGGATTGGTATATTTAACTTACCACGTTATTAAAGACCTTTAATTCGATACTGATCTTCTTATACCCATATTTTTAGAAAAACAAGTCATAAATTTGAGTGTTGTGGACTTTTTTAAATGGGAAATTTCTTTTAAACTGAATCTTAGGATAAAAGTTCTTGATTAAAGTTCTAATACCAAGTTTCAATTAATAAGAAATCCGATCTTCTCAGATGTGTCTGGATCGCCATTTATCTTTTTAGTTAGAGAGTTATGATGCAAAAGCATATTAATAAGGGCATAACATATTAACCGTGATAGGAGAGAACATGAGGGTCATAACATTAATCGCATTGCTGCTGGTATTGTTTATGGGTGTAACTTATGGTGTTTTCATAGCCACCGGCGAGGAACCTGTAGATATGAATGGTGAGGTGATAGGAGTATGTTATCCTGACTCTCAAAACTGCACAAATCACACAGAATCGGTTCTTGTCCAGGGAACGATGACTGATAATAACCAAACAATGAATATATCTGTTAAAATTTCAGAAGAAACCGTCATTATGGAGAAAAGTGCTGGTCAAATGTACAACAGTACTTTTGAACATATTCAACCTGGACAGAATGTGGAAATCCGGTTCACTGGGCCCTTCCTCCAATCTTATCCGCCCCAGACCACTGCCAGCCAAATTATTATTTTAAAATAAGAATTAATATCCTCATATCCTTTTTTTTCATCCCGGTCACATGCACTAGTAAGGTTTAAATAGAAACAAACTTAACCTAAGTGTTAAGCCAAGGTAGCTTAGAGGCGAAGCGGTGGACTGCAGATCCATTACACGGGAGTTCAAATCTCTCCCTTGGCTTTAAACCATCTAAGGGGTCATGGTGTAACCAGGCCATCATCTGGGACTCCAGTTGTCTTTGAAGAAACGCGCGCTCTGACGTTAGGTATCACAATCGGATGATGATCGATTGGAGTACTGAGACAAGAGAAATCCTAGGATCAGGGTTCAAATCCCTGTGACCCCACTTTTTCTAAACCTCATGGTGTGAGGAGGAAGATTTTTTTGAAGAAAATTGAAGATATTCTAATGATAGAAGGACGTGGATATGATTCTAACATCTACGTTTTTGAGGATGTGGTGGTTGACACTGGCACTGGTGAAAATATTGCTTACTTTTATGATTCTCTAAAAAATGCAGGTATAACTAAGGAAGATCTTTCTCTAATTGTAAATACCCATAACCATTACGATCACGTGGGCGGTAATCGTTATCTGGATCTGGAGATAGCCATGCATCAAGAGGATGCAATCCCCTTTGAGGGTGGAGATGACATGGCCACCGCGGCTTGCATGTTTGGAAGATCCATGGGGAAGATGAAAGTGGACCGTAAACTTAAAGCAGGGGATAGAATAGGTAAATATGAAGTTCTACACACTCCCGGACATACCCCGGGGGGCATATGTCTTTATGATGGTGAAACCCTAATTTCTGGTGATACGGTGTTTGCAGGTGGAGGATTTGGACGTATTGATTTGGGTGGAAACCTAAACGACATGATTAATTCTTTAAATAGGCTTGGTAAATTAGAAGTTAAAAATTTACTTCCGGGACATGGTCCATGGACTGATCATGGTTCAGAACATATCCGCTGGGCACGGGATCTATTGAACACTTTATAATTTTTGACTAGTTTTGATGACCTAGATCACACGAAAATATATTATAGTAGTGCATGCTATTGCCTAGGTAGAGTTTGAAAAAAAAATGTTAGATGACAATAAAAGAGATAAAGTGGTCATTAATGAGCATACAATGAATTTAAGCTCATTTTTTATATTAAAGTTCATAAACAGTTTTGCTTGCCAAAAGCAATATTTTCGAGGGTTAATAAATTAAGGGATGGGAATAAAATGAAAGACAACGCCTATGAATTGTTGGATGAAGTGCAGGACAATCTCAAGTTCCTGGCAATTTCGGGAGTAAGAGCTAAAATAATGATTACTCTCCAGGAAGGGCCGAAAAATCTATCTGAACTTAGAGAACTCATCGATCTGCGGTCATCAACAATTCTTCATGGAATGAATGAACTAGAAAAAAGAAACATCGTCCAGAAAACTGGGGATCGCTATAACCTTTCCCCTACCGGCAAAATTCTCGCCCTAAATTTCGCCGATCTAGTCAAATCAGTAATAGTAGCCAAACGCTATGAAAAATTATGGGATGGACACGATATCAGTGGCATGCCAGATAATTTGATACTGCAGATAGGATCCTTGATGAACTCGAATCTCATTGAATCCGAACCAACCGATATCTACAAACCTCATATGAACTTTACTAAGTTAATAAGTCGTTCACATAAATTTCTGGGAGTATCACCACTATTTCATCCTGACTTCAAGGATTTAATGATAGAAATGGTATCAAGGGGGGTTGATACTAAGTTGATCGTAACCGAAAGCATAATGAATAAGCTCTACGAGCTTGCTGCTCAGGAACCCGAAATATTTACAAATCTGACTTCCCAGGAAAATTTTGAACTATGGATAACAGATGCGGAAGTGAAAATTGGCTTCACAGTCACTGATCAGTTCATTTCATTAGGATTAGCGTTTGAGAAAGGGCCTTATGACTATAGTATGGACTTGGTGAGTGATGATCAAGATGCAATCCTATGGGGAGAAAAATTATTCGAATACTACCGAGAAAACTCTAAGAAAATTATTTAATGGTTTTTTATCTACTTCTGAAAAAATTTTATCATTTTTAATTTTTAATTCTTTGTTCATATCTTTGGTTTGTGTTTTTCTAACTTACTGTTCATTTGAATTTTTGAATGTGCAACCGAATTACATTTTACTAGTTGCAGTTTTCCTTTCCACATTCTCGGTATACAGTTTAAACCGTCTAACCGACATGGAAGAAGACGCGGTTAATATCCCTGAAAGGGGAGCATATGTAAAGGGAAAGGAGAAAACATTATTAATATTGTGTATCCTATCTTATGCAACTGCTCTGCTGCTAGGGTGGTTTGTGAATCCCGTAAGTATCCTGGTTTTACTTTTTCCCCTGATAATTGGTGTTCTGTATAGTATAGAGGTTTCTCCAAAGCTTCCGAGACTTAAAAATATACCCGGAATGAAAAACTTCATTGTTACTCTCAGCTGGGTAGTGGGGGCGGTTTTTGTACCGGTTGTATGCTATTATCGAGGATTTGAAGTCACCGCCATGATATTCTACTTTATTTTCATTAAAATATTTGTTAATGCAGTTTCTTTTGACATAAGAGATATTGAAGGGGATAAAAAAAGCGGGGTTAGAACCATACCCGTTCTTCTGGGAAGATCAAGGACTAAATACCTATTATTAGGAATTCAATCCACATTAATTATTTGGTTCTTATTCGTAGTTTTAGAAGGTATTTTTGTACATTATTGGTTAATATTCATTTTTTCAATATTCTATGGGTTCTGGTATATCCAATATTTTAGTAAAAACCGGAAACTAGAGGTCTTTTCCAGAGACTTATTTGTGGATGGTGAATGGATTATACTGGCAGTTTTATGTTTAATAATTAATATCAACTTTTTTTAATTAACAAGGCACACAAATTTGATATTATCAGATACTAGGTCTCATAAAGTCTGAATAGATTCACTGCTGGCAAAAAATATAATCAAAATATCAGAAATCCACAAAAAGCTCCTCATATCTTATTATTAATGTTTAACGACATAAAATAATAATGGGAGCAAAAATTGGGTAATAACTACGTAAAATCCTTATCCAATGAAAAGTTGGGCTGTTTTCTTCACGGCTGGTGTTTTCACCAGAACCGAGATCCGGTCGTTCTCATGTAACACCATATCGGTCTTGGGAATGGTGATATTCCCGTTATGGTGGATGGCAACAATTATATAATCCTTGGTGGGGCTGATTTCTGAAATCTTCCTACCAAGAACTTTTTTATTTTTAACACTCATTTCAAGAATTTCCCCACTCCCCTTGCCTATTACAATTAAATCTGCAATTTTTGGGCGGGTAATCAGTTTTTCAAGGTAGCCAGCAGCGGTTAGTTCAGGGCTGATAACGTCATGTATACCCACTTTTTTAAAGGCTTCGGAGTGATCAGGGTTACTTAGGCGGGCAATGATTTTAGGTACACGGTATTCTTTTACCAGGATACAGGAAAGCAAATTTGCTTCATCATTGCCAGTAGCAGCTACAAACACGTCCGCATCAGCTATATCGGCTTCTTCTAATGTTTTAACATTAGTTCCGCTTCCACATATCACTAGTGCGTCCAGTTCAGTGGCAGCATTAGTACAAAGATTAGAATCGTTCTCAATAAGTGTAACATCCCTTCCTCGGGATACAAGGGAAGATGCCAGGGATAATCCTACCCTTCCTCCTCCCATAATAACAATATACATTATATACACCTGAGTTATTTTAATAGAAAGTTATCTCAAATTTATGCCTTGTTCTAATAGCTTTTATTTTGCACCTTTTAAATTCTTTTAAACAGATCAACAAAAAGTTTTACCAGGACTAGAACCGGTATAATTTCGATCCTTCCTATCCACATATTTATTATCAGGAAAATTTCGGGCATAGGAGGCATTGTGGGGGTCACGATACCGGTGGAAAGACCAACATTGCCCTGGGCCGATGCTACTTCAAAAATAGAATCAACTCCGCCATATCCATACTGCATAAGGACCAGCCAGCTTGCAAACAAGAATATAAAGTAAAGGAACAGGTATCCTCCTGCTTCTTTAATCTCTGCATCACCTACATTTTTTCCTGAAATTTTTCTGGGAATAACTGAACCAGCTGGGGATATTATTCTTAAAATCTCCCAATAAATTCCCTTTACCAGTGTAATCACTCGAATTAGCTTAATGGCACCAGTCGTGGATCCGGCAGACATACCGATTATCATACAAGTGGTAACAACTATTTTGGCATAATCGGGCCAGTTTACCATTATATTCACGGGCTGGATGTTAGAACCGGTGCAGCTCAGTGCAGAAATAACAAAAAAGACCGCATCAATGGTTGTAAATTTAGTCACCACTATTAATAGAATGGAAAAGAGTGTTATAAGGATGATGGTGGTCTGGAATTGTATGTCGCGCAAAACATCAATGGCTCGGCCCTTCAAGGCCTTGTAATGTACCAGAAAGCTGGTGCCACCAATAACCATCAGGATCATGGTGATAATGTAGATGGCCAGACTGTTGTAAGCCCCGATGTTATTATTTTTAACCGACATTCCTCCGGTGGAAAGATTGGTGAAGGTATTATTAATGGCATCAAAGATGGGCATACCTGCAGCTATGTAAAGTAAGATTCCGGCCACAGTGTAAAATAGATAAATCCACCAGATGGTTTTCACTGTTCCAGATATACTTGGCTTAATTTTCTCTTCGCGAGCTTCAGATTTGTAAAGACGAGCTGCTGCAGTGCCGGGCCTGATTAATATTCCAATAATAACGATTATAACTCCTAAGCCACCAACCCACTGTTCCAGGCTTCTTAAAAATAAGATAGATTTGGGTAGGATCTCTACATTGGTGAATATGGTTAAACCGCTACCAGTCCAGGCAGACATGCTCTCGAAAAAGGCGTTCAAAAAATCTATATGGGTTCCCATCACCAAACAGATGCTTCCAATAAAAGCAGCCCACAACCAGGCCACGGCTGCTATGATCATACCATGTTTAAGCCCTAATTTGTCGTTCTGGGATGAACGCATTTTGAGCAGATACCCCAGAGCCAGGGATAAAATAGAAGGAATAATAAAAGCGAGATAAGTGTTTTCTTTATATATTAAGGCAAAAATTATGGGTAAGAGCACCACTACCCCCGTTCCCTGCATGATCATTCCCAGGGGGTGTGCAATTAAAAGCAAATCTCTTCTTCTAAATTGACCTATCATCTATACCGTATAATTCATGGACGGCTCTATGATATATATCTGTTCCGGGATTACAATTCTGCCGAAATTTTCCGGTTATAGTCATTACCTTGGAGAATTAGCAGGGTTTTTAAAAGTTTTATAGTACCCTGCTTAATTCAAATCTTCTTCTAGATTAGAAAACCTTCTAATGAGGTTTACTCAGATTTTTTTATTACCTGGGCGCTGGGAACCTCTGATTCCAGGAAGTCCTTAATATCCCTTATGCTGTTGAGTAACTGGGCCGGGAATACTATGGTTGAGTTCTTCTCAGCAGCAATGATACTCAGCACCTGCATGATACGCAGCTGAAGTGCCACCGGGTGTTCGGCGATAATGTCTGCTGCTTCTCCTAGTTTGCCAGCGGCAAGGAATTCTCCCTCGGCAGATATGATCTTAGCTCTTTTCTCCCTTTCTGCCTCTGCTTGCAATGCAATGGCCCTTTGCATGCTGTCAGGAAGTTTAATGTCCTTAATTTCCACGGTAGTTACCTTAATACCCCATGCTTCACTGTGGGTGTCAATTATCTCCTGAATTTTACTGTTCACCAGGGGAGTTTCTGATAGTACTTCATCCAAAGTGAACTGTCCCACCACACTCCGAACTGTGGTCTGGGAAATTTGGTTCACAGCCCGGTTGTAGTTCTCGATTTCCACCACTGCTTTGTAGGCATCTACAACTTTGAAATAGGCTACCGCTGCCACGTCAATAGTCACGTTATCCTGGGTTATAATTTTCTGGGCCGGGATGGGCATGGTAACTATCTGCAGTGAGGGTTTAACCATCCGATCCACTAAGGGAATAATTAAACGAAGTCCCGGGTCCCGGACTCCAATAACCTTTCCCAGTCTAAAAACAACGCCTCGTTCATATTGATTGACTATACGGATGGATAATGCCAGTATAATCAATACCACCACTCCGATGATGATTAATGTTATAGTATCCAAAGCCATGAAAGATTACCTCCATAAATTCTTAAATCACAATTAAGTCCCGCATTATATTATGGTAGATTGTTACTAATATTTTTGAATGAAATATTTTTTAAGAATCTCATAAGTATAAAATTTAGAAAGATCATCTAAAAAAACCATTTAAGGGGAAATCGGCTTTTTTTCGTAAAAAATAATTGATAGGATGGATAGATTTATCTGTTAGTAACAATTATTTTGAGGGGTTTAAGGATGCTGATTGGAATAATGTCCGATAGTCATGATCATCTGGAAGCAATTCGAATGGCTGTTGATTTTTTTAACCATGAAAGGGTAGATTTGGTTCTGCATGCGGGAGATCTCATCTCCCCCTTCACAGCTTCCGAATTTAAAATGCTTAAAATGCCTTTTGAGGCTATATACGGCAATAACGATGGGGAAAGAGAGGGATTGAAAACAGCATTTCAGGGTCTTTGTGATCTTGAGGATTTCAAGGAGATAAAAGCAGATGGGAGGAAGATTGCTGTTATCCATGGGGCAAATCAGAAGTTAGTAGATGCTTTGGCCGGTGGTGAGAACTATGATGTGCTCATAAGGGGACATAGTCATCAAATAGACGTTTCAGGGGATAAGACAATGATAATTAATCCTGGAGAAACCTGCGGATATCTTTCTGGTAAGAAAACTGTAATTCTATTTTCAACTGAGGATTTAAATTATAAAAAGGTAATTTTATAGTTGAATTAGAAAAATTCAGTCATAAAAGGGTGTTGTTATTTTTTATAGATTTCAATTTTTAACTATAGCCATTTTCTGTTAGTTTAAGCTCCAGATCTATTGGATTAGATCGAGAAATAGGCTGCCTTTTCACAAAATTAAATCAAAAAGATTATAAAAGTATGTAAATCAATCAATATCTATTGCTATTTAAACACACCATGTCTTAATTGGGAAATGGAGGTCTATTAAATGATGAACGCGGAAATGATGGAAATAATTGAAAAAGAGCGCGCATATGTGGCCACATCCACTCCAGAGGGAGTTCCAAATGTGGTTCCCATTGGATTTATCAAGCCACTGGACGAAAAAACGGTCATAATTGCTGATAGTTACATGGTAAAAAGCCGAGCTAATCTGGAATCAAATCCTAAAATAGCCTTTGTGGTACAGGACGCGGCCCGCTACCCCTACCAGTTTAAGGGCTCTGTGAAAATATTCACTGAAGGTAAATATTTTGATGAAGTGGTTAGCTGGGTGAAAGATACTAATCCTCTAGCCCCCAGTCCTAAAGCAGCGATAGTAATAACCATAGAAGAGATTTATTCAGTTAAAGTCGGTGATGCTGGTAAGAAACTAGCTTAAACATAATATGGTGATTTCAATGCAAATTAACAACGTGGAAATAGAAGATACCTTTGCAGAAGCTTTTGATATTTATGTTTCAAAATTCCTGGTTACAGCGGCCACCCAAAAATTCGCCAAGATAGCAGCCGATGAAACAGTAGGATTTGGTTCATCAGTAATCTCCTGTCCCGCCGAGGCCGGGATCGATGCCTACATCCCTCCAAACGAAACTCCCGATGGACGGCCAGGATATGTGGTAATGATTTGCCACCCTAAAAAAGATGAACTGGAGCACCAACTCATAGAAAGAATCGGCCAATGCATATTAACCTCGGCTACCACTGCGGTGTTCGATGCCATGGGTGAAGAAGCCGATGAAAAGTTAAGAATAGGATTTAAACTCAAATTCTTTGCTGATGGCTATGATTCTGAGGGAGTAGTCGATGGAAGAAAAATTTATAAAATCCCACTTATGTCTGGAGATTTCGTGATAGAGGAAGAATTAGGAATTAAAGGTGGTGTTGCAGGGGGTAACTTCTTTGTAATGGCTGAGAATCAGGCTTCTGCTCTTCTTGGTGCAGAAGTAGCTGTTGATGCTATTCAGGGGGTTCCAGGGACTATTACTCCTTTCCCTGGTGGTATAGTGGCGTCAGGGTCTAAGGTGGGTTCTTTAAAGTACAAATTCATGCATGCCACCACTAACGAAAAGTTCTGCCCCACCCTTAGGGGTGCCGAAGGTATAGACTGTGAAATTCCGGTGGGTATTGAAGGTATCTATGAAATCGTCATTGACGGGGTGAGTGAGGAAGCCATTAAAGCGGCTATGAAGGCAGGGATAACCGCGGCTGTAAAGGTTCCGGGTGTAAAAAGAATCTATGCCGGTAATTATGGTGGAACCCTGGGCGCCTATCAGATCTGGCTAACCAATCTATTTTAAAAAAATCTTCCATTTTTTTCTTTTTAATTTTTTTTAATCTTCAATACAGAATTCTCGTGAATCAGCACTCTCTACAATCTCCCATATCTCCTTTTCTGGGATATTAACACCTAATAGCATACCTTCCTTTATCAAAGCCTTTTTTATATTTTTAATCACCTTCATATCAGGTGCCGAAACAGTGTGGGAATGTATGTGCCTGGAAATCTCGTCAAGTGCTTGCAGGGATCTTTTGGCGTCGGGTTTTTGGTATTCCTTTTCGCACCGTTCTAGATCTTCTGTGGACTTCAGATACAGTTTACGGGTCACTACCTGATGCACACCAGGCAGATAATGTTTTGAGTCTAGAATACGCCCTCCAAGGCTTATCACAATTTTTTTATCATCGATCTGTCCCACATCATGTTTGAGGAGCATCTCCGACACTCTTCCGAACTTCTGGATTTTATCGGTTATTTCGTCCTTGGTGAGGTTAACCCCTAAAAGAAAACCCTTCTCTTTCAAATCTTTCTCAACTAATCCCAAAGTTTTAGTGTCTGGTCCAGAAATCCTGTGTGAATGTATTCCGCCACCTGATATGGTGTAAAGGCGTTCCAAGTTCTCCATCTTGGCAGAGTCATGTTTCAACCCTTCCAGGAACCGATCCATATCCTCCTTTTTTGACAAGTTAACCTTCCTCAGCAAAGGCTCCCGGAATCCCGGCAGATAATATTCAATATCTTCCAGGATGCATCTGTGTTTTAGAATTATTTCAGCTTCTTCTTTTATATCTAATACGCCATGCATCTCTGTAATCTTGATCTCTGGCTTTATAACGACTTCAACTAGGCGTCCATATTTTCGGGCTGCTTCTTTAATCTCTTCCTCTTCTAGATCAACCCCCAGGAGAAAACCTTCGTTTTTAAGCTCTTTAGCTACAAGTTCCAGACTATGTTTGTCTGGTCCTGAGATCCAGTGGGAATGAATGCCACTAACTGACTCATATATCCTTTCCAAAGATTTTTTACGTGCCTGGTCACGTTCTAAACTTTCTAAAAAACGATCTAACTGGTCTTTTTCGGAAAGACCAACTATCCTGGCCAGGGGTTCTTTAAATTCCGGGAGATGATATTCAATGTTCTCCAGGGTGCATCCATGTTTCAGGATGATCTCGGATTCTTTACGAATATCCGACACATCATGCATCTCGGTTATCTTCATGATGGTGGGTTCAATGGCAGCGAAGTAGATATCGGAAGCACCACTGGTCTCCGGTGATATGACCTTATCTGCTCCAGAACGTGATAACCTCTTAATATTCTCCTCTTTACTGGCTCGGGCCACAATCCAAACCTCAGAATTAAGTTCTCGTGCGGTGAGGGTAATAAACAGATTATCCACATCATCTCCAGTGGTAATGATCACTCCTCTAGCCTTTTCCACTCCCGCCTGGCGCATCAAAGACTCTTCTGTGGCATCACCGTGAATGGCCATAACCTCCTGGTCGGCCCACAATTCTTTTTCGACTACTTCTTTATCTTTCTCAATAATCAGGGCTTGTTGTTTTCTTTTCTTGAGCTCCCGGTGCACGGCACTACCCACACGACCATAGCCACATAATATGAAATGATTATTTAAAGAGGCAATCCTCCTTTTTTCACGAGCCCCAGATGCTATATCTTCAAATGTCATGGAAACCACCGATATGGCAAGTGTAAATGCATAAGCTAATAGACTGGCTCCCCCTAGAACCAGAGTAACTACAAACAACTTTTGAGCAGGGTTGGATGGGCTTATATCCCCATAACCCACAGTTGCCGTAGTTATAACTGCGAAATAAATGGCGTTAACCGGATCCAGCCGCATTATAATCATAGAACCCATGAATCCGTATAATAATAGCAGACCCACACCTAGAAGTGCATATCTTAATATGGAAGAAGGTATGGAAGGTATTACTGAATTGGGGGGCACTGGGTTTCGCAACTGATCACCGTCTATCATCTCTCTTCCCCAACACAGAATTGGGTGAAAGAGGGCTAAAAATCCTAAGATTAAATATCATCTTCTTATAATTTATAATAATAGTGATAATATGACTCCCAAAGACATGATGGTGGTGGATGCCAATGCTGAGGCTATGGGTATCTCAAGATCATCTTTAATGGAGAATGCTGGTTGTTCTCTGGCCCAGAAAATTGTGGAAATAATCGAACCCAGCCGGGTTACCATATTTGCTGGAGTAGGAGGTAATGGGGGTGATGGTTTTGTAGCAGCCCGACACTTACTCAACTATGGATTTGAGGTAGAAGTACTACTTTTAGGCCATCCCTGCCAGTTCCGTTCTAGGGAAACCCGCAACAACTGGCAAGTACTGGAAAGAATTGACTCTATTTTAAGTGATCTACGGATAAAGACCGTAAATGATTCCTCACAAATTAATGAGACTGAATCTGACGTGGTGGTGGATGCACTTTTAGGTACTGGTGTACATGGAAAGATTCGTGAACCTATTTCCACAGCTATTGATGCATTAAATCAATCGAGAGGGGTTAAAGTTGCAGTAGACATTCCCAGTGGATTGGACCCACTTACGGGAGTGGTTTCACACAAAGCAGTCCAGGCTGATCATACCATCACCTTCCACAGTAAGAAAATTGGCCTTGAAAAAGCCATGACAGATTATGTGGGCACCATACATGTGTGTGATATTGGCATACCCCGGGACGCAGAGTTATACACCGGGCCTGGCGACTTACTCCGCCTCCAAGGGAGGGACCAAAAATCTCATAAGGGTCAAAATGGGCGAGTACTGGTTATAGGGGGGAGTAAGGATTATTCTGGAGCTCCTGCTCTGGCTGCTCTGGCTGCTCTGGGGGCTGGTGTAGATATATCTATTGTAGCCTGTCCTAAAATTGTGTCTTCCAATATACGTTCTTTTTCTCCAGATATCATCGTTAAAAGTCTTCCTTCTGATGCTATTCTCCCTTCGGACGTTGATAATATACTGAAATCCACCGAAAATGTGGATTCTGTAATCATGGGTTGTGGAATTGGCACTGAAGAAGGAACTAAAGTGGCAGTAAATCAGATACTTGAAAATATAGAAAAACCAGTTTTATTGGATGCTGATGCTTTAAAGTTGGTAGATCTGGACATAATAAGTACCGAATTGGAACTGGTCCTAACCCCCCATTCAGCGGAATTCAAGAAGGTCTTTGATAAAGGGGTTCCAAAGGATCTGGATGATAAAATAGGTTTGATCAGAAATTTAACACTGAAAAATTCATTCACAATTCTTTTAAAGGGAGAAATAGATGTTATTGGCCAAAATGGCTTATTTAAACTTAATAAAACTGGAAATCCGGGTATGACTGTGGGGGGCACCGGGGACTGTCTAGCCGGCTTAGTCGGCGGTCTGATGGCTCAGGGATATTCTGGATTCGAATCTGCCTTTATAGGTGCCTATATCAATGGGAAAGCTGGGAATCATGCTCAAGATAAGTTTGGTTATAACTTCACAGCCACCCAACTTCTAGGTTTCATTCCACAAGTAATGAAACCCTGAATAATAATGAATCTAAATCAAGCTTTGCTAATTGGACTATCTTTAATATAAACCCAGCGCTTTGGCTAAAATTAAGATTCCAACTCCTAATATACCACCAAAACCTGCTACCAGGATAGTTAAAAATGTTATGGGGATTTTGAAGAAGGGTAAAATATTCCAGATGAACAACATTACCCAGCCCAAGAGCATGTAAACTACAATACTTACTGCTACCTTACCCACCTTCAAAAGAACTTTAATCCCGATAAAACCAAGAATAACCAGTATTAATCCGATTAAAATTATTTCCAGAATACCCATACCGTAACCTGAGTTTAAAAGGGGTTATTCCCTTTTACAGACTTCCTGATAACAGGCTGCTTGCAGGGCATAGTTTTTTACCATACCTGCTATTTCTCTTTGATCCATATCTTTATCCTCAAAAGACACGGCTTTTTCATTGTAAAGACTGTATGGGGATTTTCTTCCCAAAACTCGCAGGTTTCCCTTATGCAGCTTGACCTTAACCACTCCTGTTACCCGGCGCTGCATGCTATCCAGAAACTGGTCCAGATCCTCACGCAGGGGCTCGTGCCACAGACCATTATAGATCAGTTCCGCGTATGTTTGTGAAACTATTTCACTGAATTTAAGTTCTTCCCTGGTGAGAGTCAACTGTTCTAAGGCCTTATGGGTGGTTATAATTAAAACTGCCCCGGGAGTTTCGTAGTTTTCCCTGGATTTCAACCCAATAATGCGGTCCTCCATGATATCCACCCGGCCGATAGCATGCAAACCAGCCACTTGGTTACAGGCTTCTATAATCTCTACTGGGGCCATCTTCTGACCATCAATGGCCACCGGAACCCCTTCTGCAAAGGAGATCTCCAGGATCTGAGCATCTTCAGGAGCATCTTCAGTGGAACGAGTCCATCTAAATGCTTCTTCCGGAGTCTCTACCATGGGATCTTCAAGAATATCCCCTTCTATGGAACGGCCCCATAAATTCTCATCAATACTGTACAGTTTATCCGAAGGAAGAGGTATTCCATGTTCTTTGGCATAATCCACTTCTTCAGTCCGGGTTAAATTAAGATCCCGGATGGGGGCAATGACATCACAAGAAGAACCAGATCGGATGGTAGATTCAAAACGGAACTGATCGTTACCTTTCCCGGTACACCCATGAGAAATAGAAACTGCACCTTCTTTTTTAGCCAGTTCTACTATCTTCATGGCAATAAGGGGCCGTGCCAGTGCAGTGCTGAGGGGATAACCCTCATAAATGGCGTTGGCCTTTACGGCCGGGAATATGAAGTTCCGTGCAAATTCATCCTTAGCATCAATGGTGTAGTGTTTCACCCCCATATCCCTGGCTAATCTTTCCGGTCGTGATATCTCATCTTCTGGCTGCCCAACATCGACACAGACAGTTATAACCTCTTTTTGATATTTATCCTGCAATAATTTGACGCATACAGAGGTGTCCAGCCCACCGCTGAATGCAAGGACCACTTTCTCCATTTTTAAATCACCTTGATTATTTATATGAAAATTAAATCAATCATATATTAAACAGAGGCCTAATTTAAACTTGGTGTAGTATGAATCAGGAAATGACCATCATATCCGCAGAAACTGGCGGGCTTATAGGGGAAAATCGAACCTTAATGAAACATTTAATCAATAAACCTTTGACTGAAACTCTTATAGATGCAGCTAAAAATGGTACACCTCTTTTAAAATTAGGAAAGGGTATTCCCAGGGTTATTCTTATTTCTGGGCTTCATGGCAATGAATTACCTCCCCAAATATCTTTAGTAAGGTTAATTAATGAGATAGATGGACTTAAGTTTAGAGGAACCATCTACACCATTCCCTTTGCTATACCAAAGGCCATCATGCATAACACACGTCGTTTCGATGGTTACGATATGAATCGAAGCGCATATAAACCAGGAACAGTCTCTAATGACATTTTAAAGCTGCTTAAATCCCTAAAAATTGATGCTGTGGCAGACTTTCATTCCACGCAGAAAAACAGTAACCCTGGAGTTCAAAGCATTTTTTGCTCCAAGAAACCCTGTTACGAGAGCTTTAAAATTGGGAAATACCTATCTGAGACAACATCCTCCAAAATAATATGCCAGGAAAAGGCGGGAACACTCTTTAAGGGAGCCCTGGAGGATGAAGCGAATCTGGCCGGTATCCCAGCCGTTACCTGTGAAGTAGTGTCCAACAATGGATGGGTCGAAAAAGGAAGTCCAGAACATTCATACCACCAGATGAGAAAATTCTTAGATTATGTGGGTATTAAAATCCGGGAGATTCTTTAGAATCCGCAATTGAAAAAGTATATAGTCATAAAAGTCTATATTTTAGGAAAATGCCGTCTTATAAGAACCATCTAGTATTTTCCCTGTTAATTCCAATTTTAGTCACAGTTCCCTTTTTCCCCAATGTTTTTTACCTTTCTCTGGCGGTGATTGGGGCGTCCATCGTGGATCTGGATCATCCACTAAGAAACAGTAACTTACTTTTACTGGCTCTTTTTGGGATTATTCTGGTTCTATTGCTCCATATACTTCAAATGCCTGTTTTAATTGGCTTAGTCCTTATTTTGTTATCACTCATATTTTTCATCTCCACCCACCGGGGATTGATGCATTCTATCCTAGGTGTAACACTCACAGCAGCACTGTTGACCATGTTCACTTATGGTTCATTGGAACTTTTAATAAATTCAGTGCCAATCACACCTTCACTGGCAATTATATCAATTTTTCTGGGGGTTATGATTTTGAATAAAAAGATTGTGCCCTTCTATGTAGTTTTAACTTTTTTGGGGATTTTTTTAATTTCATACGCATTTTTCAACGTATATTACGTATTTTTTGCATTCTTTTTGGGTTTAATGAGTCATATTATACTGGACATGTTCACTGGCCGGGGGGTGGCCCTTTTCAGTCCCTTATATTCAAAGAGATTCGGTAAAAAGATGTTGATTTTATTGATATCCTTGTGGATGTTCAGCCTCATTCTTTTCCACTTATAATTCTCCAATATCTGTTCACATCTTTGATGACAGAATCCATAATAGTTTAGTAATTTTTACTAATTTGTGTACATATTTGTATCATATCCACAGTATTATGTCAATCTATTAACTTTAAGAACATGATTGGGAATTGAATTGGAAAAAACCAGTTGAGGGAAAATTAGGATAGATAAGACCACGGAAATTTATTTAGTTATATTTATATATCATGTTTTATAATGATGAATTGTAATTATCATGGTCAGTTCAGGCTTCAGTAGATGGGCTTAATCTGTTTTAATCATGTTAATTATGCAGTGTTAATCATCATAGACAGTTTAAGGGGCTTATTTACCATGTTTATCACAAGAATATTCTATGGAATCGCCTATTTCATTGTTTTAATCTTTGAAATTATCAAGGCAACTTTGGATGTTGCCACACGAACCGTAAACGGAAAGGTGGAGCCAGTTATTGTGGAAATACCAACTGTACTTAAAAGGCCTATTTCCCAGACTATTCTGGCTAACAGCATCACACTGACTCCTGGAACTCTATCTGTGGATCTAGATTCAGAGAATCAAGTTTTAAAGGTAGCAACGATTGTCGCTCGTAAAAACGAGGACGTTATTCCATTTGAACCATACATAAAAGGGATGTTAGAATGAACATACTATTAATATCGGAGTACATTCTAATGGCTGCTCTGGCTATATTCGCCGTTGCTTGTATACGTATTGCCACTCGCAAAACCATTGGGATGGGCTTAGTCGGTACATCAGCTTTGAGCATTTCTATAGCTGTAATCCTAATTTTAGTACAAAATATTTACCAGATAGCTTACTGTAAGGATATTGCAACGGCACTGGTGCTTCTGGGGCCAGTGGGAACCATTGCCTTTGCCCGGGTATTAAGGGGGTACAGCAATGGATGATATTTTTACCATCTTAAGGGCGATTTTACTTATAGTATCAGCCGTTTTAATCCTTTTAGCAGCTTTCGGCATTTTAAGATTTAAGGATGACCTGAAAAGGGTTTTATATGCCCGGATCCATATTTTGGGAGTGGCGGACATGGCCTGTATACTTGCGTTACTGGTTTTGGGAGAACCCCTGCTGGCTGGGGCTTACTTCATATTGACCCCATTCTCATGCCATGCCATGGCAAACGGATTCTACTACGGAGAGGATAAACAATGATTGAGTATGTATTGATGATCATTATCATACTAGGGTCTATACTATCTCTAATGCAGCGAGATCTCCTTAAGGCAGCGATTCTTACTGGGATTCCTGGGGCGGCATTAGCTTTTCTATATCAATATCTTCTGGCTCCGGATGTAGCCCTTACTCAGGCCATCGTGGGATCAGCTATAGTCCCGGTATTTATTGCACTGGCAGTTTACAAAACGCGTAGGGTGGAGGATTAAAATGATCATGGACACACAACTTGCTTCACTATTCACAGCAGGTGCCCTGATTATTATTGGCATATTTGCTGCTGTATTTCTTGATAATCTCATAAAAAAGGTCATAGGCCTGGCTTTCATAGGGGATGGTGCAAATTTGTTCCTCATTGCCATGGGGTACAAACCGGGAGGAATTGTCTACATCTATTTACCAGGTATGGCACGGGACTGGTTTGCACAAAACGCCGCTTATCCACTTCCATTTGCCCTGGTTTTAACCAGTATTGTTATTGGTGCCAGTACTATGGCCGTAATGCTGGGTATAATCATGGTGCTCTACAAGAAACACGGATCCCTAAGGGCATCTAAGGTGTTGGGGGAGTAAATCCATGTCGTTAAATTATTATCATAACCTTAAAACCTCGAATATGAGGGTAATATTAATTTTAAGGGGGCTATAAATTGAATCTCTTAATACCTTTAATGATCATTGTTCCCATAATTTGTGCCCTCTTTTTAAACCTTCTACATAAAAAAGACCGCACAATAAAGGTTATTGCCATTTTATTGGCACTTACGCTGCCTTTATTACCTCTACTGGCCAGTTATGGAGTACATTTCTTCGGAGGATATGAGCCTCTAACGCAGAATCCCACCCTTTCTGCAGGGTTGCCATCCTTAATAACCGGCACTGCGCTTAACACCTTCCACCCGGCAATTACTTACTCATTCCAGGAGGCTCAGAAACTTTTCCTATTCATCCTGGGCTTGGTGGCTTTCCTGGCTATACTGGTTTCACTATTTGAAACCCGAAGACCATCGGGAGTCTATGGATTCATGATGTTCATGGGTGTGGCAGCAGTGAGCGCCTTAATTCTTACCGATGACATTTTCAACTTCTATGTGTTCTTCGAAATAGCAGCCCTGGCCACGGTGGGCGTGGTACTGGTATCGCAAGTGAAAGGAAACTACGAAACAGCCCTGAAATACATGATTCTGGGCAGTATAGCCTCACCTTTACTACTTTTGGGAATTGCGCTTCTGTTAGGAGTAACAGGAAATGTGAACATTACCGATATTATAGCGTCCCTAAAAAGTGGAGTTGTAGATCCTCAAAATCCAGTGATTTTAATGGCTTGCGGTTTGATAGTCTTCGGATGGCTCTATGGCTCGGGACTTCCACCATTCCACACCATTAAATCAGCCATATACAGTAAAGCACTGCCACACGGAGCTGCACTTCTTCAGGCCTTTTCAGTCTTTACCTTTATAGCCTTAGGCATAATCATACTCCGAATATTTTCCTACCTACCCCTGTCCCAGATGGTAATCATTGGAGTTTCCCTACTGGCCATGATCCTGGGAATAACCATGGCTATCCTGCAAACCGATCTCAAACGTATGATCGGTTTTTTAGCAGTAGGAGAACTCGGTTACATTGGATTGGGTTTGGGTTTGGGCACAGCCTTAGGAATAACTGCTGGACTCTTCCAAGCGGTGAATGAGATAGTGATTACCGCATTCCTGTTTATTGGATTCGGTACCATCTACTACCAGACTGGGGAAAGTGATATTCGCAAATTAGGCGGCCTTATGGTCCAGAACTCCAAGGTGGCCCTGCTGGTTCTGCTAGCCGGTTTTGCCATGGCAGGAGTGCCTCCTCTTAATGCCTTCCAAAGTAAACTTTTGCTAATTCAGGCATCGATTCAAGCCGGTCTACCGGAGTTGGGGGTGATAATGATATTACTCAGTATTGTGACCTTTATGACTTTTATGAAGGCTTTCCATGCTGTTTACATGAAACCCCGGCCTTTAGACCTGGAGATTAAGAATGATAAAATACCCCGGGTCACCATTCTGGCCCTTTTCATATTCCTCATAGTCTGTTTGGTCTTGGGACTCTTCCCTCAAGTGGCCACCGACTTTTTACAGGGAATATCTACTAGTCTCGCTGGAGGCATTCCATGAATCTCTATGATCTGATTGTAAAAAGGATAAAAGATGCTCAAGAAGCTGATTCAGAGGGTCCAGTGACCAATGTCTCCACTTCGGCCATGCTCACTGCAGAGATAACTCTAATATCCTCGGTGCTGGTGGCCCTGATAATGCTGAGACTGGTTAATAATGTGCTGATGATTGTGGCCGTCCTGGTGGTGTTATTTGCAGCAGTGTTGGCCATGCCTACGATGCCCAGATTGAAAAGGGAAATGAATGATTCTATTAATGGCATGATCTTTTACGTGGTTTTGGCCCTGGTTATAGTTATTGCCCTGTTCTATTGGGGGAGTTTGAATGTCTGAAGGAATTAGGAATCTGATAATGGGATTTTCTCTGATAATTTTTGCAGTAGCTTTATTCCAATCAATATACGACTTTAAGCCTCTTATATATCCTGGTATAAGCTACCTGTACAACTGGGTAGGTACTGAAATAGCCCCTAATATGGTAACCAATGTGGTCTTTGACTGGAGAGGTTACGATACATTAGGAGAAGCTTTAATTCTGGTCACCGCGGTAGTTGCAGTTTTACTGGTGTTTGGAAGAGGAAAAGTCCAAATGGGAGGTAAATAGATGAGCACCATTCTCAAGATATTTGTATTCCCCGCAACTCTGGTTATAATGTGTTTGGGAGTTCTCACCATCCTGGGTGGGCATATCACCCCTGGAGGGGGATTTCAAGGTGGAGCCATAATCGCTGCCGGATTCATATTCTGTCTAGTAGTCTATGGGCTTAAAGAAAGTCCATTTAAACTTTCACATGACTTCATGGCGGCTGTTGAAAGTGTTGGGGCATTAAGTTATGTATTTCTGGGATTAGCCGGACTTATATTCTCAGGATTCTTCTTGTACAACTTGGGGGTGGATCTTTACAGTATCGTCCCCGCCTTTATTCAGTCTATCTTCGACTATCCGGACCCCACCCACGCCGGTATAATTCCTTACCTGAACTTCGTAGTGGGTCTGAAGGTCATGGTGGGATTAAGTGCAGTGGTAATTGCCTTCCTTGGCTTTAAGGAGCTGGAAAGTGATAAAGAGGAGGTTCAGAAATGATAATCTATGCTGGACCACTTATACTGGGATTCCTTCTGGGGTTCGTGCTGGGCACCAGAATAAAGGAAGATCCGGAAAGTAAACTTAAATTTGACGCATCTGTTTACGCAGTGTTCATCATAGCGGCTGTTATTGTCGCTTATTTGCTGGGGCCTTTCCCATACTACGCTGACGCGCCACTAGCTAGTGGCTTTGTGGCCTGTGCAGTGGGGATCATTCTGGGAAAACTGATATTCGGAAGAAGCTCTCCAGCCGTAATTGAAGAATAAACCATACTCTAATGGATTCATGCAAAATGATTTAAAAGGACTTAAATAAGATAATTAAGATAAAAGACTAATATTGGAGGAAATGAGGGAAGGATCGCTCATGTTTTTAACAACCAACAAATGTAAAGGCAGCGGAGAGTGCATCGAAGAATGCCCTACTGGTGCTATACGTCTTATTAATGGCAAAGCCTTCAGCTGCATAACCTGCGGGGTATGTGCAGATGCCTGTCCCAACCGGGCCATTTTCCAGAATAAATATGGCGGATACGTTGTAGACCGAGCCAAATGCAACGCCTGTGGAGTTTGTGAACTCTCCTGTCCAGTAAACAATATCACCATTGAAGAAGGAGTGGTGAAGGGTATTTGCTCACGGTGTGGAATATGTGTGCCGGCCTGTCCTGAAAAGGCACGTTTAGATGCCTATGATGTTATTGAAGATCGTCAGCTTAAATTCCTGGAATCACTTAACCTCACAGTTCAACCGCCCTTAAGGTCCAAAAAAGAGAAAGAACTGGCACAAAGAACCAGTTTGGTGACCGATGCTGAGAAATGCACCCTGTGCCGTAGATGTGAATATTACTGCCCAACCGGAGCTATACTGGTGGATGTGGAGCCCCAGGGAGTGTGCACCGAGTGCCGGGTCTGTGAAGATGTGTGTCCGGTAGGGGCTATTGAAAACTGTACCATAGACCCTGAGAAGTGCACGGTCTGTTTGAATTGTTTAGGTGAATGTCCGAATCAGGCCATCTTCACCGAGGACTTCCAGGTTAAAATTAACAAATTAGAACCCGGAGAAAAAGTCACCGGAAAACTAATATCCTGCCTTAACTGCGGACTTTGCGCGGATGAATGTCCACAAGGAGCGTTGAAGATGGTGGACGGTCACCTGCGTTATGATCCCAACCTCTGTGAGGGCTGTGAAACCATGGAATGCCTGGATGCATGTCCGGTGGGTACCTTAAGACCCTCCCATGATCCGGACCGAAAAATCGAAGGTTTCTGCGTATCATGTGGTAAATGCGTTAAGTCCTGCGACATAAATGAAGCCAGAAGCTTCCGACAGGTCACCTGGGACGGATCAGTCTCTGAAGATTGTATATCCTGCGGAATATGCGCCGAAATATGTCCTAAAGGAGCAGTAACTCTACGTCGAGGTACCATAGATGTGGATCTAGGAAAATGCGTACTTTGTGAGAAATGTGCTATACACTGCCCGGTGCAGGCCATACCCACCACCACCATGCGCCGAAAAAACATAAAAGAAGGATTCACCTTTGTGCAGGATAAACTGTGCATGAATTGTAAGTTATGTACCAAAATCTGCCCGGAAGATGCAATTAAAGAGGAAGATGGTCGAATTGTGGTAGATGAATCCAAATGCATATACTGCGGTGGATGTAGCAACGCCTGTCCGGCCCGGGCCATACTCTTTGAAAGAGAATTCGAGGTGGAACCATGAAGAACCTATTTCTAATATTCCTGGAAGGTGCTTTTACCAACCTGAAAAGGATACTATTCGCTGCTGACAGGGTAACCGATATGGAACTGCGCAACATGATCCTGGAAGGCCGGGTTACACCGACTGAAAAGGTAGCGGAGGTTCCCTGCATCGGATGCGGAGGTTGCAGTAATGCCTGCCCCACGGGGGCTATAGAAATGGTGGACCTGGATGAACCAGTAACTCTGATGGAAGGTCTTACCAAAACCCAGTTACCAGTTCTTCACTCAGAAAAATGCGTTAACTGCTATTACTGTCATGATTTCTGCCCACTTTACGCTTTATTTGGCGAAGCAGGAACCATACATCCCAATGATGTGGGGGAAGTGGAATCAGATATTTCCCAACTATTAGAAAAGCCGGTCAAGATCTCTGATGATAAAATAGCATTCATATCCCAGTACTTAGCTGATAACACCATCATCAGAAAGCGAAGAATTGAAGAGATAAATAAGATGAATTAACTAAAATTACAAACATATAACCACTAAAAACAATTAAGAGGAATCATATGAGCCTAAAATCATATTCTCGGGGTCGAGCGGTGCACGTGATGTTAGTGTACACTGGTGGATGCAACGGCTGCGATATAGAAATTGTTAATTGCATACTATCCCCTAAATTCGACGCGGAACAGTATAAAGTCTTTTTAACCTGGAATCCTCGGGAAGCCGATGTTCTGGTGGTGACTGGGCCAGTCACCAAATACAATGAAGGCCCGCTACGTGAAATTTATCAAGCCATACCTGAACCAAAAGCTGTTGTAGCTGCAGGGGCATGTGCCCTTATGGGTGGCGTGTACAAGAACTGTCATGGGGACATTCCATCTGAAGAGATCGCTGGTCCCGTGGATCAGATAATACCTGTGGATGCTAAGGTTCCAGGATGTGCCGTACGCCCCCAGGATATAGTAGCCGGATTGGTCTCTGCCTTACCACTCCTATTGAATGCCGAGTGATTAAATCAAGCAAATTTAAAAATGGAAGTTATATAAAACTTATGAAGGTGTAAATCAATGGATGATAATAAACCAAACCAGACGGTCATTGAGGCTGAAGTGCCCATGGGGACTGTCCACCCGGCCGCCCTGGAACCTTACCGGGTGCGCCTATTTGTGGAAGATGAGATAGTCCGGGATGCTGAGATAACAGTGGGAGTAAATCATCGGGGGGTGGAACGAATCATGGAAGGCCTCCCAGTGGAGAAGGCCAACAGTCTAACTGAGAAAATTTGTGGAATATGTTCAAACAGTCATATCTGGAACTCCTGTTTAGTGGGAGAAAAGGCCTTGGATATTGAAGTGCCAGAAAGAGCTCAATATATCCGGATAATAATGGAAGAACTGGAAAGACTACACAGTCATTGCTTATATCTGGCCCATGGAAACGAGGTTCTAGGTCATGGAACCTTTTCAATGAGATTATTCTACATTCGGGAAACGGTTATGGATCTTTTAGGGATGATCGGCGGTAACCGGGTCCAATATGGGGCATCCATCCTTGGAGGCGTCCGTCCACGCTGCGAACTGGATGATAACCGTATCCAACAACTCAAGGATGGTATGGATTTAATGGAGGAACGGCTTACCGCGTTCGCGGATCGTTTCGTATCCGACCCCATGATTATGAGTAGGATTACCAACGTGGGAGTTATAAGTCAGGAGGATGCTATTCGACTGGCCTGCACCGGGCCTACCCTTCGTGCAACTGGAGTTAAAAAGGACCTTCGTACAGAAATGAAAGAGTATGAACCCTTTGATTTCGAGGTTATCACCCAGGATGGGGGGGATGTGAAGTCCCAACTACTGGTGCGGGTATTTGAAATCCCGGAGTCTATCAAGATTATCCGCCAGGCCATAAGGGACCTCCCGGAGGGACCCATAACCAATCGTAGCTGGGAAATGAAAGACACACCCCTTACCAAGAGCTATATAGAAGTGCCAAGAGGCACCCTTTATCATTCCTATGCCCTGGAAGACGGCCGGGTACGACATTGTGTAATCAGGACTCCGTCCATGGCTAACATCGGTGCCATGCAGCATGCCTGTATTGGTCATCACATCACTGACGCGCAACTGTCCATTGTACAGTGTGATCCCTGTTTCACCTGTACCGATAGAGCAATCCAGATAATCAAGATATGAGGAGAATAAACCATGAACATCACATATTCCCTGATAGGAGTAATTGGCACCCTGGTGGTGGCCTTCATCGTCAGCCTCTTGCTACCGGGTATTGAACGCAAGTTCATCCACGCCCGGATCCAGCAAAGGGTAGGACCACCCATTACCAGCCCCGGGATCATGGCTCCCATTAAATTCTTTTTCAAGCAAACCATAAGTCCCAACTCCCCTATGCCTGGACTATACAATTCACTACCACTTATTAGTTTGATTGTAATCATGGTACTTTTAGTAATATTAATCCCTGAAATGTACTTTTTAGGGGCGTTTGCTAGTGTTATTGCCATTGTAGGCCTTTTAAAAGTTGAAGAGATCATGTACATGTTTATGGGAAGTCTCTCTAAGTCCATCCTATCGGTACGCATGCCTTTCCCGGATATGGCTAAAGGAGCTAAACATCCAGAAACGCCCCGTACCTTCCTGGAAGAATTGAGTACTCTACGCGCATTTAGACTAATAGCATTCGGTTCCTTCCCGGTTTACATTGCACTTTTCGTGTCAGTGGCCGTGACCGGAAGCATATACTTAGCGGATATCGTGGCCTACCAGCAGCAAAATGGACCCATCCTCTTCACGGTGGCCGGAGCACTGGGTGCAGTGGTGTTCTTCATTGGCTATATGATACTCTTAAACGAGTATCCCTTTGCCATTTTAAAAACCAAAGCTGACGTTATTGAGGGCCCTTATTTGGAATATGCTGCTAAATATCGCTCTTATGTTTATTTGACCAGAGGATTCCTGATGTTCGTCCTGGCCACTCTCTTCGCCACCCTGTTTTTGGGAATAGCCCCCAACATCCTCAACCCCAGTTTCATAATTACCCTGGTGGTGGCACTGCTCTTCCCAATGATAATGGGAGTTATGAGCGCCTTCTCCCCCATCTTCACTTACAAGCAGTTCTACCCCACCGTGGCTGCAGTGTCTATACTGGGAGTTCTGGCCATAGTAGCGGCCTTCCTGTAGAGTGAATGTTGTTCAAATTATCAAAATAATGGTGATCAAATGAAAATTGTGATAAGACCCCTGCACATAATCAGTCTGGGGGGATACATTGTGGAGTGGGATTTTCCCTACCGTAACATCATTGTGGTAAATCCGACGGAAGAGTTTATCAAGATAGAGGTACCGGTGTTTAACGAAGAATGGGTTGATGAGCACCGAGAGCTGGGCCTGGAAATCATTCCACTCACCGAGGAAGATAATTACCTCAGTAAATTTCGAAAGGCAAAGGCTAAGCTGGAGAAATTAAAGGCCGATATGAATTAAAGGGAATATCATTTTCAACCTATTATTTTTTAATTATTCACATCTATCCCTAATTTTTTTTAATTTTCGGCAATTATCTTACGTGCCACCTTCAGGGCTAGGGCGGCAGTGAGGAGTATGGTGGGCATCCCCTGCGAACGTGGTGCCAGGGATAAGTCCGCCACCCACAGGCCTTCTGGTAACCAGGAAGGCCTCATGTTTTTAACATCTTCCTTTTTGAGGGAAACTGTGCCTCCCAAGTGCCCTCCATTGTACATACCCTGGATGAATGGCCGGGACACTCCGGCACCATCCATAACCTGGGATGCATACTTAATGGCTTGGTCTAGACGGATTTGATCAATGCTGGTGAGGCTTTTTTCTACTTGGCCATCAGCATAAACAGTCCCTTCTTCTACATCGGCAAGTTTAATCATCAAACCAACCCTGTCGTCAATAGATACATTTCGCCAGGGCTTATGGAAGAAATGGGAGAGAACATCCAAATAGGGGGACAGAATAAAATCTTCATGTTTCGTGTACCACACCATGGGGGGTTCTTCTAGTTGATGAGCTCCCTTGGAGACTCCTCCCAGAGTCAGCACAATGTCCGCCCACAGATTGTCCTTCACATCCAGCCCTGAATTTTTAAGTATCTGGGCCGTGCCAATTCCCCCTGCGGCAAGGACTACCACATCTCCCTTTATAATAGTCTTTCTACCTTGGTACCTGGCCAGGACCCCTTTAACCATGTTATGGGCTACGATGATCTCCTTTACCGGTGTGCGGGTGTGCAAAATGGCCCCTCTGTTAATGGCTTCTTTGAGGAATCTTCTAGAGTCCCAGCGAGCAGCTACCCTGCAGCCCAATTCGCACAGACCACACCCGGTACACCGTTGTGGATCCACAGCTTTGGGGGTAGGTTTAGGATCTAGTCCCATATCCTGGGCGGATTGGAACATCTTCCTGGTTAAAGGCCTCCATTTGTCCTCAGGAATAGGGATTGGATTTAATTCATCTTCAAGTTCCTGGAATTCTGGGGTTAAGTCCAGTCCTATCTCTTTTAGTCCATTATCAGTCCGGACCAGGTTACCGCAGGATAGAACGGTGGAGCCTCCGGTGGTAAGTCCCCTCACCAGAACCAGATCCTCAGATGAACGGTGTATATCCATGGCGGGGAAGAGGTGTCGAAAGTTTTTCTCCCCACCTAAGAGTCCTAAACGACGTAATGGTTCGCTCCAGGATAAATTTCGAGTGAAAGGTTTAAATGATGATCCTGATTCCAGTATACACACTTCGAAACCTGCCGACTGCAACTCACGCGCGGCAGTGGCACCTCCGGCGCCGGTACCCACCACAATGGCCCTCATCTCATTCCTCCTACCCCCGTGATGGGCGCCAGACAACAGGGGGACCCGGCCGCAATACGTTTATTAAAACTCATGGACAGATGGGGGTTTAAACCCTGCACCACACCCTCATCGGTGGCGCTGAGGACTAGACAAGTATCTGGGGAATAATATGAAGCAAGCTGGCAACGATTAACCACCAAAGTCGTTCCATTTTCGGTAGTTTTGACTTTAAAATCAATCCCCAGTACTTTATAAAGAATGCGTGCTGCTTTAACTAGCTCGGCCAGATTATCTCCAACTCCCAATCTCCCCTTCAACTGGAATCCCAGCTCCTGACCCGTGCTGAAGAGGGCTTCTCTACTCATCTGTATGGCTTTATCACGCCCCAGAACCTGGATCAGTAATTTAACCCGATTTTCATGTGCTGAAGACATTTCCATCCTCATATTCATACTGTTGCCGTCTAATTTGGGTTTTTTTAATGATTTTGATTTTGAGGGTGCATTTTCCATAATCAACTTGTCCAGTTCTCCTATGGTGATTTTAGCGATGTATTCAATTTCTTTTCTAATGATAAATTCTGGCATCCAGAGTGATAATAAATCCAGTTTAAGACTCATTATCTATCTCCCACTGGCCAAAATCCAGTACACAGGGTTCCATAATCCCCTGATATAATCCATTGATCACTTTTTGGTAACGGATGCTTATTAGTTCCCTTTTAAGTTTCATATTAGCCGTCAGATCTCCTCCTTCAATGGACAGATCGTTGGCGATGATGGCCCACTTTTTAATCTGTTTCGGGTGGGAAAGGTTCTGGTTTATTTTTGAAATTTCCCGGGATATCTGTTCTGAACTGTAATCATCATCCACCCATAACAGAGCACTTAAATATGGTTTGCCTTCCCCCACCAGCATTACCTCTGCTACCTGGGGGAGTTCTCTCAGTAAGGCCTCAATATGGAGGGGGTCGATACTTTTTCCGTAGGAATTAATGATTAGCTCTTTTCTCCTTCCGGTAATAACCAAACTACCTTCCGGATTTATGTATCCCAAATCACCAGTATATAACCAACCATCTTTTAGGGGGGATTCTAGTTCATCTTCAAAGTAGCCAGGGGTTACTTGAGGTCCTTTAACCATCAATTCATCCTCCTGGCTGAAGATCACTTTCGTTTCGGGTAGAGGTTCACCTACGGTCCCTATACGGTTGTTTCCATGGCGATTGAGGCTAACTAATGGTGCTTCGGTGAGTCCGTAGGCATTGTGTATTTCCACGCCTAGATCATGATAATCTTGAAGTAACTGCTGACTGGAAGTTGCTGATCCCACAATTAACTGTCTGCACTTATTCAACCCGGCTTTTTTAAGAATTGATCGACGTAAGATTGGTTTCAGGATTTTCTTAATTACTCCATCTCCTAACTGGAGATAATGCCTTCCAATGGAACTATCTTTAAGCTGAGACCACATTTTCTCATAAAATCGGGGCACTGAGAAGAATATGGTGGGCCGTACCAGGGGCAAGGTCGCCGGTAGTTCATAAAAATCTTCGAGAAAGAATAGTTTCAGTGGCGCTGGGGCATAATAGGGTGCAAGAGTGCCCAGTATTCCCTCTACTACATGATTCATGGGTAAAAATGATAGATATCTGACTTCACGGTTTCTTTCTTCCCATGATGGTAGTGAGGCCATGGACTCCGCCATCCAGCGCAGGTTTCCATGGTTGAAGGTAACTCCTTTCGGGGTACCGGTGGTTCCAGAAGTGTAACGGATGGTAGCCAAGTCGCTAAATTCAACCAGTGATGGGGTTTGAGTTAAATCTCCTTTTCCTAAAAATGAGGTCCAGGACAATATCTTAGCCGGAATTTTCTGTGATTCCCGGCAGAAAGAAATCATGGTCACCTTTTTATCCAACTCCTCCAATCGTTTCATGAGGTGAGGAGTGCCTATGAACAGGATTTTGGCCCCACAAGACTTAATAATATTTTTTATTTCACGAGGGGGGCTGGTGTAGTACAGAGGAACACTCACCGCTCCAATAAGGCCTATAGCTACTTCCAGAGTGAGATAACGGGTGCTATTGAGTCCCACCAGGGCCACCCGATCCTGTCTCTGGACCCCTAATTTTTGAAGGGCACTGGTGGCCCTTAAAATATCATCATACATAAGGTCCGCTGATTTTTCCTTAACCTGGCCATTTACCACATCGTAGAACTTCACCGGGAAACTTTGGCTTTTTAACCGGAAGAGGACTTGTTCATGAACGGTTCTTTCTGAGCGGTGGAAAAATCCTTGATAAACAGCATATTCCAGCAGATGGGGGAGGTATTCTTTCCAGTCCAAGTCATAAGGCCCTAAAAATTTTTCGGTATTTTCATTTTTAAAGACCCTTTTTTCATCAAGATAAGGGGCCAGGGTAAGTAGTAAATCCAGAAGTCCTGGCTTTCGATTTTTATCTGATGATGGCTTCCATCTTTGTATTATGGGTGAAATTGGGACAAAAAAGGGCCGGGGAAGATTTAGTTGCAGATTTTTCAGGGCCCATCTGCGGGTTTCTTCCAGAATATCTTTTATGGTGGGCATCTGGGAAAGGGGAGGGGTTAGGTGGAAAGTTTTATCTAGAGCCTCGTAGTTTAAAGTTAGAACTCCCACCGCACGGGCCACATAGTCCACTGGCACCGGATTGAGTTTCATATGAGAGCTGGTAGGGATGAAACGTAGTTTGCCATTTAGATATAGTTTTAAAAGAACGTATAAAGTGTTGAATGTTTTTATCTTTCCTGTTTCTGAATTTCCTACCACCATTCCTGGTCGGAAGATGGTATAGGGTAGCCCGGACTTTCGCACCGCCTTTTCAGCCTCATACTTACTCTCCTCGTAGTTACTCCAGAATCCATGGGAACTGCTTATTTCATCTTCTCCAATTTCTCCCTGATTTTTACCGGCTACGTAGGCCGTTGAAAGGTGGGAGAATCGCTGGAAATTCCCATTAATAGATGCACTCTCTGCTAGTTTCAGAAGATTAAGTGTTCCCTGCAGGTTGGTTTTATTCAAATCTGCCAATGGGGAGTGTAATCTCAGATCAGCCACGGTGTGAATAATGTAGTTGACTTTTAAAGCCACCCCGGAATAAGTGTCATCATCCCAGCCTAGATTTTCCCTGGTTACATCCCCTGGAATAACATCCACCCTATCTCCTAAAGCATTTAATAGCTCTGGCCATTCCCACCATGCTCTTTTAAGATGTTTATTGGCATATTCCTCATTATCAGCATGTACCATGGCTAAGATGTGCTTATCCGTATTTTTAAGTAACCAAAGAGTAATTTGAGTTCCAATAAATCCGTTGGCCCCGGTAATCAGGATTAGATCAGTCATACATCCACATCCAATTTTCCTAGAAACTCTTCCAGCAACATCTTGCTGTTTAAGGATAGACTGAGCTGCTCTTCATAACCCTTCTTAAGGACATCTTGCTGTAGAGCAGAATTTTCTAAAAGGAAACTTATCTTTTCCTCAAGATCTTGCCATAATTTAGGGGCTGTATTGCAAATAAAGTAGTCATGGTAGAGGTCCAGATCATGATATATGCCTTCCAGTCGGGGGTCGTGGCCCACTGCTATCTGGGGAACATTAGCCCTTAAAGATAGTACCGAGGCATGATAGCGGGAGGTTACAAGCAGATCCAGTTGACAAAGCATGCCCGTCATCTGGGATGCATTGAAATCCCGGGAGGATAGGATCCGACATCTATCTTTATGAACCATCGTTTCCAGTATATCTCGGGCTAGAGGTTCATCAACTTCTTCCATACAGAACAGGGTCACGTTTTTATCACGTTTTTCAATTACCTGATCTGCTATCCGGGACCATCCCTCAATTAACTTATCTTTAGATTCATTTCGTTCCCTGGATCTGGAGAAATAGTAAGGCCATTTATAAAGATCCTTTTTCCGCCCCCAGGGTCGGATAACCACTGGCCACAGAGAAAAATCCACAATAGCCAGTCCCACCACACCGTCCTCTGAATCCGGCCACATACTCTTTAAAAGGTGGCGATCCTCTGGATTTTCATGGAAGGTGAAGGCAGTGTCGGCCGTTGTTTTTAGAGGGGCTTGGACTCCGATAGATTCCAGCCTTTGAGTAGCTAATTTAGTTCGGGTGATTATAAGATCAGTTTTACTGGCCTCTCTTTTAACCAGATACTGATTAAGGGAGGAAAGCTTCCCAGCATCAACGGCATAGGCTACACAGGGCTTCCCGAAATCATGGGCACACTTAGTGGCCCATAGAAAAGCCCAGAGAAGCGCAGATGTCCAGGTGTCCATATAGCAGCTGCCTTCTACCAGCAGGACCAGGTCATGCTCTTTAACCAGTTGGCGAATGGCAAAAAAGAAGATGGAGGGGATGGGGGCAATGTGCAGATACTGGTCTTCATCCAGATAACGGCGTAAGTTTTCCTCGTTGAGGGTGGGCACCGTTATTTGGACATCCTGCCCTAAAACAGCTCTTAAGTCCTCTATGATGGCAATCAGGCGAGCTTCCGAGCCAGTGTTGTTGGCACCATTGTATCCCACTAGAAGTATCTTTCGGATATTTGGAAAACCCTGCTTTGGGAAACCTTGCTCAGCATCTTCATCCATTTTATTACTCCTTTTTCAGACTATTCACGAAATGATCTAGATGATCTTCAATCAATTTTTCATTTAGACTTGTATCGGAGTTATTACTCCTTAAAAGAAGATTTTCTAAAAATAAAGAGTATATGGGGTATTGAAATTCCATGGCTTTAACTTTAGGGTCTACTTTGTCGATTTTCCCGTTACTAATCATGATTTCTATAACCTTCTTGGAGAAGGAGTAGGGTTCACGAATCAAATAATCTAAAACAATTTCTTTGGCTCTTTCATCTCGAAACTGCTCATTGGATATGATTCTGAATATTTTTTCCATCTTCGGGTCATTAAAAAGATTTAAGGTGCTATGCGCCCGGCGACGGAAAACTTCTGGGGTAATTTGTCCCATATCTTCCCGATTTCTGGCTTCAGGAGGTCTCATTTTAATTAATTCTCCTTTAAAATACTGGAAAATACTATTCATTATGGCATCTTTACTCCGGTAGTGGTTGTATATGGAACTTTCTCTGATTCCCACATCCCGGGCGATTTCTCGTATGGAAACTCCATTAAAACCTCTTTGTGAGAAAAGATCGATGGATACATTGAATATTTTCTCTTTAGTGGATGTTCTTGATTTCGCTTCTTTTTTCGGGGATCTTTTTGAGGTTTCGCTAGTCATGTTTGATCTCCATACTCATCTCTTAGCAATCTTCCTTTTTAATAGCGAACGTTCGTTCGCTTCCTATTTAGAAGTTATCGTTTATGATATATAAAACTAACGTTCGTTAGTAAAATGAGATCAATTAAAGATCAATAAAAAAATCACCACGATATGTCATAAGAAAATTGTACCTCAGTCATGTCTTCTAATTTTTCATATCACTTGAAGATCCTATTAATAATCATTTTACAGGTCTACTATCTTAGGATAGTTAATAAAAAAATATTGAGGTAGTATCCTCTAGATAAGTTGATTATCTGCGGCTTAAAGACATAAATGCCTGAACAATAGGCATACCTATTGATCCCACAAATTTTACTTTATATTTAAAGCCTCTACCTTCCATTTCTTTTGAAACGTCTTCTAAAAGCTCAGGAATATCCAGCTTTTGGGGGCATGACTTCCCACATCTACCACAGTTAGTGCAAAGTCCTGCATAAGCCTCATTCTCATCCGTAAGACCTCCTAACTGCATCAGATAAAAGATAGAGATGGCTCCTTGTTTAAACATATGCTTGTGATTATATAACTCAAAAGATCTTGGAATATTAACCCCTTGTGGACAAGGCATACAGTAGCCACATCCAGTACAGTCAACTGCAGTAAGATCATTATAAACTTCTTTAACCTCGTCGTAAAGTTTTAACTCTCCATCTGTTAATGAATCAGGTTGAACTTCGTTTGCAATCTTTATGTTCTCGTCCACCTGTTTTTCGTCATTCATTCCTGAAAGAACACATGTAACTTCCGGGTGATTTAAAACCCACCTTAAAGCCCAGTCCGCAGGGCTTCTTTTAACATCAGATTTATCCCATATTTGAAGTATCTTTTCAGGTACTTCACCAGCAAGAATACCTCCCTTCAGGGGTTCCATAACAAATACGGCGATATCTTTTGAAGCTGCGTACTTCAATCCTTCAGTTCCGGCCTGATTTGTTTCATCTAAATAGTTATACTGGATTAAACACGCATCCCAATCATAAGCGTCCACGATATATTTAAATGCTGTGATATTATCATGGAATGAAAAACCAATGTTTTTTATTTTTCCTTCATCTTTAGCATTTTCTAAAAAGTCAAAAACCCTTAATTCGTTTAGTTTTTCAAAACTATTTTTATCAAGACCGTGAAGTAGATAATAATCAATATAATCCGTGTGAAGTGTTTCAAGCTGTATTTTTAGGTATTTTTCCATATCTTCATATTTTTTAATGAACCACAAGGGCATTTTAGTACAGAGCTTTACTTTTTCCCGGTATTCACGGGTAAGTACTTCTCCCAAAAAAGATTCACTACCCGGATATGTAAATGCAGTGTCAATAAAATTCACCCCATGGTCTATGGCATAATAAATCTGTTCTTTAGCACGTTTTTTATCAATCCCCATGTTTTTGGTGGGAAGTCTCATGGCACCAAATCCCAGGGCTGAAATTTCATCGCCATTTTTTAATTTTCTCATCTGCATATTTTTCACCTAGTATCATGTTCCCTGTTCACAGGCAAATATTCATTTTTTAAGTTTACTTTTTAAATCATTTGCAAAGCTTTCTGCATTTTTAAATTCTTCTTCATTTGGCCTTCCTTTATTTAAACCCTTACGACTGATTAGTCCTTTAATGGAGTGGGCGTAATATCCTTTACAATGGAATTCTCCTATAACTTCAAAACCTTTTTTTGATAAATTTTTCTCTAACCAGTCGTTGTATTTTCCATCGCCGCTTGTTGAAAAATGGAATGCTTTTTTATTTTTTACATAATCCATGCTTTCTACAAATTTTCTTAGTTCTTTATGGGGTCTATAATAGTATATTCCAGAACCAAAGCCAATTAAATCATATTCTTTGACAATATCCTTGTTAAGATCCTTCAAATCAAATAAGTCTGCTTCAAGATATTCTGCTATTGTTTCAGCTATTTTTTTGGTGTTCCCACGATGAACAGACTTATACATTACTGCAATTTTCATTCTATTTCTCCATTTAGGCTTTCAGCAAACTTTTTTACATTTTTAAGGTCTTCTTCATCAGGTTTTCCTTTATTCAAGCCACCAATAAGTTTAAAAGGACCCCAAGTATCAAAACCTTTACAACTAAAGTCTCCAATGATTTTGAAACCTTTATGGGATAATTTATTTATCAGTAAATCGTTGTATCCAATAGTCCCCCTTCCACTGGTAGTGAATACGAATGCTTTTTTACCTTTCACGTCATTTAAATCGTCAATGAATTTTATTAACTTTTTATGAGGTTTGTTAAAGTATATTCCAGAACCAAAACCAATTAAATCATATTCATCAATAAGATTTGTTTGGTAGTTTTTTAAGTCCATTAATTCAGCTTCGAGAGAATTTGCCATTACTTTAGCTATTTTTTCTGTATTTCCATGGTGTATAGACTTGTAAATTAGTAATGTTTTCATTTATTTTCTCCATTGTTTCATTTCTATAATTTCTTAATTTTACAACTTTCGAAATGTATATATATAAAAATATTATTTCCTCTGTTGTAACTTTAAAAGTTCATTCACTCTATCAATCATCTCTTCATTAACCCTAGCCACCAAATATTTCCCTTTTCTTTCAGTAAAAATTAATTCAGCATTGGACAATTCTTTGAGATGATGAGAAATGGTGGGCGGACCAATATTTAAAGATGTGGCAATATCACTTATCAAGCACTCGCCACTTGTTTCATAACTGGCTTCCTGATTTTCAACGATTTTTAAATATAATTCTAATCGGTTTGGGTTTGAAAGAGCTTTAAAAACCTTTGCCATTTTAGGGGTGTCCATTGAAAACCTCATTAATATTACAATTCGATAACTATCGAAGTAATATATATGTGAAATAGTATATAAAAGTTTCCTTGACTGGAATCAAATTAAAGTTCCCAGTTTAAATGAACTTTTTCCTAAAAAGAGATAAAGAAGGGGCCCAAATGCGAAGAAGTGACAAAGAGATTAAAAATTCTGAAAAAATTAAATGGGTACTACAAGAAGCCAAAATACTCAGAATATCATTTTCCGAAAATAACCAGCCCTACCTGGTGCCAATGAACTTTGGTTATCGGGATAAATGCATATACCTTCACTCCGCCCCGGCAGGGAAGAAAATTGATATTCTACAGAAGAACAACCGGGTATGTTTTGAAGCAGACATTCAAACCGAGTTTGTGGAAGATTCCAAACCCTGTAACTCGGGTATGCGTTACTACAGTGTGATAGGTTTTGGTCGAGCACACTTCCTGGAAGAAGTTAAAGATAAAAAAGATGCCCTTAACGTAATAATGAAAAAATATACCTCACAATCATCCTTTGAGTACTCCCAAGCAGATCTGGAACGAGTAACCGTTATAAAAGTTGAAATTGACCAGCTGACTGGTAAAAAGTCAGGATACTAAATTGCACAATATTAAGGATATGTTACCGTTATAAACCTAATTAAAACATCTCACTAATTTATCAAATTTATATTCAGGGAGGCTTCATATTAATATTACAAACCGGGAAGCTATGCTTCAGAGCTTAACTTATAGTGATATAAATGAAGGAAATTGCCATTAACATCAAAGCCCGAAACGAGCCAGGTGTCCTTAACGATATAAGTGCATTGATGGCTAGTAGTGGGGTAAATATCACGTACACCCACCTTTTCATTGAAGATAAGGATTCAGGATCCATCTACATGGAACTGGAGGATGTGAAAAACATCGATATATTCATAAATAAGATTAAAAGCTTCAAAGCAGTGCAACAAGTGGAAATACACCGTTCTCTTTCGGATATTTATGGTAAACGAATAATTATAATTGGGGGTGGTGCTCAAGTGGCTATGGTAGCTCAAGGTGCCATTACCGAAGCGGATAGGCATAATATCCGGGGAGAACGGATCAGCGTGGACACCATACCCCTGGTGGGTGAAAAAGAACTTGCTGAAGCCGTATCTGCGGTAGGGAGACTACCAAGGGTGGGGGCTCTGGTCCTGGCTGGTTCCATTATGGGGGGCTCTATTACCCGGGCCATTGAAGAAATTAAAAGTGAACACGAAGTCATCGTCATCAGCCTTAACATGCCGGGTAGTGTCACCAAAAAGGCCGATCTGGTGGTGACGGATCCGGTTCAGGCCGGTGTGATGGCAGTTATGGCAGTGGCTGAAACTGCCATATTCGACCTTAAAAAATTAAAAAGAAAAAGGTTTTAGGTATTTAACTCATTTCAATAGCTCTAATTAATCGACTGGCCGCATTTTTCAGATCAGGGTCCTTTATATCCCCACTTTCCCTGACTTTCAATGCCAGTTGAAGTACCTTGGACACATCCTGTGGTTTTAAGTTTTCTGCCATTTGCAGGTAAGTTTGTTCTCCTTCCTCTTCAATCTCGATATCTTTTTCATCCATCATTTTTAACAGGACTTGACAGGATCCCATCACGGTACCGTCGTCTAAATTTTCACATTTGTTCAGGAGTTCCTCGTTACTTGCCATTTAATCACCAGTTTTAATATGGTTTTATAAGGATTTAAATTTTTTTTCTATATCAATTGAAGCTTCATGGCTCTCTATTGGTGCACAATTTTATAATCCCAAGAACATAGTAAAGCATACATGATTCTATAAATTTTTTTAGGAGGTTTGTAATGCCACCCCATTCGGAAAGTATGGACGGACCAGTAGTGAATGCAGCTGAAATTGCCCTAGATATGGAAAATGTAAATTATATTCTTCCATTTGTTGCCGTTGAACATGAAGGCGAACTTAAAGAGGCATTCGAGAGAACCATCCTAGTTCGGGAGTTAAGTGCTGACGCTGCTGAACTGGCAGATTACTGGTTCTTTGAGACTGCGGTTCGCCTTCATCTATCCGGGAGAGGAAAATCCTATGATGGAATCAAGCCCACAGGATACAATCGGCGTCCGGCCCTTACCCTGGCAGAAGAAGCTCTTAAAAAGGAAAATCCATCGGATCTTGTTGAATTCATGGTTTCTTTCATGAAAGAAGATATTCAGTCACGCTTTGAGGATGCCCTTTCCAAGAAAGATTACCAGATCAGTGACATAGAATCCGGAAGGGATTACATTTCATCCAAGCAGGATTTTGTCCGGTACCTGGATAAATTATACGAATTTATGGAACAAGGATAGTGAGGTGCATAAATGTCCGAAGAACTTAAATCCATACCAATAAGGTTAGAAGACTTAATAGAATATCAGGAAGGTGCAGTGGTTAGTAGAGAAATAATACGTAAAGAAACCGGAACCGTTACCATATTCGCCTTTGATGAGGGTGAGGGATTAAGCGAACATACTGCCCCTTTCGATGCCATGGTGCAGGTTATCGATGGTAGGGCTGAAATCATCATTTCCGGGAATAAAAACCTAGTGGATGAGGGTGACATGATTATCATGCCAGCCAACGATCCCCACGCCCTTCACGCGGTGGAGAAGTTCAAGATGATTCTTACCATGATCCGATCCTAGCCTATTTCATTTAATTAGGCATTAAACCGTAGGTACGGTTTAATTATTAATTTTTATGCTTCCCCATACTCACAAAACTCACTAAATTCGCATTTATTACACTTTCTACTGCTGGGGGATGCTTCCGGAACATAACCTTCCCGTATCATATTTTCCAATTCATGGAAGGTATTGTAGAACTCTTCTCTCAAATCTTGACTTATTATAACTGGTTTCCTCTCTCCAACCTGCACGTAGTCTACAAAACCCACCCTGATTTCTTTCTGGAATGTTTCTTCCATTAATATGGCATATGCTGCTAATTGCAGTGCATGTGACTTCCAAACTCCCTTAACTGGTGGAACCCCGGTTTTTATCTCCACCGGAAAATAAACACCCTCCTCTATCTCTATTCTGTCTACTTTTCCCCGGAGCCCAATGGAACGGCTTTCCATGCGAAACTCTACCATAGAGGGAGGAAATATTGTGTCTGCTATTTCATCCCCACTCATTCCAATATTCAACATCTTCCGTGATTTAAACACCAATAAAAAGGAGTCCAGTCTGAACTGGTCTTCCATTCTCTCACATATCTCTTCAATTCTCTCTTCATCCACAATATCTCGGTAATCTTTTTTGTTTATGGTTTTCTTAATTATGGACGGAACATCCTCCCACAGAGTTTTGGATATTTCATCCAGAGCCATGTTTTTATCCAGTGCCCATAGATTGCGCTTGGTTATCTCATTAAAACCTCTTAAGAGTTCATGTGTTAATTTTCCAATTAAAAGGGGTTCGCTGGAAACTTCATAACCCTGTACGTATTTCAAATAGGCTTTCAACGGACAATATAGGAAGTCGGACATGGAGGAAGCATTGATCATATTAAACACACCAACATATTTACATAAAAATTAGTAATAAATTATTACTTCCTATTAATAAACATTACCAATTACGACCCTGAATAGATTAGAGAAGTCTGATGAAAACTGTATTTTTAGTAACTGATTCCAGGCTTTCAATCTTTTCCACGGCATTGAGCATATTCTGCTCCTTGGCATGATGTGTTACCATAAATATGGGGACTTCTTGGCCTTCATCTCGCTTTTCCTGGTTAACCGACTCGATACTTATATCAAAATTACTTAAAATACCTGATATTGAGTGTAAAACTCCAGGCTTATCAATAGCAGTTATTCTAAGGTAATAACGAGATTCAATTTCAGTCATGGGCTTAATACTTTCTACCGAACTGATTTGAGGTCCGTAAATAAGTGGTTTTTTTGAGTCACCAACGATATCCATGCAATCGGACACTACCGCACTGGCTGTGGGTAACATTCCTGCACCGGGTCCGTACATCAATACCGGCCCCACCACGTCCCCTACGATGTAAACTCCGTTGAAAACCCCATTAACCGCGGCTAAAAGATGATCTTCTGGTACCAGGGTGGGGTGAACCCTAACCTCCAACTGACCATCCAACAGCTGGGAAATGGCCAAGAGCTTAATAACACAACCCAACTCTTTGGAGGCGAATTGGATGTCCTGGGGGGTAATCATACTTATACCCTCCACATGGAAATTTTCCTGCTTTATATAGACTCCAAACCCTAGAATAGTTAAAATAATAAGTTTCTGGGCGCTATCATGTCCCTCCACATCGAAGGTAGGGTCCTGTTCAGCGTATCCCAGTTTTTGAGCTTCCTTAAGAACCTCTTCAAAGTCACGACCTTCTTCGCTCATCTTGGTTAGAATGTAATTGGCGGTGCCGTTAATAATTCCATATATGGATTGTATCTTATTAGCAGCCAGACTATCGTTTAAGGGCTCTAAAAGAGGTATTCCTCCACCCACACTGGCTTCAAAACAGACTCTGACCCCGGTTTTCCTGGCAGCATCCATAATCTCTTCCCAGTGCCTGGCTAGAAGGGCCTTATTGGCGGTTACAACATGTTTACCATTTTCAATGGCCTTTAAAATGAAATTAAGGGCTGGTTGATATCCTCCAATCAATTCGATAACAATATCCATATCTGGATCTTCCAGTATGTCATCCACGTTGGTAGAAAGAAGGTCCGGATCTACTTGCACTCCCCGGTCGGTGACGATATCCAGGTCTACTATTTTCTTTAAAACCACCTTGGCATCGACTTTGTCTTCTATCAAGGGCAAATTTCTGTTAAAGGTTTCTACTACTCCACTTCCAATAGTTCCGAAACCTATAAGTCCTATATTGACGGTTTTCTTCATCAGCATCATCTCATTATTCCATTTTCTACATTTATGAAATCTTCAAATTTTTCAACTTTATATATTCCCCCACCGATTCCCGGGTGGTCCCCACTTTCAAACGATGGATGGTTTTTTTACCAGTGACCTTTTCTAATTTACCTTTAACCAGAATTCTTTCCCCTTCCACGGCCTGACCAGCATAGGTGTGGGTGTAGGAAGCAACTTGGGTTATGGACTTTATGGGACCATTTAATATTTTCACATCCTCCACTTCGTAGACTGCTGGGTTGTCAAAGGATGCTATGGCGTTTTTCACGGTACATTCTATTTCTGCATATCCTAAGGGTTCGTATAGTTTGTCACCGTAGGTTCCTTCTATTTCTGACCAGTCTCTGGTGGCCAGGATATCGAACAGGGTTCCAGAAATAACTCCCCGATTATTTTTACGGTTTTCATACCACTGGAACTCCTGGTAGCTGAGTGAAGAATCTTTGATACGTTTTTCGTACAATTTTAGCCAGTAGTCATCTCCAATAGCATTTAATGGACTATCATTGTCATGTTTAATATCTGAAAACGTTTCCATAGCTTTTCTATGATTTTTAAGACCATATATAACAAAATCAATGTCTGAAACGGTAGTATCATGCAGACCGGGTAATATGGACCCGGATATGCCCAGATGGGATGCAGAAATGCCGGCTTCATCCTGAAATATTTCCGCTACCATAACCACTTTTTGGAGGAGCTGGTCCTCTAAAACACCTTCTAGGGACCATTGTATGATCTCTTTCAGCCGTTCTTCTGGTTTAAGCATATTTTTAACCCGGTCTTTAGGCACTCCCATCATTTGTACCTGAGTCACATCGCAGTCAAAAATATAGTTGGGGAAAAAATCATTCAGGTATTCGTAAGCCTGTTTTGAGTCTACTTTTGTGTATCGGGATTTGTTACGTGACCTTTCACCATCCTCTTTAGGAATATACCTTAAAAAGGCCAGTATCCTGTCATCAGGGTGCAAATAGGTGGTGGTGGCCAGGAAGAGATCATCCCGGGTGTAGATAAAGTCTCTGGGTCTGGCTCTCATGAATAAATTTAGTGATTGGCAACATTATTAAATATAATAGTCATGAGAGTAACTACCTAAGCGATAAATAAGTGTGAATTTATGAAATTCAAGAAATTAAAGGACCCTATACTTTATGATGGGAGTCAAATTGAGCCCATGTGGGCATTGAAGAACTTTAATATCAAAGGTTCCAGCTTAATTTCATGGGTTGGCCCCATGAACCTGGAGAAGGATGAGATCATCGATTATGAAGATGTGGGTTTGGATATAAAATCTGATGAAATGTTACATTTGATGGTGGAACATTTCGATTGTCAACCAGCAGATTTGAGATTGTGTTATCACCGTCAAAGGCTTTTGGTGACGATTATTAAGGATATTCTGGAAGAGATGGGTCTTGATATTCAAAGAAATGGAGATGATCTTTTTTTGGGCCAGGGTAAGCTTTCAGTATCCATTGCTACCTGTTCTGCCAGCAGTATGAAGATCCACTTTGGCATTAACCTCACCACTGCTGGAACCCCAGACGAAGTTAACACCGCTTGCCTCAGGGACTGGATTAAGGGGTTGGATAAGAAAACAGCACTACAGATTGCTGAAAAAATATTTAAATCTTACAAAATGGAGTTAAATTCGATTGAAGAGGATATATTCAAGACCAGAGTGTTTTAGGGTGATTTAATGAAGATTGTTATCAACGGCATACACGCCAATTTACGATTCGCATCAGCACACATGATACCAGGCCATGAGTTCTGTGGAGGCATCCACGGCCATTCTTACCACGTGGATGTGGTGGTGGAGGGGGAGCGCAGTGGACAGTTTGGATTTGTAGTCGATTTCAAAATAGTGAAATCCATGGTAAGAAAATTGTGTAAGAAGCTGGACCACAAAGTCCTTTTGCCAGCTGAAAGTGAGCAGATCATATTTAAAAACATGAAAGGGCCACTGGAATTTTCCATAGGTCCTAAAAACTATGTTCTTCCCAAAGAAGACTGCTATTTACTCCCTATAACCTCTACCTCTGCTGAGGAATTGTCGCGTTTTTTTGCCGAGCACGTCTATCAGGACCTGGAAAAATTAGGCTCCAATATAGAAAGTGTGGAGATTTGTGTTAACGAAGGAATTGGACAGGGAGCCTACTACACCTTCAAACCTTAAAAAGACTGGGGGGATTTAATTTAAAACCCGCATATGTGAAGTTTTCTCCAGCATACAGGGTGAAGGAACCCTTTTAGGAAGACGACAGATATTCATAAGATTTGCCGGCTGCAATTTAAACTGCAATTACTGTGACACGCCTCAAAGTAGGGATATAAACGCTGGATATGAATTATCTTCCACGGAACTTTACCAGAAGATCGATAGTTTGAAAACACCTGATTTACATTCTTTTTCTTTAACTGGCGGAGAACCACTACTAAACGCTGATTTTATTAAAAATTTTTTGAAAGAGTACGGTTTAAAGTGCTTACTGGAGACAAACGGGTCTTTACCGGATGAACTCGAGAAGATAGTGGATTATTTAACCTATGCCTCGGTGGATATTAAATTACCTGGACATGAAGCAGCTTCTGATTGGGAAGAGCTCTTCCACCGGGAACTAGAATCCATAAACCTATTAATAGAAGAGGGGATAAATACTTACTGTAAAGTGGTGGTACAGCCCGGCACTTCAGAGGATGAGATTGGTTGGATAACCTCCAAGGTTAAGTATGGGGTTCGAAAATCTTCTAATCTCCTTATGGTGCTTCAACCTTCCAGTCCACTTGAAGATTGGGCGTATTGCCAGAGTAAATTATTGAGGATCTCTGAAGAAACTGGTAAACATCTGGATGTATTGACCATACCTCAGGTACACAAACTTCTGAACCTGAGATAGGAGGTTTTTAAATGGAAATGGATACCAAGGTCACCGTACACGACGCAATGACATCAAGAGTTATAACCGTAGAACCCCAGACCAGTGTTGCCGAAGCAGCCAAAATAATGACCGAGATGGATATTGGAAGCCTTGTTATTAAAAGCAATGCCAAACCCGAGGGATTGATAACAGAAAGTGACATTATCGCCAAGGTAGTATCCCAGGATTTGAAGGCTAGTCAAATACCGGTCGGCGATCTTATGACTCAAAGTCTCATAGTAACTCATCCTGGAAGTGAACTGAACGAAGCTGCCAGATTGATGGCGAGAAATAATATCAGAAGACTTCCTGTTGTTAATAATGGTGTTTTAGTTGGAATCCTCACTACTACGGATGTGGTTATGGTTTCACCAGAGCTTACAGAGATATTGGTAGAGAACGCCAGGATGGAGAATTCTCTGGATTATTCCAACAATTCTGAAACGGTTCCTGGAGCTTGTGAAGTGTGTGGTAACTACATCGAGTACCTGGATGAAGTTGACGGAAAGTTTGTCTGTGAAGAGTGCAAGGAAGATCTTGAGGGGGAGTAATTTGCCCACTGTTGGTCATGTAATGACTCCTGATCCAGTATCTGTATCAATAGAAACCCATGCTACTCATGTTAGATCGATTTTTAGGGAAGAGGGCTTCAGATCCATACCAGTAGTACATGATAATCGTCTGGAAGGTGTCATTACCCGCGGTGACATGTTGAATATTTCATCAACTAAATCTAACATAGATGCTCGCGGTATAATGGAACATCCCAAAGTTATTGCCACTCCGGATAAAGAGATCAGAGACCTGGCCCGGAACTTACTGGACGCAGGTCAGATATATGCACCAGTGGTGGAATCGGCCGATGATATGAACTTGGTGGGCATAATCACCGTGGCTGATATTCTCGAAAATTTTCTTTCCAAGGGAGCTGATCCTGTAAAAGAAACCATTGGGGAATTATTTACTCCAGAAGTGGTCACTTGCGACCAGCATGATCTCATTTCTCACGTATGGAATCGTATGGATGACGCCGGTTTTTCTGGCCTCCCGGTAATGAAAAAAAATAAGTTAGTGGGAATTATCACCCGAAAGGATATTATTGACTCGGGGAACATCCGGATTAATCGTGAGTCAGGAGATATTAGGCGTTCGGCCATGGTGGAGAAGGTCATGAAAACCCCTCCCCTGGTAGTCACCCCCCAAACTCCAACTAGCAAAACCGCACAGATAATGTTGGAGTTCAATGTAGGGCGCTTGCCCGTTGTAGAAAATCCGATATATATCAAAAAAGAACCCCAAAGAGCTAAAGAATCAGATTTGATTGGCATAGTTTCAAGGGAAGATATTCTATGGTCATATATAGGATGAACACCCAATTAACATCTTTAAATTTGGGTTTAAAATTGTTTTTGAGAGTTTTTAGTGTAATTAAGATTAATGAATCACGAGAGGTGTATAGATGAGGAAAAAACAAACCATAAACCTGGTGAAATCTATGGACCGTGGTCCAGTGGAATTTAAAACCCGTGCCTCAGAGCATGATGGAGACGTGATGAGCATAGCCAAAACAAATGTGGTTACTGCACCTCAAACTGCCACCATCAAGGAAGCAGCTGAAATAATGGTGAAAAACAAGTTCAGAAGGCTTCCTATAACTGATCCTGGCACTGAAAAGTTGCTGGGGATTGTAACTTCCATGGATATCCTGGACTTTCTGGGAGGGGGAGACAAATACAAGATTCTGGAAGAAAAGTACCAGGATAATTTCCCCGCTGCTGTTAATGAGTCAGTGAAGGAAATAATGACCCGAAAAGTGGAGGTACTGTCTACTAAAAGCTCCATTACCGAGGCTGTAACCAAAATGATTGGTAAAGGCATAGGGGCCTTACCCATAGTTGATTCGGATTATAAAGTTAGTGGTATTGTATCTGAGAGAGATTTTGTGATGCTCCTAGCGGGAGTGTTAACTGATGAACTGGTGGAGGACTTCATGACTCGGAAAGTCATTACTACCTCGCCTGGAACAAGAATCGAAGGAGCTTCCAAGATAATGGTACGTAACCGGCTCCGCAGGATACCGGTGGTGGGAGAAGAAAGAAAAACACCCCACCCTGAGGATGAAAAACTGGTGGGCATAATCACTGCCACCGATGTACTGGAATTTCTAGGAAAAAATCAGGCCTTCGATCGAATGGTCACCAACAGTGCCGAGGACATCTTAAACACCACCATAACTGAGATCATGGAAGAAAAGGTTATTTCAGTAGAACCCATGACTAGATTGGGCGACACTTGTGAATTAATGGATGAAAAAGGAATTGGTGGCCTTCCTGTAATTAAAAATGATATAATACAGGGCATAATTACTGAAAGAGATGTATTAAACGCCATTAAAGGTTAACAAATTTAAATCCCATGGAGTTTAGGGGATGATATCGTATGATAAAAATTAAGGATGTTATGAACGAGGAAGTCATCGTAATGCAGGATAATGAGCAGGTCAGCCACGCCCGTAATCTGATGTTAAAACATGGTTTCAGCCGGGTAGTAGTACTGGACAACCAGGACATCCCGGTGGGCATGGTCACTGAAAAGGATCTGACTCGTAAAATGGGTGGTAAAAGCCCAGCCTGGAGACGGAGACCCATAGACAAGATATCCATCCGGAGGGTGATGACCTCCAATCCAGTTACAATCAGCCCTAATAAAGGAATAAAAGATGCAGTGGAATTAATGATAAAAAATAACATCAGTTCTATCCCCGTAGTTGATGAAGAAGGTCTGGCCGGAATTGTAACTAAAACCGACATCATGAAGTTTTACAGTGAAAAATTAGGCGGCCGATGGAAAGTATCAGATTTAATGACCAGTGACGTCGTCACGGTAAGTGAAAATCACAGTATTGGTCACGTCATAAACATTATGGCAGAGAAATTCATCGGTAAAGTTGTCGTGATGAGGGACAGCCTGCCGGTGGGTATAATCACCCCGGCTAACATTTCCTTTGCCAACGTAGAAGATCCTGAAACCGGGGTAAGTGTGGAAAAAATATATTTCCTCCGGAAAACCGAAGGAATGGATAAAAAGAATGTGCGGGAAGTATCCATGCTCACAGCTAGTGATATTATGAGCAACCACCTGGTAATGATTCCGCACGATGAAGATGCTTCTCGAGCAGCTGAAATGATGATGGAAAATAAAATCAGCGGATTACCAGTGGTGGATGATGAGGAACTGGTGGGGATCATCACCAAAACCGATTTGATCCGGGGAATCCAGTAATAATCGAACGAGGGGATGCAAAATGCATGTAAAAAATATAATGTCCAAGAAAGTGATAGTGATTGATAAAGACCAGAACATTCACGACGCCCTCAAATCAATGAAGAAACACAAGGTATCTCGTCTACCAGTGGTGAACACCAACCATAATCATCAAAAAGAGTTGGTAGGAATAATTACTGAAAAAGACATCGCTTCACACCTGGGATCATCTAAATACGGAAATTTACCCCCTTCCCATTTCCACATCTCCACAATTATGACTTCCACTCCAGTCACCGTGGACAGTGATAAGAGTTTAGGATTAGCTGCCCATATGATGCTGGAAAATAGAATCGGCGGACTTCCAGTGGTAAAAAATGGAGAACTAACCGGTATGATCACCAAATCGGACTTCATGGATACCTGCCAGGGAAGGCCCTTCAACGAACTCCGGGTTGAAGATTATATGAATAAGGAAATCGTAACTGTTTCTCCCCAGGATAGATTAGTCCACGCCCGTAGAATCATCATCGATGATGACCTGGGAAGGGTTATTGTAACTGAAGATGATGAGATCCAGGGAATACTCACTGCCAAGGACATCGCCATGGCCATGATATCCTTCCGTAAAGTGGTCCCGGATAAATACAAGTCATCTAGAATTAGGAACCTCCTGGTGGAGGATGTGATGACCCAGAACGTTAAAACCATAAACAAAGACGCCACCATCGATTCAGCAGCATCTATGATGCTTAAAAACGGATTAAGTGGACTTCTGGTAATGGATGAAGAGATGAAGGGGATCATTACCAAGACCAACATCCTCCAACTCATAGCCGAACTGGAGGGGATGGAATAATCCCCTTTTAGATCCTAGTGGTTAAATATGCAGCCAGAAAGGGGGAAAAAATTCCCTGAACAATTTTTTTTTGAACATCCCCATGGTTCCCAAGTTAGTTTAAAGGATTTTATTGAATTAGAACTTCCAGAAATACTTCAACTAAGTTCTGAACAACTTAAAGGATCTTTAGAACGGGGTAATATTAAATTTTACAATGAATATGGTCTGGATGCTATCCAGATACGTAAAAGTATTGGTCAGATAGAAGCTGGAACCATGGTCTGTTTGGGCCAAAAAGTTGATATAATAAGGGGATTTCCAAAGATAAGAAGGACTTTAATGCTGGGACCGGCATTGGAAAAACATTTTAGTCAGAAAATTGCTCTGGAAGAAAAGATGAATGGCTATAACGTAAGGATAGCCAGAATAAATGATAGAATATATGCTTTCACCCGGGGAGGCTATATCTGTCCCTACACCACCAAAAAGGCCAACCAGTTAATGGATATGGAAGACTTCTTCAACCAACACCCGCAACTGGTTATATGTGGCGAAATGGTGGGGACTGATAACCCTTACGTATCCCAATACTATCCTGAAATTGGTCAACTGGATTTTAGAATCTTCGATGTCCGTGAAAAACTTACCAACATACCCCTGCCAGTCTTGAAGCGGAGAAAGCTTCTGGAAGAATATGGGCTTCCCCCGGTTAGATTTTTTGGTATCTATGATACCCGGAACTCTGCCGGCGAAATACTGGATATAGTGCGAAAACTGGGAGAAAAAGATCGTGAGGGGGTGGTGATAAAGGATCCTGACATGCAAATTCCGCCCTTGAAGTACACATCTAGCCAGGCACATGCATCCGAACTCGAATACGCATTCAGCTATCCATTTGACCTGGGACAGCCATTTTTCTTTAGTAGAGTCATCAGAGAAGGATTCCAATCATTTGAGATGGGAGAATCGGGTGCAGATATGCAAATAAGAGCTCAAAGGATAGGAGAATCCATTCTTTACCCCATGCTGGAGACCATACGCTTGATCGCGGATGGTAAAGTGGCCGCTGAGGACCTGGAAATAGAGATAGACAGCCCAGCTGAAGCAGACGACTTCGTGCGATATCTGAGGAGTTTAGGAGTAATAGCTACCGTAGAGGAAGTTAAAAATGGAAAGGCAGTCATAAGAAGGTTGCATCAATCTACTTCGGATAAGATAGGCAATTTTTTAAATGGTGGATTATATTAGTTAATTAGTTTCTCTAAAATTAATTTTAGTAATTATAGATAATATGAGTGCATGAATCATGATAACTGGATTTTTAGGCCCTGCTGGCACATTCACCGAGGAAGCAGCCTCCCAAATATCGGGGGAGTTGAGATCCTTCAATTCCATCGTGGAAGTCCTGGAGGCAGTAAAGGCCCGGGAGGTGGATCTTGGTGTGGTGCCAGTTGAAAACTCGGTGGAAGGATCAGTGGGTGTCACCTTGGATATAATGGCCCAGGAAGACTCTTTAAAGATAATGAGGGAGATAATACTTCCCATCAGGCAACACCTGCTCTTAAACCCCGGGGCTGGACTGGCGGATGTTAAAGAGATCTACTCCCATTACCAGGCCCTGGCCCAGTGCCGACACTACTTGGAGAAGTTGGGGATACCCTCCCGGGCTACAGTAAGTACCACTGCAGCGGCAAAGGCTGTTAAAGGAAAACCCGAAATGGCAGCTATTGGAACATCCCGGGCTGCTCGGATCTACGGACTGGTAATTGGCGATCAGGATATCCAGGATTATCCCAACAACACCACCCGTTTTCTAGCCATAGGTGACCATGATCACGTTTATACCGGAAAAGACAAGACATCGATAGTATTTTCTCTTCCTGAAGACCATCCTGGTGGACTTTATGATTTACTGGGTGACTTTGCAGCTTTGAAAATAAACCTTACAAAAATTGAATCCCGACCATCCAAAGAGGGGCTGGGAAGCTACATTTTCTTCCTGGACTTTGAGGGGCACCGGGAAGAGGATGCTATTCGGAATGTTTTAAATAATATTAGATCCAAGGTAGGATACGTAAAGATTCTTGGCTCATATCCCAGAGAAGGAGATGATTGATATAGTGCCAGATAAGGAAAAGATTATCAGGAGCTTGCAAGAGCTCGAATTTGACTATTCTCAGGGCAATATATCCCGCAGAGTTTACAACTCACAAAAAAAGGAATTAAATGAGCAGCTTGAAACATTCGAGACTGCTGATAGGATTAAAAGACTTCAGGGTAAAGGACAGGTTGAAAAACCCCTTGAATACTGGACTGAGAAGGAAGAAGAGAAGAAAAAACAGGAAGAAAGGGAAGTACTTCTACAGAGATACATCAGTAACCCCCAACCCAAAGGTAAGGTAAACACCATCACCAGCAGCAGATGGAAAACCATGCTGGCTATATTCCTGGTGGTGGCTTTCTTCGTGGGAACTGGATTTGGAGTTCTCATCATGCAGTCTCCCTCACAATCGTCTGGCGCTTCACTGGTGGCTAATGAAAGTGCATTTCCCGTGGAAAACACCACTAACCTCACGGTTACTAATACCACCACTACTAAAACCAATACCACCAAGACCACAACCACCACTAAAAATACTACCACTACCAAGCCCACTACCCCCACCAACAACACAGGGTGAGGTAGAAATCTGATAGAATCTAAAGATTATGATGAAAGGTGTTATAATGCGGAGATATCTCCTTTTAATGTTTGCACTATTGGCCGTAATGATGGCATCCGGTTGCATCACCGATCAAGGTAATGAAACCAAAACATTCACCCAAAACAACATCACCTTCCAGTACCCCGCAACCTGGGTGGTAGTTCAAACCACTTCCCCTGATGCAGTGGCCGCCGTGGCGGACCCCAGTAGTGTAATTTCCGGTACCAATTCACCCGCCACCCAGGTGGTGATCCAGACACCCAACGTTACATCTTCTACCAATCTCACTGAAGCCTATAATGATAACTACGCTAACTTTTTCAACAGCACTGGTAACCAGAAAGTATCCGAGGCTAACATAACCACCGACAAGTTAACGGCCCTGGAAAACATCTACACCTCTTCATCATCCGGCATTGAAAAGCAGTACCGCGCGGTGTGGCTGGAGAAAAACAGCACCATCTACGTCATACTGTGCAGTGCTAAAAAAGCAGATTTTGAAAGCCTGCAATCCAAATTTGACATCATAATTAATAGTTTTCAGTCCCAGTAACTGATACCGAGCCTCTGGAACTAAGGGTGGGGACTTTGTCTACCAATCTTAAGAAAACCTCTTTTTTTTAACTTTTCAAATCCTGTTGGCCCCATAACACCATTTAATACCCTCCGAACCGAGATTAATTCACACATCATGGTTTTTTTTATAGACAAGCAAAAAAATATATTAGGTTTGAGGGATAGTATAATAAGAGTAAACTGCCATCTTATACGTCGAGTGTTAATCACTCGTCTAATAACACGCTTTTATTTTAATCATCTACAAAAATGGCCATATTGGAACTTTAATTAGGTATAGGGTCTTATAAGGGTTTTTTAGTGAAGATGTGAACGATAATAATAAAATCAATTCTAATAACTAAGGTTGAGGATTTAAAGTTATTAGAACCTTAGTCACTTGGTTGAGGAGGAATTAAAAATGGTGTTGCCAGTGTGCGATGTCTGTCTGAAAAGCGGAATACTTTGTCAGGGTTGTGAGAGTAAATTAAAAAGTGGTGAAATAAGCCAAATGGACCTGGACATTGCCAAAATTCTTTTCAAATTGGTAGATGGCAAGATCAGTTTTAAAAAGACCATTGAAATAGCGGACGTGGTTATAATCATCACCCCTAAGGATCAGGTAGGTAAAATCATAGGTAAGGGAGGAAAGATAGTCCGGGAGCTATCCAAGACGGTGGGGAAGAAGATCAGGGTGGTGGGTGAAAATTCTGACTTAAAAACTGTGGCCCAGGATATTCTGTCACCAGCCCGGATTTCTGGGATAAACATCGTCTATGGTATGGACCAGAAACAGAAATATAAGATAAGGGTTCGGAAAGAGGATTCGCGCCGTCTTCCTGCTAAAATTGAAGTCCTGAATGATATTATTAAACAGTTGACCGGGAAGGAGACCCTGGTGGTTATTGACCGGAACGATTACTGATCCTACCTTAAATATGAGAGGTGGAAAATTATGCAAATTGTACTGTGTGTCACTGGTAGTGTAGCGGCGGTGGAGACGGTTAAACTGGCCAGGGAACTTAAAAGACAGGGATTTAAAGTTAAATGCTTCATGAGTGATGGGGCCTGTGATATTATAAATCCCTACGCGCTGGAATTCGCCACCGGAGAGAAGGTCATCACCAAACTCACCGGGGACATCGAGCACGTCAAATACGCCTGTGAAGACTTGATACTTGTAGCTCCAGCCACAGCTAATGTCATTAGCAAATTAACTCATAAAATAGCGGACAATCCCATTAACACTCTTCTTTTAACTGCCTTTGGTTACGAAACTCCCATCATCATGGTGCCCTCCATGCATGATTCCATGTACCGGGCGGTGCAGGAGAATATAAATAAGCTTAAAAGTGAGGGTATACTCTTTGTGGAACCCCGAAAGGAGGAGAATAAGGCCAAGTTCCCATCCATCCAGGACATAGTCCTGAAGGTGGAGAGGAACACTTCCAAAAGAGATCTGGCAGGTAAAAAGGTCCTGGTAAGTGCCGGGGCCACCTATGAGGATATAGACCCCATCCGGGGGATAACCAATCGCAGCTCCGGGAAGATGGGGGTGGAAATAGCCAAGGAAGCCTTCCGGAGGGGTGCGGATGTTACTTTAATATGTGGCCGGGTCGAAATTGGCCTCCCATCCATATTCCGGGTGGTGAGGGTGGGATCCTCACTGGAGATGCAACTGGAAGTAGAGGGACTGGTCCTGGACCAGGATGTGTTCCTCTCTGCGGCGGCAGTTTCTGATTTCACATTGGAAAAAGAAACCCACAAGGTATCCTCCCGTGAGGATATAACCCTGCAGTTACGTCCTGCCCCTAAAATCATTAACCGGGTGAAAGTTATAAACCCGGAAATATTTCTAGTAGCCTTCAAAGCCGACTACAATGTCTCTAATGAAGAAATAGTGGCATCCGCCCGGCAGAGAATGGAAGAATCCCGGGCCGACCTGGTGGTAGCCAACGACGTGGCCGTCCCTGGGGCTGGTTTCGGGTCCGATGAGAACCAGGTTCTGTTGATTGATGAACATGTGCGTAAGGTTCCACTGACCTCTAAGGAGGAAATTGCAGGTAAGATAATTGATAAGGTTGTGCAGCGGCTTTCTTAGAGCCTGAAATGATAAGTTACCTTAAAATCTTATTTTATGTTATTTTTAGAAATATAATCCTTTTTGAAAAAAATTAAAAACTAAACTCACAAACCACCATCCGGTGGTCCTTCTCGTAGGGCTCCAGATCTACCTTTTCAACCACTCGGAACCCGGCTGCTTTAAGCTTGGATTCTTCCTGGCGGAATATCTTCTTGGGACGCTGGGTTACATCGATACTCCTGGCCTTAATAGCCATCATGCCCACACCATCCTCTTTCAGGAATCGGCGCATGTTGTCCATGAATAGTTCGGTCTGTCTGGGCTGGGCCACGTCACTGTAAACCACATCCACCTCCTCCATCAGGGGCTGGTAATGGTGGGGTTTGGTGGCATCGTCCAGGATGGGGATCAAGTTATTCCGCTGACGGCTCAACTGTAAGAGTTCTCGCATCATCCGGGGTGAAAACTCCACACAGAACACAGAACCATTCACTATTATGTCTGACAAGTGGGAGGGGGTGGTCCCGGCGGAAGCCCCTAAATAAAGCACCTTGGAGTCTTCTTTGAAGGGGAAGGTTGTCAGGCCATTTCTGATGGCTGCCGCCAGCTTGGACCGGCGCGGGTCCCATATGCGGAGTTCTTTATCTTCATAATCCACCAATTTTTCACCATAAACCTTCATTTGGGGCCGCAGGTTAACAGTAGCCACATTATCCTCTAACTGGTAGACTCCGGGATATTTTTCTCTGATTTCCATCTTAGATCCTCAATTATAAATCTTCAATATAGATCTATTTCTCATTCTTCAGCATCTGCAGGGTCTGGTGAATCTGGGAATGACTGTCGGTCACGGTGTTTTTAATGGCTTCCGCTTCCTTGTCTATGTTATAAAGACAGGCCTCGGCCTGTTCACGGTTCAGTTCCATGGTCTCTTTAAGTATCAGGAAATTCTTTTTCAGACGTTCTTCCACCCGGCGAGAGAACAGTATGGCGAAAATTGCCAGGATTATGGAGACTATGCTGGATATGATGGATACGATGGCTACAATATCATTTAACATCTTTTTCTCCCTATTCGTCATTGATACAATCATTAACTCAGTAATAATCCTTCAACTCGCTGCGAGTAAACCGTTTTTTATCCCGTTTCTTTTTCTTCTTCTTGGATACTTTGGTCTTGGTGCTCTTGCATCGGAAATGGATGCGCCTTCGTAATTTCCTCTAAGCGTATTTGGAAGCCTTCCACAATGGAGGGGTCCTTTTCTCCGCTGAAAAAGTCCTTCCTCACGGCCAGACTTATTTTAGCCGCCAGTAAACGGGCCACTTTCCCCCGTATCCACCATTTGGACCCCCTCACCTCAGGGTGTTGATAGATAAGGCCATGCTTGGGGGGCCGCTCCCCAGTCTTTAAATGTCTAAAAAGCGCTTTTTCTGCCCCTATGATCTGGATGGTGCTGGAGGGAAGCATGGCCAGTCGTTTAATGCTACCCACGTGTGATATTAGCTTAGCCCCCAGGGATGCCCCGGCCAGTTCCCTTAGGTTAGGGGCTAATTCACCCATCCTCTGATCCACGAACTTATTCAAAGATTTTTTGGTTAACATCAACGTATGCAGGCTCCTGGCAAACTCCTGCAGAATTTCCAAGTCTTCTAGGGATATCTCCGACCCTAAACTGGTTTCCAGATTCAGATCTCCAGCAGAAAATTCAGTTAAAACTCCAGAATTGATTATAGAATCCCGATCACCATACTGGGCCACCAGTTCGGCGTAATTTTCCTGATTTTTAACCATATCCAGCTCCGGGAAATGGAGGGGGTACCATTCTCTCAATCTTTCATTTAATTTCACCACAGACTCCTCTACCTCTTCAATGGCGTTTATGGCCTGGATCAAGAGCAGGTCATCAGCCCGGGAGGCGGTTCTGAGCTTTTCCTCCGTGACTCTGATGGATAAATCATGCACCGCTTCTCTTAAATCACTGGCAGTCCCGATGAAGCCCACCTTCTCAAGAATATCGGGAAGATAGGATCTTAAATACTCCCCACCAGGGTTATTAGATTCTATTATGAATTCAAATTCATAATCAAGCTCTTTATATGCTGAAGCCAACTTATTGGACTCAATACGGATCTGGTAATCATCATTGACTAGTCTTCCAATTAGAAGCTTCTCTTCGTCGGTTATTTCCCGGGTCTGGGTTTCCAGATACTTCTCTAACAGTTTATCCTTTGGGAAAAGTTCATAATCAAGGAGGTTGAAATTTTCATCAAGAGCTATAAATCCTGCAAAAGTACTGCTGAGGTAACATTCCATGGGTTTACTGTGTAGGGGAAGGATTATAAAATCATTGCTCAGGGTGTAATCATGCTTGAAGTAGAAATTCTGGATATCAAACTGAAAAACCCCATACTGCTAGCTGCTGGTGTTCTGGGCAGCACGGCATCTTCTCTGAATTGGGCCGCCCGAAATGGGGCTGGAGGCGTGGTTACCAAGTCCTTTAGTCTGGAACCTAACCCGGGCTACCCCAACCCCACCACGGTTGAGGTGCGAGGTGGAATTATCAATGCCATTGGCCTTTCCAACCCGGGAGTGGAGGCTTTCAAGGGGGAACTGGAAAGAATAGATGGGAAGGTGCCTACCATTGCCTCGTTGTACGGCTCATATCCCGAGGAATTCTCCCAGGTGGCTGGAGAGGTGGAGAACTTGGTGGACGCTTTGGAACTCAATGTATCCTGCCCTCATGCCATGACAGGCTGCGGAGCATCCATAGGCCAGGATCCTGACTTAACAGCAGAGATAGTAAGAAAAGTTAAACAAACCGTTAAAATACCGGTTATTGTTAAATTAACTCCTAATGTAACGGATATTGTTGAAATTGCAGTTTCAGCCGAGAATGCAGGGGCCGAAGGCCTGACTCTCATCAACTCCCTGGGTCCCGGCCTGTGCATCGACCTGGAAACTGCACGACCAATCCTTTCCAACCGGTTTGGTGGAATGTCCGGCCCGGCTATTAAACCAATCGCCTTGAGGTGCGTTTACCAAGTATACGAGGCGGTTAAAATTCCCATAATTGGTGTGGGGGGTATAATGGACTATGCGGATGTGGTGGAGTTTATGTATGCCGGGGCCTGTTGTGTCCAGTTGGGTACTGCGGTTATGTACCAGGGACTGGAAGTCTTCCCGAGGATAGCAAATGGTTTGGAAGGTTTCATGACGGATAAAGGATTTGATTCTGTGGAGAATATGGTGGGTCTGGCCCATCAGGACTAGGATTAGTGGTATCATGCATGTTCCAAAGGTTCTGGAGATAAAAAGGATAGAAACTGAAAACTCCACCGTTAAAACTTTCATATTTGACTGGGAAAAGGGGGAGGTGCATCCTGGACAGTTTTTGATGGTGTGGAACTTCCAGGATGAGAAGCCCATGTCCATCTCCTATGCTGATCCGGTGGCTGGCGAGATAGGTATATCCATCAAAAATGTGGGGAAAATCACCAACCAGTTACATTCCTTAACAGAAGGTGATAAGATTGGGCTGCGTGGGCCCTATGGCAGGCCCTTCCAGATGGCTGGATCTAAGATACTGGCCGTTGGGGGAGGTATAGGTATGGCTCCGATTTTGGCCTTCGCCACCGAAGCTAATCGGCGGGGCCTGGACTTGGAGGTTATCAGCGCAGCAGTCACCGATAAAGAGCTTCTTTTTGTGAATAAACTTGAAAAGCGGGGGATTAAGGTTTACCCTGCCACTGATGATGGTAGTTACGGATTCTGCGGCTTCCCCACCGTTCTGGCCGATACTCTTCTCCAGGATGATAATTTTGACATGCTGGTAAGCTGTGGCCCGGAACCCATGATGAAGGGTCTACTAGATATTGCCGAAAACCATAATATAGCTTCTCAATTCTCCCTGGAGCGGTGGATGAAATGTGCAGTGGGGATATGCGGCCAGTGTTGTGTTGATGATGTGGGATGGCGTGTGTGTGCTGAGGGACCAGTATTTTGGGGACATGAGCTGCGTTTAGTAACTGAATTTGGATCTTACCGCCGTGACTCCTCGGGTATAAGGCACCCACTCTAATAATAGGTGGATTAATGATTAACAGATTCAAAGAAACCTTCGGTTCAGCTTTTTTTGTAGTTCTGGTACTTTTAGCACTGTCTTTCCTGGTTATCTACCCCATAGTCAGTATGGTTATTCTGGGAGCTATTTTTGCCTATGGTATAAGGCCACTGGCCCTGAAGATGGAGGCTAAACTTAAATTCCGTTCCCTATCCATTATAGTGGCCATGATCATCGTGATCTTGCCTTTAATTGCACTTTTAGCTTACAGTATCAGCACCCTTATCTCATCATCTTCGTCACTGGTAGAACTAGCCCGGGGCATTGATCTCAGTTTACTAAATAGCACCTCGGCCCAGCAGAGTGCTGTACTTCAAGAAACCATCCCGGCATCCATCTACCCCTACATGGCTTCAGTCATTAACTTAGTCAACGTGGAACTGGCCGACATCATTCGATTTATCGTGAATTACATCCTGGGACTTATAGAGTCCATCCCCATGTTGGCCCTGCAGATTTTCATATTCCTGGTGTCAACATTCTACTTCGCCCGTGACAGTGACCGATTAGGTGAGTATATCCAGTATACCATACCTAGAGGCCGACAACATTACTTCGAAAACTTATACAAAGAAGTGGAACGGGTCTTAAAGAGTATATTCTACGGACACTTCTTAACCGCCATAATAATAGGATTAATGGCAGGTGTGGGATTTTATCTCCTTGGATATCCCTATGCCATGTTTTTAGGCATAATAACCGGATTTTTCCAGCTGATCCCCATCTTAGGGCCCTGGCCCGTTTACACCATACTCACCATCTGGGATCTTATATCTGGTAATTACATACGCGCAGTAGTGGTACTTTTATTTGGGATTTTCCTCAGTGGAAGCGATATCTATATCCGCCCCAAACTCTCAGGTAAATATGCTGATATCCATCCTATGATTTTTATTCTGGGATTCCTTTCCGGACCACTGATATTCGGGCTGGTAGGTTTTATTCTGGGGCCATTGATCCTGGGAGTGGCGTACGCTGCGGTGGTGGCCTATAAAAACGAAGAACAACTGAAAGATTTAAGTGAAGATAAACAGATTACGTTTTCTGATGATAAGGATGATATGAAAAAAATATAATTTTATTCAATTAAAAATTCATATTTTATTAAATTAAAATTAATCATCCTGAAAATTTAACCTGTTTGGATTTACCCAGGAGCTCGTCAAATTCCAGTCCCTTGGAAAAGGCCAGTTCCTTATCCAGCCGGTAATTTTCCTGTTTAGTCTTAAACAGATCATCTGGACGTACAAAACGCCATTTTTCCCGTAAGAACTTGGCTCCGATGAAAGGCTGGGCCCCGAAAATACCGGAAAACTCCAGAAGAGCATCTATTTTTTGAGAATTAATATAAATACGATCCTTGGAAGAGGATTTAACTTCAATGGCTAGATAAATTTTGCCGTTACCAGCTATGATATCTGGAAGCGGTTTTTTAGTCGCGCCTCCTGATGCTGGTGCCCTCATAGCAGCGTAATCCGCGTCCCACAACAACTTAACCAGTTCACGTTCCTCTCGAGATCCTGTTTTGCTCATACTGCACCAGAAAAACTATAATAAGTTAGGCAGGTGAAAATACCGGGGAATAATGACTTAAATAGCCTCTTCAGCTTCATTATATTCAATATTTTTGGCCAGAAAAGTTCCATTTTTACAAGGACCCCTCATCCAGTCTATAGACGCGCTTTTGGCCAGCATTTTACTGTTCCTGAATTTTATGTCTACTGTTATGCCGGAACGGCTTAATTCAGGATTTTTAGTGGTGAATCTGGAGAAGGTTCCTGTATACCGGTAGTGATTTTTTAAAAACCACTGGGTTATGATCACTCCGTCCATCTCTCCAATAACTTTCCCATCACACAAAACATCGCACTTTATCGAACCACATGTCTTCTCCATTTTTATCATGAAACCCACCAACCTCTAGTTCCAAGCCATAATATGAAACATTAGAAATAAGTAGTTTTCGAATTTCAGCAATATTTGTGATTATTGATCAATTTTATGGTGCAAAATTGATTCTAAAAAAAAATAGATCTATAAAAAAAATCATTTAGGTAAAAATGGGGCCGGGGCCGAGATTCGAACCCGAGTCGCGGGATCCACAGTCCCGTAGGATAACCACCTACCCCACCCCGGCACTTTGAATTGATTATGGTTGTGAAGGTTACATTTGCGATGCAGGGGCAGGGATTCGAACCCTGGTAGGCCTACGCCAACAGGTCCTAAGCCTGTCCCCTTTGGCCAGCTCGGGCACCCCTGCAAAGGTTACTCGAATTATTTTTGATAGGCCTTTGTTAATTCAAAACCTTAAAATGTAATAAATGCTCCGGCCGGGATTCGAACCCGAGTCTTCGGCTCGAAAGGCCGAAATGATTGGCCGGACTACACCACCGGAGCATATGAATATGGAGTTAAATTAGATGGGCCCAATGGGGTTCGAACCCATGGCCGCCCGGTTATGAGCCGGGCGCTCTACCTGGCTAAGCTATGGGCCCAGAGCGCCGCCGACAGGGCTCGAACCTGTGACCAATCGGTTAACAGCCGAACGCTCTACCTACTGAGCTACGGCGGCAATTTCCAAGTAAAGCCTGCTAAATTTGCAAACTATTTTCTCGAGTGGCAAGTTTTTTAAAAAAACATAACAGACCGAGATGTAGTTTGAAGGTAGTAATTTATGGTATATAAACATTTTGGGTTGACAATAAGGATATTAAACAATTCCCATATACTGATATTTAATATTTTGGTGATAAAATATGTATTTCAACATCCCATCCGATTTGATGTCTTAAGTGTGGTTTTATTGGATATTAATATCAAGATATTAGGGTACTATGAATCTTATAAACAAGATTAAGGGCTTCGAGATACTTGATCTTCTCAACCAGGCCAACCAGATTACACTGAAAAATCATGGTGATACTATATCTCTGGAACGGGCCATTTTTCTTTCCTGGTGGTGTGATAAGGGTGATTGTGCTTTTTGTTACATGTCCACCCAGAAGCCACTTATCAAGGACCCACAAAAGGCCCGGAGAAGGTCTGAGGCCATCCTGGCGGAAGTGGAGGTGGTGAATAGGATGGGCTGGAATATAGAATTTCTGTCCGGGGGGTACGGTTCTTTCACCACCCCTGAGATCAGAAGTCTGGCTCAGGAGATCCATCATCTCACTGGTAATCCGGTCTGGCTTAATATCGGGATTACCAAAGACATTGATTCCTATGGTGAAGAGATTAGGGGCATAACCGGTGCGGTTGAAGTTGCCAATCCTCTTCTCCAGCGTGAGGTATGTCCCAGTAAGAACCTGGATGATATTCTGGAGATGTTAGATTTGGCCGGGGAGCTGGGATTTAAGAAGGCCATCACCATCATCCTGGGATTGGGTGAGACGGTTGAGGATCTGAACTATCTGTTCAACCTGATTGAAGACCACGGGATTAATCGGGTGATTTTCTACTCCCTGAACCCCCATAAAGGCACGCCATATGCCCAAAAGCCGCAACCGGCTTCACTTTACTATGCTGGAGTAGTGGCCGCCACTAGAATACGCTTTCCTGATCTGGAAATCATCACCGGGACCTGGATCGATAATTTGGCAAATATAGGGCCCTTGATACTGGCTGGTGCCAATGGACTGACCAAATTTCCATTATTTTCAATGTTTGGAACTGGAAAGGGCAGGAGGGTGGAAGAAGAAGTTTATTGGGCCGGAAGGAAACTGGAAGGAACCTTCAGTGATGCTGATAGATTAACCGGGCCCAGCTATCGCCGGGACCTGGAACCCTTCGTAAAAAGATATATCAAAAGGTGTCTCAATAATAAATCTAGAAATGAGGATTAGACTGCTCACCCCTACTAGGAGGAATCACCATTAAAATGAAATGCGGATTAGAAATTCACGTTCAACTTGATACCAATTCTAAACTTTTCTGTGACTGCCGTACCAACTACCAGGAAGCAGCCCCCAACCACAATATCTGCTATGTGTGCCTCAACCAACCCGGAGCGAAGCCCTATCCACCAAATCATGATGCTATAGAGGGCGCCATCAAAATCGCCCTTATGTTGGGCTGCAAAATAACTCCCGAGTTAACCTACTTCCAGAGAAAACACTATGACTATCCGGATTTATCCTCCGGATACCAAAGAACATCCATACCCATTGGCTTTGAAGGAGATCTCAACGGAGTCCGGATCAGAGAGGTGCACCTGGAGGAGGATCCGGGACAGTACAAGCCTGACTTGGGAATAGTAGATTTCAACAGGTCTGGTATTCCTCTCATTGAAATCGTAACCGAACCAGACATGACTTCGCCTGAAGAAGCGCGTAAATTCTTAAGAGAACTTATCCGGGTATTGGAGTACAGCGGCAGTGCCCGTGGTGAGGGTACCATGCGGGCGGATGTTAACATCTCCCTGGAAGGGGGTAAAAGAGCCGAAATAAAGAACGTCAACTCTATAAAGTGTGCCTATAAGGCCCTTAAGTTTGAAATGGTAAGGCAGAAGAACCTCATTAAAAGAGGAATAGAAGTTAAACAGGAAACCAGGGCCTTCCTGGAATCCCAGATGATCACCGTTCCTATGAGGCTGAAGGAGGAGGCTGATGACTACCGTTACATCCCTGATCCTGATCTGCCACCCATGCGAGCCGAGGAGAGCAGGGTGGAATACGTCCGGGAACATATGCCGGAACCGTCCCACATAAAGACGGAAAGATTTGTAAAGGAATATGGCATACCTGAGGATCATGCCCGGGTTTTAACTTCTGAAATAGACTTGGCAGATGCCTTTGAGGAAGTAGCCCGAGAAGTGGACCCTGAATTTGCTGCCCTGTGGATGCGGGATGAGGTTAAAAGGGTGGTTTACTACAACAAGCTGAACTTCAAGGAAAGTGAAATTACCCCTGCTCAACTGGTGGAACTGTTTCGAATGTTGCTTGATAAGAAGATCACCACCAAAGCTGGGCAGAGGATCATGGAGAAACTACCTAAAAACCCTAAGATGCCCATCACCATTGCCGAAGAAATGGGTCTTCTAGGGGTGGTGGAAGAGGATGAAGTCCAAATGGCAGTAAAACAGGCCATAGAAAAAAATCCGGAAGCGGTTAAAGATTATTATAATGGACAAAAGAAGGCCCTCAACTTCTTAGTGGGGCAGGTAATGAAAATTACCCGTGGAAAGGCCGATCCTTCCAATGCTAATCATTTAATGAGGAAGGAGCTGGAATCCCGGACTTAAAATCGAAAAACTGATCTTTATCTGGTGATTAGGGGAATGATCCCCATGGCTAAGCGTGTTTTGGACATGATGCTTTGGCACCCGGAAAAGAAGATTAAAAATTGCACTATCACCTTTATTCATCGGGGGACTCCTGGAAATCTAAAAAGGATAGAGGGTAGCAGGATCAGATCGCTGGAGGGGGGCTTCATGATCCTGGAAGATGAAACCAAGATCCCCTGTCATCGGATTATAAGAATAGAATGTGGTCAAGATTTTTTATGGGAAAAAGTTATGGAGAAAGTAAATGAGTAGTTCAGCCTTGGTTAAGGATTATATGACTAAGAAGGTCATCACAGTCACACCTGACACTTCCAATGAAGAAGTGATTCAGCTTATGAAGGCCACTGGTCACGATGGGTTTCCAGTAAAAACTAATGGAAAGGTTATGGGCATGGTAACTGCCTTTGACCTGGTCTTGAAGCCCTGGTTAAGGTATGTGCATGAGATCATGTCCATTGATGTGGTGGTTGCTGATCAGGAAATGTCCATCAACGATGCTGCCCGGGTGATGTTCCGGATGGGAATTTCAAGACTACCAGTGATGGATGGAGAAGGACATCTGGTGGGTATTATAACCAACACAGATATTGTACGTTCACACATTGAAAGATCCACCCCCATGAAGGTAAACTATTTCAAAAAAACCCTGGAACAACTCTATGATATTAAAACCAAACTTATACGTAGAACAGTGCCTATAAGTAAGCTACGCCCTACCCAGGACCGTATTTATGCCGATGAACTCCAAGGACGTACATACGAGCTTGAAAGAGGGCTGGCTGAACCCACCATTGTGGTAGAAACCGGGGACCGGTTCGTACTGGTGGATGGCCATCATCGTACCGTGGCAGCCCGGAAATTAGGTTATCATGAGATAGATTCATATGTGATAAAACTGGACCGGGATCTAAAGATGGGAATGGAGAAGACCGCCGATAAAAATGGTATTTTCTCTTTTGATGATATAGAAATTATTGACGACGCTCAGCATCCTTTAATAGCTATAACTAGCAGCCTACGCAAAGAAAATAATAAAGGGGATAAAAGGGAGGATAAAACGTGAAAGACAAGATCATCAGGGATATCTACAACGTTCTGGAGAACCGTCGTGATCATCCCGGGGAATCCTACACCTCCCAACTAATGCAGGACAGCCATAAAAAGGCCGAAGATAAGATCCTGGAAAAAATAGGGGAAGAAGCAGCAGAGGTAATAATAGCTTCTAAAAACAATGAGAATCTGGTTCAGGAATCAGCCGATCTGATATTCCACACTTTACTTCTTCTGGTCTATAAAGGGGTGGAACTGAACCAGTTGCTGGATGAATTCGAGAGAAGAAGGGGCTGAATTTTTTTTATAGATAACTAATGAAACTACAAATGTTTTGTATTATTTTAAAATAATCTCTCTATCAGAATTTGGGGTTTTTTAAATGTTATATCGAGAACTAGGCTCCACCGGGGAAAAAGTTTCCATATTAGGATTTGGATGCATGCGACTACCTACTAGGGGTCAGTATGACAAAATAGATGAAAACAAAGCTTCCGAGCTTTTTGACTATGCTCTGGAGAAGGGGGTGAACTATCTGGACACCGCCTACCCCTACCATGGAATCAGCAATTCGGAGGGGGGTAATAGTGAAATTTTCCTGGGAAAGTACCTGTATGAGCGGGATTTACATAGCCAAGTCCACCTCGCCACTAAACTTCCCACCTGGCTTTTAAAAGAATCGGAAGACATGGACCGCTATCTTGATGAGCAACTAAAACGACTAAGAACGGACCAGATCGATTTTTACCTTCTGCACTCTGTGAAAGAAAAGAACTGGTTTTACCTGGAGGATCTGGGAATTTTAGAATTTTTAGATAGGGCCGTTAGTGATGGAAGGATAAAATACACAGGATTTTCCACCCATGACGAAACGGTGTTCTTTAAAGAATTGATGGAGTCTTACCAGTGGGACGTATGTCAATTACAGTACAATTATCTGGACGAACAGATCCAGGTTGGAAGGGAAGGCCTGGAATATGCAGCCGAGAAGGGTATTGGTACGGTCATAATGGAACCTTTAAAGGGAGGGGTGCTGGCTAATCACGTCCCTCGTGAAGTAGAGAAAATATGGGAAGGTTTTAGTAGAACTCCCGCTGAATGGGCTTTTCGTTATCTTTGGAATCTCCCCGAGGTTAATGTAGTCCTCAGTGGGATGAATACCATGGCCCAACTGTTAGAGAACCTGAAAATAGCTGAAGAAGGGTTTCCAGATTCATTATCGGATATTGAAAAAGAGGCCATGGACCGGGTTAAACAGACCTATAAGGAAAAGATCAGGGTGGAATGCAGCTCCTGCGGATACTGCATGCCCTGCCCTTCTGGCATAAACATTCCACATTGTCTGAGCTATCTAAATCAGGCCGCCATGCTCAAAGACATCACTAACGTCCAATCCCAGTACTACTTCATGTTAAAAGACACGGAACACGCCTCTAACTGCCTGGAATGTGGGCTCTGTGAGGAGATGTGTTCCCAGAAGATTCCGATCCGGGAAAGACTGAAGGAAGTGAAAAAGACCTTTGGCGATTAAACACGATTTAAAATATTTTTCAGTGTTTTTTAAGAAATTTGAGGTCCACGTCTTTTAAAAAAGAGCTATAAATTATTGGAGGGGATATTATGGATTTTCAAGAACTCATTAAGAACCGATACAGTGTCCGCAGCTACCAGGACCGGCCAGTAGAAGATGAAAAATTAAACCAAGTATTAGAAGCAGCACTTTTAGCCCCTACGGCTGTGAATAAACAGCCATTCAAGTTGATCGTGGTCAATACTCTGGGCAAAAAGGAAGAATTAAAACGTATCTATCATCCGGACTGGTTCTCAGAGGCACCTCTGGTTATCTGTGCCTGTACAATAAGATCCGAGTCATGGACACGTCTTGACGGCAGGAATTACGTTGATGTAGACACCACCATCGCCATGGACCACATCATCCTGGCTGCAACCGATTTAGGTTTGGGCACCTGTTGGATAGCAGCATTCGATTCAGAAGCAGCACGGGAGGTATTGGAACTACCAGATGATGTAGAACCACTGCTATTCACACCTCTAGGCTACCCTGCCGATGAACCCGGCATCAGAACCAGGAAAGAATTAGGGGAGTTAGTTAGATACGAGAAATGGTAGTCCTAAAGGATAGATATTTTTTTTTTAAACAAATTAATTTTATAAAAACATTTTAAGAGGAGGATGAAAAAAATGAAAAAATCAATAGGTGCCAGAACCATTGTGCATCCCACTCCGGTCTTCGTGGTGGGAACCTATGATCAGGATGGTAAACCGAATGTTATGACTGCATCATGGGGCGGCATATGCTGTTCAGTGCCGCCATGTCTTTCAGTATCCCTGAGGGAGGCAACTTACACCTATCACAATATATTGGAGCGGCAGGCATTCACAGTGAGCATCCCCTCCGAGGAATATGTAAAGGAAGCCGATTTTTTTGGAATAGCATCTGGTCGGGATATGGACAAGTTCCAAGCCACGGGGCTGACGCCTGTGAAGAGTGAAGTGGTGGATGCACCATATGTAAAGGAGTTTCCTTTTGTTTTGGAGTGTAAATTACTACAGAACGTTCAAATTGGATTGCATACACAATTTATAGGTGAAATCATGGATATTAAAGTGGAAGAAGACGTAATAATGGCGGATAATCCATGGGTTGAAAAAATTAAACCACTAATTTATAGTCCGGATGATTTAGCCTATTATGGTGTTGGACATTACGTTGGAAAGGCCTTTTCCGTGGGAAAACAAGTTAAGAAGTGAAGGGATCGAAATTGGATAGCACTTAAAAAGTGAATAGATCGAATTGGATGGTAATTATAGTTACCATAATTATTTTTTTCCCTGAACTTCTTGGATAAACCGCTTCTTGATTTCTTCCGGCTCCAGGGGAATCACCGGAACATCTGCATTCCCGGGAAGAACCTTGATGTGGACGAATACTGGCCCCTTCACATCTAGAACTTTTTGGAAATCAATCTCATCCGCGAAGAAAAAGGTATTCTGGAAGCCTATTGCTTCGGCCACCTTCTTAAGATCGGTGGTGGAAGAGTAGGTGCATTGGCTGCCGGTGGAACCATAACACTCATTATCCAGAACTACCAGAACCAGGTTCTCTGGTTTCTGATTGTATATGGTGACCAGGCTCCCCAGGTTCATCAGAACTGATCCATCACCGTCTAGGACCACCACCTTACGATCCTGGGATAGAGATAGTCCCAGGCCAATGGAAGAAGCCATACCCATGGACCCTAGCATATAGAAGTGGGTGGGAGAATCTTTAACCTGATACAATTCCCGGGAAGGGAAGCCGATGTTACAGATAACCAGTTCATTATCCAGTTGCTCGCAAATATTGCGGATGGCTTCTATTCTATGCATTATCCACCTTCTACTTTACCAGAAAGTAATATCCAACAGTATACCTAGAGGGGCTTCACCAGCCTCGGATAGAATCCATGCCTCGGGTATTAGTTTTGAAGCATCTTCGGGTGTCTGGGGATTGATGTAAGCTATCTCCAGGGCATCCAGCACTCCTGGTGTGGCCTTACCCATAGGTACTTGAGCACTCATAAATTCCCCTTCAGTGCCCCGGTGACTCATGATCATCAAAATTGGCAGTTTATAAAGTTGGTAGAGGGAAGCTAATACGT
>DAHVOW010000069.1 GCA_027318585.1 Methanobacteriaceae archaeon | reverse complement strand
CGCGTCGTGGCGGCCGGTGCTCGGCAGCGAGAGCCAGGCCGATGCCGCCCTGGAAGGCATCATAGATGAATATGGTGGCCTCCCCAGTATCTTGGTGGCGGGGGGTGGACAGGCCCCCAATGTCGAAGCGGTCACAGAGCACCTTCAGGGGGAACATGGCTATGAGGGCGTGCTCGGTGCCGTGCAAACCTCCCTCGTAGACCTCCTGGCCACTGATGTAATGTTCTATCTGGTCCTGGATATCCGCTGGTAGGGTGAACCATAATCCCTTGGTCCGGAAGTGCAGGGGTGGCAGGTTCAGCTGGTAGGTGCCCACCGTCTTTCCCTGGCTGATGCGCTTGTAGCGGTGGTAGTGTTCGGTGACCTCCACCTCCCCGTAGTGCACCCTGAACTGGCCGATCTGGTTGCTTTTAAGCACCTCCAGTACCCGGACATCCACCTCCTTCAGGACCTGGGTGTGGTAATCCAGGTTGCGTTTATGAACCCGGACCTCCTGTTTCTGGAGGTTGAACTCCTCCACCAGGTAGGTTTCCCCCTTATTGATGAGTACTGCTCCCTGATGAGCCTCCAGGTAGGCATGGCCCCGGTCCAGGGTCTCCAGTAGCCGGCCATCATGATAGACCCGGAATTCATCCCGGCTTATCTGATGCAGGCCCATCTGGAAGGCGGGGCTGCCCTTACCTTTGTAGGTGAAATGGTCCCGGCTCTCACGCACCTGGTCGCTGCGTATCAGGTGGCCCATGAAGGAGGGGCCGGCCTGGAAGTAATTCTTGATCTCATCCCGGCTGAGGGGTAATTCACTCATGGCACATAACAGGTGGTTGAAGGTGATGTGCACGTTCTCCAGGTCGATGATGGCATTTTCATGGGGCCGGTCAAAGAATACCTGGGGGTTCTTCATAAAGTACTGGTCCAATGGTCCCTCAAAGGCCACCAACACCACCAGGGAGTCATTGATCTTCCTCCCGGAGCGTCCGGCCTGCTGCCAGGTGGAGATCATGGTGCCGGGGTAGCCGGAGATGATCACCGCATCCAGACTGCCAATATCGATTCCTAACTCCAGGGCGTTGGTGGTGGTCACCCCCAGTAGCTGTCCAGTTTTAAGTCCGTACTCGATCTTCCTCCTCTCCTGGGCCAGGTATCCCGCCCGGTAGGCGGTGACTTGACCAGCCAGATCCGGATTAGTATCCTGGAGTTCCTGCAAACTCCACCGGGCTATTAATTCAGCCATGCGTCGGCTGAGGGTGAAACACAGAGTCTGCAAGCCCCTCCGGATGAAGAATAAAAAAAGGTTGGTGGTTTCCACGTGGGTGGATGGACTGTCTGATGATAGGTAGGGATTGTAGAACAGGAAGTGTTTCCTACCCCTGGGGGAGCTGTCCTGGTCTATAAGCTGGAAGGACTGGCCCACCAGTTTCTGGCTGAACTCCTCGGGGTTGGCTAGAGTTGCCGAGGACAGGATGAACTGGGGGTCGCTGCCGTAATAATTGCAGATACGCCTTAACCTCCGGATGAGGAAGGCCACATTGGAGCCGAAGACCCCCCGGTACTGGTGGGCCTCGTCAATTACGATGAACTTCAAGTTAGAGTAGAAACGTTCCCACTGGTGGTGCCAGCCCAGGATCAGGTGCAGCTGGTAGGGGTTGGTGATAACCACCCGGGAGTGCCGGCGAACATCCGGGCGGATGTCCCGAGGGGTGTCCCCATCGTAGATGGCCGGTGCCAGGTCCAAATCTAAGGCCTTCTCCAGTCCCCGCAGCACCCGTTGCTGGTCATTAGACAGGGCCTTGGCCGGGTAGATGTAAAGGGCAGTGGCCTGGTTGTCCTGGGAGAGTTTCTCCAGAACCGGCAGGTTAAAGGCCAGAGTCTTGCCCGAGGCCGTGGGGGTGGTGATGAGGAGGTTCTCACCC
>DAHVOW010000068.1 GCA_027318585.1 Methanobacteriaceae archaeon | reverse complement strand
TCGCAGCGCGTCCGTGGATACTCCTGCCGCACAAAAGGTAGCCGTTGGTAACCGGTTTAAGAACACCATTATCATAGATGGTCGTGTGATCGGAACTTGGAAACGTGACTGGAAGGAAAATGAGGTGATTATCACTTCAAAACTTTTTAGAAAACTTGATGCTGGTGAGAATGATGCATTGAAGATGGCAGAAAAACGTTACGTGGAATTCTTGGGCGTGATAAATTAGATAGAGTAGAGTTTAGATAGAGTTAGAGTCTTCAATAACTAGATAATCACACTTACTTTACGAAAGTGTTATTTTGAAGGTCTTCCAAGGCTTGTTGTATTTCTTCTGGAGTGTTCATAACGAAGGGACCATAACGTGCGATAGGTTCCTTTAGAGGTTTGCCTGAGATTAGTAAGAAGCGGACCCCTTGGGGTGCTAAAACTCTAACGGCATCTCCATCACTAAACACTGCCAGGTAAGTTGCAGGAACAGATGTTCCCTTATTCAGAGAGTTAAATTCAAAATCTCCGAAAATCCCCTCACCTTCAAAAACGTAAGCAAAAGCTGTGTGCCCCTGTTTTATTGGTTGTTCAAAGGAGGATCCGGTGGGTATAGAAACATCCAGGTATTCGGGATCAACAAATATCTCGGTTACCGGCCCCTCCACGCCATGAAACTGACCAGCTATGATTTTTACCACTGCACCATCATCAGTTTGAACTTCTGGGATCTTTGAAGCTTTAAATTCCTGGTAACGGGGTGCAGTCATTTTCAACTTGGCAGGCAAATTCACCCATAACTGAAATCCTTCCATAATACCCTCATCAGGTTCTTTAGGCATCTCCTCATGGAGAATTCCACTACCTGACGTCATCCACTGAACATCACCCTGACCAATAGTTCCCGAATTCCCAATGCTATCTTTATGTTCTACCTGGCCGTCTAACATGTAGGTAACCGTCTCGATACCCCGGTGGGGGTGCATGGGAAAACCAGCCAGATAATCCGTTGGATTTTGAGATCCGAAATGATCAAAAAGCAGGAAAGGGTCCAGATAATCCAAACTTGGACTAGCGATACTCCGACGTAGGAGGACTCCGGCACCCTCCATCACGTAAATAGGCTCAACCAGATCTGTTACTTTCCTAAGCTTTTGCATATCTACATTCCTCCAGATTTACCTTCTTCAAGGGGGAGTTTACTGACCTTCCAACCCACAAAGCCACCTAAAATGTTGTAAACCTGATGAAAACCCAGTTCTCTCATTATACCCATGAAATACTCTCCCCTCACCCCACTTCTACAGTAAATGATGTAACTTTTCTCTTTATCAATCTGAGCGACCTTTTTCTTAAATTCATGGCCATCATAATCTAGATTTAAGGCCCGGTGCAGGTGTTCTACTTCGAATTCATCCCGTGGCCTAATATCCAGGATAACTAAATTAGAGTCATTTTCATGTTCCTTAATAAATTCAAAAGCAATTTGTGGCGATATAGTTCCCATCTGTCCTTTTTTCGATACAGACATCATAAATCCCCCAGTTATTTATTCTAAATCTCACCGAATTGGTAGGCCGCCATGCCCAAGTCACCAATCCAGCTATGATGAATCACATTACCACCAGTTCCTTTCCCTGCTGCTCCAAATGCTCCGATTAGAGGCATGTAATGGTCAGGGTAGGGATGTGCTCGCTCGGGATAAGGTGCCAGCTTACGATAATTGGTTAGAAGCTGTTCATCCCCCCTGATTATCGCATCAGTTAACCATTGGTCAAATTCTAAAGCCCATTTTTGAGGTTCTCCTCTAAAACTAGCCCCGGGATATCCTAAGGGATGAACTGCCCCGCCACTACCAAGGATCAGCACATTTTCAGTTCTCAGATCATTCAGCGCCCGTCCTAGTTTCAAGTGCTCTTGGGGGTCCAAATGAGTCTAGATGGATATCTGGACCACGGGGATCTCAGCATCCGGGTACATGAGCATCAAAGGTACCCATGCCCCGTGATC
>DAHVOW010000067.1 GCA_027318585.1 Methanobacteriaceae archaeon | reverse complement strand
GAAACCCCTGGCACCAGGACCACTCCCCTTTTAAGGGCTTCGGCCACCAGTAACTCCGGATCTTCTACCCGGGGGAACACATAAAAAGCTCCCTGGGGCTGGTTACACTCGATACCCATACTGTTAAGTCGGGAGACCACCAGGTCTCTTCTTTTCTGGAACTCAGAGACCATGGTAGTCACACTATCCTGGGGTCCATTCAATGATTCTAGAGCAGCAGCCTGGGATAGGGAACTCGCACAGGCGGTGCTGTACTGGTGGACCTTCAGGAGGGACTCTGATAACTCGGGTGGTGCGGATGCGTATCCGATCCGGAACCCAGTCATGGCGTAGGCCTTGGAGAATCCGTTGATGGTGATGACATTCTCGGTGAAGCGTCCGGGGCTGTAATGCTTGGCACCGTAGATGATCTTCTCGTAGATCTCATCACTGATTAACACCATGTCATGGTCCTGGGCAATATCAGCCAGGCCCTTCACATCCTCCTTTTTCAGGACTCCCCCAGTGGGGTTGGCGGGGGAATTCATTATAATGGCTTTAGTATTTTTATTAACCTTTTCCTCTAGATTTTCAGGGGTTAACCGGAAACCTTCCTCACTATTAACCTCCACTGGTACTGTGGTTCCTCCGGCCAGCTCTACACAGGCCTGGTAGGATACAAAACCCGGATCCGGTATGAGAACCTCATCACCCTTATCAACCAGGGCCAGAGTGGACATTAAAAGAGCTTCACTAGCGCCTACGGTGACTATGATGTTTTCGGGGGAAGTTTCGATGTGGTTATCCTTTTGTAATTTCCTGGATATGGCTTCCCGGAGTTCCAGTATTCCCTGATTACCGGTGTAGTGGGTGAAATTTTCATCCAGGGCCCGTTTCACGGCGTCCTTAATATGACGGGGAGTGTCGAAGTCTGGTTCACCCAGGGCCAGGTTGATGGAATCTTCCCCCACCAGATCGAACATCTTACGAACTCCGGACAGGTCTATGGATTCTAGACGTTGGGATGGTTTCATGGTCCTACCTATATTATTTATCTTATTTATTCACAGGCCCCGCAGTTCTGGCAGCCGAAGGTTTCACACCATAGGGTGAAATCACCATTCAAGGCCTTTTTATATTCATTTTTCAGAAATTCGTCACTAACTCCCACCTGGATGTTCTTCCAGGGAAGAACCGATTCCAGGTCCCAGTGGGGGGCCAGTTTCTGCCATTCCGGTAGAGATAACTTTTTATGGAGTGATATTTCCAGGGCATCCCCCATTTTTGCATCTCCCACCGATAACACGTACTGGATGAGGCTGCTGCGGGGGCTTTCCGCCTTGAAGTATCGGGAACGGAACTCCTGGTTCAGGATGCTGATTTTATTTTTTATCTCTTTAAAGTGGAAGTGTTGCCACTGGAAGGGGGTGTGGGGTTTGGGTATGAAGGGATTAACACTCACCCGGAGGGAGCTTATCCTCGGTGCCTTTTTCTGGAGTGTTCGGATTAAATTTATTAATTCATTGAGTTCCTCACTGGTCTCGGTGGGCAGGCCCACCAAGAAGTACAGCTTGGCGTTTAATTCGTGCTGGAAGGTTTTTTCTACGGCTGCAAAGATATCTTCATCGGTGAGGGATTTGTTAACCACTTTTCTCAGGTTCCAGGTAGACTCCGGGGCTAGAGTGACCGTCTTGAGTCCGCTCTTTTTTAATATGGAAAGTAGCTGGTCGGTTACTGATTCCACCCGCAGGGAGGGCAGAGTGATCTGGAAATCCTGTTCTAAAAGTTCCTGGCACAGGTCCTCCACCCGGGAGTGATCCGAAACCGCTGCACCGATGAGGGCCACTTTCTTTATTCCCGTGGATTCTCTGGACTTATGGGCGGTTTCTAAAAGATCCTCCAGGGATACTTCCCGGCGGGGACGGTACAAGCACCCGGCCATGCAGAAACGACAGCCCCTGGTGCACCCCCGGGACACCTCCAGTAGGAAGGATCTTCCGAAGGCCGGGATCAAACTCTTATCATCCGTTTCGGGTATCACCTGGTGCACCGGCTTCCAGGCCTGGTCCATGTCATCTATGAGGTTGATCTCTACCGGATTATCCGGCAGGTACACTCCCTTAACCTCCAGGAAGCTTTCTAACTCCTCCCGGGGGTTATCCAGTTCTTTATAGATCTCCAGAAAGTCAGGAAGGAT
>DAHVOW010000066.1 GCA_027318585.1 Methanobacteriaceae archaeon | reverse complement strand
TTCGCCTTCAACCGGTTTGCCGCCGGTGGCCACCGTGGCGCCCTTGTTGACGGCATCCTGCACCAGCTCGTCGACCGTCGCGCGCTGCTTGGCGGTGATCAGCGGTCCGACCTGGCTGCCGGCCTGGTCACCCGGACCGGTGGCCAGTGCCGGGTACCGGACCCTGGTCTATTAGATACCGGATCTGGCCGGTAACCAGGAGGCCCAGGAAAAGACTAAAGAGCTCATAGGAGCCATATTCAGTTCCGTATCCTGATTCTAATCTTCTAATATTTCTTCGATGTGCTCCACGATACACACCCGGTTCCAGCCCACCACTCCACTGGCCAGTTTATCCAGCTCCACTGGCACCTCCTCTAATCCGTAGGGACGGATGAGGAGTAATGGTTTATCCAGCTTCCGGGCAATCTCTATCTGCTTTTTAACCAGTTCCTGGTGGCGGTTGTAGAGTCCGGATAGCACCACCACGATCTGGGCGGGCTGGATCTGTTCTTCTAGTTCTTCATCTTTATTCAGACCCGGGACCCCGTGGTCTTTCCACTCGAAATCAGGGGCCTCCAGCAGCCTCTGGAAGAAGGTTATGTACTCCTCATCCCCGGGGCCGTTGTGTGTGATGAACAGGTGATATTCCTTCAATTCCTCTTCGAACATATAATATACCCTTCAAACCTTTAATTTCTCCACTAGAATCTTTTTCTGCTTTTCATCGGCCAGCCAGAGCTTGACCTCCTTCCACACCACGTTGCACTTGTCCTTCTGGTCTTTTCCCACCACCTGGCGTATGGCCAGGTCCACTTCTTTCCGTTCTTTACGGTCCTGGGGATGGAGGTCCGCCTCCTCCAGAACATCCTTCATATGACGTAAGTAACAACTCATGATAAACACCTCACAGATTGGTTTAGTTAAATATATTATGGCCACAATTAATAATCTAGCCCAATGCGTTGTAGGCCCTCACTCCGGACCTTCCCCGTACTCCAATAGTAATAATTAATGATTGCATCTCACCCACCATCCTAATGGTTTGATTCTTATGAAAACCTTCCAAATAGCACTGTGCCAGATGAAAGTAGGACCAGATAAATCCCAGAATATAAAAAAGGCCGTTAAATTCATAGAGGAAGCTGGCCACAAGGCGGACCTGGTGGTCTTACCAGAGATGTTCAACTGCCCCTACCAGACCGATTTATTCCCCTTATATGCGGAAGAAGCTGATGTTAGTCCCACCTTAAAGGCGGTCTCCCAGGCAGCCCAAAAGGCAGAGGTGTACTTAGTAGCCGGATCCATACCCGAAAGGGAACAGGAACACATCTACAACACCAGCTTCATTTATAACCCCTCTGGAGAGTTAATCGGCCGGCACCGTAAGGTGCACCTTTTCGATATCGATGTTCCGGGACAGATACAGTTTAAAGAATCAGAAACCCTCACCGCAGGAGAAGAGGTCACCGTGGTGGAAACTGATTATGGTAAAGTGGGAGTGGCCATCTGCTATGATATGCGATTCCCGGAACTATCCCGTCTTATGGCTCTCCAGGGAGCCCGGTTACTGATATTTCCCGGGGCCTTCAACCTAACCACGGGTCCATCCCACTGGGAGATCCTCTCTCGGGTGCGGGCCCTGGATAACCAGGTTTACCTGGCCACCTGCAGCCCGGCACGTGATGAACAGGGATCCTACGTGGCTTATGGACATTCCCTGGTGGCTGATCCCTGGGGTGATGTGATGGGTGAAGCAGGAAAAGGGGAGGAGATACTGTACCAGGATTTAGATCCCACCCGGGTGGAAGAAGTACGACAGGAGCTGCCCCTTTTAAGAAATAGACGTAAAGATATGTACCAGATAAACTTAAAAAAATAATAAAATTCAGGGCCGTATGTAAATCCAGCCCTCACTCTGCTTTTTAACCAGTTCCCCCACTCCCGACGGAACCACCTTCACACCTTCCAGGAGGTCTTCTGGTTCAAGCTTTTGGGACTCCATGGTTTTATTACAGGCCACCAGGGTCACTCCCTTATTCTGGAGTTCTCGAAGCATATCCTCATGGGCACTATCCTTTTCAAGTAGCCTAATCCCCTGGGCATTAGCCACCAGCTCGATTTCAGCCTCTTTTATTTCAGCCTGCAGATTGTTTATGTTATTTAGAACTAAGTTAAAGCGGTATTCATCAGATTCATCCAGATGAAACAGCACCTGATACATAAGAAAACCTTAGCTTATTTTTTCTGGATCTTCTTCAGGGCCTTGTTAGCCACCTTCTTGAAGTCCTTAT
>DAHVOW010000065.1 GCA_027318585.1 Methanobacteriaceae archaeon | reverse complement strand
TTTGTCTTATTAATATTTAAATCATCAGGTTACTTAATTCTTAAGATGAAGATCATCAATTCGAACTATTGTTTATCCTATCTTGGTACTGGTTCTGACACTACTAATGTCTTGAGTTATTTGCAGATCAAGGGTGCCTTCGACATATTTATAGTAGACATATAATGCAACAATTGCCATAACGATTACTCCACCGAATAGTAGTATGTACTCAGCTGCTCCCTGTCCGCCTTCATCTTTAAAAATATTCATATCTTCACACACCCTCAGATAAAATAATAAAAATATTAGAATAAAAAAGAAAGAAGAATGCGTCATTATGACGCAGCTTCTATAAAGTATCTATCTTATCCTGTTTTGGAACTGGCTCTTACATTACTAATGTCTTGAGTTACCTGTAAACCAGTGGTGCCTCTTAGGTAGGTGTAGTATATGTAGAGAGCTGCAATGGCTATAACGATTACTCCACCGAATAGTAGGATGTATTCAGCTGCTCCTTGTCCACCTTCGTCTTTTAAGAACTCCATATTTTTCTCCTCCATGTATAGTTTATACTATGAGTATCAATATTGTTATGTAGAACTACTAATTAATAAATGTTTGGTTTTTATTGTATTTTTTGATGGATCTTGTTCCCTACTATCAACCTCCATCTTGTCTGTATTAGATACTATTATTCACAAACTAATATTTTTACTTTTGGGATGTATTTTGGCACATACCGGTCCAGTTAATTGATCATACTATAATTATCGCCTAGGAAACATTCCCCCAATTATTAAACCATTATTAATCACAAGGACGATAGGTTAACCACATGAAGGCACTCTTCATCCCCTGTGGAATTGGCATGGGACATGTCTCCCGCTCTCTAGCTGTGGCCCAGAAACTACAAGAGGCCGGCTGTGAAGTTTTATTTGCCAGTTACGGTGAGGGATACCAATTTCTAGATGAATTCACCAACTATCAAGCAGTGGAGCTCCCGGAGATTAAGTTCTACGGCAGTGCCGGGGAACTGGATCTTAAACACACCGCCCGCAAATCCATGGACGCCCCCTTCACCTTCCTGAAGAGCATCTACCATGAGTCCAAGATCATAAAAAACTTCCAGCCGGAGGTGGTAGTTGCCGACTCCCACTACTCAGCACCCCTAACCTGTAAAGTACTGGGAGTGCCCTGTGTGCTAATCAGCAACGAGTTGAAGTTCAACTTTAAAGAGATCTACCCCCAAGATAAGAAGATGGAGTACCTGGAGACAGGTCTGGAGCGATTCATCCAGGACTCTGCCAAACTCTCCCAGGCTATTATAGTCCCGGATATCCCTGGATCCCAGGAAATACCAGCTAAGATCAAGGATAAGGTGACCTACACCGGCCCCCTTCTTAAGCAGGATCCAGGGTCCATGCCCAGCCGGGAGGAACTCAGAAGAAACCATAACCTGGATCCCTCCCAGAGGGTGGTGCTGGCCACGGTGGGCGGCAGCCACTTCGGGGCTAAACTCCTGAAGTTAATGGCCCAGGCTGCGGATAAAATAAAAAGCCACCGCATCGTCCTGGTCACCGGCCCCCATATCGATACCCCTTACCGTTACCCATCCCAGGTTCTGGTCAAAAGGTTCCTGGGGGACATGTTAGGCTGGATGAAGCTCTCGGATCTGGTGGTCAGTCTGGCCGGGCACACCACCTCCATGGAACTGGCTTCATTGGGGGTGCCCAATCTAATGGTCCCCATTGAAAACCATCCCGAGCAGATGAAGAATGCGTTAAACATGCAAAAGTTTGGGATATCTCAAATTAGGGATATGAAGGATCTTTCCCCGGGTAAATTGGCCGAGGATATAAATTATCTGTTGGAGAGTGATGATTTACGGCTTGGTGCTTTGACAACTCAAAAGAAATTTCAAGAGTACCAGGGAACCGAGGAGGCCGTCAATATTATTAGGCACTGTGCCAGGGGGTAAGTATAATCCTATTAATTTATAAATAACCCCTATCATAATAACAGTAGGAGGCTTATGATGATAAATATGATTGTCACCATTTTCGGGTTGTTACTGGTAATCGCTGGATTCTACTTAATGTACCTCGGGTTCTTAACACCACCCAATCTGTTATCATTCTTCTTAGGACTCATAATGACTGTCCTGGGTATGATTATAATGATCCTATTTGCAGGCGGAGCGAGTTTGTCTCTGGGCTCCAGTTCATCCAAAGAAGTATCAAGCCCTAAAACGTCTCGTACTAATGCTTTAAAGGGGTTAACAGTTTCTAAACCTTCTAAAAAAGATG
>DAHVOW010000064.1 GCA_027318585.1 Methanobacteriaceae archaeon | reverse complement strand
GAATACTAGCGGTACTGCCCTATACCCTCACCCTTCAAGGGGGAGTGCTTCAAAATATACCGGTGCCCTTATATATACTCCTGGTTGCACAAACCATCCAAAGCATAGTCCTCTTCACAGTTACCATATTTATTGGCCTGTATCTATCCAAAAAGGTTGGACTGGGACTACCCATCCTGGAAGGATGGCTGGAAGGCCGAGAAGTTAAAAACTATTTAAAATCCATACTGGGAATTTCAATTGGCCTTGGAATATTGGCAGGTATCTTGATAATTGGACTGGATTATTTGTTCTCCCTTACGGGTGTAACTATTAATGTTACTCAAGCTGCTATAAATCCACCCGCCTGGCAGGGATTCCTGGCATCCTTTTACGGCGGAATAAATGAAGAAATCCTGTTAAGATTATTTTTAATGACTCTAATCGTATGGATAATCTTTAAAATCAAAAAAACAGAAGAAGGAAAGCCCACAAATATAGGGATATGGTTGGCTATTATTCTAGCTGCGGTTATCTTTGGAGCTGGTCATTTACCAGCTGTAATGACTATCACAACCCTCACACCACTCTTAATTGCCCGTACCATTGTTCTAAATGCGGTGGGTGGAATTATATTCGGATGGCTTTACTGGAAGAAAGGCTTAGAATCGGCCATGATTTCCCATTTCTCGGCAGATATCGTATTGCACGTGATTCTACCCCTCTTAGCAGTGCTTTGAAGTCCTATATTATCTATTTTTCTCATATTTTTTTTATGGATTTGAATTTTTTAGATAAATCGCAAGCTGTTAAGTATCACATCAAAGTTCTTCTTCTGACTTTCGTAGTTATTGCCGGCGGTTATCAGTATCAAGGCGTAGACGTTGTCATTTCTCTCAAAGGCAATGATTTTACCTTCTGAGGTGATTGCTTCACTAGTTCTGGTTAAAGTGGTTTCATTGGCAACTATTCCTGAAACAGTGGTGGTTCCGGTCTTGGTGACTTTAGCTCCTTTCTGGGCCAGTCTTTGCTGCACATCAGTTACGGTAGAATTAAGATTAACCTCGGAAGTTTTCGGGATCATAATATAAATAAATACCGTGCCCTCGGTAATATTTAAAGATTCTAACTCTTCCAGTGAACTAGACTCGTTAATGTACTTACTTGCAGTTGGATCAGTAATTATTACTGCTTCTACACCTGCAACTTCAATACTTCGGGCAATCTCCCAGGTATCGGGATAATTAAAGAATACTGAACTGAAATTATAGTAATTAGGTTTTTGTTCATCCGGATTTTGAATGGTGCAACCCGATGTGAAAACTACCAGTACCAAAAGTACCATCAACACGTATGATATTTTCTTCATCCTACTCCCTGCCCATGAATAGCTTAGCTGGAAGACAAATATATTTTTAGCTATCAGACCGGAAGGAATTCAATATTTATAAATTGTTTAAAAGACATACTGTAATAAAGTGAAATTAGATACATTAAGCAGAACTGATATTTAGGGAGAGAGTAAAAGATAATCATCTTTCCCTGATATTATTCATAACTCCATAGAAAATATGTAAAACTTGCAAGGAGGTGAAAAAATGGAAGAAACTAAAGCACAGCCACTAATTAAAGAAGTGAAATCATTACCAGTACTTTCTATCTCTCTAATAATATCAGTGATTTTCTTGATTTTATCCTTCATAATGGGAGTAATCTGGTTCATTGTGGGATATGCAGCGATATACAATCTATCTACGTATATTATCAGTTTAAACAATGAAACTGCGACTATTGTAAATTCGGTGGCTGGTTCAATTACGGCTATGGGAGCATTTTATCTGCTTATTATATGGCCCATTGAAGTATTCGTAGGGATGTTTATAATTACCGCAATAGTAGCCCTACTTTACAACGCATTAGCACCTAGAATCGGCGGTATAAAATTAGAACTCGAATAGAGAACATATTATCATTATTTAAGGGAGGTGAGAGAATGGTAGAAACACAACAAGCCAGTGGTGGGGCGATGATAGGCCTGGCCATCATAATTGGACTCCTAATCTGGATATTCCCATTATTAGTATACTGGTTCGCCTGGTTAGCAGTATTTATGCTGTTCTTTGGAGGTATTGCTGCCTTATTAACAAAATAAGCGCAGTGCATAACTCAAACTAATACTTTATTTTTTTTTTCTTTGCTGCAGAGTTTCTATAGAAAGTCGTTACATAAACCGCAAGTTTACTTCGTTATAGGTTAATATTACGAAGTAGATGATTATATCTTGTTTTAGGTTCAATTTAATATTAAGAAAAAAGGTGGAATATGAATAAAACTGAATTCAAATTCCCGGTAGGATATCACGCTTTCCACAAAGATCAGCTCTTCAACTACCAACTGAATCGCTGGTATTCATGGG
>DAHVOW010000063.1 GCA_027318585.1 Methanobacteriaceae archaeon | reverse complement strand
ACGCTGATGTACTTCATCTTCTCCATGCCCTGGAAGAACCAGGTGGGCAGGAGCAGGTTCCCCACCACCAGTCCAAAGGTAAAAAAATAGAGTAACCAGTCACTGCGGAACCTTTCAAAACTGAAAACAATAACCGTCACCGCCACTAAACTTAGAAGCATCAACAGAGTCTTGGTGGCCATGACTGAGCTAAAGATACGGGAAACCTTAGCCTCATCATGACGATTAATGGAGATCTCCCGGGTGGCGGATAAGTTAAAACCATAATCGGTGAAGAGTTGGAAGTAGCCCATGAAGGCCAAAGCGAAGGCCACTAAACCGTATTTATCCGGTCCCAAAACCCGGGTCAGGTAGGGGAAGGTAATCAGGGGAAGCAGGTAGTTCAAGCCTTGCAGACTGAATAGGGAGAGTATGTTTTCAAAGATCCGCTTGTAATCTCGGTTCTCTAGGATCTGACTGATCCGGGTGGGTAAGGGAAATCTCATGTTGTTAACCACTATTTAAGAACCTGACTATAATAATTTTTATCCTCTAAGTGGTGGTCCTCATTTATCAGTGGACCAGAGCAGGGCCCGGGCTGATAATCTGCGGTACCACCATTCCAACCCATACCGGTACCCGGGTCTTAACAGCCTCTCCAGCAACACCAATCCCAGACTGGTTAAAAGGAAGATCAGCACATTATAAATATGGGAATCCTCTAAAAAGAGGGAGCCCAGCACCAGGAAACTGATATAGGATAGGTAGTAACTGGTTAAGGATATTCGGCCCAGGTTCTCAATGGGCTTAAGCCACCAGCGGATATTACCATCCAGATCAACCACCCGTATCAGCAATAGGAATATTAGGATTATCAGGCTGGCGATCATCAATACCAGGGGAGGGTAGTTCCGGTACTCGCTGGTGAAGGGGTAGGGGAAGGCCAGATACAGGGCCAGGTTCAGGAGGAAAAACAGTATCCCGTAGACCAGGAGGATCTGGTTATCGTAGCGTTTGAAGTTATCGCTTTTATAGGCCCGGTAGGCCATCATACCGAATATAAAAAAGCACAAATAGGGCAGGATGCTCAGGCCCAAGTTGTTACCGGTTAAAAAGGATAATATCGGTACCGGGTAGGCCCGGATCACTAGATCCAGTGCTAAGATGATGAATATGGTTAGAACCTGCCTCTTGAAGCTTCGGCGCACCAGGAAACCCATCAATAAACCAGTGGAGATGATGATGAAGATGGTGCTGAAACCACTGTAAACCGTGCCCAAAACCAGGATAAAAACCAGGGTGATGATGGAAGTCACCAGGAACAGGGCCACCGCCCTCCAAAAGACCTCCTGGAAGATTTCATGGCCACTGTTACCCCGAGCCTTTCGATTTCTCAGGAGTAACTGAAAACTGGCCCCGGCCACGAATAAAAAGATAGGAGCCGTGAATATAAGGGCCATATCCGAGAAGAAGGGTATTTTAATGGCTATAAAGGCCTCGACCATTAAAAGAACACCCAGACCACGGAGGATGTCCAGGGATGACAGTCGGGTGGTGTTATTTTTCTTGTTCAACACCATTTTACCCCGGGTTTTCAGCTTTATGGATTGGCCTCCTACTTTTATTCAGAAAATATCATGGAAAGTCCACTCTACTAATATTATGTGGCGGGGCGGTGATAAATAAATTCCTTAGCGGTACAAAATTTTTTGGGGTTATGATTGTCGAAATCACCCCTTAACCCAGCGATCCAGGCTTGGGTTAAGAGACTTACCCGGGGGTATTAATATGATCACCAATAGGCACATATAGTCTCAGAAGTCATGGGGTCAGTTTCTCCTGTCTCTTTTTCCAGTGATTATCTTCTCCTGGAAGATGGTTAGGGCCCGGTCCACCACCAAGTCCATGTTGAAATACTGATATTCGGCCAGTCGCCCCACCAGAATAAGGTTAGGGTACTGGGCTGCTTTTTTCCGGTACCTCTGGTAAATTTCCTGGTACTCTCTCTGGGGTATGGGGTAGTATGGCACATCACCCCTACTAGGCTGGTAACTCTGGGGGTACTCCCGAGTGATGGTGGTCTTTTCATGCACCTGACCGGTGAGGTGTTTGAACTCGGTGATCCGGGTGTAACGGTGGTCATTGGGGTAGTTGATGGTGCCCACCTCCTGGTAGTACTCCTGGTCCAGGGTTTCCATTTCAAAGTCCAGGGACCGGTAGGGCAGCCTACCGTACTGGAAGTCGAAGAAGTAGTCGATCTCACCGGTGTAGATCAGTTTACCCTTGAATTCCTCCCCCTTAAAGAATATACTGCCTTTATTAAATTCCAAAACTTCTTTATAATCAGTTTTCAACATTAATTCTATACGGGGGCTCTTCAGCATCTTTTGGAAGATGGGGGTGTAGCCCTCCCGGGGTATTCCCTGGTAGGGGTCCTGGAAGTAACGGTCATCCCTGGATATCAGCACCGGCACCCGGGCCGTGACCGAGGGGTCCAGTTCCTCGGGCTTCAATCCCCATTGCTTCTTAGTGTAATTTA
>DAHVOW010000062.1 GCA_027318585.1 Methanobacteriaceae archaeon | reverse complement strand
CTCAACAATATTGTATTCTTTATCTAATATATACTTTATCATACAACTAGAACTCAAGTCAATTTAGATCAAGAAAAGATTCCCCAGTCCCCTCCAGGGCCAGCGGGCCTCCCGGTCCCAGCCGGTAGCCACATTGGGAATGTAAACACGTTCCTTATCCACACGATAACCATCCTTAACCGGTGAAAGTCCAATTAAAAGTAATAGGTCCTGGGGTCTGCTGAAGGCCACGTAGTACTGGCGTATCAGATCATCAAAGGCCCGGTCCCGGGTGGTTCGGACTGGTTCACCCAGGGGAGAGTAGGCCCGCAGCTCATCCTCCAGGTGAGATGCCCGATCCCCATCCAGGGGGAAACGCTTGTAGGCATGGGAGCGGTGTATCCGGCTGTAGTCGGATCCCACATCCACCACCACCAGGGGAAACTCCAATCCCTTGGCCTGATGGATGCTCATGATGTTAACCCGGTTGGAGGGTGCAGGTTGCTGGTTAAGGAGCATTTCATCCACCTCGATGGCTCCGGTGGCCAGGGGGATCAGGAGGTTCCAGTACACTTCCTGGATGGATTCCTCCTCCCCCGGAATTACACGGCCCTGGAAACGTGAAAAATGAGTGGCCTGCTCAATGGTCCTGGTCAGAGCCTCCACCCGCAGATTCTCCACCACATCCTCCTCCGGGGTGTAGCTTAAAAGGTCATACCACAACTCCAAGAGGTGCAGTTCCGGGATGCCCTTCCATTCTGTTCTAACTTCCTCCAGGATGATGCCTTTCCGGGCGGTTTTCCTCCACTGGTGGAAATTGCTCCGGGCCTTACTGGGCAGGCGTGCCAGGCTGTTTTCTACGGATTTATCCGGGTCCAGGCATTCTAATAATAGACCGGCTAATAATTCTGTGGCTGGGGCCCGTTCCAAACTCTCCCCCCGGGGGTTGTAGACCTCCAGACCCTCCTCTTCCAGAAAGTGGCGCAGGTAATGGGGGAATCTGCGGGCACTGTGGGGGGTGTACTCCAGGGGACTGGCCATCAGTATGGAGCTATCTTTTTTATCCAGTTTAATGGTGAGATCCTCCCTGTGGTAGCCCTCACCATAGAGGGCCTGACTTATGAAACGGGACAGATCCCGGGCCAGTGTCTTACGATCCCGGCGGAAAAGACCCAACACTGGATAATGGCCTTTACCAGTTCGGGTGGCTATGATATCGGGCTTGCTGGTAACCCTGGCAAACTGGTAGTCCTGATCCACCTCCAGAAAAGCATTGCAAAAATCAACGATCTGGGAGGTGGAACGGTAGTTCTGGGAAAGGTGGATGACCCGGGCTTCCACATCCAGTTCCCTTCTGATCCGGTTTTGGTACTGGGTGAAAAGGTCCACGGTGGCTCCCCGGAAACGGTACAGTGACTGGTCATCATCCCCCACCACGGTGATGTTACCGCCATTTTCCACAGCCTTTTTAGCCAGGTGGAAGTAGATGCTCTCCTGCAGGAGGTTAGTGTCCTGGTACTCATCCACCAGCACCACTTTAAGATCCGCAAGGTCCAGCTCTCCAGTGTTCAACTCCTCCAGCAGTGCACTCTCCAGGCGCGCAAAGTCATAGAGCTGGCCTTTTATCAGCTCTTTCTGGTACTCCTCCAGGCATTCCAGGGCCAGCCTGGCACCGGGGTGTTCAATTTTTTCCTGGTAGTCAGATACGTCCACCAGGTCGTGGTAGATACGGTCTTTCAGCTCCAGGAGAAGGTCGCACATTCCGGTTAAGCTCAGGGTCCCCTGCTGGTTGCCCATTAATTTCAAGTAGTTTAGAAGATCCGGGTGGCGGTGCACATCATCACGGATCAGTTTCTGCATCAGTATGGACCGGGTGGCCTGTTCTTCCAGTACCCGGGGGTGGCCTAGGAGTTCCTGGGCCAGGCTGTCCAGGGTGCCGGTTCGGATCTGATCCAGTTTAAGTCCCTCCAGATGGTGATGTTGATCTTGATTGCGGGCCTCTTCCAGGAGTGAGTCTCGTATTTTATTTCCCCAGTTGATTATCCGACTGTTTAACTCACTAGCTGCTTTTCTGGTGAATGTGGTGGCTAATATAGTGTGGGGGTGGATATTATCTACGTAGATGTACTTGAGGATCTTGAGCACCATCACCGTGGTCTTCCCACTGCCTGGACCAGCCACCAGAAACTGAGACTCACTAACCGGTGCCTTTATGGCCTCATGCTGGGCAGGGTTATCTTCTCGTCCTATGCTTCGCTTTAGAAGTTCCCTGGCCAGCAGTTGATATTCATCCCAGCTGATCATTAGCTTAACACTCCCTAAACTCTATCTTAATATAGGCCACAATACTTATAAAAGGAGGAACCAATTCATATCCCCTTAGAGTGATATCCATGAACCCTGAAGATCAGTACCGGACCATATTCCGGCGAAAAAGTGTGCGTAACTACGACTCCAGCAACCTCTCCCCGGAGACACTGCAGGAGATTGAAAATTGTCTTTTAAATCTCACACCCCTCTATCCCGACATCAAAACCGAATTCAAAATCGTATCCGGGGACCAAATCAAGACCCGGATGATGAAACGCT
>DAHVOW010000061.1 GCA_027318585.1 Methanobacteriaceae archaeon | reverse complement strand
TTTATTAAAAAAAATAGAAGAAATGGGATCTCCCGTGGAGATCCCCAAATTTGGGTTTTTTATTTCCTTTTTGGTAGTACCATACCCACCAGGAGCATGAAGAATGCCAGGAATAAACCAACGAAGGGTGCTCCGGTTTTCTGCATGGCTACGGTTTTACCACTAACTGGTACCGGCTCGGCCTGGACATCCATAGCCGCGGAGGCAGCGTTTCCTTCCAAGTTAGGGTCCCAGGTTAAAGAGGTGACATTGGCCTGATTAACGATCTGACCAGACTCCTCCACCACCGCAGTGATGGTCAGGATCCCAGAGGCACCGTTAGGTAAACTAGCCATACTCCACAGACCCGTAGTTGGGTCGTAGGTACCATAATTAGCCACATGGGACACGTAGGTCAAACCAGCTGGTAACTTATCAAAGACCGTCACATCCACTGCGGTGTCGGGTCCGTTGTTGTTCACAATTAAAGTGAAAACCACAGTATCCTTCACGGTAGGTTTGGTCTTATCCACCGTCTTAGTCAGGACTAAGTCCGCCGATGGCACGTATACACTGGAACTGAATGAAACCGGAGTATCCATCTGGTCGTCAATGGCAGTAGCCGTGTTGACCAGGGTCTTACCAGCTGCTTCACCAGTTACAGTGGCAGTCACGGTTGGAGCAAAACTGGCACCAGCCGTTAAGTTAGCCAGGTTCCAGGTGACAGTTCGGGTGTTAGCATCCCACACTCCACCATCCGTGGCACTGACAAAGGTCAGACCAGCGGGTAGAGTGTCGGTTACCACTACGTTAGTGGCCGCATCCTGCTGGGACAGGTTAGTAACGTTGATGGTGTAAGTTACAGTGTCATCCACGTTTTTAGTGTCCTGGTCAGCAGTCTTGGTCACCTGTAAAGGTGCGTTGTTGACGTAGATACTGGCGGTTGCGGTGTGTGCTTCGTTGTCCTCGGAACAGCCCGTGGTGACGGTGTTAATCAGGGTCTGGCCCTGAGTCCCAGTGTCTACAGTAGCAGTTAAGGTCAGGATTTGCTGACCCCCGGCCATGATGCTGGCGATGTTCCAAGTGATGATGTTACCCGCCACTGAACCTCCATCCGCATTGATGATGGTCAGACCAGCAGGCAGGGTATCAGTCACCACCACACCCGTGGCAGGGTTGAGGCCGCTGTTGGATACGGTGATGGTGTAAGTTACAGTGTTACCCACGTTGTAGCTGGCCTGATCCGCAGTTTTGGTGATGGATAAATCCACGTCGGGATTTATCAGTACACTGGCCAAGCCAGTGTGGTAATCTACAGTTCCGGTTATAACCTGACTGTGCGGAGCAGCAGGGTCGTTGGCGGTGAAGACTATGCTGGCCACACCGCCGGTGGTGGTCCGGGCCAGTGGGAAAGCCAGGCTTCCGAAGGGACCGCTGCCACTCATAAACCCAAAGGTCACTGGTGTACCGTCAGGAACGGTTCCCGGTGCCAGTAGGCCGTAGTTGGTGTGGGTCAGATCCACAGTGACGGTAGAGGTGTCTCCATTGGTGATGGGACTGTCGGCACTGATGGTGAGCACTAACCAGGGATCAGCATCGGTTCGGTATAAACTTGCGCTGGGGTTAGAGTTACTGCCCCACCAGTTGTACTCGGCATTGATATTAGAACTTTCCGAGTAGACCTGGTAAGGAGTGTGCTGGGTGTTGCCCACGATGCGGTTGAAGTTCATGATCACGTCGTTGGTGGTGGAGTACACCGCACCCGCATTGTAGGCGTGGTTGTTCAACAGGTTACTGCCGTAGACTCTTAGAGTACCGTAGTAGTTGAATAATGCTCCTCCTCCGTAATAGTAATTGTAATCAATGGTGGCTTCGTTGTTGGTCAGGTTGCAGTTGTTGATGTTAACTGTTCCCCGGAAATTCAGTATACCCGCACCGAACTCTAGAGCGCGGTTATTGTTAACCACACAGTTGTTCAGAGTCAGGGTACAACCATAATTGTTCCAGATTCCACCTGCATAATGATTGGCGTAGTTGTTGCTGATGACACAGTTGTTCAGAGTCATGGCCCCCCCGTTGTAGATACCACCTGCTTCATTACCATACGCATAGTTGTTGGTAACGGCACAGTTGTTCAGGGTCAGGGTACCATAATTGATGATACCCGCTGCTTCATATTGACGACCGTTGGTTATGGTTATATTTTCAAAGGTGGCCGTAACTCCGGGTTGGATTAACATCACTCTTCTAATTCCGTCACCGGTTATGGTGGCCTGGCCTCCGTTGAAGACCTTGAAGTTCAGGTTCTTCCACACGTTGATGTATTCATGGAACACACCGTTTTCTTCCAGCCAGATGGTGTCTCCTGATTGAGCAGAGTCTATCGCCATCTGGATGGTGGGATAGATCGTGGTGCCCATTACTCCGTTGTGTTCAATCCTGGGATCAGGAAGGGTCTGGTTTATGACCTCCGAACTGTTGGATGACTGATTGGTGGCCATGACGGGATCCACGATTGTGGAGTTTTCAGGAGTATCTGCTGCTGAAGCAGCACCCATTGCTGCCAGTGCTAATACTAGGGTGATTGCTAGGAATGTAAGCTTTTTTTGTATGTTTTTTTGCACTTTTTCACCTCCTTTTACAGTTGTTAACATACATTATCGTG
>DAHVOW010000060.1 GCA_027318585.1 Methanobacteriaceae archaeon | reverse complement strand
AGGTGATGGTCCCATAAGGATCTTCCGGGTCTCCATACTGATTAATGGGGATGTTACCGGTTTCACCATTATTTATCATTACAATGGCCCGGGCAGTGATATACAAACATTGATTCCGGTCTAAGGTCACACCACCATAGTTAATGGTAGAGAAATCAGCTCCATTCTGGTTTATGGATTGGGCCAGTCCTGGTACTTCGGCTACAGGAATACCAGTAGTCATAGATATGGTGGGAGTGGTATTGGTGGTGGTGGGGTTTGACTTTAAAAGGACCCCCAGTGATACTCCTAAAATTACTACTAAAATAACCAGTCCAATCACTATGACCTTGGAAGAAGTGCTCCAACCATCTTTTACAGGTTGGGCTATGGGTTTTTGGCCTACTGTTTTTGATAGGTTAGATCCACAGTGTTCACAGAATTTAGCGTCATCATCATTTTCCTGGCCACAGTTGGTACATTTCACTAAAAACACTCCTTTAATTATATTTATACCCTCTTTTATGTTTAAGGACCTCTCTTATGCAGAAATTCTAAAAAATAAAGAAATTAAGCCATCGCGTTTTTGATGGCCATATAAGAAGCAGATGTACCCCGGTTTAAATCTGATTGCACATAGCTTCTGCTTTTGGTTCTCATCCAGCTGTTCCAATCGGTTTTTCCTTTATAGGATCCGCTTTTCATTATTGAATATAAACTGCCACCCGTGTAACTGACCTTCGGCGTCATGTAAGTCGCTTGAGCTTCGTATTTAGTATGGTAGTAACTGGATTCACCACTGACACAATGTGGAGCGGAGTAGGTATCAGATATATAATGTGATGCAACCCCAAAACAGTAGCTAGCATAACGATAATTTTTACTCTGGTAGGCGGATTTGCCTTTACTTAACCATGTTGATGCTCGGGTATAGCTGCTGGGAAAACCGTGACACCTGGTATCGTGAAATTTCTCATCTGGATCATTGGAGCCATCCCTCATCACTGCTAAATTTAACTTGACCTTTTTATCGTAGGGCATGCTGTAATACACCGCATCTACCACTTTGGAATGTGTAGTCCACTTCCAGGCAAAGGCACAGGGTGCGAGCATCAATGAAACTGCTAAAAATATGGATACCAAGGCAAAACATTTTTTCACAATAATCATCTCCATGAATTTTCTCAAAAAAAATAAAAAAGAAGAGATTTTAAGTTGTTTTGAAGCTGTTAACGATGGTGTCGATATCGCTACTGATAGCGCTTAAAGAGCCGGTAGTAAATAACAATTTGTAAATTTTACCGTTTTTTACGAAAAATATCCAACTCTGTTCTGCATCAGAAGAGCTACTCGTGGAATCTATTCTGTAGCCATTTACACCAGCAATAGTTAAAGACTTCTGCGAAGTAACCGTACTTTGAGATGATGTGGCATCAAGTAAAACATCCTTCCAATAGTCTAGATCCTCACCGGAATCATCTTCGGCATAGACCGTTAATATACTTGTATCACCCTTCGTGGTTTTAAGATTTACTACTTCAGTTGCCTTGACTTCATCTGGAGTGTATTCTGTCCACTCTTTAGGGTATTGGAATGATACTCCACTACCAGTGAAAGATTCTAATGACGATGTGGCTGCTGTTGTAGAGGATGATGAACTAGGGGTAGTTGTTGTGGTTGAGGTATCAGGAAACACGATTGAACCTATGAATAGTAATAAAATTAGTCCGACACAACAAACACCAACCACACTTAAACCTTTAACCAGATTGGATTGGTTTCCCCACCAGCCACTAAGTCCATTTTTTGAACTTTTTTGGACTTTGGTCACTTCTTTTAATTCGCTTCCACAATTTTTACAGAAAGATGAGCTATCTGGATTTTGCTCTTTACATTTTGGACATTCTTTGGTCATAAGGATTCTCCATAAATTTATTATTCTAAATTAGTTGTAAACTTTGAAATATAATCACTTTCAGTGCTTTAGTCAAAATTCCAAGACCAACACCTCCTAAAAGTCCGGTAATAAATCTCAAAACATTATTACTTTCTCTTAAAGAGAAAAACTGGGTAATTCCATCAATAAATGCTGGTATTAACATTAAAACTGCAAAAGTAATCATTAAGACTGTGTAATCCACATTAAAATAGTATACATATAGAAAATAGCTAAATGCACCAATATAAAACCCGGTGCATCGTGCACAAACTGGGAAATAATGACCTTTAATTTGAAAGGTCCTATCTGGCATTCGATGGCAAATAAACTGGGAAAATGGTCGAAGATATGCCCAGATTTGTTCAGTGTTACGGCTAATAGTCATGATTTCACAATGCTCTTTAACAACAATAATCACTATCCACAACAATGATAATACCTTTTTTCATACTTATAAACTTTTCACTTTAAATGTTAGTGTTTGCTATAGACAATAATATGTAATAGATATTCAGATCTATACATAAATCCTGAAATAAATAATATTTAAGTAAAATAAAGCATTTAAAAACTTTATAAAGGTAAATTGGACACTTATAACGCCAACATGATAATATTAGCAGTAAAAAATCGTTACTGACAAAAATTTTATCTAGTTCTGAACCAATCTAAATATTCCTAGATGTGAACAATTAAATATTAGTATTTTCCATATATGATCGTAATAATCCTATCATGTTACAAGGTATAGG
>DAHVOW010000005.1 GCA_027318585.1 Methanobacteriaceae archaeon | reverse complement strand
ATAGAAGAAGTTGAAAAACGGGTTAAAGATGCTCTGGAAAAAGTGGGTATGGATGGTTTTGAGAAAAAACCACCTCATCATCTCAGTGGCGGTCAGAAAAAACGTGTGTCTATAGCTGGAATATTAGCTATGCAGCCTGAAATAATGGTTTTGGATGAACCCACTAGTGGATTGGATCCTAAAGGAGCCTCCCAAATATTGCGAATCTTATACCAGTTAAACCAGGAGGGTATGAGCATAGTCATATCTACCCATGATGTGGACCTAGTCCCCCTATATGCTTCAGAGGTGTACATCATAAGTGAAGGCCGGATAATAAAGGAAGGAACTCCTCAGGAAGTATTTTCTGATGTAAAAACCATAAGAGAAGCTAACTTAAGGCTGCCACGAATTGCACATCTTATGGAGATTCTGGAAAAGGAAGATGCTCTGCCATTTGATAAACCTTATCCTTTGACCATTGGGGAGGCCAGAAGGAAAATACTGGATAGTTTCGAAGATTAATTGATTCAGACGGTTATTGGTTAGATTAAGTCGTTTGCTTAGAATAATCGAATAAAAAAAATATAGGCAGATCATTAATCTGCCAGTTTAATAGCCCTGGTGGGGCATGAAGAGCTGCAAAATCCGCAACCAATACATTTCTGGTCATCTAGTTCCACTTTCCAGTCTTCATCAATGCTAATGGCATCTACAGGACAAAGTGACACGCAGGCTCCACAGTCAACGCATTTTTCTTCATCTTTTTTCACCACTCGTTTAGCAGGGGTTAGATTAATTCCCTGTTCTTCCAGGTATTTAATTCCATCCTGTGCCTGATCTCCACTAATTTCAATAAGCATTTCCCCGCCTTTAGGGGTGATATTGGCTTTTAATATGTTGAAAGTGATATCGAAATTTTTTATGAGGTCGGATATGACGGCCTGGTTTACGATTTCTGGTGAAAAATTAAGCCATGCTTTCATAATGATCCATCTCCCTTGTTTTGGTGGGAACAAACCAGTCGAGAAATGTCCTCTGCGGTGATCATCCCCTTTACCAGGTTATCCCGGTCCACAATGGGAACACCTGAAATCTCATACTTATCGATCCTGCGAGCTATTAATTCCACTGGTTCCTCTTCCATAGCCACGATAACCTTTTTGGTCATTACTTGGGTCAACTCCGGGACGTCTTTGGCCACAGCCTGGGCTATGTCCCATGAAGTAACTATTCCCATTAGTTTACCTTCTTTGTCCACCACTGGAACGTGGTTTATGTTGTTATCCACCATCAATCGTGCCACATCACTTATATTGTCCTGGGGAGTGGTGGTGATTGGTTCCTTACTCTTTAAATCCTTAACCAGGATGGAAGGACGTTTAATCTGCAGTGGTTTGACAGTCTGGCCTTTAGATGGAATTCTTTCCACTGGCGGGGTTAAGAAGAATGTTCCACCCTCAATCCAATCCTTAAGTTTCTCGGCTACCTGTAAAGCTTTTCGGAAGGAAGACATCGGCGAGGTCTGAATTTCATGACCATCTATTTCTACCGACCCACTTCTAAGATCATGATAATTTGTTTCTAGAACAGCTGGACGACTTCTTCGAGGCACTCCATAATCTAGAACGCGGCATTTAATATCTTGGTCGCTGATTCCAGTTTGATGGGCTATCTCAGAATTTAAAACTGGTATAGGTACTCCCACTCCTACATACAGGGTGGGACCATATTCTGGCATGGTGGCGCCCCTCAGAAACTCGGCATCCATTTTTTTAAGATCTCCCTTCAACATCAGTGTACCGGCACTTCCCACTGGCACTCCATTCACCCTATCCACCTCGGTGCTATGTTGGGTTCCCTCTCCGAGTATATAACCTTCGGCTCCGCAAAGGAAAATCCGGGTTCCTAGTCCCATAGTTTTAAACAATGGATCGTTTAAAAGTGGGCTAAGTTCACCGGCACTGGAGTAAGTCACATTACCCATTTTAGGGAGCAGAGTACCAAGGTAAGTATGCAGGGTCTCTTCCGTGGAGTTTGTAGCTGCAGCATAATTCTGGTAAGAGTTTCGAGGATTGACCATAATGGCCTGATTCAACTCCTCCAGTTTAAAATTGGTGTGAATATCCTTCAGGGGATAACAGTCTGTTCCATAGGCCTCTGCGAGGAGTTCCACTTCTTTTCCACGTACCAGGTCCTCTAAAAGGTGTGATCCTCCATACTCCAATCCCACCTTGGGATCCCGATGGGGCTGAGTGGCGCCGATATAAGCATCTACAGCTGCTAAACCAGAATATGCTTCCACACCATTTAAGAAAGTGCGGGACATTTTGATGGGTGGGTCAGAGTGACCGAAGTTTAAGAATGCACCGGAGGAACACATCGCACCAAAGGTCCCAGTTGTAACAACATCCACCTCTCTGGCAGCCTCATCAGCGCCGATATCCCGCACTATACGGGTCATTTCGGCGGCAGTGACCACCACTGCGTCTCCATCTTTAATTTTCTGGTTTATTTCCTCTATGGTTTTCATACCGTCACATCCGGTGCTTTTACTTAAAAAAATAAATAAGAATTCCTTAGTTAGTTTAAATCCAAAGATTTTAAATTTAATCCATAATTTTTGGTTAAATCCATTGGGATTGCAGCAATTGTTCAGGAATAAATTTACCTGCCTTGTCTTAGCTCTAGAGTAGTCTTGACTATTTAGGTTTACTTATTATATAATAACTTTGGCCAGATTACAGGGTAACCTAAATCCTTTATTGGATTAAGATCAAAAGAATATTGGTGATAACCTAAATGATAGAAGAGTTGGATTTAGATCTGTTGGAGCGAACCATCCACAATCTAGAAGAAAAGGCACACTATGCCGATATACGTATTGCTGAGTCGAAGAATACGGTAATAGTTATGAAAGATGGTAAAATCCAGGAAATAAGATCTGGAGATGATTTTGGGGCTTCTATTCGTGTTTTAAATAATGGAGCATGGGGATTTTCTTACACAACCCATATATCTCAGTTGGAATCTATGGCTGAGGTTGCATTTAAACTTTCAGGAGCATTGGAAAGTGATGTGGAATTGGCTGATGTGAAAATTGCTGTGGACACGGTTAAGAGCCGTGCCAAGATTAGACCACAGGATGTTTCCATCGATGAAAAGAAGGAAGTGATGGTGGAAGCAGAAAAAGCTGCTCGCCTCCCTAAAGTGGTTAGCACCACTGTTAATTTTGTGGAAGGAGAATCAAATTCTTACTTTTTAAGTTCAGAGGGAACTTCTCTGGTTCAAGAGGAAAACCGAGTGGCCATGTTTATTAATGCGGTAGCCGCTGATGAAGGGGTCATACAGTTTGGTCATAAAAGTATGGGCGGAGCTCGAGGATTCGAAGTGATCCAGAAAGCGGATATTGAAAAATTTGGGAGAACCGCTGCTTCTAAGGCGGTTAGGCTCCTCGATGCCAGTTCTCCACCTTCTGGAAGATTGCCAGTGCTTCTTGATCCAGAATTGACTGGGGTCTTTATTCACGAGGCTCTGGGCCATGCTTCCGAGGCGGATCTGATTTTACAAAAAGATTCCATCCTGGATGGAAAAATGGGAACGAAAATTGGTTCATCCATGGTTACCATTGTTGATGATGCCAGTATGGATGCTTTTGGTTATTATGCTTATGACGCGGAGGGAGTTAAGACTAAAGAGAACGTTCTAGTTAAAGATGGCGTTCTGGTGTCACTTTTAAGTTCCCGGGAGACCGCGGCTAAGTTAGGTCTCACACCCAGTGGAAATTCCCGTTCTGCAGTAGGAGACCAGCCCATTGTTCGTATGAGTAATACATACTTACAACCAGGAAATATGACATTTGAAGAGCTTATTGAGGATATGTCCGATGCAATATATCTTAAAGGCTCCCGGGGCGGTCAGGTGGATACTGGTAAGGGCATTTTCCAGTTTAACGCTGCAGAATCATTCCGCATAGAAAACGGCGAAGTTGGTGAGGCTTTAAGGGATGTATCATTATCAGGTAACATACTGGAAATTCTTACCAAAGTTGATGGAGTGGGTTCTGATTTCCATATGGGTGTTGGATTCTGTGGTAAATCAGGACAGACAGCTCCGGTGGGTGATGGTGGACCTCACACCCGAGTTAGTGAAGCTACGGTAGGGGGTGCTTAATGATGCTCAGCAAAGATGAGGGAGATTTCTTACTTAGGCAGGCTAGAAAGGCTATAGAAACTTATATACTGGAGGGTAAGGTGTTAAATATTCCTGAACCTCCTACAAAGGCTCTTAAAGAAAATATGGGTGTTTTTGTAACATTACATGAGAATGGAGAACTTCGGGGATGTATTGGTTATCCTGAACCAGTCAAACCACTCTTAGATGCATTAATTGAGGTAGCTATTGGTGCAGCTACTGGTGATCCCAGATTTGCTCCTCTTAATTCTCATGAACTGGAAAAAATTCACGTAGAAGTTAGTGTTCTTACCCCTCCCGAACTCATAATAGTTAATAAACCTGTTGAGTACCTTGAAATGATTGATATTGGTCACGATGGGCTTATTATAGAAACAGGAGTATTTAGGGGTCTTTTACTCCCTCAGGTCCCGGTGGAGTGGGGCTGGGATGAAGAGGAATTCTTGGCCAACACTTGCCTCAAGGCGGGAATGTCATCTGACTGCTGGTTGCAGGAAGGAGTTAAAATCTACAGCTTTCAGTCCCAGATATTTAATGAGTGACATTTTTTTAAAAAATTAAATAAATTAATGACCTCTAGATTTAAAGAGAGTATTAAGAATTGTCCATTTTAATTTCATATTATTATGCCTAGTATAATAAATAAAACAAAGATAAACTATGAATTAAGAATTTGTGATTAATAATTGCTATTTATTAATAATTTTTTGTTTATTGTTAATATAATAATCATTAATTACTGGGAATGTGATTTCATGTTTTTACCGACCATACCCACTCCAGATGAAGTGGTAGATAAGGCCTTTCGACGGGCAAAAAAGGCGGCAATGAAGGTTCGAGGCTCTAAAATACGTGGACAGGAAAAATCCAAGCGTATTGAGGAGGCTCGTGTTCAGACGGCCTGTCAAGTGATTAGAGATACTTACGAAGATATACTGAAGAAAACTCCTCGAGTGGAAGAACTGTCCGAGTTCTACCAGGACTACATAGATGTTGTGGTAGGTGTGGATCAACTGAAAAAATCATTAGGGGCTCTAAGATGGGCCAGTGATCTTTTAGAAAAGCTTCAAGGTCAATACACCTCTCGAATTAGAAGATCGCCACCCGAAAATGCTTCTAAGCTTAGAAGTGAAGCTTTTGGACGTATAGTATCGGTTGTAAACAGGATCAGTGATGAACTAGACTTTTTAAATTTTGCCAAGCAACAATTACGTAATATGCCAACGGTGGATACTGAAGCCACCACTGCGGTGATAGCCGGATATCCAAATGTAGGAAAATCAACTCTCCTGCGTAGAATTACATCTGCTGAGCCGGAGGTAGCCAACTACCCCTTCACTACTAAAGGAATTCAGATCGGACACTTGGAACGTCATTGGAAGAAGTTCCAGATCATAGACACCCCTGGACTCCTGGACCGTCCGGTGATGGATATGAACGAAATTGAACTTCAAGCCATGGTTGCACTGGAAAACCTGGCGGATCTGATACTTTTTATTTTTGATCCTTCCATGACTTCTGGTTATCCCCTGGAAAATCAGGTGAATCTGTACAATGAGATCGGGCAATTATTTAAGGAGGTAACGGTGTTCCCGATATTTAACAAGATGGATCTTCTGGAAGATGCGGAAAATGTTAAGTACATTCGAGAACATATTAATATTAGAGAAGAACCGTTACTAGTAGCTGCTTCGGATGGAAGCGGAGTATCAAGGATTATAGAGCTTCTGGAGGATTTTGATGATGAGAAGAAGGAATATGGCAGAGCAGATGTTTAGTGACATGGTAGATGCCATTAAAGAAAAACAAGAGGAATTGGAGAAGGCTATAGCAGAATATAAATCCAGCACTCCCATCAAACTCAACATGGACGTCACTGAAGACGATGAAAATATAAAAGTTGTAACTGACCTTCCTGGAGTTAATAAGGATGATATAAAAATTGACATCACCGAAGACACCCTGACCATTGATACCCAGTTCGAGGAGGAAGCCGAAGAAGAGGGTGAAGATGGCGGGGTGATGTTCCACAAGAAGGAAAGAAACTATGGCGTAGCAAATAGAACCATAATTCTACCAGCAAATATAAAAATCGATGAAGCTACAGCAAAGTTCGATAATGGTGTTTTAATAGTTATATTACCTAAACTGGAGAAAAAAGAAATTTTTGAGGTGAAGGTGGACTAAAGGTAGGTTAAACTACTTTTTAAATTATTTTTATCTTTAAATTATTGTTTAAGGTTTATTTCTATTTTCCCTAATGTTAAATTTTAGAATCAGTACCTTACCTTACCTATATGGCGAGTACTTCCTGGATCTTCCCCATTATAATGAGCCAGGTAGTATATAAACCATTCCAGGGGCACTACCAGTACGAAGGGTGATAGTAGTGGGTTTAAATTGGAGTAATCCTGCATCCGGTATACAATATTTTGGGTGCCAATCTTCTCTCCAAACTGGATGGATTTACGGGTGAACTCGTCTCCAGGATAACCAGCGTCCAGGAACACTAGTGGCACATTTTTTTCTGCCCGTTCAATTAATCCATGCCTAAATTCTCCTGAATATAATGGACATGCGTGTTTCAGGGCACCCTCCATGAACATGGTCATGGCCAGTTTATAGGCCAGACCGTAATTGGGACCGCTGCCAAGGCAGTAAAAGATTTCCTGATCTTTGTAATTTTCAGCCAGAATACGGTTATCCTGTTCAGTTGCCTTTAGAAGGTCTTCCACCACTCTTGGAATCTTTTCTAAGTCATTTAGAACATCTTGGGATGTTTTTGAGTTATCCATCCCAAAAATTATTTCATAAAGACACAATAATTGGGTCATGTAAGTTTTGGTGCCTAGAATGGCGTTTTCTCTATGGCACTGGGTTAAAACCGCATCATCAGATTCCTTCATCATGGAACTATCTTCTTCATTGGTGATGGAAACAGTGAATAATCCTTTTTCCTTGGCCTTTCTCAGGGCAGCCAGAGTGTCAGCAGTTTCTCCTGATTGGGATGTTAAAATAACTCCTGCATTTTCGTTATCAATATTTTTATGGTAAAAGAATTCATAGCCGGTATAAACTTCTATATTATTATTAAAAGTCATGTTTGCCGCGTCTTTTGCAGAAAAACATGTTGAAAGAGAGCTGCCACACCCTACCAGATAAACCTTATCAAACTTTTTATACTGGCTTGCTATCTCTTTTAAATGAGACTTCTCCTCTTTAAGAGTGTTCTGCAGTGATTTGGGCTGTTCCAGCATTTCTCGATACATATCATATTCCATTATCATCCCTCAAGATTGACAAGTAGGATTTTTGGCTGTTTAAATGAGTTTAAGATGATCAATTGATTTTTATATCCGGAATAACTCTTTGAATTTATATGTGGTGTTATTCTTGTTTTATTATCTATACTCATATAATTAATCTCTATATCTCTATAACTGTGAACCGGGATAGGTTATATTAGCTTAACTTTGTAAAAATCTAGGATTTCAGAAATTAAAATTACCTAATAATGCTTTGAATATTGTTTACAGAGTTTAGCTATACAAATAGCAGTTTTTACAACCTCTACTGGATCTTTACCAATCAAAACCAGAGATGGCTCCTTTCCCAAGCCTCCAGTATGATATATGGCATCTGGAACTCGATCAACTCGTTCTACTGCGGTTTGAACACCCCAGGGAATGGTTCCACCTTCTTTATCTCTAATTTCCGGAGGTTCATCTTTACGATCGTAATAAGAAGTGATTAATCCCAGTTTCTGGCAAATTTCAATTAGAACTGGGTGAAATTTCATATTAATGGCGCTGCGCTTTTCTGGATCATATTTCATTACACTCAAGATCAGTCGAGCCATGTGGGAAGAAACACCATATTCTGGTTTAGCACATGTTTTGGGCATTCTGTTTATGACAGTTATTCTTCCGGGAACTCCAGCTACATCCTCAACCCCTTGAGGCGATTTTTTACTCATGACCAGGTTGCTCCTTACCTCTGGAATCAGGGATGCAAATTCTGAAGATCTTTCCAAGATATCTAATGCTTTTTGAAGGTTATCTAACTCCATATTCTCTCTCTTAGTTTGGTAGGTTATTGTTTGTAAGTTATTCTTAGTTAACTATTGTAACCATCATTGCTTAAGTCATAACTTTTATATTCTTCTTTTAATAAATCAAGTAATATAAAGTTCTCTTAATTTGATGTAGGAGAACAGGGGGCGGTTTTATTTATAAAAGCCTAAAAATTTTTTCATTAATTTTGGTCATCGGAATTTGTTTTTTTTTCATCGGAGCAGTCAGTGCCACTAATACCACTGAAACAGATGCTTTAACTCTTAGCCAGCAAACCACCAATACTTCCGCATATAATGAATCCCAGAACAACACCATTCTTTCCTCTTCCCCGGCCATGGCGGCAGGAGCTCCTCCCGCACCAATTAAGGGGTACTGGGTTCGAAGTGAATCTTATTACCTTAACAGTCTTTCCATCACCTGGCTTAGAAGCCAGGGGATCACAGATCTTTTCGTGTTAACCGACCGTGAAAATCCAGAAGGGACGTTACAGCCATTCATTAACAAATTTGGAGGATATTCTGATATCAGGATCCATGCTTGGGTCAGGACTTTTAAGGATTCGAGTGGTAACTGGTATGCACCGTGTGATCGTCCTGATCTTAACGACTGGGTGATTGAAACCTATCAAAAACTGGCTAAAATCCCTGGTTTGGATGGTATTCATCTGGATTATGTGCGATATAGGGGCGATGCACCTGTTCACAGAGATCACGGGCACGATCCCACCATGGAAGTGACTAATTTTGTTAAGCGAGTTAGAGAAGAGGTTATAAATCCCATAAATCCTAATCTTTACCTATCCGCGGCTTTGATGCCTCCCTGTGAGGATACTGTAAAGTGGTATGGTCAGGACTACGGACAAATGGCACAGTACCTGGACTTCTTAGTACCCATGATCTACAGGTACAGCTTCAATGGTGACTCCAACTGGATAGCTAAAGTTACCTCAATTGCAGTAAGTAGGGCCAATGGCACTCCCGTAGTAGTGGGAGTACAGAACTACGATCCAGATCTGGACTATCAGCTTATCTCCTCTGCCCAACTGGAAAACGATATTAAATCAGCCATTTCCAACGGGGCCACAGGTTATGTTATCTTTAGGTATGGCCCAGGAAAGTATGTAACTTACAAGGTGGCCAAACTCTATAAAAAGATTCGCTACCGGAAATGGGTTAAATACTACAAATGGGTAAAAAAGTTAAAAAGAATCTCTAGACATAAATATAAGCGTGTAAAAGTTCGTCGTGCATATTGGAAACGTGTTTGGAAAACCAAATTGCTATACAAGTACTACACCTATGGAAAATGGGTTTTAACTTAATCTTTTCTATTTTTTTTAGATAAAACCTGTTTTTGCTAATTTTTTCTTTTTACACATCCATTTTAATTTTTAAAATGAAAAGCAGACCATACTCATAATTTCCAATGTTAAATAAGGTAAATGTTCTATTCAAAGAACAATATTGACACTTCAACTCATTTATTCAAGAAATGGATTTATTTTTGTATTATAAAAATGACATTTATGGTGTTTGGATGGATACCCGGTGAAAATAACATTAAAAATTAATATCGAAGAATTAATAATTATTTAAAATGACCCTTATTCTATTTAAATGGTTTAAAATGCTTATTTTCCCGAACCTTTTATAAAAAAATATATATGCATCAAGAATCGATCTTATTGTGTCAGGAACCCTCATTGATAAACTGACTTCGAAGATAGAGGGGGCATAGTGTTGAAGCAACATTTGTTGCTGGTAATGTTGCTGCTGTTGGCAGTGACGTTGTCCGCACCGGATTTATATGCCACCCCAAACCAGCAAACGTCAGATAATATCTCGAGTTCAATAATAACCACTGAAATTGCAGGGAATACCTCTTCATCAGAAAAAATCCTCGATTCGACTGTTAACGAAACAGTCAGTAACTCTAATAATGAACAGCCCATTAATCAATCAACACAAATACTCAACTCATCTCAAAATTCGTCTAATGAAGACAGTAACGGTACAGCGAACATTCAGAACTCAAGCATTGCTGCAGGAGATGGAACCTACAATAACGTCCACGGTTTATGGCTAAGTGCAGATGATGTAAACAACGTAAAGGTCGATGAATTGATCACCGCCGGAATTACGGATGTGTTCGTCAAGGCCAATCGAATTTCAAATCCCACTTACCAAAGCGTCCTGACAACCATAATTGGCAAACTAAAAGGCACAGGAATAAGGATACACGCCTGGGTGGTCTGTTTCGTCGATACTGATGGAAAATGGATGGATCCCCAGGGGAATAGTACCTCCACCGTGAAAGTAGCCTACACTGAAACTGTGAAAGTAGCCTACACGACCTGGTCCAAGACTTGGTACAAAAAATGGTACAAGAAGTGGACTAAAAAGCGGTACAAAGTAGGGAAAGTATGGAAATATAAATGGAGTTACGCCTGGAAATACTACTGGAAATACAGTAAGGTTTCCAAAACTCTATACAAATACGAAACCCGTACCTCTTATCGTGATGAAACTCGCTACAACCAGAGTACTGAGTACAATGATGCACTGGTAAACTCGATTGCAGATATGACTCGTGACTATGATATTGACGGGATTCACCTGGATTATATCCGTTACCCAGGAACTGCCTATCTACATCCGGGCGGAACTCTATCAATCACCGCCTTTGTGAAAGGGGTATCTGAAACAGTCAATTCCATAAAACCAAAAGTAGCACTATCCGCGGCTTTAATGCCGGAAGGTAGTGTGAATGGATACTACTATGGACAGGACTATGAGCAGCTTTCCCAGTACCTGGACTTTCTAGTCCCCATGATATACAAGGGGAACTACCGTCAAGATACATCATGGATAGGTCGTACAACGGCCTATATAGCCAATCATTCCAATGGAAAACCGGTCATCGCTGGATTGCAGACCTATGAATCAGATGACAATCTTACTGCACTATCCGCATCTGAAATCAATCAGGATATCCAATCTGCCCTTTCAAATGGAGCAGAAGGATTTGCACTGTTCAGATACGGATGGTTAGATAAAGCATTCTTCCAGAGTGCTGGAACTAACCCCACACCAGCAACCACGACATTCACTTTAAAACAGCTAAGTGATGCCGCTGGTCGGGTAAAGGCCTTTATTGAGACCAATAAAAAACTACCAACCTACGTGCAGATTTCATCAGTTCAGGTTAGCATGCCCCAGTTTTTGTACTTACTGAGTACAGCAACCTCGCAGGTCAATAGTGGAGTATTAACTCCTATCACCCTAAAATCCGTGTCAAGTCCTACGGGCTCCACGGAAAATATGAAAAATGGTACCATTTACAAGTCAGAGTATGTTGAAATAGCCAACCGCATAAAATCCTTCGTGGATGCAAACGGCCTGGCACCTAACTACCTTTCAACTTCTCTAGGAAAAATCAGATACGAATCAGCAATTTACTTGTACTCCCGGGTGATGGATTACTATGGGACCAATGCTCGGCTACCCAACTATGCGAGTATGAAAGCATGGACTGCTAGTTCAACTTCAACCACCACCACGGTCATAACGGACCCCACAGTGCCAACGAGTCTAAATGCCTATCTGCAAGTCACCAAGAACTGTCAAGTCGATGATATTACCATCGTGGCCCTATCACGTAACATAACCTCAAGTGCAACTTCAGCCTATGAAAAGGGACAGAGCATCTTTAAATGGGTGCGAGATAACCTGGAATATTCATGGTACTACAATTCGCAGAAAGGAGCAGTAACTGCCCTTTCAAGTCTTTCCGCCAACTGCTGTGACCATTCACATCTGATAGCCGCCCTTTGTCGGGCATCAGGAGTGCCGACACGTTATGTACATGGAACTTGCACGTTCTCCAGTGGAACTTACGGACACGTATGGACTCAAATATACGCCAATGGAAAATGGTATGATGCAGACGCAACCAACTCTCGTAATGAGTTTGGAACCATCTACAGTTGGAACACAACTTCGTGGACTTTTAAAGGCATCTATGCAGAATTGCCTTTCTAAAATCCTTTTTTTCTTTTTTTTATTTTATTTAAGAGCTTAAAAATAGTTTATTTTGAAGATTTGTTAGCTCTAGCTATCTATAAAAATTCTTAACAGAAACTTCCTGCCGGGAAATCAGTTTCTTTAATTTTCTTGATCATCTTACATGAACTATCCAGATCAGAATCAAAATAACCCTCAATTTTAATAACCTCGGCCTTGAGGTTCCTTATTTTTAGTTCATCCCTCAACCAATCCAGATCAAATTTCTGGTCTGGGCCAATGGATATAATATCGGGATTTAACTCCTCAACGATCTTAAACATGTCAGTTTCACCACCTAAATAGGCAGCATCTACTGGTTTAAGCATAGCCACTACTTCTCGGCGCTGGTTTTCAGGTACAATTGGCACTCTTTTCTTGGCACGGACCGTGGCATCCCGGGCCACCACCACTACCAACTGGGAATTTTTCCCCCCCAATTTTTTAGATTCTTCCAAGTAATATCCATGACCAGGATGGATTAGATCAAAGGTTCCAGTAGCCATTACAACTTTAATTTTATTCACCTCATTTTAAGATTTATTCATGAACTAGAATAGGATGATGTTATGGGTATTAATAGGGAAGAGGTTTAAAAACCTATCTTAATTGATAAATTTATTTTGTAGCAATTTTTAATTGTCGCAGTTTATACCAGATTAAGGCCCCTGAGTTAAAGAAATAGATAACTACATTATAATAATGAGGATGTGCATTCATCATTAAGCTAAGATCCTTTTATTAGTAAGATTTGTGGATTATTATTGGAAGACTGTTTACACGTTCCTTGAAGGTATAACATGACCGCGAAAATCGCTAGAGGCAGTATCATAATGCTCTTCGGAGCCTTCATATTCCGTATGGGAGGAGCTATTTACCGTTTTACCATGGCGTATCTTTTAGGGCCAGTGGGTTATGGTATTCTTAGTCTGGCAACTCCTATGCAGGGTATACTGATAATGATTGCTTCCGGGGGAATGCCCCCTGCCATTGCCAAGTATGTGGCCCAGTATTCTGCTCAAGATAATGATGAAATGGTTAAGCAGGTCATACACACCGCCACCAAGATGGTGTTCATCCTGGGAATGCTTTTTAGTGTGATCATCTTTGTACTGGCTGAACCACTGGCAGTAGGATTGTTCCACAAACCAGAAGCAATTCTACCATTCCAGTTGGTGGCCCTGATCACTCCCTTCAGTGTTTTAGTAGGAGCCCTTAGGGGCACCTTCCAGGGTAAACATCAGATGGGTAATATCGTTATTACCAAAGCCTTTGAACAGGTTTTTATGATAATATCTGCCATATTCCTGGTTCTGGCTGGTTTTTATGTTGCTGGAGCTATAATCGGTACTACTATAGGATTCATGGCCTCTTTAGTTGCGGGATATGTCCTTTACAAAAGAGGAATTGGTCTTCAACTTAAGGATGTTAAATTAGATTTGAATTTCAGGCAGGAGATCTCCATTGCCAAAATGTTACTGATATTCTCTTTTCCAGTGGTAATTACTGGTCTGGCTGAACTGGCTCTTTTCGACTTCGTAGGTAACTTTGTGGTGGGAATTTATTTAGCCAGCGAGTATGTGGGATATTATGGTATTGCCACTCCCATTGCCCGACTTCCCTTAACCATTTCTACAGCAGTATCCACCGCTCTGTTACCGGCAGCTACCGAGGCGGTGAGTACTAACGATAAGAGTCTTCTTAAAACCTACATCAACCAGTCTTACCGTTATGTGGCTCTTCTGGTCCTACCATTATCGGTGGGGACCATGTTCTTCGCTGCCCCTATCCTAAATATCATTGGCCCGGCTTATGTAAACGCCACCCAGGCACTGCAGATACTGGCTGTGGGCATGTTATTCTTCACCATATACACGGTTTCCAGCAGTATTGCCCAGGGCTTTGGTAAACCTTATCTGCCCATGATTGTCCTGGTGATGGGAACCTTCCTGGATCTGGGATTGAGCATTTACTTGGTGCCTATTTATGGAATAAGTGGTACTGCCATTGCAACCACCGTATCCGGATTTTTCATTATGGCTGTTTTGTCCTGGAAGATATTAAAAATCGCCGATGTCTCGTTATCCCTGGGTAATTTTGCCCGTATTGTGGCAGCTACATTGCTGTTGGGGCTGTTCTTCCTGGTCCTACCTAAAACTCTTCCATTCCTTATGGTGGCTTTAATCCTGGCGGCGCCAATCTATGCCGTAAGTCTCATAATGGTGGGTGGAATGAAAAAGAGTGATGTTCGAGCCATCTACAAATTAAGTAATAAGATGGGTCCCTTAGCCTCAACGGGTAAAAAAATCGCGGATTTCCTGGATAGATTTGCACGCTAAGACTACATGAATCCCTATTAAAATCCTATTGATATTCTTCTTTAAGAATGAGTGGGATGATTTTTTTGTTAAGCTTCTTTTTAGATTAATTCATCTTGAAATCTAAGGCTAAAAAATCTATTTCTATCACTTAAAATAGAATATAAACAAACATGATTATCCTCAGGGGAATAGGCACCAGCCCCTACACTGGGGTAGGGCGAGTTAAAAAGATAAAAAATAAAAAGGACCTCCTTCAGCTTGAGGGGGGCGAAATCGTGGTGTTATCCCGGGCAGCACGTGATATGCTTTCACATTTACAGCGGGCTGGCGGAGTAGTGACTGATTATGGGGGGTTAACCAGTCACGTGGCCATAGTACTGCGGGAGATGAAAGTGGCCTGTGTGGTGGGTACCGAGATAGGTTCCCAGTTACTCCAGGAGGGATCGCTGGTCACGGTGGATGGTAATACAGGTAATATCTACCGTGGTTTTGTAGAAATGGAGCAAAAAGATGGATTAATGGAGATACATCGTCCAGCCACTGGTGTGAAGGTAAATCTTAATATTCCAGAGATAGCTGAAAAGGTAGCACCCCTATCTGATGGGGTAGGATCCATCCGAATTGAAAATCTTATTATACATACTGGAATGCACCCACAAAAACTTCTAAAACAAAATAAACTGGATAAGGTAATTGCGGATGGGGTCCGGATCATTGCCGATGCTTTCTACCCTAAAAGTGTCTACTTCCGGACTTTTGACATTCCCACCGATGAAATCCGGAGTTTAGATGGTGGTAAGGTAGAACCCTATGAACATAACCCTCTCTTGGGTTTACGCGGTATCCAGAAGGACCTTCAAAATAGGGACATACTGGAGTCGGAGTTCAGGGCGCTAAGCCGGCTCCTGGATGAGGGTTACGATAATCTGGGCATAAAAATACCATTTTTGAGGGATGTATCAGAGTATAGGTCCGTAAAACTAATTATGGAAGAGATTGGTCTTCGTCCACACCAGTATGTCCCTCTGGGGGTGGCCTTGGAAACTCCTTCTTCTTTTTTAAGTTTCGACCAGCTTCTAACAGAAGGCTTGGACTTTGTGACCCTGGGCCTGAGTGACTTAACCATGTGCACCCTGGCCGTGGACCGCCGGGGAGTTAAGGTGGCCAGACACTTTGACCTGTTGCACCCCGCCGTTTGGAAGATGCTGCAGATGGTGATTGAAAAATGCAACCATCATGGCCTGGAAAGCTGTATTTGTGGCCATGCTGCTTCCAATCCGGATATTGTGAGAATGCTGATTGATATGGGGATTAGCTCTATCTCCACCAATCCCGATCAAATATTGAAGATGCGTAAGGTGGTTTCCATAGCTGAGGATGCTGTGTTAGCCAGATACTTTAGGCCTAAATCTATTTAATATATCAATTATACTCTTTAATCGTACCCGAGGGCCTGTTCAAAATTTATATTTCCCTTATAAAGTGCTGATCCAATGACTACACCTTTTGCTCTTGTTTTTGAAAGTTTTTCAACATCTTCCAGGGTACTCACTCCCCCAGAATAGATGACCGGTATTTTTACCGCGTAGAGTAGTTCTTCCAGAGGTTTCAGACTGAATCCCATTAGAAGACCTTCATAATCCACGTTAGTAAACAGAATTCCTCCTGCCCCCATTTTTTCAAAGATCTTACCCATTTCAGGGGCGGTTTTATCTGTTTTTTCAGTCCATCCTCTAACTACGACCTGGGAATCCTTACTATCCAGAGCTACCAGGATTCTTTCTTTCCCATAACTATCTGAAAGTTCCTTTACCACTTCCGGGGTTTCCATGGCGATAGTTCCCAGAATTACCTTATCGATATCCATATCCAGAAGATTAAGTGCATCATCTTTGGTTCGTATTCCTCCCCCCATCTGTATGGGTACGGATACTGAATCTCTTATTTCCCTCACGATTTCCAGGTTTTTTGATTCCCCCAGAGCACCACCCAGATCGATGACATGAATCATCTGGGCACCCCTATTCTCCCATTGCCGGGCAATTTTAGCTGGATCTTCCAGAATAACTTGCTCTGTTCCAGGTTTTCCCTGGACCAGCTGAACACATTTCCCATTTTTAATATCAACTGCAGGAATGATCATCATTTTTTCACCTTATTTTAATGGTAATTATAATTTTTAATGGTAAATCTATTGGCTTTAAATCATCATCTGATTTGGTATTATTAGTTGAATTTAATGCATTCATCGATATATTCTAAATATTTCTATATTTTCACTATTTTGGTTCCATATTACTATCTAAGTCTTGTTGTTGTTGGTGTTGCCATTTAAATAGAATATTAGCACACCGGATAACATTAAAAGCCCGAAGAAAAGTTGCATAATTGTAAGAGGTTCTTTTAAGATCAGAAAAGCAGACAATGCTCCAAATAGAGATGCCAGAGAAAACAATGAACCGGCCCGGGTGGCGCCGATGATTCGGATAGAAAGGTAAATAAGGATTAAAGCAGTGCCAATGCTAAATATGCCCACGAATAACAGGTATGGCAAATAATTTAGAGATATCTGGATTTTCAAATCCATGGACAACGATAGGCCTAAAAGCACCAGACCCCCTATGGCTGATTTAAGGGCAGTAATTAAAATTATGTCACTTTTGAAGCTTAAAAATTTGCTTAAAGTGGTGTCGATGCTCCAGAAAAAGGCTGCCAATATGATTAACAAGTTTCCCCAGCTGTAGCTTATAAAGAAGTTTTGTAAATTGCCACGGGTAACCAAAAGAACGGTTCCCAGTATCAGTAGGAAAAAGGCCAGAATATCTTTTTTCTGGAAACGTTCCTTAAGAAACAGGGTTCCTATGATTATAATAAACAGAATCTCTACAATTAAAAGAAGGGAAGCGTTAACTGCGGTGGTATATTTTAGACCATTTAGATATAATAGGGGGGCGATAACGATTCCCAGAAGAGCAGTGGTGAAGAGGATAAGGTAGTCCTTCGTGGACATGAAGTTCTCCAAGTCATGCCCGGTATCTAGAAGTGAAGATAGATTATTTTTCAGTGGGGAGTAACGTACCAGAAACAGAAATACAGCTGCCAGGCAGTATGAAAGCGCTGCCAGGTCTATAGGATCCAGAGTCTGCAGTAATATCTTATTAAAGGTGTTGGAAATCCCAAAAAATATCATGGCCATTATTACACTGATATATCCCCATAAACGGTTCATTCCATTACCTCATAAAATTAGCCCGCTACGAAATAAGTCTACTTAAATACCATACATTAATAATCATCTTGGAATCTGATAGCTTATATAGAATTAGTGGTTAGAGTAAATAATCTAGTCCTAACCACCCTTAATCCTACTTAATGTCCTTATTAACTTAAGAGATTTTCAATAGACTGATGGCTGTTTAAAATGTTGAAAATTGCTTTAAAAGTTGCCTATTTGGGAAATAACTTCCACGGCTTCGCACGACAACCTGACCTGCCCACCGTTGAAGGTGAATTGATCAAAGCCCTTAAAGAATCAGGAATAATTGATGAACCTTCCCATGCCGGATATTCCATTGCCGGTCGAACGGACCGTGGAGTTCATGCCCTGGGAAATGTGGTGTCATTTCGAACTGAATCCAGGATAAACTTGAATCAAATAAACGACCTTTTACCTTCTTCTATAAAGGTTCTGGGTCAGGCCAGCGTGCATCACGGTTTCAAACCTCGATTTGCCAGGCAACGCCACTATCGTTATGCACTGGCCAAAAATCCCTTCGAAGGGGATTGGGATTTGGAAAAAATGCAGAAAGGGGCCAAAATATTTATTGGCACCCATAATTTCAGAAATTTTACAAAAAGAAGCGAAAGGAATCCCATCCGGACCATAGACCATCTGGAAGTCAGGGATAGCAATGACATTATATTCTTTGATGTTAAGGGCGAGAGTTTCTTGTGGAACATGGTGCGTAAGATCATAACGGTCTTAATTAATGTTGGCCAGGGAGAAATTGAAACTAGTGACATCACAGAATTTTTAAAACCACAAGAGCAAGTATTTATTACTCCTGTATCTCCAGAGGGCCTGATTTTAATGGACGTGATCTATGATAACGTTAAATTTGTTGAGGATCCATATGCCAGAAAATTATTCCTATCGGTGTTGATGAAAAATTATTTGAATACCAGAACTCTCTCGGCTGCTTACCAGGAAATAATGGATAATCTTAATTATAAGGAAAACTGCATTTACCCTTTATTTAATGATTTAAAAGTTTTAAAATAATAATTACATGATTTGACATCCTTCTGGGACTACAAACAATTAAATAGTATAGAAACCATACTTTTATTGGGAAATTAAATTTACCCAGGAGGAAAAAGTCTGTTTTATAAAAACAGGGATTTAAATAACTTTAATTCTTCATTTGAAGATTCAAATGATTTAAAAAATATTCGGGGCCTAATAGTTGGCTTTGATCCAGGACACACCGTAGGGGTGGCCATAATGGATCTTAATGGCCAGGTTTTATCGGTTAAAAGCTTTAAGGAAGCAACCCGATCCGACATTGTCAGCCATATTATAGGATATGGGAAGGCAGTGTTGATTTCTACTGACGTATATCCTCCTCCTAAAATGGTTAAGAAACTTTCCTCGATTCTCAAGTCACGTATTGACGCTCCTTCCAGATTCATGACGGTGGAATCTAAAATTGAAGCAGTTGATGTTTATTTAAATGAAAAATCTTCTTTTTATAGATCTAAAGTGGTGCATTCTGATGAAATACCTCAGAATGCCCATGAAAGAGATGCACTGGCTGCGGCTTTAAGAACATACAAAAAATATCAGAACAAGTTGCAACAGATCGCCAGAAAAGCTGATGAATTGGATTTAAATTTATCTGAGGTGGATAATGTTAAAATAATGTTTTTACATGGTTCTCCAATTACTAAAGCTATGGATTATATTTTAGAATCCAGAAAAGATGGGAAAAGTCAATTAGATATGGGCACTGAATCACAGGACCATTTTGAATCACCAATAAAACTTGATGGATCATTCAGCCCATCAAAAAATGGCTCAATAGAGCATCAAAGACAAATTAATCGGTTGAAACAGAAAATAAGATCCCAGGAAACTGAAATCAAAAATTTAAAAAAGCAGAACCATAAAATTGAAGAAAAGTGGGGGGAGGCTCAGCTGGAGATTTCAAGCCTGAAGGAAAAAATTGAAACCCTCCATTACCAGTACTCCAAAGGAATTCTGGAGAAAAAAGAGTTAGCATCCAAAATTACTATAATAAAAAGATTACAGGACAAATATCAACATGAAAAGGATTTAAGGCAGAACCTGGAGGAAAATTTAAGTTCCATAAAAAATATTCAGGCCCTGGAACTCTCTAATAGTGTGGTGCCAGTTAAAATCATAGAATCATTCACTAGAGAAGGCATAAAAGAAGCCTGTGATTACTGGAAGATAAAAGAGAAAGATGTGGTTTTCCTTAAAAATTCCAAAGGTGGAGGATCCCATACGGCTTCATTAATCATCCAGAGAGGCATAAAGGCCGTAATAGTAAATGATCAGATGTCACATACAGCTGAGGAAGAGTTTGAGAAAAACATGATACCCATTCTTCCCCGGGAAACGGTTGATCTGAAGATGATAGATAAGTTTGCAGTGGTCAGCAATGATTCACTTCGAAGCCAAATTGAAAACTGGAAAACCCAGGTCCAGGATAGGAAGGCCAGTGCAGATAGGAAAAAACTTTTAAATGTTATTGACGAATATCGTGCTAAGAGAAGGAGATCAGCTAATAATTCATAAAACTTCCCAGCTATATTTACGTATTTTTCGTATATGTATGATTTAGGTGTTAAAATGAAGATTGCTTTTATAATTGGTACCCGACCAGAAATTATCAAGATGTCCCCTCTGATAGATGAGGTGCAGCAAAGGGATATAAACTATGTTCTGATACACACTGGGCAACATTACGATCATGAGATGAGTCAACAGTTTTTTATGGAACTGGAACTGGAAAAGCCCCATTATAACATCGGAGTTGGTTCCGGAGCCCATGGAGAACAGACATCCATGATGATCAGTCGTATTGAGGATGTTATTTTGAAGGAACAACCAGATCTGGTTCTGGTAGAGGGTGATACCAATGCAGTACTGGCCGGAGCACTGGTGGCTGCCAAACTCCATATTCCAGTAGGTCATGTGGAAGCGGGGTTGCGTTCTTATGATAAGACCATGCCTGAAGAAATAAACCGGATGGTGGCCGATGTCTGCACCCACCTTTTTTTTGTACCCACCCTCACTGCAGCCACAAATCTATTATTTGAGGGGGTTAATCCCAAGAACATCTTCGTTACTGGTAATACGGTGGTGGATGCCTGTCAGCGTAATCTTAAAATTGCCAGGAAACATTCTGATCTGGTAATGGATGTAGATCCCGAGCGTAAAGTTTTAACTCTGACTTTGCACAGGGCCGAGAATGTAGATCATCCCAAAAAGCTGGGTCAAATTGTTAACGCCCTGTTGGAACTGGAAGATTTAACTATAATCTTCCCGGTACATCCCCGCACCACTAAAAACCTCCAGGAATTTGGTCTGTATGAAAAACTACAAAAAGCCCCCCATATAAATATTATTAAACCAATGGGCTACTTAGAATTCCTTTTATTGCTGTCTAGATCCCAACTGGTGGTTACTGATTCAGGGGGAATTCAGGAGGAAGCAATTACCCTTAACGTCCCTTGTATTACACTGCGATACAACACTGAACGTCCCGAAACTGTGGAGGCTGGTGGAAACATTTTAGTGGGGACATCCCAGGAAAGAATTGTGGGCTCAGTCCGGAACATCTTGGGGGATGAAGATCTTTATCGTTCCATGAAAGGGGCTCCCAATCCCTATGGGGATGGAACTGCTTCCATAAAGATATTGGACATCATATCTGAAATTGAATCCAATGATGGGCTCAAAATAGAGCCACCAGACTTCATCACTGGAGTTACTACCACTAAACTAGTTAGGGTTGATGAAAACGTAAATGTATCTGAATTTGAAGAAAAATACTCGGCCATTGTTAAAATGGCATTCAATGATGGGGAAGTAGTATTTCCTGAATCAGAACTAAATTTAAAAGATAAAATGGTTCTAATATCTGGAACGGAGCTATAATATTCCTGTAACTAAAACTTTTTATATCTGAAGTTCATATCCTCCAACCTTAAATCCATAGGTAATATTCATTGAAGGGGATGTGTGTGATGATTAGTTTAAGTCTTTATGATAAATTTTAATAAATTACTGATTAAGCAATAGATAAACTTAGATTAGAGGAAATTTAGAATGTTATGTAAGGTAGGGGAAGATATAAAGGTAACTATTTATGGTTTGGGCCATATGGGTCTGCCCACCGCTGCTCTTTTGGCCAGGAGTGGCCTGAAAATTTTGGGTGCCGATATTAACCCCCAAATAGTTGAACAGATTAATCAGGGTCGATCACCAATACTGGAGCCTGGACTGGATGAAATGGTCCATGAAACTGTAAAAAGCTCCCATCTATCGGCAACCACGGATATGGGGGAAGCTTCCAGATATTCAGAGGTGCATATGGTTATTGTACCTACTCCGGTGGATGAGAATAAAGTGGCTGACCTGAAAGCTGTTAAAATAGCCTGTCAAAGTATAGTTAAAGGCCTGAAAGAAGGTGATCTGGTTATAATAGAAAGTACCGTGCCACCGGGTACCTGCCGAAACGTGGTGATCCCCTTATTGGAAGAAAGTGGACTGAAGGTCGGTGTGGATTTTGGTCTGGCTTACACTCCCGAAAGAGCATTACCCAACAACACCCTGGAAGAGATGGCCCATAATCCTCGGATAATAGGTGCAGTAGATCAGTGTAGTGGTGATAAAGCTTCATCCCTTTACCAGAGGATAACCAGTGGTAAAATCATTAGAGTAACAGATTTACAGACCGCAGAAATGGTTAAGTTAATGGAAAACACATACCGGGATACAAATATTGCTCTGGCTAATGAATTCGCCTTAATATGTGAATCTCTAGGTATAGATGCTCTGGAGGCTATAAAAGCTGCTAATCATCATCCTCGAGTTAATATTCACACCCCTGGTCCGGGTGTTGGTGGGCACTGCCTATCCATAGACCCCTATTTTCTGGTGGAAATAGCAAAAAAACAGGATATCGACACCCCGCTAATTAAAACATCCCGGATGGTAAATGAGAAAATGCCCCTGGAAGTGGCTAGAATGGCTCGTGAATCCTTAAAAGAGAAAGGAAAGGATCTGAAAGGTGCTACAGTGGGAATTCTGGGGGTGGCATACAAGGGAAACGTTGCCGATGCCAGAGAATCGCCGGCAGAAGATCTGATTAAAGAACTATTATCATCGGGAGGAGTGGTGTATGTTCATGACCCGCATGCACCATCTAAAATAGTGGAGTCCTTCGGTGCAATACCCGCGGATATGAGCAGGACTCTGCAATGTGACTGCGTAATCCTAGTAACTGATCACGATGTGTATGGTCAGATCGAACCCTCCATGGTAAAAAAGGGGTTGTTTATTTGTACTCGACCCATTCTGGACCCGAAAACATTCCGAGAGGCAGGGGTTACCTTTAAGGGAGTGGGAAGGTCTTGAAACTTTTAATATTAGAGTACGCCACTGCCAGTGGTATTAAAGATCCATCCATAAACATTGAGGGCCGGGCTATGTTACAGGGTTTATTGGAGGACTTTAACAGCAAAGATACATCTTTTTTAATCTCTAATAAATCATTTCCTTTAGATAAGGGGAACTGTCAACCAAAAACTATCTATGCTGATGTGGACCAATGGTTAAAAGAGAATTTATCGTATTATGATGCCTGCCTGCCCATAGCGCCTGAGGAAGATTTCATACTTTACAGGTTAACCCGGACCATTGAAGAACAGGGATTAAAAGTTATAGGTTCATTATCCCCCGGAGTTTTAACCTGTTCTGATAAATGGGAAACCTATCAAGCCATAAAAAATGTTGCTCCTCTGATCAGGACTGAGAGAATATTTTTCGATGATATGGGGGGAAATTCCAATCAAATTGAAGACTTTTTTATTCACGAAAAACAGAAGGTAATTAAACCTTCTGATGGGGTATCCTGTTCAGGAGTTCAGATAATTAATTCTGAAAGCAGCTTAATGCGTGCTGCTGGAAAAATCAGGGAGAACAACACTTCCCCTTTCTTTTTGATCCAGGATTATATGGAGGGGGATTGTTGTAGCGTTAGTTTGTTGACTGATGGCCAGGAAGCAATGCCAATAAGCCTTAACTTACAAAAAATTAATATAAACAATTCTATTGTGAATTATAATGGGGGAAAAACCCCATTAGAGCATCCACTAATAGATGAAGCTTTTTCGGTAGCAAAAAAGTCCGTCGAATCAATAAAAGGATTACATGGATATGTTGGGGTGGACCTTATACTGGGAGAGGAAGTGTATCTGGTGGAGATAAACTCTAGAATCACCACCCCCTACATAGCACTTCGTAAGATAGTAAACTTCAATCTGGGCCGAGCAATTTTTGATGCAGCACAGGGCATTTTACCATCCTCTGTTCAGTTGGATGGAGAAGCACATTTTTCAAAGGGAACTCTTGAAATGGATTTAACGGTGATTAGATGAAAATTGCAGGACTGGATATTGGCGGGGCCACCACGGACTTGGCAGTGGTGGAATTCTCAGACTCCGGTGATATAAAAAATATAAGAGTTGACTACGAGTATCTGCCCATGTGGATGGAGAAAGAAAATCTGGGTAACGTTATAAAAAACATGTTAGGATCAGATTTTAATGATCTGGATGCTCTGGGAGTATCCATGACCGCTGAATTGGTGGATGCCTACGCCACCAAAAGGGAGGGTGTACTGGATATTGTCCAGAAGACCCGGGAGCTTTCTGATATAGAGATGGGTTTCGTCGGACAATCGGGTATACTGGAACCCAAGGAAGTCCTTGGAAAACCACTGGAAGTGGCAGCCGCTAACTGGATTGCCACGGCCCCTCTGGCGGCCATGATCTCTCCAGATTGTATCCTGGTTGATACTGGCAGCACTACCACGGATATTATACCAATTAAGGATGGTCAGGAATGTGCCCGGGGCAGATCAGACCTTGAAAGGCTGGCTACTGGAGAACTGGTTTACACTGGACTTTTAAGGACTAATGTAGCCACCCTGGTAGACCGGGTGCCTCTTCAAGATATCTGGGTTAGGGTGGCCTCGGAATTATTCGCCATCACTGCTGATGTTCAGGTTGTCCTGAAAAATATTGGTGAGAAAGAATATTCCTGCCCCACTCCGGATGGATCAGGCGAATCTAGAACGGAGTGTATGCAAAGAATGGCCCGTTTAGTATGCTCGGATCTGGATGTTTTGACTGAAGAAGAAGTGGAAGAGTTAGCTTCGTATGTATACCAGAAACAGTTAGAAAGAGTGGCCGAAGCCCTGTTAGAAGTTGCAGAGAACAACGATCTTGATGAAGTGGTTGTAACTGGATTAGGGATGAATCTCGTGGGTAGGGAAGCTGCTAACCTATTGGGGCTCAAAGTAACTAGTATGGATGAATTATTAACCATAGAAGAGTGTGTTGCGGCTCCCGCGGTAGGAACTGCTCTTCTGATGGAAGAGTTTCTAAGAAGTAAACTATTTAATGAAAATATTTAATAGAGGATCCTATGGCCATGGATAAAAATCTCAAAATCCTCCTGTTCATACTGGTGTTTCTAGCGTTAGTTTTTCTATGGGCCAATATAAGCGAACAAACTCAGTTAGGTTCTGATAATAGGGGGTCTGTAACTAAGGATGTTTACTCCCATTATGGAACTCCCAATGTTAGAATCGCCATAATTACTGGTATGCACCCCCGGGAGGAACTGGCCACCAGCATGGTTCCCCAAGCAATTAAGCTTTTTGCTCTTTTAAATCGGGTGGAAGTAGCAGACTACCATATTGATGTCGAGGATCAGCCAGATAACTTCACCGTCGGACGTAATAATGGGGAGGCTCTGGTTGCCCAGTATGCTATACCGGATATCATAAAATCTGATTACCAACTGGTGATCGTGAGCCATGATCATGAACAAGGTTATGGTGAAGGTTATTACATCGCCACCCCCACCCATGATGCCAAATCAGTCGCCATGGGGGGAGTTGTTCATCAATTACTATCCTACTTCAACTTTTATCCTGGATCCAGCAACAACAAACCCCAGGCTAGCTCAATCACTGTGGTGGACTACCCCATATCCAATGCGGGAATTCCAGTCCTAGTCTATGAGATGCCAGAATGGAGCAACTTTTTCGAGGCCATGTACCATACCTACAAGTTGATGCAGGCCTCTTCTAAGGCACTAGTTGCATCATGAAGTAGTTTAAAAGAATATGGTCTTTTTTTAAAATGAATTAACATAAAACTAATCCTCAATCTATAAACATCAGATCAGTACCAGACTTTCTTCATTCCCAATAGGTAGGCTATTATATTCGCTCCCAAATGCAGGAAGATGCTTAAAACTATAATTAAAATTATTAAATTTAATGGAATGACTACCACTAAAGATGCGAATATTAGCGCTCCAATTACAAAATCTAACTGATCCAGAAGGGGTGCAGGTCGCCCTCTTTCAATTTTAAGCCTTCTTTTTATGAAACTCCCAGCTATATCTCCAATTAGGGCGCCAGCTCCCAGACAGAGGCCCAAAACTGCTCCTTGTAACATGTTATCCGGTAGTAGGTTGTAGTAATAGTTTTGTAAAGGACTGTAAACATTAAAACCTTGAATTATATGGATAGATAATACTCCTTGCAGAATTCCGATTCCCATTCCCACCAGAATACCCAGAATTAATCCATTCCAAGTTTTACCATTTCCAAATAATCTCCTTCCATCCCAAAAATTCCGTTTACCATCAATTGGAGTCCCACCACCGAAAATTAAAGCACTAACGTTGGCTAAGTACGCTGGTAACATAAAGTATATAGCATAGACTGATAAACTGAAAACACTGATAAAAGTTGGGTCCATTTTTCTCCTCCCAATTAAAACTAAAGTAATAGTTATTTGCTCTACAATAAATAGTATACCTAGGTGATTTTATGGTTATTAAGAAAACCAAGAGCCTGTGTCCTCAATGTCTTCGCGTTATTGATGCGGATGTTTTTGAGGAACATGACCAGATTATGATAAAAAAGGAGTGTCCTGAACACGGTGTTTTTGAGAATACTTACTGGAGTAGTGAAGAAATATACGATAAGGCTTCTGAATATGATTACGAGGGAGTTGGGTTGGAAAATCCTCAGACCGAAATCATTAATGAATGCCCTCTTAACTGTGGTTTATGTCCTGATCATGAGAGTCATACCGTTTTAGGTCTTATTGATGTTACTAATCGTTGTAATCTTCGTTGTCCCATATGTTTTGCTAATGCTGCAGTTTCCAAGTCACTTTATGAACCTTCTTATGATGAAATCCGGCAGATGTTAAGGAACCTACGTTCGAACCGGCCGGTTCCAACCCCTGCAATTCAATACGCCGGTGGAGAGCCAACGGTACGTAAAGATATTGTGGATCTAATTAAACTGGCCAAGGAAGAAGGGTTTAGCCACACTCAAATAGCCACCAATGGGATTAAACTGGCCACCAACCCTCAACTGGCGATAGATCTTAAAGAAGCGGAACTTAACACGGTTTACCTTCAGTTTGATGGGGTCACCGAAGAGCCCTACCTAAAAAACAGGGGTAAGAACCTGTTACCATGGAAACTGCAAGCCATTGAAAACTGCCGTAAAGCAGACCTGGGGATAGTGCTGGTCCCTACCTTGGTTAAGGGAGTAAATGATCAACAAATTGGGGACATCGTAAGATTTGCAATAGAGAACCTGGACATTATCCGGGGTGTAAACTTCCAGCCAGTATCCTTTGCTGGCAGAACACCAGCTAACCATGTGGAAGAGCAGCGCATCACCATACCAGACTTCGAGAATATGGTCGCGGATCAGACCAACGGCCAGATCAAAGTGGAGGATTTCTATCCTGCTTCATCTGTGATGCCAATATCTGACTTTATTTCAGCTATTGAAGGCGATAACCAGATAACATTCACCTGCCACCCCCACTGTGGTTCAGCAACTTATATTTTTATAGATGATGATGAAATAATTCCCATTACCCAATTCGTGGATGTGGATCTATTTTTCGAACTTCTTTCCAAGAGCAGTGATGATATTAAGGATGGAGGAATAATATCCAAGGCTAAAGTAGTAGCCCGAGCTTCAGTTGAGCTTCCTAAAACAGTGCACCCATCTAAAGCCCCGGAATCAGTGGACATAAAAAGCATACTGCTTAACGTATTCAAAGACCGTTCTTACGATGCACTTGGTGACTTCCACCATAAAACACTGTTAATATCCTGCATGCACTTCATGGATCCCTGGAACTTCGACCAGGACAGGGTTAAAAGATGTGTTATTCATTATGCAGTCCCAGACGGACGTATAATCCCCTTCTGTTCCATGAACGCTATTTACCGCCAGGATATTGAGAAGAAATATTCTAAACCATTTAAAAGCTGATTCTGGTAGTAAAATTGATGATCAAGGCCCCTTCTAGACTGCATATCACCCTTATTGACCTTAACGGTTCTTTAGGCAGGTTGGATGGGGGTGTAGGTTTAACCCTGGAAAACCCGCACCTTATTTTGAAATGTAACCCTGGAGATAAGGGTGTCAGGGTAGAATTTAACAATCAGGATAAACTAAGCCCGAATCGTCTCCAGGAGTATTGCGACAAAATTGAAAGTGCATCCCATAAGATGATGGAATTCCTGGGCATGGAAGGTGGATTTGACTTTACAGTAGGGGAGACCTACCCTCCTCATTCCGGGTTGGGAACCGGGACCCAACTCTCACTGGCAGCCGGGAAACTAATATCAAATTATTACGGTCAGGACCTGGATGCCCATTCTATTGGCCGTGTTGTGGGCCGTGGAGGAACATCTGGTATTGGAGTCGCAGCCTTCCATGAAGGTGGTTTAGTAATTGACGGGGGGCACCCTAAAACTGAAAAATCTAAATTTTTACCTTCTTCTGCTTCTCAGGCTTCCCCACCACCTGTAATTGCCCGCTATGAATTTCCTGAAGATTGGAAAATTTTATTAGTAATACCCCGCTTTGAGGATAGAGTTTCGGGAAAAAAAGAAGTTAACATCTTCCAGGAGTACTGCCCAATCCCATTAGAAGAGGTCCAGCAACTTTCACATCTGCTACTCATGAAAATGATGCCCGCCATTGTAGAAGGAGATCTGGATACATTTGGCGAAGTAATAAACTCCATACAGAATATCGGCTTCAAAAAAATCGAAAACATGCTTCAAAGCCCTGTTATCAGGGATATCATGGAATCTTTACGATCAGCCGGTGCGGCGGGGGTGGGTATGAGTAGTTTTGGCCCTACCTTATATGCAGTTACTGATACTAACTCTAAAGGGCTTGAAAAAGCCGCTGAAGATGCTTTAGGACCTATTGACAGCGAAATTATCCTTACCCAGGCACAAAACCATGGTGCAGAAATAAACTAATGGGGCCAAGTTAATAATATTTTTTAAAATATCAAGTACAGAACAATAGGAGAATCATATAATGAAGGTTATAGAAGGCCAGGTTTGGACATTTAGAGATCATATCGACACCGATGTGATAATACCTGGGCGATATCTCCGAATTTTAGATATGGATGAAATGTCTTCCCATGTTTTGGAGGGTGAGGACCCAATTTTTGCAAGTCAGGTGAAAAAAGGCGACATCATAGTTGCGGGTTTGAATTTTGGCTGCGGTTCATCCAGAGAACAGGCCCCAGTTGCATTGAAGCATTTAGGTGTAGCAGCAGTGGTTGCACCATCTTTTGCACGTATATTTTATAGGAATTCCATTAATGTCGGTTTACCTGTTATCGTGGCGGATGTGGAAGCTGAAAAGGGAGATGCACTGGCCATTGATCTTGGATCAGGAATGGTAGAAAATAAAACAACCTGTAAAAAATTTAAGATACAGCCTTTTCAGGACTTCATGCTGGAGATACTTGAAGATGGGGGTCTGGTTAACCATTTCCTTAAAAATAGAGGGAATGATTAAAGATATAAGGTTAGAGGATCAAAATATAATAAGAATAAAATATTTAAAAATTTAGTTAAAATTTAGATTAGATAAAAATTAAGATATTCTTAATGTTTTCTATTTTTTAAAGGAGAGTAATAATGAAATGTCCTGCATGTGGCTCACATGAGCATCAAGTACTTAAATCAAAGGGTAAAATAACCAGGGAACTTCTTTTAAAGTGTGAAGAGTGTGGAAACGTGTTCAGAGAAACCGTGGAAACCCCCCGGCCTTTGGAGATACGGATTATTATAAGCAAATTCGAAGAATCACTTAAGAAATGGGTAAGTTTCTATCCTGATGAAATCCTGAGAGTGGATGATATCCTGGAAGTGGGAGATGAGAGAGTGCGCATCACTTCCCTGGAGAATAAAAGAAATGCCCGGGTAATGGAAAGTATGGTAGAAGATTTGATAAGCATCTGGGCAGCATCAGTAGACATACCCGCTAGGGTTGGCGTTTCCGTAGACCTTCATGGAAGGGTTTTATCTCGCAAGGTGGAAGTGGACCGGGACTTCACCTTTACGGTAGGGGATGTGGTGAAAATGGGTAGAACCATCTTTCGAATAAAAACCATAAAAACTTTAGAAAGACGTATGAGGCGTGGATTTGCCTATGCCGATGTCACAAAGCGTGTATATGGAATACCGGTATCTGAAAGACGTTATGATTATGTTTTAACGATGAACGTGGTGACATGACCGACTCCCAAAAGGAAATGGTGGAAAATCTGTCAAACAGTGGATATTTACACTCTCAGACGGTGAAAGAGGCCATGCTCAGGGTTCCCAGGGAGGAATTTGTCCCGGAAGATAAACGTTCCTACGCTCACTTAGATACTCCATTACCCATTGGGGAGGGTCAAACTATATCCGCACCCCATATGGTGGCCATTTTGTGTGAAGAGCTTGATCTGGAGGAGGGAATGAAAGTCCTGGAGATAGGTACTGGATATGGTTATAACGCCGCAGTGGTGGCTGAAATAATTGGCGAGGAAGGGCACGTTTACACTATGGAAAGGATTGAATCTCTGGCTGATAATGCCCGGAATAATTTGAAGCACACTGGATATGATGGCAGGGTTACGGTGCTCTTAGCTGATGGTACCCGGGGTTATCCTGAAAAGGCACCTTATGATCGTATTTACGCCACTGCCAGCGCCCCCCGCGTACCTGAACCATTAAAAAACCAGTTAATAATCGGTGGAAAACTTCTCAGTCCAGTTGGCACTGACCATTACTTCCAGGAACTTGTTTCTGTTATCCGAGTGTCTGAGAATGAATATAAGACTGAGAAACTCGGGGGAGTGGCCTTCGTACCCATGATCGGTAAGCATGGCTGGCCCGAAAATTAATGCCTTATCTATTTTTAGATTTTTATTAAGAAGGATGGACATGAAATTCTATTTAGAAACCTATGGTTGCACCTTTAACCAGGCAGACTCCCAGATCATAGTGGCCTTACTGGAAAAAGGGGGATATCAACTAACTGAAAAGGCAGATGAAGCCGATATGTTTATCCTTAACTCCTGCTATGTAAAGTTACCCACCCAACAGAAGATAATAAACCGCATAAAGGATCTTACTACTTCATATCCCCAAAGCAAACTTCTGATGGCGGGTTGCATGGTTGACATCGACCCCCAAGTCCTGGAGCAAATAGCACCACAGGCCAGCTGGATAGGAGCCCGTCAGCTAAGTTCCACCCTGGAAGTAGTGGAGGCGCTGTTGAAGGGTGAAACTCTAAGAAAAACTGGTCACAGTCATGATATTAAGGCCGGCCTATCTAAAAAACGTTTCAACCCCCTGATCCACATTCTACAGATCTCCGAGGGTTGTCTGGGATCCTGCACTTACTGTTGCACCCGTTTTGCCCGGGGAAAATTGCAGAGTTATCCCCCCGATCTATTGTTGGAAGAAGTGGAGCAGGCAGTCCGAGAGGGATGTGTGGAGATACAGTTAACCGCTCAGGACACCGCTGCCTATGGAAAAGACACAGGAGACAGTTTAAATGCACTTATTGATGATATTACCCGGATAGAGGGTGATTTCAGAGTTAGGGTGGGGATGATGCATCCCGAGAGCATAGGGGGGGACCTGGAAGCACTTATTAACTCATTTAAAAGTGAAAAAATTTATAAATTTCTCCACCTACCTCTTCAAAGTGGTAATGATCAGGTTTTAAACCACATGAGAAGGGTACATTCTGCAGATACCTTTAAAAAAATCGTTCACATGTTCCGGGAGGCAATACCCACACTTTCTATGGCTACAGATGTGATTGTAGGTTATCCCACCGAGGATGATAAAGCCTTCCAGGATACCCTAAAGGTAATAAGTCAAGTTCGACCAGATTTTCTGCACATTTCCAAGTATCACCACCGGCCCGGTGCAGTTTCTTCAAATTTAGATGAAATAGCCGCTCCCATTATGAAAAGTCGGGCCCGGGAGTTGAATGAACTCAAAACCCAAATAGCCTATCAAAATAACCAGAAAATTCTCAATACCGTACAGAACATCTTAATTACGGATAGGGGCTCTCGGGGCGGATGGTCTGGTCGCAGTGATTCATACAAAACTGTAATTGTGGATGATGCTCCTCTGGGAGAATTTGTGACCGTGAAAGTTACTGAAGCAAAAAGCACCTACCTCCGGGGAGAGGTAATCTGATTTTTTTAAAATAACGAATTTTCTTTGAGATTAAAATAAAAAAAGGAAAAAGGGGTTTAGAAAGGTAATGATGCGTAGGTACCTTTCAGAGTGTAAGAACTCGTATCCCAATTGGTTATTATTCCAAAACTGTTTGCATTGTTGCTGGCATCGGCATTGATCCAGTTACCATTGACGTACACCTGTGCCCATACGTGTCCGTAGGTTCCGCTAGCGAAGTTACAGGTACCGTGTTTGTATAAAGCTGGGACTCCAGCGGCCCGGCAAAGGGCCACTATCAAGTGTGACAGGTCACAGCAGTTTCCAGCACGGTTCAACATGGTATTAACGGCACCATACTTCGTGTTATAGTAGAAGGAGTATTCCACTTCATCGCGCACCCAGTTGAATATGAACTGCGCCATCTCATAGGTTGAGGTGGCATTTACTGTAATACTCTGGGCTAAAGCGATAATTCTGGAGTCAGTGGACTGACAGTTGGTTGTGGACTGTAGATATTGCTGTAGGTCAGCTGAATATGTTGTGGCTGCTATTGGAAAAGTCACTGTCACTGCATTGGCATCGGTAGTCTCTGAACTTGAACTGGCACCGACTGACCCTGCACTCGCAGCATCAAAGTCACTACCTGCTAAGAAATTAGCATCGATCAGACCTAACCGGAATAGTACGTAACCAGACGCTCCATATTCCATTGCCTTGTTGATATCCTGTTGTAATTCCGTTGCAGATAATGGGGTCAGATTATTATCTGAAACATAGGTCTGCAATCCGACTATTACAGGAGTATCCCCGGCCTTGCTTACGATATAGGCAGTTTTAGTTCCTATCCAATCGGTGTTCTGTCCATAGTTACCCTTGTAGATCATGGGTACTAAGAAGTCCAGTTTACTGGCTAGTTGACTGTAATCCTGTCCATAGAAGTAGGCGTTAATGGAACCCTCAGGCATGAGAGCAGCTGATAGGGCCACATTTGGGTTCACGGATTTCACCGCGGTGTTAACTCTGGCCACGAAATTGGTTATGGCAGCGGTTCCACCGGTGTATTTGTATGCAGTTCCAGGATAGCGAAGGTAGTCCAGGTGTATACCGTCTATTAAATATTTACCGTCTACCGACTTACTACTGGCCAGGCTAGTGGCAAATTGGACCAGTTGGTCGTTAAGACTGGTGTCAGTACCGTAACGGGTCTCAGTCTTATACGCCGTTTGGGTCACATACTTGTATTTCCACACGTAGTACCATCCATACTTCTTGTAGTATTTGGTGACCTTTTTCCACGTGTATTTCCACTTGTACTTCCACTTACCCCGGTACTTGTACCAGGATTTGTACCATTTTTTGGCCCATTTGGTGTAGTATTTCTTATACCAGCCCTTGTACCACTGTTTATAAGATACTTTAACGGTTTGTTGATAAGGAACCTGTACGGTGTAACTGTAGGTACCTAAGGGATCAACCCAGTTTCCGTTGGCATCTTTAAAACAGGTTACCCAGGCATGGATTCTGATACCGCTACTTGAAAGTTTTTCTTTGACATCGGCCAAGTTGTCAAGGGTGGTCTGGTAATCTACCAGTCTACTTACTTTAACGTATACGTCAGTGATTCCAGCATTAACCAGAGCTGTGACATTGATTTGGGCGATGTCATCGCTCCGGATCCAGATTCCATGGGAGTTGTTGTACTGTTCTTTTAGGGTAGTCGTTGTACTGTCAGGGGTGGTTTCGCCTGCAGCTAGTGTATCCTGTTCTGCTGTGGTGTTAAGGTCGCTGGTTATGTAGGTAGTGTTAATCAGTGTTGTATCGTTAGTTATATTTTCGCTGGCAACACATATGCCGTCATTTAAAAGGAGCAAAGCTCCAAATAGAACCAGCAGTGTAATCAACATTTTTCTATTAATTATACCGCCTCCGACTCAGATAATACCATTTATAATTTTTTTCCTATTATGGAAGGAACATGAAATTGTCATATTCCGGGTATTTCTGGGTATATGTGCCTCTTTTTACCATTACTTATAAAATTTATTATTTTTCTTTGGCATTAAAACAGTTTAAGAACTCTTTTTAATATTAGGGTCAAATTCTCACCAATTTAAAATAAGTGTTAAACGGTTAGTTTCCTTGGTTTCCCTATTTCGGGTATAATAATCTTTTAAAACCCTTTAAGTTATTTCACCCTCTTTAAGGCCTTAAAATTTTGGTAATACTGGCGATGGTTACAATGGGGGTGGCTTATTATCCTACCCAACGGCTTGGAAAGTATTATTCCAGTTTAAAAAATCGTTAAGGTCATCAGACACTCTTAATAGTACAATAAGCTCTCTTTTAAGGTCATTATTTGGTTATAAATCTCATATGGGGGTTCAAATTTTTTTTGGGTCTATAGAGAGTTCAATAAATATATATAATCATTATTAATTAGTAATTCTTAGTAGGGATGTTTTAAATAGATTGAATTTCTTTAAAAATCCATTTAATTCACTGACAATTTTGGTTTTAAGTGCTGATATTAGTGGCAAATTACATTATTAAAGATTTCTAAAAAAAAACTCCGATCTTTGATGGATTAGGCCTACGAATGATGAAGTAATTGAAAAAATTGATATAGGGCTTGCACACGTTTTTATTAGATGGAAGAAATTTAAAAACAATATAAGTGCCGTGGGCCGGACTTGAACCAGCGACATCCAGATCTTCAGTCTGGCGTTCTCCCAACTGAACTACCACGGCCTATGGGCCCGACGAGATTCGAACTCGTGATCACCTCCGTGTCAGGGAGGTATCATACCCCTAGACCACGGGCCCGCATTCAGTCATTATTATTCTGTTCATATATAAACCTTTTCTAAAAAGATCAGAAAATATTCAGTGCTTTTATGATCTATTTAGTAAAGTTTATGCCCTCCCAGATACATATAAACAACATAATAAAATGTTAAAACCCGCGGGGGGAATGCTATGGATATACAGGATCCTATAAAAACAACAGTCGAAGAAATTCGTAAGGTCTTAAATATTGAGAACGTGATTGGAGAGGTAATAGAAACCGATGACAAGGTCATGATCCCTATCACTAAGTTTGGCATGGCCTTTGGAGCAGGTATGGGTGAGGGGCAAGGACCAACTGGACAAGGTGGAGGTACTGGTGCTGGTGCTGGTGGAGGTGCTGGAATCGAGCCAGTGGCCATGGTAGTGGTATTTAAAGGCATCTCTGGACCTGACGGTGTGAGGGTATTATCCCTTAAATCAGCTGATCCCTTAGTACGTGCAGTGGGGGAAGTGGGAACTACCGTGATGGACATAATAAAAGAAAGTCGGAAAGATAAGGAATCAACTCAGACAAAACCAGAAGCAGAAAAGGAAGAAACTAAAGAGTAGAGGATAGCATTTGATAACTGTCCTCCTGGCCATTTTTCTGGTCCTAGTACTCATCATTTTCTCTTTTCTTTTAATTCCATTCCAAGTGTCTGTAGGGTTAACTAAAAAAAACCAGTCTCTAAATGGAGATCTGAGGATAAGTTGGCTGGGATTAACCTTTTTTAAAAGAAAAATACCTTCACTAAAAGAATCCCCGGAAGAGAAAAAAGATAAGAAAGATGATGAAAAACAAAAATGGGACTTAGAACGAATAAAAAAAGTCCTAAGGCTTCTAAGGGAATCATGGCCCTATATAGAACGAATTCTATGGTCAATTTTAAGTTCCATAAAAATTCAGGAAATATATCTGGACCTAAATCTGGGACTGGATAGTCCGGCTGACACTGCCATCGTCACTGGTTATATCTGGGCTTTCACGGAATCTACACGATATTTACTTCCCAGGCCTCTGAAGATTCATGTGAATCCTGATTTCGAAAATAAAATTATGGACGGATTTTTTTATCTTAAATTGAAATTCAAATTTTTCAGTTTAAGCAAAGAAGCTTTAAGGGCTGTTACCAAAAAGCCAGTTCGATCACTTATTTCTGAATTGAGAGGATAAACTATGGTTTTGGAGAATATGAAAAATATCAGGGAAGATATAGAACAGAATATAGAACAGAATATTCTAACTTTAAAACCAATTAAAGTAGATAAAAAAGAGATTTATCCCCTGGTTAAAGTTACAAAAATCAACAGAGCGCATTTTCACGCCGGATCCATAGAGCCCATTGCTTTAGTAGTGGTGGAGAATGATGGAAAATATCTTATTTCTTTAGATGAAAAAGAGTCTTCACCAGAGCTGCTGGATTTGGTGACCATCTAATTTCTAATAAGACTATTTTTTTTTAGTCAACTGATTTTCTGATATTATGATTAAATAGCTTAAATTACATATGGCCCCAAAAATAGAAAAAATTTCGGGGCAAAAAATAGATTGATACTTGCTAAAAATTGAAAAACAGAATCTAAAAGATAAGCTGCCATAGGAGTATTCAAATGGCCATGAAGGAAGCTAAACGCCATATTATAGATGAAATTATAGACGGAAGAGTTAAAACACGTAAGGACCTCCAAAAAATAAAATTGGAGGCCTGTAGAGATTACCAGCTTGATAAATTCCCCAGCAACGCTTCCATACTACAAGAGGCCACAAATGAAGAAAAAAAAATGATTTCTTCACTCCTCAAGAAAAAGCCCACCCGAACCATCTCCGGGGTGGCAGTGGTGGCGGTGATGTGCCCCCCTCACCAGTGCCCCCATGGAAGATGTTACTACTGTCCTGAAAGTGATATAGCGCCTCCCAGTTATACTGGGGAAGAACCAGCGGCTTTAAGAGCGCGTATGTTCGACTTTCATCCCTACCGCCAAGTTTACAACCGCCTCATGCAGTTGGGTAGTATTGGACATCCCCTGGATAAAGTGGAATTAATTATAATGGGCGGAACCTTCCCTTCCCAACCCTTGTGCTTCCAGGAATGGTTTGTTACTAAATGTCTGCAGGCTATGAACGACTTTGGTGTTAGAGATAACCAAATTTTCTCCAGAGAGGATCAGCAACTGGCTGTTCCGTCGGGTTTCAGGTATTTAGAGGACGTTCAGGCTAAAAATGAGGGATCAAAAGTTCGATGTGTTGGTATGACTTTTGAAACTCGTCCTGACTATTCTAAAATAGAAGATGTGGATCGTATGCTCCAGATGGGTGTTACCCGAGTGGAGTTAGGAGTACAGACTATCTACAACTTCATCTATCACCGCATTAAAAGAGGTCATCGAGTGGAAGATGTTGTGGAGGCCAATCAGATCTTAAGGGATTCTGGAGTGAAAGTGGCCATGCATTTCATGCCCGGTTTGTTATCCGACCCGGAAATGGATCTGCGCATCTTCCAGCGTGTCTTCCAGGAGGAGCAGTTTCAACCAGACATGCTAAAAATATATCCCTGCCTGGTAACCAGGGGCTCCCAGTTATACCAGATGTGGGAGGATGGAGACTATCAGCCCTATACCACCGAGGAAGCGGTGGATCTGATAGTGAAAATAAAAAAAATACTTCCTAAGTGGGTGCGTACCATGCGTATCCAGCGCGATATACCAGCGCAGCTCATCGAAGCGGGAGTGAAAAAGTCCAACCTGGGGGAGTTGGTTTACCGGAAATTGGAAGATGAGGGAGTACAGTGCCAGTGCATCAGGTGCCGGGAGGTTGGACATCAAGCTTCTAAGGGAATCCACCCGGAACCGGACCGAATTAAAATAATGAAGGAGGAATATAGGGCTGTAGGTGGTAAGGAAATATTTTTATCAGCAGAAGACCCCAAAAACCAGGTTTTGATGGGATTTTTACGTCTGCGCATGCCTTCTGTCTCTGCTCACCGCCCGGAGATTGATAATTACACTTCCCTGGTGCGGGAACTTCATGTTTACGGGCCGATGATCCCCCTAGGTGAGAGGGAGGATGAAGTCGGACAGCACCGTGGATATGGTGAAGAACTCTTGAAAGAAGCAGAGAAGATAGCACGGGATGAATATGGAATGAAAAAAATGATCATATGTAGTGGGATAGGGGTGCGTGAATACTACCGGAAATTTGGGTATCGGAAACAAGGCCCCTACATGTCTAAACCAATAAATTAAAAAAATATTGTTGATTAAAAGATGGAGGGAGTTTAAATGATAGATGCCAAGGAATTAGCCCGGAAAATAGATCATACCAATGTAGGACGGGATGCCTCTGCAGAGGATATTGAAAAACTCTGTGATGAAGCACAGGAATACGGATTTAGGAACGTATGCGTAACTCCCACCCACACGGCCAGGGCTAGTATTTTATTAAAGAATAATCCAGTGGGTGTTTGTACCGTGATTGGATTTCCATTTGGTGTTCAGACACCCTATTCCAAGGCCTTCGAAGTTAAAGATGCCCTGGAAAATGGTGCTGACGAGTTGGATATGGTTTTAAACGTAGGTGCCTTACACTCTGGGGATGATAATCTGGTTTATCGTGATATTCGAGGAGTGGTGGTGGCTGCCGAAGGAAAAACCGTTAAGGTGATTCTGGAGACTGGATTGTTAAGTCCCCAGGAAAAGGTTAGAGCCTGCCACATCGCAGAAAAAGCAGGAGCTCATTTTGTAAAAACCTCCACTGGTATTGGAACCACTGGTGCCACTGTTGAAGATGTGAAGCTTATGAGGCAGAATATTAAGCCAGAAATGGAAATTAAAGCCGCAGGAGGAATTCGGGACCTGGAAACTGCCCTGGCCATGATTGAAGCCGGAGCCAGCCGAATAGGAACTTCAAGTGGCGTAAAAATTATCAAGGACTAACTAATGATCTTTAGGAGGATTTCATGGAACTAGAAATAGAAGTTGCAGGTAAGGGAGTCGCAAAGGCCATCCTTGATGATCGTAACCTTAATACAGCTGCTAAAATATATGGAATTCTTCCGATAGAAGGAGAGGCGCTAGACTGGCAGGAAGAAGTATATTTTACAATACCTCTGGTAGCTGAGTATGAAAATCCTTCTTCCACATCAGAAAGCGGTGATCTCTCCTACTGGCCACCGGGATATGCGTTTTGCATATTTTATGGTGCTTCTCAGCCGGCTTCGGAGGTAAATCACATTGGACGGATTACCGAGAACCTGGATCTGTTCCGAGAAGTTGTAGAGGGCGACACCATTATTATAAGGAAGAAATAAGTTTTATCACTATTATTAAATTTTTAAAAAAAATCCAAAAATCCTTGATGGGTATTAAAACTCCTGAAACTCCTTGTAGAGAGTGTCACGCTCAGCAGGGATCCTGCCTAAGTCCTTCACAATCCTGCGAAGCTCGGAAGGAGGTGTGTAAACTCCGTGCTGGGCCCCAGCCGATCTGGAAATGTTCTCCTCACCCAGGGTCCCGCCCAAATCATTGGCCCCTGCGGTGAGACAGACCTGGGCGAATTTGAATCCTAATTTTACCCAGGAGACTTGTATGTTAGGTAAAAGATCTCCAAACATCAATCTAGACACAGCATAGATTTTCAAGTCTTCAGTGCCGGTGGTTCCAGGGTTGGATAGGCCTGCTTGATAAATGGGGGCGAACTGATGCATGAAGGTTAAGGGCACAAATTCAGTGAACCCTCCCGTTCTTTCCTGTATCTGGCGGAGTATTTCGAGATGCTCCACTCGTTGCTTAACAGATTCAACATGTCCATACATCATGGTGCAGGTGGTAGGAATATCATGGTGATGAGCTTTCTCAATGACTTCCACCCATTCCGATGTGGATAGTTTACCTGGGCAGATTATTTTACGGACCTGGTCATTTAAAATCTCAGCGGCAGTACCAGGCATGGAACCAAGTCCCGCTTTTTTTAACATCTTAAGAGTTTCATCCAGAGATAATTCTGCTTGTCTTGCTCCATAGTAGATTTCCATGGGTGAAAAGGCGTGTATGTGTAATTCTGAAATTTCATTTTTTAAGGCTCGAAGCAGATCTTCATAAAAGTAGGCATCAACAGTGGGGTGAAGACCTCCCTGAATACAGACCTCCACTGCCCCATCTTCCCAGGCTTTCCTGGCTCTGTGGACAATATCTTCAATGGCAAGGAAGTAGGCTCCTTCTTCTTCCTGATTTTTCCGGAAGGCACAGAAGCCACAGGTCCCGGTACAGATATTTGTGAAGTTTATATTCCAGTTCTGGATGTATGTAACCCTATCTCCAGCCAGATCTTTCCTAAGCATATCGGCAGCGAGTAATAGGGCATGAAAATTATCCCCTCTAGCTTCCATTAATTTGAGGGACTCTTCAGATGAAATACGGTCATAGAGGGCTTTTTCGAGTATACCTTTTATCTGGGGGTCAATCTCCAGACTCTTATACATGACAATTCCTATTGCTTGCAATACCCTTATAACTTTTGGTAAGATGATGAACTCATCTGCCCACTGAGTAGGGGGTATACACTTGCCCAGAAGACCATTAAAACCGACATATTTAAATATAATAGTGCCCTAGCTAAATTAGGAGGTGAAAATATGGCTGAATTACCAATTGCTCCAGTTGGAAGGATCATAAAAAATGCTGGTGCACAACGGATTAGTGACGACGCAAAAGAGGCTTTAGCTGAAGCTCTCGAACAAAAAGGAGAAGAGCTGGCCAAACAAGCCGTTGAACTTGCAAAGCACGCCGGAAGGAAAACCGTCAAAGCCGACGATATTGAGATGGCCGTTAAGTCCGCTTAATTGTCTTCTCTTTTGTATTTTTGGGGATTTAATCCCTACTTTATATTTTTTTTCTCTTTTTTTTTAAAGCTAAAGCATTTAGATAAAAATTAGCATCTTATTCTCTAAATCATGGCCAAACCAAAAATTTAATAGCTTATTGATATTTTATATAAATTTGTACTAATTAAGGAAGGGAAAATATATGAGCACCATGGACAATTTAAAAGAAGCATTTGCAGGAGAATCACAAGCAAACCACAAATACATGGCTTTTGCTAGAAAAGCTGACGAAGAGGGTTACACTCAGATAGCAAAATTATTCCGGGCTGCTGCTGAAGCCGAAAGAGTACATGCTCACAATCACTTCACCATTATGGGTGGGGTTAGTTCCACCGAGGAGAATATGAAGGTGGCCATATCTGGAGAAATAGAAGAATTTGAGAGCATGTACCCCGATTTCATTGAAGAAGCTAAAAAAGATGGCAACAAGAAGGCAGTTTGGACCTTTGATGTTGCAAATAAGGTGGAAGAAATTCACGCCGTACTGTACAAGAAGGCACTGGAATCAATGGATAAAAATGAAGAAGTGGATTACTACGTGTGCGGTTGCTGTGGTAACACCGTTGAAAATGAGGCCCCGGATATTTGTCCAGTTTGTGAATGTCCCAAGGTTGAATTTTTTAAGGTGGAATAGAATAATTAATTTAATTCTTTTCTTTTCTTCGCCGGGAAATATTCTTTTTTTCTTTAAAAACTAAATTTCATCTTATATCTCCGGGATATACTTTTTAACGGCCTCATGATGAATAATATTTCCCGAAATTTTTGAAATTAATCTTGTTTATTTAAAAATTATATACAGATAGAAACAGAAATATAATAGAGGTGTCATGATGAAGGTTACTGAAATTTTAGGAAAGAAAGTCCTGGATAAAAATGCCATGGGTGTTGGTAAGGTTTCTGATATGGATATTGATGCGGTTGAAGGGACTGTGGCCACTATTACAATATCATCCAGTGATTTTAGTATTGGTAGGGATGATTTTGAGATCACCAACCAGGATATTGACCAGGTGGGGGACTACGTACTCTTAAAGATTGAGAAAGCAGAGTTAGATCTGCGGGCCGAATCTGCTCAAGATCCTGAGAAAAGGAAACTCAAACTTTAAAAAAGGCAGTATAAAGGGGTATTATATATGGAAATTGACTTCAGGGGTAATAACATAGTTAAGGGCGCTCATGTGAGATACACAGGCACGGGAACAGCAGGGGAAGTCATTAATGTGCGTGAAGACCAGAAAGTCAAGTGGGCTCAGATGGACAGCACCAAACTGTGGTACAATGTCCGGTTTTTGGAAGTTATGGCTCCGGAAGAGTACCAGAAAGTTAAACGCCGTGAAACTTTAAGGGAAAAAGTTTCCACTGATGAAACAACTGAAAAAGACGAGATCACCCGTAAGACGGTGGAAAACCTTAAAAAGAAATTTGGAGAAGACGTGGATATGAGCAATGAGCTCTGTGATGGTGGAGGATAGTTCAATCTACATCTTTTTATTTTTTCATGGCCTTACTTATAGGCTATAGGGAGTCCTTAGCGAATTTAAATGAAAAATAGAATGAATTATTCAATTTTTTTTTATTATCATCAGATCCTTATGGATTTTTTTTAAATCCTTCTATTTTTGAATTTTTTAGATATTTTTTAATCCATATAGGTCTTTTTTTAGATTTAAGGAAATCTCTATATACTTTTTATAAAAAAGAGGATATTATAAACAAGAAAACTAAGACTCTGGAGTGTAATTTGAATGAAGAATAAGCAAGTTCAATTTTTCTACTTCTCAGGCACCGGGAATACATTTCTAGTGGTTAATAAGATGCGGGAAGTACTGGAGGAATTAGGTGCAGAAGTGGAACTTCTTCGATTAGAAGAGTTTAGCCCGGCTGATGTGGACCTTGCCAAAACCATTGGAGGGCTTTCCAGTTGCCATTTTATCCACCTACCCCCTGGTTTGGAATTTCATCGAAAACCTTCCTCGGGCCCAGGGAACCGAAATTTTCATGGTGGATACTTTAGGCGGATTTTCCGGAGGAATTGTGGGACCAATTCGTAGGATGGTGAAAAAACGTGGTTATAGCCCTATTGGGGCCTGTGAAATAGTTATGCCCATTAATATTTTTTATATCCAGGACCAGAGAACTTCCCACTATAAAATAAAAAAAGGACTGCAGAGGGCAGATGAATATGCTCAAAGTTTGATGGAAGGAAAAGCGATGTGGGGGCGGGTACCATTAATATCCGACTTCATCCATCTAATCAGCATGGTATCCTGGAAGTTAGCCGCATGGAATCTGCACCAGAGATATCTCAAGTTTAAAAGCCAGGATGAGAAGTGTAACCAGTGCGTATATGCGCGGAATTATGTCCCAGTGACAATATAACAATGAAAAATTATCCAGTTACTGGTAACCAATGTAACTATTGTCTGCGTTGTGTTTCATTCTGTCCAACAGGAGCCATACCTTGCTTTTTTAATTACAAAGGTAAGACTTACCAGGCAGTGAAGGCCAGGGAACTGTTGGGTTAAAAACAGCTTTTTTTAGGATAAAAAAATTATTTTCCAGCAATAAATTTATATAAATATCCATATTTTCTCCTTAAATGCTTAATAAAGCATTTCAGTTAAGATTATATACTTATCCTAATATAAAAATAAGTAGGTGATCAAATGGACAAGGAACGTTTTCTTTTACCCGCCATTATCATAGTAGTGTTGCTGGTCATAGTTGTGGTGGCTGTATCAGTAACTGGAAATAGTACCTTCCAAACCGGGAATGTGACTTTTGAATATCCTAATTCATGGAACCAGGAACAGTCCATAGGAAGTTTCAATGACCAATCATTATATTCTTCTGTAACTCTTACTCGTGATTTTCAGTCTAATAACCAGACTATAACTGCCTTCATAGTTTTCCAGATGCAAATCACTACTCAAGGAGTGCTTCAACTTCCCAGTACCGGAAGTATTGTCACCAACTCTACCAACTCTACGGTAGCCACTAGCAACATTGGTGAATTCAAAGCTACTCAACTGGGCAATATTGGTCCAGAAACTGCTCAAAAAGTGACCATAATCCAGAAGGACAACTTCTATTACACTATCCAATACATATGTCCTACCAGTGCCCTGAATGAAACCACTGATGCATATAATATGATACTCAACAGTCTAAAATTGTCTTAATCTGCTATTTGGACGATATAATTCAATCTGATTGTGAAATTGGTTGGAAATAGATCCAACCATATTATTTTTCTTTTATATGATGAATTGGTCTAAGGATATTTTCCAGGATTCGATGTTCAACTACTGTTTTTTCTCTTAACCATCTATCAGTTAATCCTCCTTCTGAATGTAATTTAAAGGAGGCAATCACATTTAAAGTCCTGTTTTTAACCGAAATTTCTATTAAAAAATCTTCAGGAGTGGTTAATGACTCTTTTTCCACTTCAAGAGATCGGGAGGAATTAAAGATCTCCAGGGCCACAACTTTTCCCTGGGGGTTTAGATCTAAAGACAGGTTCATTAATTTTATTGATTCCTGATAATCGTAGTCCTGACTGAAAATGAAGGCGATATCTCTTTTTGGATCATAATCCCAGTTTAATATTTTTTTATACATACCCATATTCCCCACCACTAAGTCCATTTAAATACTATTTAGTTAATTATTATTATTTAATTGTTAATATTAAATCTTACATATTATATGAAATCATATGGGAAGAATAGGGTTAGCATGCAAGATAAAAATTTATTTTATGTGGATGGCATAATATTCTAGGGGGTTTGGTTTAAGCGAAAAATCGTACTTCTAATTTTGTTGAGTTTAACATCAATACATCTAACAATCAATCCAGTGAGCGCTTCTGATAATGGTGCATATGGAGTTGAAGTGACCAGTGACTACTTGCACGTAGATTCAGCATACTGCAGTTGCAGCCTATCCGATGGATATTATAGACACTATAATATGACCTTTATCAATGAATGTCCTAATTGCGGTGGAAAACTATATTATGAACTTGCAGGATACTGGGTTGAGGGAATAATAGTCTGTAATCGTTGTGATATGGATTTTTGTTGTGTTCATGGTAAGGAACATGGGCGTAAAGGATATTATCTGACTCCCTGTGATTATCAAACACAAACAACTTCTAAAGCCGAATATGAATCCTCTAAGCCTAATAAAATTCTCAGCACCAAAGTTCTGGGGAAGGTACAGGTAATCACGATAAAACCGGACCACGCGGAATTATTTGGTTTCTAGTATTTCTTATCAATTTTTAGATCTAGCATTTAACCTGGGAGGGGTAGAAATATAGCGAGATCTTTAGTATGATCTTGAAAATAGTATAAAACAAATCATGGTCAGGGATTAAGATGTCAAGGTATGGTTTAGATAAGAAAGATGCTAACCTGGATGAAATAACACAAAATTCGCTAAAAAGTAAAGCTTTATTTGAAGAAATTATGTCCGGTGTTTTGTCCAAAGATGACATAATCCGGTATAACTGTTACCAGATTTTACTGCATTTGAGTGAAGAAAAACCTGATTTTTTATATCGGCACTGGAATTATTTTCACAAAATGCTGAAGAGCAATAACAATTATCATCAGAACATAGCCATTAATATACTGGCCAATTTAAGTAAGGTGGATGGGGAAAATAAGTTCGATAAAATCTTTCAGGAATATTATGGCATCCTAGCGGGAGAAAGGGCAATGACCGCGTCTCATGTGGCTCTTAATTCATCAACTATATATATCCACAAGCCCGAACTACGAAACCAGATACTTGATCAACTCCTTAATGTTGATGAAATACACCATGGAAAACAGAAAGAGCTCATCAAATCCTATGCCATTGAATCCTTACTTAAAATATACCCCTATAGTGAAGATAAAAAAAGAATCGACACATTTGTGAAATCCCAACTCGAAAGCTCAAGTCCAAAAACCCGTAATATGGCGGCTTGTTTCCTGGAAAGATGTGAATAAGAATATTTCAAACATCCTCATCCTGCACTGACACGCAGAATCGACATAGGGCACTGGGATTATTTAGCTGCTGTTTTTTCACTGGACACCAGTACTTACCCCCTTCATACCTCAAAGTAAAGCCCCCTGGAAATTTAGTTCCCACTGGATGCACAGGTTCTTCCCGGATAAAGGTGGTGTAGATGGATATCAGACGAGCAATTTTAAGAAAACAGAGTTCATTTTTACTCTTAGCTTCATCATACTGCCTTTTAAGGACCTCCAGAAAACCCTGTAGTCGGGTGGTGTCAACCTCACCTTGATAGGTGTTATTATCATTTTTTACATCACGAATCCTTCCAAAGAAGGCCTTGCTGAAGCGTTCAATGTAATCTTCACGGTATCCGGCGGGCAAGTACTTAGCATCTTCGGTTAAAAAGGCGGTGGCCTGCATGATGTCATGTATGGATATCAGGGCGGCGTCTTTTTTAACAAGTGCCATAAGCTGCATACGTGTCAGTTCACCGGACTGGACCAGTTCTTCCACACTATCCCCCATTAAAATAACCCCTAACTATTAATATTAAAAAGTAGAGTTCAATTAAACATCCTCATCCTGTTCTGCGATACAGAATGGACACACTGCCAGTTTGTTGTCTTCATTGTTCTTCTTCACCGGGCAGAGATACTTGCCCTTTCCCTTTTTGACCTGGAAACCACCGGGGAATGGTGTTCCCACCTGGTGGATGGGTTCTTCCTTGATGAAGGTGGTGTATAAAGATATGATCTTATATATCTTGAAGAAGGCTGGTTCGGCATCTTTCAGGGTTTCCACCATATTTTCTTGTTCTTCTAAAAGTTCCATGGCATTGTTGAGCTCCTCCACGTCAACCTGACCGGAATAATTATGTTTATCTTCTTTAACTTCCTTGATACGGATTAGAAAACCGTTGGTATATGCTTTGATATATTCCTCCCGGTAGCTGGCCTGCACGAAAGCCGCGTCACGGTGTAGATGAAGACTGGAGCGTATAATCTCATTAAGGCCCACCTTGCCGGCTTCTTCCCGGAGCATGGTCAGAAGCTGGTTTTTGGTGGTTGGTCCTTTCATGATTGAACTTTTCACTTGGCTTTGCATAAACAAAAAACTTCCTTTTCTATCCATTTTTTATCCAATTATTAATTAAATTAGATTATAGGAGGATATCCTGTCCTCCCCGGAAGTGTTTCAGGATATTATCCGCGGTTTTAGGTCCCACTCCCTCTATTCGCAGCAGTTCCTCCCGGGAAATGTGACTCAGATCGGTCCCGAATGCATCTACCAGGGCCCTGGCCCTTCTCCGGCCCAGTCCCCGTATGGAAACTACCAGGGGCAGTATATCTTCCCGGGCTCCGTAGTACAGGCGTGCTGAAAGTACGTCCAGCTGGTCCAGGCCAATGTAGATACCCAGCACCTGACAGATATCCCGGTAAAACTTGACCAATAACGAAGCTTCGTAGGCGGTTCTACGAGCCCCAGCAGCATAGACATGGAAGGCATTTTCCATTTCATATTCACTTCTTTCGTTCATCCACTCCATAAGTACTGCTGCAGTGGCCTCCTCATTACGCACATCGACTAGGAAGACGCCGGCCTGGTTAAGCCTATCCCGAACAGGTTCTCTACTTTTGCGTCCCTTGAAACTTACGATGGGCAGATCGGGAGTGCGGCATATTTCATACACCAGACGGGGAATATCCATTTCCGCAGTGGAACGAGCGAATTCTTTCAATCGCACTGCAGTCTGTACCGAGTAATTACTCCTGGCAATCAGCATGCCCAGATCAGTGGTGTGCAATCCATCCGGGGCGGCCTGTATAATCCCATTCTGTAACAGGAATTCCAGGGCATCTTTAAGTTCATACTTCAGGGTGTCGGCTGATAAAATGGAAAGGTATTCACTGCAACTCATCTGGTGTCCGTAGAAAGTTTCCTGGAAAAATTCGGTTAGTTCTGAAGGATTTTTTGCCAGACCAGACGCCACCTGGGCGATGATCTGACGGTAAACCGCATCTTTATTCTCCAAAAGCCGGGAGTTAGTGGTTTCCACCTCCCCATAGAGGTAACGTTCCTGGAGGCTGAGTCCTTCATCCATGGTCTTGGCAATTAAATAAGAATAACCTTCAGTGTCATATCCCGGTCTTCCTGCCCTTCCCGACATCTGTTCGTAGTCAAAGACCGGTATGGGCTGGGGTCCATGACTGGTCCAGCGGGTGTAATCCCGAATAACCACACTGCGACTGGGCAGGTTCACTCCATACATCAGGCTGGGGGTAGCGATTATCATGAGCAGATTACCGTTACGAAACTCCTCTTCAATAATATCTTTCTGACGGTCGAAAAGACCGGCATGGTGGAACACCACCCCCTTTTCTGCTGCTTCGGCTAGCTTCATGCACACCGCGGTGGGTAAGGAACCCCTTCTTTTAGGCACGTCCAGGATCGAACTAGCCACCCTTTTAAATTGTTCCTGTTTACCTGCTGGGAGACTTCTTTGTATTTTCCCGGCCAGATATCCGGCCAGGGACTCGGTGAAGCGCCTGGTGGAAACGAAGACCAGACTCTGGGATGATTCATCCAGAGATTCCTTGAGAATTCTCATTATCACTTCGTTTTTGTTTTTAAGGTTAAATTCCTCGGTGGTGAGCACCTCCTTGTGCAGGGGTACCGGCCGGTAGTCATGCTCCACCACCCGGGCCTCCAGCCACCCTGAAAGTTCTTCCATGTTCTGAAGGGTGGCTGATAAGGCGATGATACGCATCCCCTTACTCAGTATCCGACTCCGGGTGATGGCACATTCAATGGTGGGCCCCCGGCTGTACTCCCCTATCATGTGGAATTCATCCACGATTAAGAGGTCCACTTCCCGGAGTGTGTTCCAAGAGAAGCGGGACATGGCATCAAAGGACTCGAACACCATCACCGCTAGATCCGCACTGTTGGGGTGTTTACCCACGGTGATCCCGAATTCTTCAAACTTCTTAAACTCCTTAACCTTCTCATTCTGGATGGATATTAGGGGCAATGTATAGACCACCTTTCCCCCATTTAGAATAGTTTTTAAGGCGGCTAAGACTCCTAGAAGGGTTTTTCCACTGGCGGTGGGGATCGCCAGGATGTAGTTATCCTCACTATCCAGAAAACCGGCTTCCACTGCTGCCTGCTGGGCCGGGTTCAGGTCCTCGATGTAGGGATAGCATTTCTTGATGATATCTCCAATTTCAGGGTCTAAATATTTCATACAACCAGATCTCGGGTTCATTATATAATAAATCAATAAGAACTGTTAAATTAATGCATTAATAATCATTTTAACCTAATTTTTCCTTTCGCAGTACCTTGATATCTGTAATTTTTGTATGGGGGTATTGGCCATCTTCATCTTTCTCAACACTCTTCACCATATCCCAGATGGTCAGTAAAGCTACGCTCACTCCGGTGATGGCCTCCATCTCCACCCCTGTCTGTCCGGTGGTGTGAACTTCCACCTCCACCGCTATGTACTCTTTTTTGACATCGAATTCCACATTGATGCCGGTGATGGAAAGGGGATGGCAGAGGGGTATCAACTGGGAAGTGTTTTTAACGGATTGTATAGCTGCAATCTGGGCAGTGGTCAGCACATTCCCCTTCTTAATCTCCTCTTTAACAATGAGTTCTATGGTTTCTGGTTCCAGTTTTATAGTCCCACTAGCTAGAGCCATTCTTTTAACCAAGGGTTTTTCTCCTACTTCCACCATTCGCACTCCCTCTTGGGATAGGTGGGTAAATTTACTTTTTTCCATAGAAATCAACTCGTATTAAATATGATATATCCCACTAATAAGGTATTTTTATATGTGCATATTTACTGGCAATCTTACCAGTCTTTCTGACAACTTCTTTCGAGGATTTAGATTGCACCATCTCTTTAATAGCCCGGGCTAAAGCTTCTGGTTGGCCGGGTTCCACCAACCTGACCACGGATTCGGACTCTATTTCCACCACCCCACCTACCCGGGTGGCCACCACCGGCACACCTGAGGCTAGAGATTCAAGAATGGTAATGGGAAAGCCCTCTGAGATGCTGGGGAGAATGAATAGATCCGCCGAGGGCATTATCAGTTCCACATCCCGGCGTTCTCCCAGGAAGGCCACGTTTTCAATATCATACTCCTGAACCTGACGTTTCAGTTCCTTTTTAAGGGGGCCATCACCCACGATTAAAAGTTCCAAATCACTTCCTGCCCCTTCCGTTTCTAGATCATTATCCAGGATCTTTTTGGCCTCCAGAAGGTACTTAACACCCTTCTGGGGTACCAAGTTGCCCACAAAAAGTAGAGTGGTCTTCTGCGGGTCCAGCGGTACATCATCAGGGGCCTGGTTATGGGGGGAGAAACGCTGCATATCCACGGCATTGGGGGTTAAATATATCTTATGGGGGGATATGCCCAGTTGTTTAACCTTCCTCTCCAGGGCTGCACTGACCACCATGATATAGTCAGCTTTATCCAGTACCCAGCGGATAATTTGTCTTAAAATTGGTTTATGGGCCAGTATGAATAGGTCGGAGCCGTGAACGGTCACCGCCGTTCTGATGCCCATTATTTTACCTGCCAGTACAGCAATGAGGCCTGGGGGGAGGATGTAATGGGCATGTATCATGTCCAATTTATGGCTGCGCACCATCTGGATCAACTTGAAAAAGGATGAGATAGAAAAAAACAAGCCTCTTAAACCCTTAATCGAGGGTGCCCATGCACTCTGCACCATAATCCCATCAGTATCCTTCATAAGGGGGTGGGGATAGGTGAGCACCCATACTTCATCGCCCCGGTCCAGAAGTTCCTGGGATAATAGATATACATGGGATGAGACACCACCAACATGCGGGGGGAACTGGCCAAACAAACATATTTTCATAAATCATCCCCGTTTAGATCCCTAAATAGCAATTACTATCTGATGGTTATTGTTTAAGATGGTCCCGTCCATTTCCATAATTAAAACATCCAAATTAATCCCGTAGACCTCCAGAACACGGTTTTTAATGGCGGTGGATATGGAGTTGAACACCTTCTGCACCAGACCTTCTTCCCGGAGGATGCTGATCATCTCCTCAGTGGTGTTGCAGTTAAAAATAAATTCCATTAAATGCTTAGAAGCCCCCATCAAACCAGCATGGGCAGTTATAACTTCTCTACGGCCATCTGCTCGTTTATGTTCAGTGTTAAAAATACCAGCTGCCAGTTTAACCAGCTTCCCAGCATGGCCTAAAAGTATCAAGTGATCCAAACCATGTATCCGTGCTTCCTGGAACATGAAACCAACATGGTTCCCCATATGAATGATCTGGTCCTGATCAACGTTTAGAAGATCCTGGGCCAATTTTTCCCCTATGTTTCCAGGTACAAAAATAAGTTCATCATATCCCTCCGCCAGGGCCACATCCAGTTGACACTTCAGGGACTCCTGGTAGCTTTTCTGGGACATGGGACGAGCGATGCCGGTGGTCCCTAGAATAGATATGCCATCCACAATTCCTAAACGAGGGTTCATGGTTCGTTTAGCCACTTCCCGGCCCTGGGGGATGCTAATGGTAACTTCCACCCCCTTATTTTCCGGAAGGATGTTCTGCAGGTTATCATGGATCATGGCCCGTGGAACAGGGTTGATGGCCTTTTCCCCGATAGCAACCTGCAATCCAGGTTTGGTCACGGTACCTACACCATCCCCTCCCCGAATTAATATCACTGATCCAGTTTTCAGTTGTACCTCAGCCTGTATTTCCAGATTCTGAGTAACATCTGGATCAGGGTAGGGCATTTTTCGTACTGTGGCCCAGCCATGATCTGGTCCCAGCTTTTTTGAATCTTCAACCAGTACTTCTAACTTTCCCAGGGGGGTTTCAATAGGGACAAAATCCACAGCACGTTCTAGAGAAAGTAGGGCCGCCACTGCTGCGGCTGCGGCTGCAGTTCCGGTGGTTATACCGTACTCCTGTCCCTGACCTTCTCTATCCATGACTTTATTGTAATTCTTCTTTAATGGCTGATAATAGTTCTTCTTTGTTGGGAGCGCCTACAAAGCGCACCACACCATTTAAAGCAACGGCTGGAACAGCCATAAGTCCGTATTCAATGGCTTTTTCCCGGTCTTTCATGATATCAATTTTTTCAACTTCTAAATCGTTTGGCATTTCTTTTTCTACTTCTTCCACCACTTGTACTGCCATAGGGCAGTAGGGGCAGGAGGGAGATGTAAAGACTTCAACTTTGACAACCATTTTATTCACCTCTTATTAGTATAATTCTAACTTATATTATATTCAACTGCGCCTTTCTCCATGAAACTTCCGATTCCTTTTCCCAGGGCGTATGCTGTACTGGTGGAGAGGCTGTTTATAACATCCTCCAGATTTTGTGTGGGGGTGATGGTAATTACCCGGTAGGAATCAGATATGCCGCCCAGTCGAGCCGCCAGATCAAGGGCCTGTTTTTTTCCACCAGTTTCATCCACCAGTTTTAGATCCTTAGCCTGGCTTCCGGTATATATTTTACCTTCGGCTACGCTGCGCACGTAACTTTCATTTAGATTTCTATTTAGAGCCACCAGACCAATGAAGTAGTCGTAATCCTGGTTAACCATTTCCTGTAACATCTTCTGTTCGTTGGATGTGAGATTACGGTAATCAGCACCCATATCTTTATATTCACCCGCCTTTATGGAGTACTTGTTCACCCCAATCTTCTGGTAGAGTTCTGAAAGATCAGTTAAGCTCAGTATAACGCCGATACTGCCCACGATGGATGACGGGCTGGCCACTATTTTATCGGCCGATGATGCCACCAAATAGGCTCCAGAAGCTCCTTGGTCACTGATCCAGACTACCACTGGTTTGGAGCAGTTTTTCACTGCAGACATGATCTCTTCACTGGCCACTGGTGATCCTCCGGGGCTGTTAATCTCCAGTACTATGGCACTTATGGTGGGATCTTCCTCGGCCTGCCTTAAACTGTTCTCTATAGTCTCGGGATTGGCTAATTGTCCTTCCAGGATGTTAGATTCTCCATAAGCAATTTGACCTTCCAGAGGAATCACGGCCACCGTGTCTCCCAGGGACAGGTTTCCTGAACTACCTAAAAGAAGGATTGCACCGAAGGTAAGGATTATTACCAGTAACACTGCTGCTGCTATCAGGCCTAAAATAAGTTTATTGTTATGCTTCATGGTGCTACCTATTAAAGAAAATGTAACTCGATATATCGATGTATTTATTAATCTTCTCCTATTTAATATATAAATACATTACAGGAGGTTTAGAGACATTCCTTCTCCTAAAGAGGATGATAAATTGAAATATAGAGTGCAATCACCAGGTTCTGCCACGATAATAAATGCAATTGCCACTGGATGCGGGGCAGCCTTTGGTATACAACTATATGTGTATGCAGAGGCCCAACTTAAAGGTTCTGGGGTTAAATGCATGGCAGAGGGGGTTGAAGATACCTCCCTCATGGAAATATGTGCTCATAAAGTCCTGGACAAATACCATTCAGATGCCGGGATTTATCTAAAGACTACTTCCACTCTACCCGTGGCTTCAGGCCTCTCCTCCTCCAGTGCCACATCCAATGCAGTGGTTATGGCCACATTGGAAGCCCTATTTAGGGAGGGGTTGGTTGAAAAGGACAAATTGGGTCCTATGGAAATTTTAAAGATGGGAATAGATGCTTCTCTGGAGGCGGGGGTCACCATTACCGGGGCCATGGATGATGCTAGTGCCTCTTTTTTTGGTGGTCTATCCATCACCAACAACCCGGCGGGTGAGATTATTAGAAAAGAACACATGGAGGGGCAAAATATATTAATATACATGCCCCATAGAAAGTCACCGACTGCCCAATCTAATGTGGCCAGGATGAAACTCCTAGCCCCCTGGGTAAAAATGGCCTTTAAGGAAGCCCTTCAAGGTGACCTTTATGGTGCCTTAACCTTAAACGGATTACTTTATTGTGCTGCCCTGGGATTTGAACCCCTAATCGCACTGGAGGCCCTGGAAGCAGGGGCCCGTGCAGCAGGATTATCTGGAACTGGTCCCTCGTTTGTCGCTTTAGCAGGTGATGAAGAGGCTGACCAGGTGGAAGGGGTTTGGAAATCTTATCCAGGTAGGGTTATCCGCACTGAAGTGGACAACCAGGGAACCAGGGTGATTTTAGATGAATAGGGCAGAGGCTCTAAGACGGTTGGATGATTCTCGGCGTCAAATTGACAAGCTGGACCATGAAATTATTGAACTAATTGCCCAGCGCACCTTTCTTGCTGGAGAAATTGTCCAGGCCAAAAAGGTCCTGGGCATGGACATCGAGGATAAAGAAAGGGAAAGAAATATTCAAGAAAAAATAAGAGAAATAGCGCGGGAGAAAAAAATAGATCCAACCAGCCTTAGTCAGATCATGAAGATTCTTACGAGTCTGAGCAAGAAAGAACAGAAAAAGCTATTAAAGAGGTAGAACATGGGCAATATAAGAACCACATTTGTTAAAAGAACTGCTAAAGAATTAATTGAAACTTATCCCGGTAAATTCACCACTGATTTTGAGGAAAACAAGAAAATGGTGGAAGAATTTTCCACAGTAAGTACCAAACACCTTAGAAATAAAATAGCAGGTTACATCACCCGTCTGGTAAGACAGGGATATGTGAGTCCGCTGGTTAGATCAGAAGCCTAACTGGGAGGTTAGGATGGCAATTATCGTGGCCAAATTTGGTGGAACATCCATCGGAGATGGGGAAAGGATCAAGAAAGCTGCCCAGTCTGTGGTAAAGGAGTACATGCAGGGTCGTAAAGTGGTGGTGGTAGTTTCGGCCATCAATAAGACCACCGACGATATTCTGCAGGTGGTGGATGGAGCTATCGGTGAATCCATTACCGAAAAACAGATGGCTGATGTGGTTTCCATGGGTGAAATCACCAGTGTACGTGTTTTTGCATCCACCATAGAATCATTGGGTGTAAAGTCAGAATACATGGACCCCCACATGGAAAATTGGCCAGTGATAACGGATAGTAATTATCTAAACGCCCGGATCGATTTTGAAGAGACTGAAAAACGATCTCAAGGACTCCGGGAACTATTGGACCAGGGCATAATACCGGTGGTGTGCGGTTTTTTAGGAAAAGATGTGGATGGAAATGTCACCACCCTGGGAAGGGGTGGCAGCGATATTACCGCCTTCCTGTTAGGTCATTGTCTCCAGGCAGAGGAGGTTATCATCGTCACCGATGTGGGTGGAGTAATGTCCACGGACCCTAACAAGTTAACCTCCGCCAAGAAACTGGACAAGATCTCGGTAGAGGAGATGAGAGACCTGGCCACCCATGGAGCCCAGGTACTACACCCCCATGCATTACGCTATAAAGATCCTAAAATCAACGCTAAAATAATTGGATTTGAAAATGGAGATCTATCTGCTCCAGGAACTGAAATTATAGGTCCTTCAGGTGATGAAATGTTAAGAACCACCACCATAAACAACGAACCCATCGCTGTCATCGCGGTGGTGGGGGAAGAGATGATGACCAGAGTGGGAATTCTGGCTGAGCTTACCCGGGCCCTGCAAGATAACAGTATAAACATCTACGGCATATCCACTGGACAGAACAGCATAACCCTATTTATAGACAAATCCATCGCTGATCAGGCCCATGAAATATTGCACGAAGTAGTGGTGGAGCATCCCAATATGAGTTCCCTATCCCTGGGGAGGGATATCTCCATGATTACCATTAACAGCCAGGATTTTATTGATACTCCTGGTATTATCACCAAAATCACCGAGCCTTTACGAAAAAATAAGATCAATATCGTGGAAATATCATCCAGTCAGACCTCAGTTGTACTATTTGTGGACTGGATTGATGGTAAGCGAGCTTATGAAATGGTAAGGAGCGTCTTGGAATGAAATTAGAAGGAACCACAGTAGCCATGATAACCCCCTTCACTGCCAGTGATGAGGTGGATGAAGATGGGATGCGTGAGAACATCAACTATTTGATGGATAATGGAGTCGAAGGCTTACTGGCTGCCGGAACCACCGGTGAGTCCGCCACAATAACCCACCAGGAACAGAGAAAGATGATGGACATCATGGTGGACGAAGTGAAAGGGCGGGTAAAGACCATTGCCGGAGCTGGCAGTAACTCTTCTAAGGAAGCCTTGGGTCTGGTTCAGTATGCAGAAGACGCTGGTGCTGATGCAGCACTGGTCATAACCCCTTACTATAACAAACCCCAGCCGCACGGACTTTATGAACATTACCGGATGCTGAACGACTCTACCGAGATCCCGATAATCGTGTACAACGTCCCCTCCCGGACAGGTACCGATATCGATGTGGAGACCATTGGTCGGGTGGCCCAACTGGAAAACGTGGTGGCCATCAAAGAAGCTAATCCGGATATGGACAAGGTTTCCCAGGAAGTACAGCTCATCCAACAACTGGGTTTAGAGGATAAATTCCAGGTTATATCTGGAAATGACAATCTCACCCTGCCCATGATCAGTCAGGGTGCCAAGGGTGTTATCAGTGTGGTGGCCAATGTGGACCCGGAGAAAATGAGCCGCATGGTGCGACTGGCACTTGAAGGTGACTTTGCTGGGGCTATGGACTTACATTATCAGCTTTATGACTTGATGAAGATCTTGTTTGTGGAATCAAACCCGGTACCAGCTAAAGAATCCTTGAACATGATGGGTCGTCCTGCGGGCCACGTGCGCATGCCTCTGGCACCCCTCAAGGATGAAAGCCGGGAAAAGATCAGCAAGGTCTTAAAGGATCTGGATCTGATTTAAGTACCCATCTGGGGCTTAAATTCTTTTTATTGGTTTTATAATTTTTTTATATCCAGTTAGTAATAGGAGAGGAAAAAAATATGATTAACGTGGCGGTAACAGGTGCAGGGGGTAGGATGGGATCCAAAATCATAAAGTCCATCCTCCAACAGGACGATATGGGGCTGGTAGCAGCTATAGAGGCCCCTAACACTCCCTTAGAAGGTAGGGATGTCGGGGAGACCATAGGTGTAGGAAACATTGGTGTGCCCATCACTGGGGCAGAGAACCTCCAGGACACCCTGAAGGAGAAGAAACCCCAGGTACTGGTGGACTTTACCATTGCCAGTGCAGCACTGGAAACCATAAAAACCACAGCCCAGGCCGGTGTAAACCTGGTGGTGGGTACTACTGGATTCAGTGACGAGCAACTGGAAATAGTTGGATCGGTAATCGAAGAAAACAATGTATCAGCGGTTATATCCTCCAACATGGCCATTGGTGTTAACGTTTTCTTTAAGATGGTGGAAGAACTGGCTGGCCTACTCCCGGACTATGACGTGGAGATCATCGAGGCCCACCACCACCATAAACGGGACGCTCCCTCCGGGACAGCCGTCACGGCCTTTGAACTCATAGCCCAACGCCTGGAGAGGAAGCCCGATGAAGTAGGTGTTTACGGAAGACAGGGAATGGTGGGCGAGCGAACCCGGGAAGAGATAGGGGTGCACGCCATCCGGGGAGGAGATATCGTCGGAGACCATACTGTGATCTTCGCCGGAGACGGAGAACGCCTGGAGATAGTTCACCGGGCCCACAATCGGCAAGTGTTTGTTAGTGGAGTTATAAAGGCCCTTCGCTATGTGAACAACGCCCCTAAGGGGAAAATAAGTGACATGGCCGATGTATTGGGATTAAAAGAATAAAAATTCAATGAAAAGGGATATTGAGTATAGCTATAACATGAGGAAGTGAAAAGATGGTAAATGTAGGTGTATTAGGAGCAACAGGAATGGTGGGACAGAGGTTTATACAACTACTTTCCAACCACCCCAAATTCGAGATCACCGCCCTCACTGCGTCCGCCCGATCTGCAGGTAAAAAATATCAGGACGCGGTTACCTGGCACCTGGACAGCCAGATACCAGAGGCCGTGCAGGATATGGTGGTAGTGGACACCGACCCCAGCCAGGTTAAGGATGTGGAAATTGTATTCTCCGCACTCCCTACTGAACATGCTGCTATTGTTGAACCTAAATTCGCAGCGGCAGGTATGGGTGTTGCTTCCAATGCCAGTGCCATGCGGATGGAGCCTGATGTACCTCTGGTCATACCGGAGGTTAACCCTGAACACCTGGAACTCATAGATACCCAGCAAAAAAACAGGGGATGGGATGGTTTTATTGTAACTAACCCTAACTGCTCAACCATAGCCCTGGTTATGACTTTAAAACCCCTTTATGACGAATTTGACATTCGGAGAGTCTACGTTTCTACCATGCAAGCCGTATCTGGTGCAGGATATAATGGGGTCCCCTCCATGGCCATCCTGGACAACCTAGTGCCCTTCATCGGTGGAGAAGAAGAGAAAATGGAAAGTGAAACCCTTCACCTCCTGGGTGACTTCGATGGGGAGACTGTCACACCCGCCTCTTTTGGTGTTAGCGCCTCCTGCAACCGGGTACCAGTCGTAGATGGACATACTGAAGCTGTTTTCATGGAGATGGAGGAGGACTTTGCTGTGGAAGATATTAAAAATGCCTTCCGAAACTTCAAAGGCCTACCCCAGAAACTGGGACTGCACTACGCTCCGGCAACACCAGTGATCGTCCGGGAGGAGGATAATCGTCCTCAGCCCCGCATGGATCGTCTCACCCAGAATGGAATGGCAGTTACCGTGGGAAGGGTCCGTAAAGATGATGTTTTCTCAAGAAGTCTGAAATATGTTCTTTTAGGGCATAACACAGTTAGGGGTGCAGCTGGAGCATCAATTCTGAATGCTGAACTTATCAACGAGATAATGTAGGTATTTAAAAACCTTTTTTTATTTTTTATTCTCAGTCGAATAATAGGTAATCCATATGTTGGAATCATTTACCGGGATTATTTATCAATGGGATGTGGGTTTTTTACTCTACATTAATTTGGGACTCCAAAACCCGGTACTGGATTATATAATGCTGGTAATTACTAACCTGGGCATCCCCATCTTCTGGTTAATGGTTTGTATTATGGTTTTCCTTTTCGGTGGAGAAAGGGGACGTAAAGCAGCTATTTTATGTTTAGTGGCCCTGGTTATAGGATGGTTCCTGACTGAATTTCTCAAAATTATGGTGGACCGCCCCCGGCCCTACTCCATCCTGGACCAAGTACGGGTAGTTGCTACTGAAGATGGTCATTCATTCCCTTCCGGTCACTCCATAGCGGTGTTCATTGCTTGCACCATGTTTGGCCTGGAATATGGATATATCTATATCTTCCTGGGATTAGCATCAATAGTAGCTTTTTCACGCATCTATCTGGGAGTTCATTACCCTTTGGATGTGGTCTTCGGAGCAATCTTCGGTATTCTATGCGCCCTATTGGTTAAACATTGGGAAGGACCCATAATGGGAAACATCCTAAAACTTAAAACTTATTTGGATGCATAAATAAGATCGGAGTAGAAATAAAAGATAGCGTGATAGATATGGCCTTTCTTAAGGATACCGAACGAGAACAATTGAGGCAGCTGGTGAAGGCCTGCCTATTGGAAATTAGTAAACTAAAAATCGAGCTTAAAAAGTGTCAGAAAGAGTCATCTAAGCTTCAGGGACAGGAAATCGTTCTGAAAGGGGAGTATAGGGATAAATATCAGGAACAGATCCTTTTGAAAGAGGAAAAGATTAAGGAACTTAAAAACACCATAAATCGAAAGGATGAGGAAATTAAAGAACTTCTTAAGGTGAAAAAACTTTTCCAAGCGGTCACTTCCAAACCAAAAAGGGATCTAACCTCCTTCCAGACCCAGATATATCTTTTACTGCCTGATGGCGAGGAATTAATGGAAAATCTCTACCAGCATATCCGGGAAATAGGCTTTCATGAACTTACCAGTGATAACTTCGAACACGCTATCCGCAACCTGGAACGTAAGGGTTACTTCCAGTCCACCCAACGTGATAATCAGGTTCTGTGGAAGAAGATAGAAAGAGATTGATTCCCGTTTAGGGAACAATCACTTTACTACATTGTTTGGCCATTATTCATAAACTCAATCCATGTTTTTTTTAAAAAAAATCCTAATATAAAGGTTGTTGGAAGTCCTACTCCATTAGGTTCTATCAATCAATACCTTTCCAGCCTCCAGTATGGTGTATTCCAACATCAATTTTATGCTTGACTCCAAAAATTATATATGTCAGGTAATATTGATCTTTATTACCCAAAGTATCCTAGAGTTATCTTCAACTCTGGGGGTATGGAGGCGGTACAATCAAGCGACAAAATGCAATTGGATTGTTTTTGGTTTTAGCTATTTCTGTCTTCCTAATATCTGTAACTGCAGTTGTGCAAAACCAAAATATGGTAAATACCGACTCCAAAATTGTTTCTATAGGGAAAAGTCCATTGATAATAGGGGCCGATTCTAATTTAAAAACGGTCAACGCTGCATCTTACCGAAAATACTACGTGTATCGCTATGTATACAAATGGAAAAAGGTAAGGGGCAAATGGAAAAAAGTCCGTTACATAAAACGATATGTGAAATATCGCAAGGTGGATCCTATGCAGAAGTACAAGGTCACCACCCGTAACTGTCAATCCAATGATCCCAACATCAAAGCTCTGGCATACCAGTTAACCAATCCCACTCCTTCAAATGATACCAATGATACCAATGCCACTTTAAAACCTCTTACCGACTATCAAAAGGCTTATAACATCTATGAATGGACTGAAAAAAATGTTGACTACTCCTGGTATTATAACAGCCGAAAAGGAGCTGTAGGAGTTTTGAACCAGAGGACTGCCAACTGCTGTGACATGGCACATATGATGGTGGCCCTCGCACGAGCAGCTGGGCTTCCAGCCCGATACAGACACGGAACGTGTACCTTCACCAACGTAACCACCGGACACGTCTGGGCAGATATCTATGTGGATGGAAGATGGATCATTGCCGATGCCAGTAATAATAACAACGATTTTGGAGTTATAAGAAACTGGAACACGAGTTCTTGGAAACTAAGGGGTACCTACATTTCATTGCCCTTTTAATTTCCTTTTTTTATTTCTTTTTATGATTTAAACATTGATAATCTGATCACAAATTACTTATATAACCTCTAACCCACCTTCGATTACCAACAAAAATTGAGGTGATTATTGTGGCACAATTAGGTGGACAAGGACAACCTATTATTATAATGCCTGAGGGCTCTTCAAGAGTTTTAGGACGAGATGCTCAAAGAATGAATATATTGGCTGGAAAAGTTCTGGCAGAAACTGTAAGGACCACTCTGGGTCCTAAGGGAATGGACAAGATGCTGGTCGATGGATTAGGTGACATCGTAGTGACCAACGATGGAGTGACCATCTTAAAAGAGATGGACATTGAACACCCCGCGGCCAAGATGCTGGTGGAAGTAGCCAAGACCCAGGAAGACGAAGTGGGAGATGGAACCACCACTGCAGTTATCATCGCCGGTGAACTATTGAAAAAAGCTGAAAACCTGTTAGACCAGGACATTCACCCCACCATTGTGGCTATGGGATACCGACAAGCAGCAGAAAAGGCCCAGGAAATTTTAAACGTCATTGCCATCGACGCTGATGATCGTGACACCCTCCTGAAAGTGGCCATGACTGCCATGACTGGTAAAGGAACCGAAAAAGCCCGGGAACCCCTGGCTGAACTGGTAGTGGGAGCCGTTAAACAAGTGGAAGACAACGGTGAAATTGACAAAGACCACATAAAACTTGAAAAGAAAGACGGAGCCACCATAGACGACTCCAAACTGGTCAACGGAGTAATCATCGACAAGGAACGAGTTCACCCTGGCATGCCTAAAAAGGTGGAAGACGCCAAAATTGCACTCCTCAACAGCGCCATTGAAGTTAAAGAAACTGAAGTGGACGCTGAGATCAGGATCACCGACCCGGCCCAGATGCAGGCCTTCATAGAACAGGAAGAACAGATGATCCGTGATATGGTAGCCAAGATCGAAGACGCAGGAGCCAACGTATTGTTCTGTCAGAAAGGAATTGACGACCTGGCCCAGCACTACCTGGCTAAAGCTGGAATCATGGCTGTTCGAAGGATTAAAAAATCCGACATGGAAAAACTGGCCCGAGCAACCGGAGCCACTGTGGTTACCAACATCGAAGACCTGTCCTATGATGACATGGGAGATGCCGGTTCCGTAGCCGAGAAGAGGATCTCCGGTGAAGAGATGATCTTCGTGGAAGAATGTAAAGATCCTAAATCCGTGACCCTCCTCATCCGTGGTTCCACCGAACACGTGGTAGACGAAATCGAAAGGGCCGTGGAAGACGCTATTGGAGTAGTTGCTGCTACCGTGGAAGACGGTAAAGTAGTAGCTGGTGGAGGAGCAGCTGAAATAGCCATCGCCAAAGGTTTAAAAGAATATGCAGAAACCATCAGTGGAAGGGAACAATTAGCTGTTTCTGCCTTTGCAGAAGCCCTGGAAGTTGTACCAAAAACCCTGGCTGAAAACGCTGGACAAGACAGCATCGATGCCCTGGTGGACCTGCGAGCTGCACACGAAAAATCCCTGTACATGGGACTGGACGTCTTCAAAGGAGAAGTCACTGACATGTACCGGGCTGGTGTAATTGAACCTCACCGGGTTAAAAAACAGGCCATCCAATCCGCTGCTGAAGCTGCCGAGATGATCCTACGGATCGATGATGTCATCGCTTCCTCTGGTACCAAAGAACCAGACATGGGTGACATGGGCGGAATGGGCGGAATGCCTCCTATGATGTAAGTCCCCTGGACTTACCTCTTTTTTAATTTTTTTTATTCAATATTTAAAGTGTTAATAAATTTTTTTTAAAGAAACTTAAACATAATTTAGGGGGTTTTTTTTGATATTTTTTTTATATTTAGATCAAAAAATTATTTCACTTACCTCTCCTAAACTCTGTATATCTAACCTGATAAAATAAAGAATTTAGGAGTAATAATATGGCAATTGAAGATTTAGAACCCCAAAAATGTTTAGAATTAATTGAAGAAAATCAGGACAACCCTAACTTCATTATCCTGGATGTCAGAGGCTCCGATGAATATGCTGCCGGTCATGTTAAAAATTCAATTATTATAGATGTCCGGTCCCCCGATTTTAAGGAAAAATTGGAGGAACTGGATAAAGATAAAAACTATCTAGTGTACTGCAAATCGGGAATGAGAAGTAAAAAAGCCGCCAAGATCATGGATGAGATGGGCTTTAAGAATCTTTGCACCATGAAAAAAGGCTTCCAAAATTGGGTGGCCTGTGGTTTGCCTCAGGAATAACGATTCTCTTTTTTAGAAAAAAAATTAGATTGGGGAATTTTTGTTCCCCATTTTGTTTATTTAGAATTAGACTTTAGTTGGAGAAGATATGAACCGCCGCGGTACCTCCGGTACCTCCAATGTTGTGGGTCATACCAATTTCTATGCCATCAATCTGTCTTTTACCGGCTTCTCCACGCAGTTGCCAGACTATTTCTGCTGTTTGCGCAATACCGGTGGCACCTAATGGGTGTCCACGTGATTTAAGTCCACCTGAGGGGTTCACTGGTATGCGGCCGTCTCTTTCGGTTAGCCCATCTTCGATGGCTGGTCCGGCCTGGCCTTTTTCCACGAAGCCCAGATCTTCAATGGCCAGGAGTCCGTTGATACTGAAACAGTCATGGACCTCCACGGCCTGAATGTCTTTAGGCTCCATTTTTGCCATGTTGTAGGCGGTCCTGGCAGCGTGGACCGTGGCATCGATGGTGGTGATATCCTTCCGGTCCTGCAGGGCGATGGTTCCTGATGCCTGGGCCGAGGCCTTAACATACACTGGTGTGTCAGTGTACTTACGCGCATCCTCTGCTGGGCAGAGTATAACTGCCGCGGCACCGTCGGTAACCGGGGAACAGTCTAAAAGTCGCAGAGGATCAGCCACCAGACTGGAATTTAAGACCTGGTCCACGGTGATTTCCATGGGGAACTGGGCCAGGGGGTTTAAAGCCCCATTTTTATGGTTAACTACGGACATCATGGCCAGTTGTTCCCTGGTGGTTCCGTACTCGTACATGTGCCTGCGGGCCATCATAGCGTACAGGGAAGGGAATGTAACTCCTTGTTGGGCTTCCCATTCCTGGTCAGAGGCAGTGGCAATGGCTGGGGTGGGGTCTACCACATCAGTCATTTTTTCCACACCCGCAGATATGACTACGTCATGATAACCAGAGGCCACAGCCATAATACCGCTTCGCAGGGCTAAACCTCCTGAGGCACAGGCGGCTTCCACCCGGGCACAGGGTAATGGTGTTAAACCAGTATGGTCCGCGATGAGGGAGGCTATGTGTTCCTGCTGGACGAATAAACCAGCCGACATGTTCCCCACGAACATGGCCTCCAGATCGGCACCTTCAATATCTGCGTCTTCAATGGCCTTTAAACCGGCCTCGGAAATTAGATCCCTAAATGAAATGTCCCAGAGCTCCCCAAACTTGGTCTGGGAAACTCCGATAATGGCAACATCTCTCAAATATGATTCCTCCATTAAATCTTATCTTAATCCTGTGTTAATCCAGCCATCCGCAGTTTTCCTTTGAATTTGGCATAAACAGCGTAGTCCACGTAACTCTTATTCTCCACCAGCTCCTGCACCTTAGGAGCCAGGTCCCGTTTCTTTTCAATCTCATCATTAACGGTGATGCTAAAGGCATCGCTTCCCGCACCGGAACCATAGGAAACCGCCAAAATCCGGTCTCCAGGTTGGGCGATGTCCAGCACAGCGGCTAATCCCAGTGGAGTTGCCCCACTATAGGTGTTACCAATGTAGGGGGTTAAAAGTCCGGTTTTGTATTGGTCTTCGTTAAAGCCCAGCTTCCGGGCGGCCCGGATATAGAATTTACCGTTGGGCTGGTGGAACACGGCGTGATCATAATCAGAAGCTTCAGTGCCCATTTTTTCGAACATTCCTTTAGCCCCTGATAGAACGTGTTTGAAGTAGGCTGGTTCACCGGTAAAACGGCCTCCGTGTCGGGGATATGGTTTACCTTCCCTCCGGTAGAAGTCAGGAGTGTCGGTGGTGAAGCTGTAGGTGCCTTCAAAATCAGCCAGGGTGTTATCTTTACCTATAATGTAGGCGGCTCCTCCTGCCGAGGCAGTGTACTCCAGGGCGTCACTGGGGGCTCCCTGGGCAGTGTCGGCCCCAATAGCCAATCCATACTCAACGGCGTCTGAATCAACCAGGCCCATACAAACCTGTATACCGGCAGTTCCGGCTTTACATGCGAATTCCAGGTCCGCGGCGGTTAACTCCGGGGCGGCTTCTACCGCATCAGCTACTATGGTGGCCGTTGGTTTAACTGCGTAAGGATGTGATTCAGACCCAACGTAAATGGCTCCAATTTTTTGTGGGTCAATATTGGCCCTTTTCAGTGAATTTCGAGCTGCTTCTACCGATATGGTAGCGGTATCTTCATCAGGGGAAGGGACAGATTTTTCCTGCACCACCAATCCCCTGGAAATGGCACGGGGATCATCACCCCATACCTTGGCTATTTCCTCTACCTTAATCCGGTAGAATGGTATATAAACTCCGTATCCTACAATTCCTGCCATGTAATATCACGACCGTGTTGATAGATTATTAATGACTCTTATTTAGTTCAACAATTAAACAAATCCTAAATTTGCCTTCAGAAAATACAGTGATAAAATATAGTATGAACACCTTATAAAGCTTAACCCATCCCCGGGGCAGTGACACTTGTATAACTCTTTTAGCAATTTTATCTACCATCCTGTTTCCTAATTATATATGGAACAGATCATAAACCTAACAAACATGAATAGGGGTGAAAAAGACCTTCTCCGGATGAAAATATGGGATTTTTTAGATGATTCTAACCTAATCCGTGGTTCCCAGTCAGCCCGGGGGAGGATACCCAACTTTCAGGGGGCTGAAGAGGCGGCTTTGAACCTTCAAATGACGGAAGATTGGCATAAATCGGAAACCATTTTCTGCAGCCCTGATTCTGCCCAAAGAGAAGTCCGAGAGAATGCTCTAGTTGATGGTAAAACTTTGATCATGGCCTCCCCCAAACTTAGAGATGGATATCTGCTCCTGGAACCAGATAAGATCCAGAGCCAGGAAAAATTAGCCTCCACCATTAAAGGGGCCTTTAAATTTGGTGAAAATGTTTTAAAATTCCCCACTGTGGATCTGGTGGTGGAAGGATCCGTGGCGGTGGATAACAAGGGCCACCGTCTGGGTAAGGGAGGAGGGTATGGTGATCAGGAAATCTCACACCTTTTAATGGTAGGGGCCATAGATGAAGCCACACCTCGCGCTACCACCATACATGAAAGCCAGTTAGTGGAGAAGGTGCCCATGGAGCCTCATGATCAGAAATTAAACCTTATAGTAACTCCTCAGAGGGTGATTAGGATAATTTAATAATCTCAGAAAAGCTTTGCATTCTCAAATTAGTTCCACAATATTAGGCCTCAAATTAGTTCCACCATCTTATCCAGGTCTAATTTGTAGACTTCACCCAACCCTTTTAGCCCGTATTTGCGATAGGTATCAGAGGGGTCGTAGTTTACGATCATCTCTTCAAATTCCATCCGGGAAGGTCTAGAGCCAGTGATGATCTCTTCCAATTCCAGGATACAGTTTCGCAGTATCTTTTCAGCATCTTCCATTTTCAGAATCCTATTAAGAAGCTGATTATCCCGGGTGGGTAGTCCAGTACCGTAGAATTTCCGGAACAGGCGGTCTTCTTCCACAAACCGGTAGATCAGTAGTATCTGTTCTTCAACTTGTTCTGCTTCCCAAGTGTTCACAGGAGATCATCTCTTTTTTTCTAAATATACCAGATTGATATTCTCAGTAACTTTTTCCATTTTATAGGGGTAGTACCCCAACTTCTGATAAAATTCCAGATTCTTATGACTCTGGTGTCCGGTGGTTAACTCAAACCTGGGGCAGGTATTGAAGATATTTTCCACTTCTTTTATTAACTTTTTCCCGATGCCCTGGTTCTGATGGTTGGGATGCACCATTAAACGGCCGATATAGCAACTACCATCCTCCAGCAGTCTGGCCCGCACTGATCCAATTACCGAGTCACCCTCAGTACATTTAAGAAATATATGATCATCGAACTCCGATTTTATATCATCCAATGTCTGTTTTAAGGGTTTTATGGTGTAATCCTCGTATATTTCTGCTTCAGACCGATAGGCTAACCTCTGCAGGGCCAGTATATCTATTGCGTCCTTTACTGTTGCTTTTTGAATGATCATTCTCTTTTAAAATGATATTAAAAATTAAAATTTAGATCAAATCCTTCAGCATCTCCCGCTTACGGTAGGCCATTCCCTGGAATAGAGCCACCAGATCATCTGCCTCATCACGGATCTCCACGGTGTAACTGGCAATCCTGCCACCACCGGAAACCTCCCGGGCACTGGCCGTTAAAATCCCGGAGCTAACAGCCTTAAAATAGGATATGCTGACGTTTATGGCCACCGTTACCTGACCTCCTGAATTAGCGGCCATGGCAAAGGCAAAATCCGCTAGTGAAAAAAGAGCACCTCCATGGGCGGTGCCCACGGCATTTAAATGTTCACCGGTGACATTCATCCTGGCTTCCGCCCTTCCCGGCCCTATTTTCACTATTTCAATACCATTTTTGGCTGCAAAAAGGTCTCTTTTGAAGAATTCACCTAATTCATCCCTACTGTAATCATCCATACCAAAACCTCTGACTTACAAATTATGGGCATAATTTAACCACTAATTTTTCCAGATACCCTTTTTTAGATTCTACGGTTAATTTATTATTCTCTTAAGCCCTACTATTAAATGCTTTATTAGGTGAATTTAATGAAGGCTATGTTACTACGGGTGGGTATAGATAAAGGGAGCGATGGAATATTAGCACCACTATTTAAAGATGGATCTTTTCAATACATTCCCCTCTCCGAGAAGGATCCCGAGACCGGAGAAAAAAGAACCTTCCAGGACCTGGATGGTATAAGGGGGGAAAAATTATCAGAATATCTGCCGGAAAAGATTGTTAACCGGAAAATCCACCATGACCCGGAATTCGAGACCTTCACCTACGCGGATGAGGGTCACAAGGCAATATATTTAAGTAAACTTAGAAAAGGTGATTATCTGGTATTCTACGCCGGCCTCAGTCCAGGGGAGGGTGGAGGAGATGGACTTTACCTAATTGGCTACCTAGTGGTGGAAGAGGTCCTAGAGTTGGGAAAGCTTACTCGGGATCAGCAGCTTAAACTGGAAGGGAATTATCCCAGCAACTCCCACCTGAAGCGCCCCAGGAAAGAGGGCGTGGTGCTGGTGGTGGGAGACCCGGTAAAGAGTAAACTTATTAGTAAGGCCCTACCCCTGAGCAGTCCTAAACTAGATAAGAGGGGAAGACCTTACCATGCTGTTTCCAAGGATATGGAGAAACTTCTTGGTGTACAGGGTTCCATCCAGCGCAGCATTCCGCCCCGGTTCATTGAGGACCCACAGTATCTGAAAAACCTGTTTAAAATTCTTATGATCCCAGATACGAGTTAAATAAATAAAAGCCAGGTATTAGAAACCACAGCTTCTTCTTCCTGTCTTTTCAAAGTACTGCTGATGATATTCTTCGGCTTTCCAGAAGTTCTGGGCTGGTTCGATGGCGGTTACAATATCCCGGGGATAAATATTGGACTTCTGAAGTTTTTCACGCATTTTTATTGCTGATTCTTTCTGTTCCGGGTTGTGATAGAATATCACGGAACGATACTGCACCCCAATATCAGGACCCTGGCGGTTAAGGGTGGTGGGGTCGTGAATAGTCCAGAAAATGTACAGAAGGTCGTTGTAGCCCACTTCTTCCGGCTTGAAGATCACCTCCACCACTTCGGTATGGCCGGTGGTACCGGTACATACATCCTGGTAGGATGGATTATCAAGGTCACCCCCCATATAACCAACAGCAGTGGAAACCACGCCATCAACTTCCCGGAATGCGGCCTCCACGCCCCAGAAACATCCGGCCCCAAAAGTAGCTTTTTGAACTCCTAAATCTTCTTTTTTCATCATATTTATCCTCCTCTTAGATGGAGATGTGCCTGGTTGGTGTCTTTACATATTCTGACACTTCTTAGGTATTTGCCCCCTTTTTTTTAAAAAACAACTATATATTATCTATACCCTTAAATCACATTAAATTTTAAGGTGAATACTTTTGTCCAGCACTAACAAAAACTATGCTCTGATTGTGGCGGTTATAGCATCATTTCTAACACCCTTCATGGCTTCTTCCATTAACATTGCCTTACCCACCATTGCCCTGGAATTTAAAGCTAATGCGGTTCTATTAGGATGGGTACCAACCGTTTATCTTTTGTCTTTGGCGGTTTTCCTGGTGCCCTTCGGCCGGATTGCCGATATCTACGGGAGGAAAAAGATTTTCACCTATGGTATAATAATTTTTACCATAAGTTCTTTAATAGCTGGATTTTCGGTATCAACAGAGATGCTCCTGATTATCCGGGTTTTTCAGGGACTGGGCGCTGCTATGATCTTTGGTAACGTGGCTGCCATTATAGCTTCCCTTTTTCCTCCAGGAGAACGAGGAAGGGCTCTGGGGATAAGTGTAACCGGAGTATTTTTAGGTCTCTTTTTAGGCCCGGTCCTGGGAGGTTTCCTGACCCAGAATTTAGGGTGGAGGAGTATATTCTTTCTCAACGTAATACTGGGACTTCTTTCCACATTGGCTGTCCTAAGGCTGAAGGGGGAATGGACCGAAGCTCATGGAGAAAAATTCGACTATTTAGGCTCACTACTGTTAGGATTATCCCTGGTAGCCCTGATGTATGGTTTATCCTTACTTCCAGGGTGGTACGGTTTTTATCTGATCCTGGGGGGAATTCTGGGTTTGATAACTTTCTTTTTGGTTGAAAAACGTATGGCAAGTCCAGTGCTTGATGTGAACCTCTTTAAAAACAGGACTTTCACCTTGCACAACCTGGCTGCGCTTATAAATTACTGCGCCGGGGTGCCCATCGTCTTTGTCCTGAGCCTTTTTTTGCAGTACATCAAGGACCTGGATCCCCAGACCACGGGGATGGTTATGGCTGTGCAACCAGTGATGATGGCCTTCTTTTCTCCACTGGCAGGAAAACTCTCCGACCGAGTGGAGCCCCGCCTGGTGGCTTCGGCGGGGATGGCCCTCACTGCACTGGGCCTGGCATTTCTGGCCTTCCTATCCCGGTACACCAGCTTGGCGTGGATCGTTAGTGGTCTGGTGATACTGGGCCTGGGATTTGCCCTGTTCTCATCGCCAAACACCAACGTCATCATCAGCAGCGTGACCAAAAAATATTATGGAGTAGCCTCTGCAACTTTAAGTACTATGCGGGTCCTGGGCCAGATGTCCGGTATGGGACTGGCGCTTTTCACCCTGGCCCTTTTCATGGGTAACGTTAGCATTCTCCCTGAAAACTACGACCATTTCCTGTTAAGCGCACGAATATCCTTCGCCATATTCTCATTTATGAGTCTGGTGGGAATATTAGCTTCTTTATACGGACAAAATGAAAATAAAACCCCTTAGTGTGGGGGGAATAAATTTTTAAAAAGGAGGGATATAAAGATGGCCATGCAGAATAAGAAGGTGGCAGCTATCCTGGACCTGGTGGCGGATTATCTGGAAATGGATGGTGTTGATTTTCGAACCAAGGCCTATCGTCGCGCCGCCCATACCGTGGACTTCCTAACTCAGCCCATCGAGGAAGTGCATAAAAAAGGCGGTCTGGAAAAACTGCCGGGTATTGGAAAGGCCATCGCCCTTAAGATAGCAGAAATCCTGGATACCGGATCCCTCCAGTACCTGGAGGAGTTAAAAAAACAGTACCCGGTGGATTTTGAGGTACTGCTCCTGGTGGAGGGCCTGGGCCCCAAGACTATTAAACTGCTCTACCAGGAGTTGGGAGTGAAAGACCTGGATGATCTGGAGAAAGAGGCCAGAAGAGGCCATATTCACCGCTTGAAGGGCATGGGGGTTAAAAGTGAGAAGAAGATCCTTGAAAACCTGGAATTCGCCAAGAAAAGCACTGGCCGACGGCTTTTAGGAGAAATTCTTCCCCTGAGTCAGGAACTCAAAGAAAGGATAGGATCATTGCCTGAAGTGGAAATAGTGGAAATAGCAGGTTCTATCCGTCGGAGAAAAGAGACAGTGGGGGATATTGATGTTTTAACCGTGACCAGTGACCCCCAGAAGGTAATGGACTACTTCATTAACCTGGATCTGGTGGGCGGAGTAATATCCCACGGCCCCTCCAAATCCACCATCCGCCTTAAGGATGGAATGGAAGTTGATCTGAGGGTTTTTAAAAAGGAGGAGTATGGTTCAGCACTGGTGTACTTCACCGGATCCTGGGAGCTTAATGTGGAGTTACGTAAAATCGCCATATCCCGGGGCCTGAAACTCAACGAATATGGGGTGTTTAAAGGGGATGAGCAACTGGCTGGGAGAACTGAGGAAGATGTATTCCAGGCCCTGGGATTGTCCTACATCGAACCGGAGTTGAGGGAGAACCGGGGGGAAATGGAGGCGGCCCTGGCTGGCAAACTACCGGAACTGGTTGAAAAGTCGGATATAAAAGGAGATCTCCACCTGCACACCCAGTGGAGTGATGGTCGTTCATCCATACTGGAGATGGCCGAAGCTGCCCAGAAGAGGGGATACCAGTACCTGGCCATAACTGACCATGCCCAGGGCCTTCCCGTAGCCGGAGGACTGGATGAAATTGCCCTGAAAGAGCAGATGATTGAAATCGACGCGGTGAATGATGAACTAGATAATATCCATGTGCTTAAAGGTGTGGAGCTGAATATAGGTCCAGATGGAAGTTTAGATATTGATAATGAAGTTTTGGAGGAACTGGATGTTGTCTTAGCCGCAATACATTCCGGAGTACCATTTAAAGAGGGTACCCTGACTGATATTATCCTGGATGTCCTGGAAAATGAATATGTGGATATTCTGGCCCATCCATCCGGCAGGAAACTTAAGAAACGACCGGCCTATGACATCAACCTGGAGAAGGTGTTTGAAACTGCCAAAGAGACCGGAACCATCCTGGAAGTGGATGGGCAGCCCCAACGTCTGGATCTCAATGATGAGAATATCCGGATGGCCATTAAATACGGGTGTCATCTGGCCTTGGACACCGACGGTCATCACACCCGTGATCTGGATTATATGGAACTGGCAGTGTCCACCGCCCGCCGGGGATGGGCCGAAGCCCATGATGTGGTTAACACCCTCCCATTGAAGAAGTTTTTAAAGCTCTTTTAGTAAAATTAGATGTATTAGAGTATTTCCTGTTGTATAAGCGATAGTAAACGCACCAGGGTGACCACATCCTCCCGGTTATGTTCCAGGATAGGCACCAGGGGGCCGATGTTATCCTCCTGGAGGTAGGTGCGGTAGTAATCAGGCACCAGATGACTGGGAACATCATCCACCCGTTCCAGGTCGAAAAAATACTTTTCTAAGGTTTGGAGCCGGCAGTTGGGAAGTTGTGACTTCCAGTTGGACCGGGCCGGGTACAGCAAATCCAGATGAGCTGCTGGTTCACTGTAATCCAGGTGGTGATGCTTCATCCTTCTTCTAATGAAGGGTGCATCAAAACTCCGGCCATTGAAGGTTACCAGCAAAGTTTGCTCATTTATTAGTGAGGAAAAGCAATTAAGAACAGTTTTTTCTTCATTTAAGTCTCTCAGGAGGAATTGGACAGTTTCCACCTTACTTCCTGATCCTCTGGCCACTCCAATGAGTATCAGGGGCACGCCATCCAGTCCCAGAGTTTCAATATCCATGAAAAGCAGGTCCTCCGGGTCCCGGGCCGACATGCACAGGGTATTAAGAGAATGGGATGGGAAGAATGCCGTAGAAATATACTCAGAAAGGGTGCTGAAATCTTTATCATCCAGTAACTTACAAATCCGAGTAGCCTCCGAGGCGTAAGTATCATGTTCAACCAGATCTCTCAGGGTCTGGTAACCGTCACTTTTCATTTTAGACTCTTTAGCACGTCCCACTCCTTTTAAAAGCTTCAAATCGGATAGCACTATGTTTTCTATTTTTGCCGGGGATATGGAATTTATCTTCACTGTTTCTTCAGTTTCGAAGCAGAAACAGGTGCCATGGATGTTTTCTAACTCCGCCCCGCCGGCCAAGTCATCCAGGGAGTGGTCCTGGTACTTTAAAAGCAGCTTTTTTTTAAGTTCATATGGATCCGTGGTCCGGCTTGACATTTACTTTAACATCCCTTATTCTTAGTTATAGGTCCTAATGGCTATACTCGACAACATTATATGGAGAAAGGATAATATATAATCCTAATTATTAGTGTAGGAGGGAAAACCTTGAAAAAATATTTTATAGCAATTATATTCTTAATCCTGGTGGTCATGGCCTCGGGGTGTACCACTACCAACCAGAATTCAACTAAGGGTTATTCAGCCAATGGGGTGTCTTTTGAGTATCCTAACAGCTGGTATTTACAGAACCTGACCGAAAGTAATGTTACCACGGTCCAACTCTCAGACCCTGATTACAACCAGACCAACGCCTCAAAGGGTAGTTTCGCAGCAATAATTGTTGGTCCGGAGACCAGTTCTAGTGACCTGGCCACATTCCGAAATTCGCTTAGATCAGAAGCCAACGCCAGTGGAGTAAACTCCACCACCAGCACCATAACCATTGCTGGTGTATCAGCCAATGCAACTACCTTCACTGGAAAAGATGACTCTGGCAATCAAGTCTACCTGCAGCTAATTGACTTCACCAAGGGCAGTAAGTCCTTAATAATATTCCTGGCCGCAGGTGGTGGAGCCAACATAGACACTGCCAAGAGCAACTTCGACGTGATTATTAAAAGCTTCAAGGTGGAGTAATCCACCCCCATATTTTTTTTTTAAATTCATTTTCAGGAGGAGATATAATGGAATTTGAGGACTGTATTAAATTTGCAAATGAAAATCCCATTGCCTGGATTGCAACTGTGGAAGAAGACCAGCCCCGGGTCCGGGCTTTTGGAATGTGGTTTGCTGATGAGACTGGTTTTTACTTCCAGACCGCCACTATGAAGGAGATTGTGGCTCAGCTGGAGAATAATCCTAAGTTGGAGTTCGCCTTTTACCAGCCCGATGACATGAGTGGTATCATGCTCCGGGTGAGTGGCGAGGCAGAGTTTCTGGACGATCCGGAGTTAAAAAAGAAGGTTATAAATGACCGTCCCTTCTTGAAGGAGTTTGGTATGACCCCTCAGGATGAGAGGTTAGTCATCTTCCGGGTATCCGAGGGAGAGGCGCACTTCTGGAACTGGGAGAGCAATTTGCTTCCTAAAGATGTTATTAAATTTGGTTAATTCTTGATGGATATGGAGATTGTCTGCCTCATAGAAAACCACTCCGATGATGACCGGCTGGAGTCGGAGCATGGTCTATCACTCTTTATTGACACCGGTGAAGAGAAGATTCTGTTCGACACCGGAGCCAGTGGTAAAGCACTGGATAACGCCCGGATATTGGGTGTGGATCTGGAAAAGGTGGATCTGACCATCATCAGCCATGGACACTACGATCATGGAGGTGGTTTAGAGGCCTTCTTGAATCTTAATAAAAAGGCCCAGGTTTACATGTGTCATGGGGCTGATAAAAAGCATTTGAGAGTGGATGCCAATTCATCAAATTACATTGGTCTGGATGAGGAAGTTCTAGAAGAGCATTCCCCTAGAATACATTTCGTTGAGGGAACGTTACAACTCGCGAAGAATTTGCACCTCTTAACCTCTATTAAACAAACCCACACTCTCCCTGCAGGCAACCAGCTCCTTTTTGAAATTTCTGATTCTAATCTGGTACAGGATAAGTTCTCTCATGAACTGGTTATGGTTCTGGAGAAAGAAAATGGCTTAGTGGTTTTCACTGGTTGCAGCCACAATGGTATTCTGAACATCCTGGACACGGTGGTGGAACAATTTCCAAATAAACCCATCCTGGCGGTTTTTGGAGGTCTACACACCATGATACCGCCTGAGGATTTGGTGGTGGACTCCGTACAACTGGAGATGATAGCCACCAATTTACTAGATTATCCCCTTGGTAGGATATACACCGGCCATTGCACCGGGATTAAAGGTTACCAGTTTTTAAAGAGGATCATGGGCGATGAGATAGAGTACTTTGCCACTGGATCTAGGATCACTATCTAAAATCTAGGATTAGTAATAAATCATAAAAAAAATTTCCTGTAACTTGATTAACCATAAAAAATGAAAGGATTAATTTCATTTTCACTAGGGTGATGATTCAGATCTTATCAAGGAGCCAAAGACCCCTCCCACTATAGAGAGCACCAGTTCCATCACCAGGTAAACCACTAAACTGCTGAGGATCACTGACAAATAGGCCGCATATCCCTGGCTCACCAGTAAAATTATGGAAATAACATTTACAATCAATGCTGCAATTATTCCGGCTATTAATCCATTAATTGCCCCTTTTTTCCAGTTCATGTTAACCATATAACCCACGATTATTCCTCCCAGTAAAAAGGATGAGAATAAAAGACTTTCACCAGAAAAATTTGCCACCATATAGGATGCAGCCACAACCAATGCACCAATTAAAACTGGTCTCCATTTAATAATATCATTAAGCATACCAAATCACTCCAATTTTTCTCTATGTACTATAATCATTACTAGATTATTTCACTTAAATATTTAAATAAGTAGTCACCCACCCACAGTTACTATAAAAAAGGCACTATCGGGGTTTTGACTTTTCTATAGAATCTATCAAGCGACTTTGGTTGGTTTTAGTAGGGGCCCACCCACCCTACAGTCAAGATTTTAATTCTTCCAATCACTCCACTGGTTTGAAATGGATTAAATCTTTGAGCTGTATCAATCTTAACTACTCAGTACAAAGATTTTTAATATTTACCCATTTTATGTGGTGTTATTTCTCATAATTAATCCAGTTTATAGCTCCATCTTTAAACTTAGAGTATTTAAGTACTTATTTCCAAATCCATCCCAAATTAGGCCCAAATGTCCATATTTAAATTTCTTTCGTTCTTTAGAATAAATTTAATAGAGGACTGTTAGAATAAACAGTAAAATTTATATGGCACCTTTTATTATCAATAATATCCATAAATACTGATAAATATCCATTGTTGTTTCTTTAGAATATCAAAACTTCTTTATTATTTAATAAAGGATTAATATAATCTATTTCATCCATTTTTTCCTTAGCATCTTTTTTATATAAATTAATGAGGTGACCAGATGAAGGTAACTTTTATAAACCCACCACAAATTGATTCCAAATACAAATTTATGGGAGTAATAGCTCCTCCGTTAGGACTTGCTTATATGGCTTCTGTTCTGGAGGAAAATGATATTGAAGTGAATATAATCGATGCATCGGCCCTGGAGATGACCTGGGAGGATCTGGAGGACCAGTTACTACAATATGAACCACAAGTCGTGGCCATCACCGCTCTAACCCCCACTATAAAAAAAGCTCTAGAAACTGCCCGTCTGGCTAAAAGAACATGTCCTGAGGCATTAATTGTCATGGGTGGTTATCATCCGACCTTCAATTTCCAGGAGGTACTGAAGGAGGAGTACGTGGACGTGGTAATCAGGGGAGAAGGTGAGTATACCCTCTGGAGTTAGTGCAAACCATTGAAACCAACGGCAACCTGGCTAAAGTAAAGGGTCTGGCTTTTAAAGACGTGTTAACACCGCCCCGGCCTCTTATAACTGATCTGGACAGTTTACCCTTCCCCGCCCGTCACTTGTTGCCTATGGATAAATACAAACTGCTTAATATGACCAATCGCGTGACTACCATGATCACCAGCAGAGGGTGTCCCATGCAATGTTCATTCTGCGCATCAGCTGCATTACATGGTCAAAAATTACGTTTAAGAACTGTTGATAATATTGTAGATGAAATGGAATATTTAGTAAAGGATTTGAAAGTGGAAACCATTGCATTCATGGATGATACCTTCACCCTCCATAAAAGTCGGGTGCGGGAGATTTGTGCAGAAATAAAACAAAGGGATTTGAAAGTTTTCTGGGGATGCATCGCCAGGGCCGATACGTTCGATAAGGAACTTATCAAGGTCATGAGGGAAGCAGGGTGTATAGCTATTTTTATGGGCGTAGAATCCGCGGATCAGCAAATGCTGGATGAAGTTAATAAACAGACCACCATAGAAAAAATAAAAGATGCCTTCGAAATCTCCCGTAATGAAAAAATGCGCACTATAGCTTCAGTGGTGCTGGGTATGCCTGGAGACACTAAAGAAAGTATAAAAAACACCATAAAATTTGTGCAAGAGCTGAAACCAACCTATGCTATCTTTTCTCTGGCCACACCCTATCCCGGAACTAGATTTTATCAGCAAGTCTTTGAGAAGGACATCATCAAGGTTAAAGACTGGTCCAAATACACCCTCATATCACCCATTCTGGAAACTGTGGAATGCTCATTAGATGAACTTAGAAAGTATCAGGCTATGGCGTTTCGCAAATTTTACCTGCGACCAGGCTATTTAATCCGCCAAATTATAATGGATGGCCCTGTACTTTTAAAAACCATGGTTGGTGTTTTCAGACAGGTGTTATGAAGTGGGCTAATCATATCTTCCCCTCTAAAAATGAGGCCAGTTTATCCAGGGATTCGTTCCAGCCGGCTTCTGCTAAATCTCTATTCTCACGGTCCGGGAATCCCTCATGCTGTATGGTGAGCCGGGTGTTACCATCTTCTTTTTTAAAAGTAACGGTTACCATCAGTTCTAAAGGCCAGTATCCCTTCATCCCGTAATGTGATGCGGGGACAACATTACCATCTGCATCGGCAAAGCTGTCGGTGGAGACTATCAGCTCCTGAGGGATGATTTTTCTATATACACCGGTACTCCAGAAATCCTCACCCTCCGGAGACCGCATAGCATAAAGGGAGGTGCCACCCACCTTCAGATCTATCCGGGCATAGGGTGCGGTGAAATCCTTGGGCCCCCACCATTTTTTAACACTTTCCGGATCAGTCCAGGCCTCCCACACCTTTTCTGGAGGTGCGTTGAAGATGCGGGAGATGAAGATCATGGTTATCTCAATTATGCCCATGATATTCCCCTCCGTATCCTGAAACTGCCCAGTAAAACCCATGCCTGGAATTTCCATTTTCTCAGTTAACATCTTCCCGCCGCGGTCTACAATTTTCTGGGCGAATTCATCGAAGGAATCAACGCTGATGGTGTTTCGGACCACATTATCCTGTTCCTTGAGCATAATGGCCCCATTAATACCTGGCTCCTCCTCATCGCCAGCGGTTACCAACCAGTAGTCGAAGGGTCCGCCCCAGTTAGAAATTTCCCATCCAAAAACTTCTTCATAAAATTTTATGGCCCTTTCAGGATTCTCTGCCGGTATTTCAAAATGTACAACCTTGGACATATCATCACCTCTTAAAAATCCGGATAAAAAAAGTCCGAATCACTCCAATTCATCCTATTTCAACTTAATACATTATAATATATTATATCGCTGGAGAGATATAATATAGTGTAAGGGTATGGTGGAAATAAAAAATAGGGGGAACGGGTTTAAATGAAGACTGAAATTACTGCCGAACCAGGTAAGCAAGAAATATTAATTGAAAGAGAGTTTGATGCACCAAGAGAAACTATTTTTAAAGCATTCACCGATCCAGAGCTTTACGTACAATGGCTTGGTCCCCGGGGACTTACCATGACTCTTGAGACCTTTGAACCCCGAGATGGCGGTTCCTGGCGTTACATACAAAAAGATGATGCGGGTAATGAGTTTGCCTTTCACGGGGTGAACCATGAAGTAACCGCTCCAGAGAGGATTATTGGCACCTTTGAATGGGAGGGACTACCCGAAAGGGGTCATGTGATACTTCAAACCGCCCTTTTTGAAAAGTTGCCTGGAAACCGGACCAAATTAAAACAGCAATCAGTGTTCCAGACCGTTATGGATCGAGATGGGATGATGCAGACCGGCATGGATGAAGGAGTGGAGGATTCTTACCAACGGTTAGATGAACTCCTAGAGAAGATGAAAAATAAAAATTAGGATTTATTATTGGAGGGGAAACTATGGTGGAAATACATTTTTCAATCGATATAAACGCGCCAAAAGAGAAAGTCTACAACGCGATGCTCAAAGAGTATCCCTACCGGGCCTGGACGCAAGTATTTGGTCCTGGCTCCCACTACGTGGGGGACTGGGGAGAAGGGAGTAAAATCCTTTTTTTGGCTCCCGATGAAAATGGAAAGATGTCCGGGATGATCGCCAGGATCAAAGAAAACAGACCCTATGAGTATGTTTCAATAGAGTACCTGGGGATCGTGGAAGATGGGAAAGAGGACACCACCAGTGATGAAGCACAGAAGGTGGCCGAAGGGCTTGAAAGTTACACTTATAAAGATAAGGATGGTAAAACCGAACTCCTGGTGGATATTGATGTCCAGGAAGAGGAAGAATATGTCGAGATGTTCCAGGAACTATGGCCACAGGCCCTGGAAAGGCTTAAAAGAATTGTTGAAAAACGCTATTAAAATTGGAGGAGGATTTTAGGATGCAGAAAATAGTGCCCTTCCTGTGGTTTAAGGACCAGGCCGAGGAGGCCGCCAATTTTTATGTCTCAATTTTTAAAAATTCAAGGATGGAGAGTATGATGTATTATGGCCCGGCTGGACCCGGACCGGAAGGATCAGTGATGGCGGTTAACTTCCAGCTGGAGGGACAGGACTTCATAGCCCTCAACACCAACCCTGACCAATCTTTCACTCCCACCATCTCCTTTTTTGTTAAATGCCAAAACCAGGAAGAAGTGGATGAACTGTGGGAGAAACTTCTTCCCGGCGGGGAAGAAATGGGTCCCGGCTGGATTAGAGACCAGTTTGAAATGGTCTGGCAGATAGTCCCCATCCAGCTCTGGGAGTATTTAAATGACCCGGACCCGGAAAGGGTGCAGCGGGTGATGGCCGCCATGCTCCAGATGAACAAACTGGACCTGGAAAAACTGAAAGAGGCCTACGAGGGCGGATAATTTAATGGGACATAAGATGTCAAGTTATGTGGCCTTACTACGTGGGGTGGGTCCTGCCAACCCCCACACCCGTAACGAGAATCTCCGCCGAGTTTTTATAGACCTTGGTTTTGAGAATGTGCAGACGGTTATTTCCAGTGGTAACGTGCTCTTTGAATCTGAATTAAATGATACTAAAAAACTCGAACTCATAATCGGGAAGCAACTTCAAAAACAGCTTGATTTTAGAAGTACCATCCTAGTTATTAGTAAAGAGGAATTAGAGGATCTTTTTAATGAAAATCCCTTTGGAGATCTAAAGGATACGCCCGGATCTAAATTAAACGTTACCTTCTTAAAAAATAAACCAGAAACTGAACTCCAATTCCCCTATCAAGAAGAAAATGAGGGATTTACTGTATTGGGCATATTCAATGGTGCTATCTGCAGCGTGGTGAACCTGGAAAGAACAAGAACACCACATCTCATGAGCTGGTTGGAGAAGGAATTTGGCAAAGAGATAACCACCCGTACCTGGAAAACAGTGGGTAGAATCCTTAAAAAGCTAAATTAACATTTACTCATTTCTTGAATTCATAAATTAAAAAGAGTATGAGATGAACCTGGAAATAGTTTCTAGTATTCATCTTCCGCCTGAATTGTTATCAATAAACCAGTTAATCAACTCACTGGAGATGCTTACCTGGGAGGGTGGTGGTGGAACTTCCTGGGCCGTGAACCATTTGGCGTCCAATATTTCCTTACCATCGACTTTTATTTCTCCTTCTTTGTACTGGGCTGTAAAACCGACCATAAGGGAATGGGGGAAGGGCCAGGGTTGGCTTCCGAAGTATTTCAAACCCTTGACTTTAATACCGACTTCTTCTTTTATCTCCCGGTGAACGGCTTCTTCCAGGGTTTCTCCTGGCTCCACAAACCCGGCAATAAGACTGTATCTATCTTTAAAACCGTAGGAGTGCTTGGCCAGTAGGATTTTGTCTTCTTTAACAATGGCCGTGATTACTGCCGGTGAGAGGCGGGGAAAATTCATTAAACCACATTCCGGGCAGATTTTGGCCATTTCATAGTCTGAAGTCTGGGTTAAAGAACCGCATCTACCACAGAACTGGTGATCCTTATCCCAGTTAATGATCTGGATGGCCCGACCCGCCAGAAGGAAGATATCTTCATCTAACACTTCATAAAGGGATATCAAATCCTGGAAAACCATTCCCCCCGGGGGATTAGTCCCGGGTTCGACTTCGGCGGTATAACAGGGCTGACCGTCTAAGGTGCCGAGATATTGTATTCTCACGGGACTAATGGATAATTCATTCAGATCTTCGGCGGAAGGAATTTTAAAATTATCTTCAGGGTTTAGAAGTAATTTATCGGAGTTGAAAATGAACCAGTAGGCCGGACCATTGTTTTTTTCATCAGGGGTAACTGCAGGGACGTATCTTTTGTAAATGCTTTCCCTTTTCATTATAGGTAATTTTGACGTTGAAATAAATAATTTTTTATAAAATTTATCTAATTAAAAAAAAACAATTGATGGTATTGGGGGTTTATTATGTTATATTGGCTAAATCATTCCCCTAAAACTTCTTTAAAAAACTTATCAAAACCTATTTGGTCAATAAATCTTCCCAAACGTTTTTCAATACCTTTCCCAGTGTAATAATCCAGTATTTTTTCTATATAATCCAGGACCTCTTTATCAGAAATATCTTCAGCTAATAATTGGCCCTTTTTTACCTGAAGCCCACAGGTACCGCCCACTAACAGCCTCCAACCTTTCGGAGTTCCAATAAGGCCTATATCCCTTACAGCGGATTCAGCACAGGAACTGGTACAACCAGAAAGGGCTATCTTAACTTTGCGGGGTGTTTCCCTTCTATGGAAAGCTTCATCAATCCTCAATCCCATTTCTACCGTGTTTTGGTACCCCTTCTTGCAGAAGGTATTTCCGGTGCAGAATTTGACGGCCCGGACACACTTTCCAGTGTGACCACCCGGCACCATGCCCAAATCCTGATAAATATCAGCAATATATTCCTCTTTAACTCCATAAAAGCCCATTTTATGCTCAGAAGTCATTTTAATACATTGAACCTGATATTTCTCGGCCACATCTGCCAGCTTTCGTAAGGTGGCCGGGTCCAGTATACCGCCAGGGATGTAGGGGATGATGGTGTAGGTTTCCAGGTCCTTTTCCACGGCAGCTCCCTTATCCGGTATATTTTTCTTCTTCATCTCCATATTCACACCATTATGTCCTAGGTAAGTACTTTTTCAATCCGATTGGAATTCTTCCGGTATGTGTACTTCAGCATCCCCGGCAGAACAGTGGGGTATGGCTGCTATTAAATTATTCACCCGTTCGTAGGGTACCGATAAAAAGATAACATCTGATTCAAACTTTTGATGACTTCGGGCCGTCCAATCGCCCAACGTCATATTGGTGTTTCCACTCATAATGGTGTAAACTATGGCTGAATAGCATAATGCGCCTATTATTTGCTGTTTTGGGGATATTCCATCCCAATAGGTGTCTAATGTTATGAGACGGCAGGCCTGTTCACCGTTACATAAAAATAGAATCATATCCGGACGTATTTCCGCCTTTTCCAGGGGACATATCACAATTCTATCTGCCAGTTCAGTGGCGGGTGGTAGGGCCAATTTTTGCATCCTTTCAAAGGTTACAATGGAGCTGGTAAGTTTTTCACCCTTGGTAAGGAAGTTCTGCACTCTTCTTTTCTTTTCTCCACTGTGAATTCCACTTAAACCACAGAATTGACTACCCCCGGGGCAGGTAGAAACATCTTTATCAATTATAAAGCTCTCCCCCTCACTGGCGAGTTTCATTGCTTTACAGATGGATGTTTTTTCATATCTGCCACTTGAAACTTCATCATTGGTAAATGAAACAGCCATGGGCTCATATTTTAATCCAAAGGTCTTTTTAAAAACATCGGCCTGTTCTTTATAGCTCATTAACCTAACCTCCCCTTTAAAATAAACACTTTTAACTTCCATTTATCTATATGCTTATTTTAATAATAAATTTATTTAAAAATCTAGAAATTCCAAGTGAAGATTTAAGGTATTAAATAGTTAAATACCTCCTATTTTCCTCGTAATAAGTACATCAAGTATGGTTGAATTATTTTCAGGCAATTACTCAATATGGGTTTATTTTTTTTCAATTGAAGTTAAATAAAGGTTTAATAACTAAAATAAGATATTAAATCCATTGTTTAGTAGGTGATGTGATGAGTACCGGCATAATCATGGTTCAGCATGGAGATTTTCCCTTTGACTTTAAAAAGAAAAATAAGGACATGTTTAAGTTCATTAAGCGAATGCTGGAAGAGGTTAGTCAGGAAACTCGGCAAATAGCCCGTGATCCTGATGATCCATATAATTCTGACATGCAGAGGATTAAAGACTCCCTACAGCAATGTGGTAATATTAAACATCTAGAGGTAGGTTATATGGAGTTTTCCAGCCCCACCATCACCGAAGCAGTTGAAAAAATAGCCAGAGAGGGTGTAAAAAGGATTATACTAGTTAATTCACCCGGTATTTTTATGCGCAGTTCTCACAGCCTCCTGGATATCCCTCCCATACTGGAACAAATCCAGTCTACTCATCCGGACTTGGAACTGACTTACGCACCACCTGGTGGGTTTTTAGATGAAATCGCCGATGTAATGGTTAAAAGAATAAATAATGCCCTTGATGAATCCATTTCCAATTGCCAGATTAAAAGTGTGCAAATTCCTGAAGAATATGGGGTGGTATTGATAGCCCATGGTGATGTGCCCCTATCCTACTTGGAGAAACAGGATATGAACCGGGCGGAGGAGCAGGTAGAAAAATGGTCGGAAATGGTCCGCCAATGGCCTCGTGATGAAGATAATGACCCTTTATCCCATGATACCCTGGCCCTGGAAAAATTCATCAAAGAGAAAGGGGGATATTCTAATTTTGAAATAGGAAACCTTGAATTCGCATCTCCAACCTTAAAAGAGGCTCTAGATAAGGTTCTAAAAAGAGGAGCAGATAAGGTAATTTTTATTGGAGGCACGGGCTTTATGGACCGAAGTTCCCATAGTTTGGTTGACATTCCGGAAGCTATAGAAAAACTGCAAAAACTCCACCCCTTTGTGGAAATGACTTACCAGAAACCTGATATTGAACTGGTATGCACGGAACTAGCCCAAATAATAACCAGCAAAGTAGAAAAAGTAATATTAGGCAAACCCTTTTAATTTAGTCCAGTACCTGATGGCATATCGAAGCAACGAACCACAATGGATAATGGCAGTTATTTTAAAAAATAGGGATTAATGAGTCCATATTAACGCTATATTAACTCCATTTGGGTCTTATAGGGAGGCCATGGTCCGGATTTAATGGACTCTTCCAGGTTCTTACCTATATTGTGGCGTATCTAACTTTCTTAATATTTATACCATAGAAATATCTGTTAGAGAGTTTAATAGATCTTGGATAGGATTGAATTAATATTTTACAAACTTCTTAAAAAGCGGTGCGGATAAAGAAGTGATATTAGGGGGTTTATAATGGTTAATACGAATAAAACTGATAAAAGCTGGCTTATCTTAATCGTTCTTTCTTTATCGGCTTTTATCATCGCCATTGACTCTACCTTTATGAATGTGGCCATCAGTACCCTGGTGGTTGATTTAAACACCCAGCTTAGTGTTATCCAGGGTATTATTGCTGTTTATACTCTTACCATGGCCTGTTTAATGCTTTTTGGTAGTAAAGTAATGGATATAATAGGTAGAAAAAAAGCATTTGTGGTGGGAGTCATTATTTACGCGATAGGCACCGCCATTGCAACTATAAGCACTAATGCAGCCATGCTGCTAATCGGATGGTCCATATTGGAGGGTATTGGTGCGGCCTTGATGATGCCCGCCACCGCTGCCATCATCACCTCCAAATATGAAGGGCAAGATCGTATTTTCGCGTTGGGTGTTTGGGGGGCTGTGGGGGCTATGGCCGCGGCTATAGGTCCTCTTTTCGGCGGATTTTTAACCACCTTCTTCAGCTGGAGGTATGGGTTTGGAATAGAAGTGATTATAGCCATAATAATCCTGATATATTCCCGAAAAATTACTGAATCAACTCCTCGATTAAAATGGAAGGATTTAGATGTAATAGGTGCTTTACTGGCTGGTGTAGGATTCTTACTAATTGTATTAGGAACTTTATACCTCAATAGCCTCAGTACCTGGCCCCAAGTAGCCGGGGCTGTGGGAACCGGATTAATAATACTGGCCCTGTTCTTCTTCTGGCAGAAAAGAAGAATTAATAAATCTAAAGAACCACTTTTAGATGTATCTGTATTTAAAGACAGAAATTTCACCCTGGGAACCATTAATATCATAGTATTAAATTTAGGAATGGCCGGGGCACTGTTTATTATCCCCGTATTTTTACAGACCGTAACTGGATTGAACGCCTTCTCTACAGGTCTAACCATAATGCCCATGACCATAGCCATTCTCTTATTCGCCTTCACTGCCAACAAGATAACTAACCACATCCGAGTGAACTATTTAATAGCTATTTCATTCATCTCAGCCTTAATTGGTGCATTACTCCTTAGCAATGTGTTTAGCTTTGATACTACCGCCAGTGATATAATTCCGGGCTTAGTTCTCATTGGTATTGGAATAGGATTGGCTAATCCTCTACTTTCCGATATTATCGTATCATCCGTAAAATCAGATAAACAATCAGACGCATCGGGGGTCTTAAACACCGGGACCAACCTGGGTAAATCCATTGGAACCGCCCTCATCGGAGTTATACTCTTAGTGGGAACCTTTTCCGCACTTTATGTGGAAATTGATAAAAATTATCCCCAGCTAGGTGACCAGCAAATTAAAGATAACATTACCGGATGGGTTTTAAAGTTAAAAACAACAGATTTAACTGTTTTAAGAACTGAACAAACCTTAGCTGCAGAAATAGTGAATAATACCATCGCCAAAGCAATGAATCAAGCCTTTATGGGATTATCTCTAATATTCCTGTTGGGAATAATCTTATCATTATTCATCCGTAAAAAGGAAAATTAAAACTACTTATCATGAGGAGTTATTAATGTTAGAATCATTTGGGACCCTTCTGCACGGTGATCCGGTAGATAAAGCTGAAATAAGCCGGGTGCGGGATGTTATATTATTCGAAGAACCGGATCTTAAAAAGAAGCTGGTAAAATTTTTCTCACTACTAATTTTAGCTGCCGGTATCTCTACCTACGGACTGCTTAGTAATTCAGTGGCCACCATTATAGGGGCCATGATTGTGGCCCCGCTTATGCTGCCAATTATGGAATTGGCTTTCAGTATCAGTGTTGGGGATGGTTACGCCATCAAAAATTCACTCCTTATTAGCCTGGCCGGTATCACCGTCGCCGTGGCCATAGGCTATCTTCTGGCCTGGCCCATGAACAGCATAATCCTGCCGGAGAGCATTGACCAGATAATGATCCGCACCTCACCACGCCTTTTGGACCTTCTCGCGGCTCTGGTAACCGGATTAGCCGGTGCCTTTGCCATGTCCCGGGATGATGTTTCGGACACCCTGCCGGGGGTGGCAATCGCCATCTCCCTGGTTCCGCCCCTGGCCAATACTGGAATTCTACTAGCTACTTCGAATTTCAGTCTGGCCATGGGAAGTTTTCTGCTATTTATAACTAACTTTTTCGCCATACTCCTGACCGGCGCTGCTCTTTTCGCAGTGATGGGCTTTCCCCGGGTAGCGGGCCTGACTCGATATACAAAAACATCCCGAAGGGGAATTGCCATTGTGATCGTCATGATATTCATGATCGCCGTCCCACTGGCCTACAATGGTTCTGAAATCATTATTGATAACACCATCACTCAAAATGTTCAGGATGCATCAGACAACTGGTTAAATGGCAGCGAATATAAGATTCAATCCATTGATGCCCAAAATCAAAATAATACTGTGATTCTGGTAGTTATGGGACAGGGGGAAATTCCTCCCCTGGCCGAACTGGAAGGGTTCTTAAAGGGGAAGCTATATGGCCGAACCCTGCAGGTGGAAGTAGTCCCCTCCACGGTTTATTATTTGGATGGTAAGTAGATGAGGGGGTTATTATGAAAAAAACGACCAAAAAACTAAGTGGGGAAGATGCGGTGCTTGCCAAGATCGCCTCGATGCCAGAACCGTATCGCACCATGGGGGAGAGGCTGCATGCTGTTATCACAGCCAGTGCTCCGGATCTTTTGCCCAGACTATGGTATGGCATGCCTGCTTATGCTAAAGAGGGTAAGGTTATCTGCTTTTTCCGTGGGGCCGTGAACGAGAGGTACATGACCCTGGGCTTCTCTGAGAACGCGAAGCTGGATGAAGGCCACCTGTGGCCGACCTCCTACGCCCTGACGGAGTTGACTGAGACTGAAGAGGGAAGGATCGCGGAGCTGGTTAAAAAAGCGGTGGGTTAGAACCAATATTTGATTCTGATTGCTTAGTCTAGTGGGATTAGTGCCTCTGCCCACCATTCCGGTGGTTCTTCCGCAACAGGTGTGAAGGGAACGCGTTGCTTTCCAGGAATCGGTGGGTGCTGGTCGATTTGTTTTGCCTGGCGGGTGACGACCGCTTCTTTTGTTATGTTGAACACCGTCAGATCCTGGGTCTGGACGACGGGTCCATTATATACGTTGGTAAGTTCCTCGAAGATCATGGGAATAACTTGGGGTGTGAGTAAGGTATGCCAGAGACCAGCTACACGCGGCTTTACCAACTCGAATACCTTACCGGCGGCCTTCGGTGAGGTATGGGCAGCGTTAAGTGCCATCGTTGCCCGTTCGATGGAGAGGCCTGAAGCGGCCGCCAGTGCCTGGGCGGGTGGGAAGCATTCATGGATCAAAAGGTCGACGCCGCCTTCGCAGGCGTGCACCAGAGGCCAGGACGGACGAGCATCACCGGAGAAGCCGAATGACAAACCGGCGTAATCAAGACGATAGCCCACTGCGCCGCTGATGCAGTGGACTACCGGGAATGAAGTCACTTTAACGCCGTTTTCCTCGTAGATTACCCTGGTCTGGCTGAAATCGAACTCGGAGGCCACGATCTGCTGGCTGTCCGGATTTATAGCCCCCTGGTCGGCGGCGTTGTTCCATGCCAAGGATTCCTCAATGGACGCACAGAAATGCTTGGTGCCCAGGCGGGGCTCGGAACCG
>DAHVOW010000059.1 GCA_027318585.1 Methanobacteriaceae archaeon | reverse complement strand
TTGCCCTTGAAAAATTTGATCCACAATATATTCTTCTTTTAAACAATGATACGGTGGTGGATGAAAATTTCATCACCGAAATGGTCAATTTAGCTGAAGAAGAGAAGGAAATAGGATTTGTAGGATCAAAGACCTATTTCTACTACGAAAAAAACATATTACAGGCCGCAGGCGGAGGTTACATAGTCCTGAAAAAAGGCGAATCGCATGAGGTGGGGTTTAAAGAAGTGGATAAGGGGCAGCATGATGGGATCTACGAACTGGACTACGTGGGTGGCTCCTGCATGCTGGTTAAAAACACAGTAATAGACGATATTGGCCTTTTGGATACTAAACTTTTCATGTACTGGGAGGATGTGGATTGGTGTTTTACTGGAAGAGAAAATGGATATAAATCAATATACGCGTATAAGTCCAGAATATGGCATAAATACGGGACTTCCAGTGAAAACTATTTAAAAACTTATTATCATAATCGCAATAGGCTTTTTTTTGTAAGAAAACACGCAGATAAGGAAGTCTATCATCAATTTGTAAAACACTTTCTAAAGGAAGTTCTCATGGAAAGCGGATATCAACTTCTTTATCAACGAAACTGGGCTATGTTTAGAGCTTTAATCAGTGGAACTTTCCAGGGATTTAAACTGGGTCGGAATCTTAAAAAAACTAATAAATAACAAATTAAAAAGAAACTAAGAAAGCTCAAGATTAAAAAAACGAAGCTCAAGACTAAATATAGAACTTGGTGAAATTACATGAAAATAGCAGTATTCCATAACTTACCATCCGGAGGAGCTAAACGGGCCCTTTATGGTTATGTAGATTACCTGGATAAAGAGGGGCATGAAGTGGATGTTTTTGTCCCTTCCACTGCTAATGAGGAATTTTTATCTTTAAAAAACTGTGCTAACAGTTTAAAAATTTTCCCGGTTGAAAAAACCAGTAGGGGATACTTATATTCATCCCTGAAATACGTTCCACCATTCATTAAATCCATTTCACTATGGGATTTAGAAAAAACTCAAAAAGAAATTGCAGAGGAGATTAACTCGGCTGATTATGACCTGGTCTTCAGTGAACAGGACCAGTTCACCATGACCCCCTTTTTTTTGAAGTACATAACAAAGCCCACTGTTTACTACTGCCCACAGCCGCCACGTACTGAGGCCATTTTAGAAGCAATATCGCAAAGGAAGAGAGAATTAAATCCCCTAAAAAGGTTGGTCTTTAATTATGCTGATAATAAAGATCTGAAGCTGGATAAAGCTAACATTTCCCATGCTAAATACGTTTTGACCAACTCCTACTTCACCAGAGAATCCATACTAAGATTATACGGTGTTAACTCCTACGTATCCTACCTGGGAATAGACACCGATTTATTCCAGCCCCAGGAATGTGCCGACGAAAACTTTGTGTTATCGGTGGGAAGCTGCAGACCATCCAAGGGCTATGACTTTTTGATCCGATCTTTGGCATTAATAGACACCGAAATTCGACCTGAACTGGTGATAGTCTCCAACTTCTCCGAGCCCGGTTGGGAGGAGTATCTTAAAAATCTGGCCTCTAGTTTGGACGTTAAACTGGATATCCTAAATTTGATCGATGATGAAAAACTGGTTTCACTTTATAATAGAGCCAAACTGGTTCTCTACACTCCCTATTTAGAACCCTTCGGACTGGTGCCTCTGGAGGCCTTAAGCTGCGGCACACCCGTAGTGGCGGTCAAAGAAGGTGGAGTCCGGGAAACAGTGATCCACCAAAAGACGGGACTGCACACCGAGCGTGATGAAACACTCTTTGCAGAAGCAACCCTGAAACTTTTAACTGATGATGACAAAAGAAAAGAAATATCCAAAAACGGCATAAAATATGTAAATGGATACTGGACATTGAAACATGCGGGAGATAGGCTTTCCTGGCATCTGAACCGATTACTTCTTAAAAAATAGGTTAATCCTTTTATTCATTAATTTAGAATAGTTATTAAACTTATAACAAAAATAGTCAGTGAATTATCATGATTCCCCGGGTTACTGTAATTATTTTAAATTGGAATGGTTGGTTGGATACGGTGGAGTGTTTGGAGTCGTTGTATCAGGTGGTTTATCCGTGTTTTGATGTGGTGGTGGTGGATAATGCTTCGGGGGATGATTCGGTGGCCCGGATCAGGGAGTACTGTCAGGGTGACCTGGTGGTGGAGTCCCCATTTATCACCTACACCTCTCTAAATAAGCCCATCAAACTCACCGAAATCACTGAAGAGGAGATAAACACTGATAAGGATGAAGTTAGTATTCTGGATGAATCTTATCCTTCCTCTACAACTCAGAATAAGCTTATCTTGATAAAAAATAGTCAGAACTATGGTTTTGCGGTGGGGAATAACATTGCCATGGAGTTTGCACTGGCGGAGCTGGACCCGGATTACATCTTGCTTTTAAACAACGACACCGTAGTCCATCCACAGTTTCTAAATGAAATTATTAACATGACTGGAGACCGGATCGGCATAGTGGGACCTAAGTTGTTAAATTTTGATGATCCCCGCATCATTGATTCGGCTGGTCACGTTATAAGTTGGGGTAGAATAGTGGATCTTGGACATGGAGAGGTTGATGAAGGTCAGTATGACCAGGAAGTTAATATCATCGGAGCCATGGCTGCTGCTGCACTTTATAAAAAAGAGATGCTTCTGGACATCGGCCTCTTGGACAGCAGTTACATAACCCTGGGTGAAGACGCTGATTTATCCTGGAGAGCTCATAACAGGGGTTGGAGAGCAGTATTAGCACCTGAAGCATTAGTGTATCATAAACGAGGCCGAAGCATCACAAA
>DAHVOW010000058.1 GCA_027318585.1 Methanobacteriaceae archaeon | reverse complement strand
CTGAAACCTAAGATCTGGGTCAAGATATACAATCCTATACTACCTAAAATCACCCCTAAAAGGGAGGAAATCAGCCCCAGAATGGTTCCTTCCAAGGTAAAGGTTAACAAAATCTGTTTTTCAGAGAATCCCATTAACTTCAACAGACCCACTTCTCTTCTGCGCTCCACCTCATTGAAGAACATGGCGGTATAGACACCGATTACCCCGATAACCAGGGCAATACTGGCTAGGGCATCCACAAAAAAAATTACATTACGGATCAAATTAGCCACATCATTGGCAACCGGGTATTGTCCCAGGTTAATTCCTAGTCCGGAACTGATGTACTGAGTTAAATTTATATTTAGACTGTTGTTTTCTGAAACATCTCCACCAGAGGAATTAACAGTATTTAAACCCTCAATCCTATCTAGAAAACTGGTAACACCCAATCCAGATCCGACTATGACCAGAAGAACCAGCACCCCCACGGTAATGCCTAAAATGGTGGAGATATTGCGCATACGGTTCCTGCGCAGATTTTTCAGTGCTAACCAGTAAATGCTCATATCATTCTCCTAATCTTGTCCTAAATCATTTTTATTATATATCATTCTATTAAAAATTATTTTTCTAAATAAATCCTGAATATGGATTTAGAATAAAATATAACCCACCACTATAGCAGAATATGAGTAAAAAAAGTTTAATCAGGATATTTCATTTTTTTTTACACATCCAGATTGAATATAAATTCATAACCTATCCAAATTCTGTATTTTCTAAGAAAACTATCTTGATTCATTCCTAAGATATATTCTTAACTTTTAAGTTCGTTATAACACAAAAAAGGTAATTTTTTAAACAATAAGTTCTATAGAAAAAGTGGGCTTGTTTGAAAAAATATAGGGAGGATGATCTTATGGCCGAAGGAAACAATGTTTTATTAGGTATTTTGGCGATTATTTTAGGTATCTTAGTTATTGCATTCCCGATATTCAGTGTATTTACAGCAAGCGTAATGGCCGGACTAGCAATTATCTTTTTAGGGATTTCGTTACTGGCAAAGAGTTTTGGAAGTTGGAACGAGAGTAAAGGAGCTAGTATAGCCTTCTTAATACTAGGAATAATTGCAGTTGTGGTAGGAATTGGTTTATTCGGAAGCGTAGTAGCATTCAGCTTCTTAGCCAGTTTCTGGCTATACTTCGCAGGATTTTTCCTGATAATCTCCGGAATCATGTCACTATTCAGCAAAGAAACAATAGGCAAAGGAGTCGGAGGTTTAGGTATCATATTAGGTATACTATACATGATCTTGGCTTCCTATGCCTGGAACCCATACTACCTGGCCATGTTAATAGGAATATGGTTAATATTCGACGGAATAGCCCTATTCTTTGTAAAACCATCAGATTTGATGAAAACAGAGTCAACAGAATAGAAAGATCCAAACATCAAACAAGCCCCCATAATTAAATATTGGAGATTTTAACCATGACCGAAACAAAAAATGTTTTTGTAGGTATTCTAGCAGTGCTATTAGGTTTAATAGTTATTTTATTTCCTTTAATCAGCGTTTCTACCTTCAGCCTTATTGCTGGAGTGAGCATCATATTTTTGGGGATCTGGATTTTAGCCCAGGCTTTTAAAACTAAGAGTTTGGCAGCAGGAATCGCGGACTTGATCATAGCTATCTTTGCCATAATGCTGGGTATAGTCTTTATGGGGGATATTAAAGCCTTTGCATTTTTCAGCTCCATAGCAATCTACATAGTGGGATTATTCGTGGCATTATCCGGACTTTCATCCCTATCTGGAGAAGGAGCAAAAGGAAAGGCTATTGGAGTTCTGGGAATCATAATGGGTGTTCTGTTTATAGTAATCGGCACCTATGCGTACAACCCATTAGTATTAGCTGCAGTTATCGGTGCTTTCTTAATTATAGCCGGGATAATGGAAATATTTGGCCTGTTCAGCTCAGACAAAGAAAAACCAGAATTGGAGTAATAGCCTTTAATCAAATTTTATTAATCAAGATTTAAGTGAATTGAGGGATACAATGGCTTCCGAAGACCAGTATAAATGGGGAGTGGTGATAGTGGCCTGTATGGCTATTTTCATCATCGTGTTAGATTCATCGGCCATGAACGTGGCCATTTCCACTCTGGTGGTGGAATTAAATACGACTTTATCAGTAATCCAAGCCATTATAGCATTATATGCTCTGATCATTGCTTCATTCATGTTGTTAGGGAGTAAGCTTCAGGATATTCTGGGAAGGAAGAAAACCTTCCTGGTGGGCTTACTCATATACGCTTCCGGAACCACCATCGCTACTCTAAGTATCAATGCCGCCATGCTTATGGTTGGGTGGGCCATTTTAGAGGGTATCGGGGCAGCCCTGATGTTTCCCGCCACCACCACCCTGGTGGGGGCTAGTTATGAAGGTAAAGACAGAGTAACTGCCTTTGGAATTTGGGGAGGCATCGCTGCAATGGGCGCAGCTATTGGACCCATAGTGGGTGGAATTTTCACAACCTACTTCACCTGGAGACTGGTATTCGCCTCGGAACTCGTATTTGTGGCAGCCATACTGATTTTCAGGAACTATTTAAGCGAATCAGAACCCTCCCTCCAGTGGAAAGATCTGGATATAATGGGAACTATACTATCCATAATTTCGCTGGTTCTAATTGTTTTCGGCATTTTACTCTTAACCAGACCCGAGTACTGGGGATACGTAGTGATGTTACTCGGATCTGGTTCAATTCTCTTTATTATCTTTTTATTATGGCAGAGAAGAAGAATCAGCAAAGGTCAAGAGCCATTGTCCGACATATCGCTTTTAAAAAATCGCCTGTTCGGATTGGGCAACATTAACTCCATTTTATCCCAAATACCATTGGCAGGGTTCCTATTCATAATCCCCGTGTTCCTGCAGCAGGTCACCAAAGCTGACGCATTCACCACCGGCCTTGCTCTTCTACCGGCATCAGTAACTATCCTCATATTCTCTCTTTTAGGGGCTCGGATTTCATCATCTTTAGGGCCCAAATATATCTTAATGATCGGATTTATCGTTTCTTCCATAGGGACGTTCATACTGGGAGGGGTATTTAATTTAAACACCCAGGTAATAGATATCGTTCCAGGAACCGTGGTATTCGGGGTTGGAATAGGATTTTTACTCTCCC
>DAHVOW010000057.1 GCA_027318585.1 Methanobacteriaceae archaeon | reverse complement strand
GTCCCGGACGTGCAGTCCATCGCCGTAGACCGGTAGGGGCTGGTCCTCCAGGGCGTTGGAGATCATGAGGGGTATCAGTTTCTCCGGGAACTGGTAGGGTCCGTAGTTGTTGGAGCAGCGGGTGATGTTCAGGGGTAATTTGAAGGTTTCGTGGTAGGCCCGGGCCATCAGGTCAGCTGAGGCTTTACTGGCCGAGTAGGGACTGTTCGGGGCTAATGGTGTTTGTTCGGTGAAGTAGCCCTCCTCTCCCAGGGTGCCGTACACTTCGTCGGTGGAGATCTGGATGAACTTCTCCACTCCTTTCTTCAAGGCGGCGTCTAACAGCACTTGGGTGCCCATCACATTGGATTTAATAAAAATAGCTGGGTCTTCAATACTGCGGTCCACGTGGGATTCGGCGGCGAAGTTAACAATGTAATCCACATCCTCCACTATTTTAAAAACCAGATCCCGGTCGTTTATATCCCCCTTAACAAATTTATACTGGGGGTTTTCCTCTACTCCAATTAAGTTTTCCAGGTTTCCACAGTAGGTGAGAGCATCTAAATTAACCAGCTCATAATCCAGATGAGAGTTAAGCATGTACCTTACGAAGTTACTGCCAATGAATCCTGCTCCCCCGGTGATTAATATCTTTGTCATTTATTTTGCTCCTTATTGATCTTCATCACAAATTACAGTATTCATGATTTTATTAAGCAATAGTTATCTATAGTTGTTTGTTGGTTCTGATTGGTAATTAATTTTATCTAACCTTTTATATTGTTCTAATAATAACATAGAGAGTATAAAGTTATACACATACATCAAATCAACAATTCATTAATTATATTGAGTAATTAAAATGGTGAAGCAAAAATTAAATACAATATTAAAGCAGGAAACGGAGAGAACCATAATTCAATTATTCCGTTACGTCTTCGTGGGAGGAGCCGCTTTCATAGTGGATTTTGGGTCATTATTCATCCTCACTGACTTTTTTGGCATCTATTATCTGATATCTGCCGCCATTGCATTTATACTGGGCTTAATAGTTAACTATATCCTGAGTATCTCCTGGGTTTTCAATAATCGCAAATTGGACAATTCAACCCTGGAATTCGGGGTTTTCACTTTAATTGGGATAGTAGGTTTGGGCTTAAACGAAGTCTTCATCTGGTTTTTCACCGCAGAAGTAGGATTCTACTACCTAATTTCCAAGATCATATCCGCCGTTATTGTCCTGTTCTGGAATTTCTTCGCCAGAAAGTATGTGTTGTTCAAATAGAAAATTCAAATATTTATGTGATGATATGTCTTTTAATCAAAAAGCGGTGATTATAGGCGCCGGACCAGCCGGATTAACTGCCGCCTACGAACTCCTGGATAAAACTGATATTCAACCAGTTATATTGGAGGCTACTGATGCCATTGGTGGTATCTCTAAAACCGTGAATTATAAGGGTAATCGTATTGATATTGGCGGGCACCGGTTTTTCTCCAAATCAGATCGGGTGATGGAGTGGTGGCAGAATATACTGCCCCTGCAGGGCAGTCCCGCCCGTGATGATCTAATACTAGAGAGGGAGGTTCCCACTGCACCAGAGAGCAAAAAAAAGGAAATAGGTTCATCAAAGATAATTACTGCCAGTGCACCGGACCCGGAACAGGATGATATGGTCATGCTTAATCGCAGCCGATTATCCCGTATATTTTACACCCGTAAATTCTTTGACTACCCGGTGGCCCTGAACTGGAAAACCATCTCCAACCTGGGACTTAAAAACACCTTTAAAATTGGTTTAAGCTACTTCAATGCCTCAGTAAACTCCGTAGATCCTGAGGAGTCCCTGGAGGACTTCTTCATCAACCGTTTCGGACGTGAACTGTACCTCACCTTCTTTAAAGACTACACCGAAAAGGTGTGGGGTGTCCCCTGTGACCAGATCAACGCCGACTGGGGTGCCCAGAGGATTAAAGGATTATCCATAAAAAAGGCCATCTCCCATGCTGTAAAGTCGAACCGACAGAAAACGGAAGACATTGGTCAAAAAGATGTGGAAACCAGTCTAATTGGCCAGTTTATGTACCCTAAATATGGGCCTGGTCAAATGTGGGAGGAGGTGGCCCGGCTGGTCACCGACGCCGGGGGTAGTATAATTCTTCAGCACCAGGTGGTGGGGATAGAAACCGAACATGACCGGGTGCAGGCCGTTCTGGTTAAAGATAATACCGGAGAAGAAAAAAGAATTGAAGCGGACTATTTCTTCTCCACCATGCCGGTCAAAGATTTAATAAGCTCATTCCAAATTGATATACCCGCCGATGTGAAAGATATTGCCGAAGGACTGTTGTACCGTGATTTCATCACCGTGGGTTTGCTGGTGGATGATATGCAGATCAAAAATGAAACCACCCAGAAAACCATCAGGGACATTGTTCCGGATAACTGGATCTACATCCAGGAAAGGGATGTGAAGTTGGGGAGACTCCAGATCTTCAATAATTGGAGTCCCTACCTGGTTTCTGACCCGGATAAGATTTGGATTGGTCTGGAATATTTCTGTTATGAGGGTGACCAGATGTGGAACATGTCGGATGATGAATTCTCCAGCTTCGCCATCTCAGAACTTGCCAAAATCGATATTATTGATAAAAAATCAGTGCAGGATCGGGTGGTAATCAGGGTGCCCAAGACTTACCCTGCCTACTTTGGGAGTTACCACCGTTTCGGAAGGATCAGAGAATTCACCGACCAATTTGAAAACTTATTTTTAATAGGAAGAAACGGAATGCACCGTTACAACAACATGGACCACTCCATGCTCACCGCTATGCTGGCTGTTGATAACCTGGTTAGGGGGACTACCTCTAAGGATAATTTGTGGCAGGTGAATTCGGAGGAGGATTACCACGAAGAAAATGGGGCATAACCGGCAACTAAGGGTTTGGGGTAGGACATGCAAGTATGGGTAAACCTGCCACTTAGGGATTTAGGGAGTAGGACATGTCACTTAATCATCGCTTTAAAGAATTAGATTTAAGATTTTTGCTGATACTTGTTCTATATTTATCCCTGGGTCTTTTACTCTTAAAATATTATCAGTACCAGATAAATCCGGATGGAATAGGATATTTAACCCGATCAGAAGCTTATTTAGCTGGTAATTTTAACTCGGCTATAGATTCTTACTGGGGACCTCTTATCACCTGGTTGTTAATACCATTTCTCGTCTTCGGCAAATCCCAGGTTTATGAACTGTTATCCACCAAAATTCTATCCTTAATGGTGGGATTAGTCACCTTGGTGGGT
>DAHVOW010000056.1 GCA_027318585.1 Methanobacteriaceae archaeon | reverse complement strand
TTCTCCTTTATTACCGGGTGTCTTTTTATCAGAAATACCTCATCCTCCTCTAGGGATTGGTTTAGTTTCTCCCAGTCGATCCCGGTATCCAGGGGTACTCGCTCTCCCAAGTCATTCTCCCGGAAGGTGGGGGCGTAGAGGACCAGCTTCTTGTTTTTAGATGCCGGATACAGTTTCTCAAATTTATCCCTTAAACTCTCCAGATCATGATCCTGGAAGTAATAATCAGTGCGGGGGATACCCAGGGGCAGTACCTTACCCTTTTCCACTCCAAAGGCCTCCATATAATAGGGGGCAACGTTCTGGGAGCTGACCACCACATAGTCCAATCGCAGGGCTATTTTCTTTTCCAACTCCACCAGGTTAGGGTTGGTGGGGGTGGATAAGCCGAACTTCTTAAAGGCCCCCGCAGCGTGCCATAGTTGCACTACTACCGCATCGGGGTGGACGTTCATGAAGGCTAAAGGAAGGAAGTTATCATTTAGAAAGATGTACTGGGAGGTGGCCAGGTGACGGGACTTGACCAGGAAGAGGTATAAGAGTGATTTCAGGGTCCCACTTCGATATTCGTCACTGGATATTAAGGTGCACTCGAAGTTATCTCTCTGTTTTAGTTCCTCCCAGATGTAGCGCAGGTTCCCCTGGAACTTGCTCTGGTGGACCATGATGAAGCTGACCTTATGGGGGTCCGGTTTGGAGAAAGTCCGGTATAAATTAAAAAAGAAGGCAAATAATCGGTATTTAGTATTCATAGTATCAGGACTCGGCATATTTAGTGCACACTTCATCGGCACTGCCCTGCATGATGATCTTCCCATGTTCCAACCAGATAGCCTTGTTACAGAGCCGTTGGACCTGTTGAACAGAATGAGATACGAATAAAACCGTTATTCCCTTGTCGAATAGTTGCATGATCCGGTTTTCACTTTTTTCCTGGAACTTAGCATCCCCCACTGATAATACTTCATCCAGAATGAGGATCTCTGGTTCCACCACCGTGGCGATGGAGAAACCCAGCCGGGCTTTCATACCCGAGGAGTAGTTCTTCAGGGGCACATCTATGAACTGCTCGATTTCGGAGAACTCCACGATCTCATCATATTTTTGTTCAATGAATTCCTTGGAGTAGCCTAAGATGGCGCCGTTGAGGTAGATGTTCTCTCGGCCGGTGTAGTTATGGTCAAAACCTGCACCTAACTCTAATAAGGGCACCACTCGGCCATGGATGTCCACACTGCCTTCTGTGGGCTTCATTACTCCAGAAATAATTTTTAAAAGCGTACTTTTCCCCGCCCCGTTTAATCCGACGATCCCGATTCGGTCTCCCTTTTCCACATTAAAGGAAATATCTTTGAGGGCCCAGAACTCCTGGAATAATAGCTGTCTTTTCAGAAGCTTGATAACATACTCTTTAAGGTTATCCACCTTCTCCTGGCTGAGGTTAAACCTCATCCCCACATCTTGGACTTCTATAACTGGATCTCCCAAATTATCACCTGATAAACATGAAACTAAACATATAATATGAATTTGTCCTGGTACTTGTAGAAGAAGTATATTCCTAAAATAAGCAGGATCAGCGAGGAAGCTCCTGCAAATAAAAAGGTCTTAAGTTCATACATCTGGCCGTAGGTGAAACAGAATCGGCACATGGTAATTATAGCATAAATAGGGTTCAATTCAAACAACCACCGGTAGGACTCGGGTATGATGGTCACTGGGTAAAAGATGGCACTACCATACATCAACATGGTCAGAAACACGCCGTAAAGGTGCTCAATATCCCGGAAGAACACCGTAACAGTGGCCAGGAACAGTCCCGCACCAATGGTAATCATGATCAGGAAAATAATTGGGAAAATGGACAGAAGGATATACCAGGTGAAGGGGGCTTGAGTACCGATCATCACCAGTAATAATACGATCAGGGACAGAGCGAAGGTCACGAAATTGGATAAAACCACCCCTAAAGAGTACATGTATTTAGGGACGTAAACCTTCTTTATAATGGACGCATTCTGTCTGATAGACATCATGGCTCCTTTACTTCCTGCAGAAAAGAATGTGAAAACCAAAAGCCCCGTTAAAAAGTACACCGGGAAGTTTTCGATATCCATAGAGAAAATGGTGGAGAATATGAGGGTCAATATGACCATGGTTAAAAGTGGATTAAGGAAACTCCAGAATATTCCCAGCACCGACCTGCGGTACTTTATCTTGATATCTCTTTTAACCAGTTCATTCAAGAGATACCGGTACTTGGAAAAGTTTACCAGGAAGCGGTGTTCAGTCACATTATTGAAAAACAATTCATTGGCCTCATAATTTTTTTAAATTAGGTCTATTGTTGTGTTCTTTAACCTTTAAATCTTTTCTTAAACCTACTGGTCATGTTGATAGTTTTGTATTTACCATAGCCACTAAGGGTTTGCAGCTCAGCTATTTGTGTTTTCTTAGATTCTAATTGTTTTTGTAGGTTTTCTTCAATATTGTGATGGTAATCCTGTAATTCAGTTTCCTTATTTTTGTAATGTAACATCAAATCTGATATCTGGAGGGCAGTATTAAATTGACCATGACTGATACTGTTAGCTAAAGCAGAGTATTCATTTAAATCCACATTATATTTGTTTATAATTTTAAAAAGAGATGATATCTCATAAAGAAGTTCTTTTTTGTCCTCTGGGAGGGCATCACTGTATATGAAACTGTTCATCCAGTATTTAAGGTGGCCTTCAAAGATTGTAGGGAAATATTTTTGTTTTCTGACTCGTTTAAGGATTTTATATGTGTGGAAATACCCAGAAATCATGGCCTGAAGATATTTTTTATTTCTAATACGTATGGTGGATTTATCTTTCTCAGAATCCCTTATACGATAATAATAAGAGAAATAATCGTTTAAATAGATGATTCCTCGAGCTTTCAGCAAGGCCTGGGTAACGAAGGAGAGATCCTCGGCCAACATCCCTTCGGGAAAACTAATATGGTTTTCCATGATAAAACTTCTTTTGAACATCTTAGTCCAGATTGCCGGGGCGGTGGTTAATAGTTGTTCTTCTTCCTCAATGCTCTCTACAATAATTTCTTTTTTTTCGCTAAACTGATTGGGGTTGGATTTAACACTTCCATCCTCAAAATAATAATTATATCTGCTAAATATAACATCGGCACCTTCTTTGCTAATTTTGTTATAAAAGGTTTCCATGGCATCATTTGCGTAACAATCATCGTGGTCCATGAACATTACATATTCGCCGGTGGCTTTTTCCAGCCCTGTGTTGCGTGGTTTACCGGGTAGGCCGCTATTTTCAGTTAAATGGATGGAGATGAAGTTTTTATACTTACTGGCATAACTATGGATGACTTTAGGGGTATTGTCGGTAGAATTGTCGTTAACCAATATTATTTCGAGATTCTCAGGAC
>DAHVOW010000055.1 GCA_027318585.1 Methanobacteriaceae archaeon | reverse complement strand
CGAAGGTTTCTGCAATCAATTTCATGAAATTTCTCCTTAAAATTCTACCTCCACACCAATGGGGCAGTGATCGGAGCCAGCACATTCTAAAGAGCCCTTAATATCGTCTCGGATATAAGCCTTTGTAATGTTTAAATCATTACTGGCAAAGAAGTAATCAAGTCTCCACCCTCTTATTCCTTCTCGGGATTTAGTCCCGTTAAGCCAAAAGGTATATTCTTCTGCCTTAGGATTAAGCTCCCTAAATGTATCCCAATAGCCATATCCTACTAATTGGTCAATTAAATCTCTTTGTTTTTTCCTAAAGCCCATTTCCTCCCCATTAGCGTTTTTAAGGTCTTTTTCATGATGGGCTATGTTAAAATCTCCACAAATTAGCACTTGAGATTTCTCTAAGTTTTTAACATATTCTAAGAATTCATTGTAAAAATGGTAATGATCACAGTCGGGTGCCGTTTCATGGGGGAAATAAACGTTTAACAACTTAAAATTATCATATTCAGCTTTTATGATCCTACCGTAACCCTCATAAGTTCCATTAAAATTTTTTTCGATATTTAATGGTTTTATTTTGGTAAATATTGCCACTCCACTGTATCCTGGACTTTTCTCGGAGAAAGAATGGTATTGATAGTAACCCTTAAGATCATAGGCTGATTCGGGACGTTTATGGGGCTTTAGTTTGGTTTCCTGAAGACAAAGGATATCATGGTCTTCGTTATAAAACCAGTCTAACTGTCCGTTTTGTTCTCGTTGAGTTAAGCTGTTGACGTTCCAGGATAATATGTTTAATTTGGTCATTTCTGAACACCCAGTTTTTCTTGTCCGTCTATGAAACCATACATATCAATTAATTTAGCTATAGTGTATTTATTATCTGTTTTATGACCTGAGAAGTTTATAGTGTTAATATTAAATGAATCAAAATCAGATTTATGGGATATGTAGCATTCTTGGATTTTAAGGAGAGATTTTTTGCTAAAACTTCTGGCTTCGATATTGCTTGCCTTAAAATAGGTATCAAAGGCCGGCACATTTCCGAAAACGCCTAACATTATCTTGGATAATAAAGTTTCTGTTGGGTTTCTTTCAGTTTTTAAAACTTCAAAAATATCGTTTCTTCTTTCAATCAGCAAATCAACATTATTCTCGTTATAATTATCAACATCAATCTCCCATAGTTCTGGTTCCATTTGTGAAATCTTTTTTATCAGTTTTGTATAGTGTTTAGCACTTTTATCAATCAGAAAAGAAGAGGGCCTTAACATGCCCCAACTGGCCAAATAAAAACCTAATTGAAGACAACTAATTTGAAGGTTTTTTTCATTCGATAATTCTCGAATCTTGTCTTGTTTATAGAAGTCGTAGAAGTAATTATAGCAGTAATCAAAGGATGAATATCTTTCTTTGGGTTTTCTATCGGCCATATATTTATTTATTGCATCTTTTATATCCATATCTAACTCCTACACAGGCCAATAAATTTTAGTTAATGGTACAAGTGCCTTTGCCTCTGCATCGAAGTTGTCGTAGTACTGGATTATGAGATTCACCAACAGATCCAAATCAACCAGAGTAACTGGAATATTGGATCTTTCGGCCTCATAGTGGGCTTCCTTGCTAAATCCACCACTAGAAACGTATAATCCTTTGTCTTTACCTCTAAGACCGCCAGTGAATCTTCTGATTTCACTGGATCCCATCTGGCCCCGGCGGTGCTTAACTTCCACCACTATTTTGGGGTCTTTTAGCCCCAAAACATCAGGGGATGCAATAATATCTCTACCTCTATCCGGTCTCTTGGCAGATACAATGGTTTTGTATCCCATTCCCCTCAAAAGCCCAGCAACTAACTCCTGCATCTCATCCCAGTCCAGGGCGGTAATCTTATCCTGAATAAATTCAGTTGATCTCAAAATTATGGGCCTTTTTTAATCTCTTTTCAAGTTCTTCCTGTTTTCTGAGTACAATTTTTTCAGGATATTTTAATGTTATTTTAGTAGACATATTACCCACCACCCTACCTCCCTACTTTATGCACATTCTATGCACATTCTATGCACATTCTATGATTAAACGAGAACGTAATAGGTATATCTCCCCTTGCCTTTAGAAATGATAATTCCTTTGTTAATCAATTCTTTTAAATCTTTTAAAGCAGTATTTCGCATTATATCATCATTAATAAACCTATATTCTTCATTGGTTATTTTTCCATACTCTAGTAGGTAATCTATGGCCTTTTGTTGCCTTTCATTTAATTCTGTTTTCTTTGATTGCATGAATTTGAATTTTCTAATGGTAACCACTAAACTTCCTGATTTGATCTCAAATAGAGGTTCAGGTAAGCCGTGGTCTAAGCAGGATTTGATTATCCTCTGAGTTCCAGTGCCCCATTCCTCTACAAATCCTATTTTGTAAAAACATTTAGCTATTAAAGGGTTTCTTCGTATGGATTCATGGGGTTTTTTCAGATCTTGCACGGTCAATGGTTCGGGTAAGGGTCCGCAGCCCCAGATTTCTATTCTGTCCTCAAATATTCTCAACTGAACATTAGAATTAATCCTGTAATCCCTGTGACATATTGCATTGGTAACTGCTTCCCTTATTGCTTCTAGAGGATATTCGAACTCTTCAACCCGCACGATACCCTCTATCTTCGCACCTTTTTTTGTATGTTTATCAGCAAATCTCAATGCGTCATCTCTTTGATCAATGATGCTGCCTTCAAAATTTTGCATATCTTCAAATTCATTGGTTTCGATGCCTTTAAACTTGGCGCATTGGGTCACTGCTTGTAAAACAAATTTTTGAGGATTCAGACCAAAAAGGAGCAATGCAGCGTTGGTTAATTTTCCATCTTTAGTTAATTCCAGCCGGTTCAAAGCTTCCTTTTTAGGTGTTTTAGGGTCCAGATCTAGATTTCTTTTAATGGATGCGAGTTTCAGAAAATTTGCTACTTTTCTGTCATCGATATCTTCAAAATTCGCTTCTTCTATAACTTGTTCATCCCAGGATGTAACCCGGTGTTCATTGGTTATCAAACGCCTAATTTCAGTTGAAGAAAGTCTCTGGTTAGTCCTTCCAACCCTTATATATGCTTTGTCTCTATAAAAAACAGGTTTAGAATCACTCTCTGATACTTCGATTTGGATAATTGTTTTGTCGTTCTGCTCTGAATAATCAATAAATGGATAAATTTGGGGATCAGTTTCTCTTCTGATATTGTTTGCTAAATTTTCTAATGTATTTGCTCCAATATCAACTCCAACAATATCACGGTCGTTATTTACACCAACTAATATCGTTCCACCCATTTTATTGGAAAAAGCAGATATAGTTTTTAAAATTTCATCTATTTCGGATAAAGAAGTTTTGAATTCAACATTTTCCTTCTCATCATCCTCAAGAAGCTCAAAAATTTCCATTTATATCCCCTAATAAATTTAAATCAACTTTTACCTAATCTTGAGTTTTCTTTCTCATCCCTTTCTTTTCTTAATTTATCCCAATCCCACATACCACTTAATTTAGATTTATTTAAATTCCATAAATCAAATTGAAATTTTCCTTCAGA
>DAHVOW010000054.1 GCA_027318585.1 Methanobacteriaceae archaeon | reverse complement strand
ACAAAATCTTAATGGTCCATTCTTTACAGTTATTTGAATCTTAATAGTTACTTTCATTTATTTTTATCTTGAATATGGTGATAATCGGAGGCTAGCAAGATAATTGATGATAATTTGCCCATGTCCACTAGATTAATTTAATTTGTTGATTTAACTGTAGTGGTAACAAATCAGTATTTTTTGTAGGATTCTATAGTGATACTTATCTAAGCATATATAGAAAGGAGATCCCATTAATTAGTAGATTAATTGGAGAACAGGTTATGGAAAAGGAACCCCAACTTTCAGTAATAATTCTGAACTATAAAAACCCTGAACTAACAGCAAAATGTGTTGATTGCTTAGTTGCAGCTTCAAATAGTGCGAAAATCCGTACCGAGACTATTATCGTTGATAACAGTGCCCCGGAGACTGCCAGTACCCTGAGAAAATTAGTGCCAGAAGATGTGAAGATCATCGAGAATGAAAGGAACCTGGGATTTTCTAAGGCCAACAACCAGGGGATAAGTCTAAGCAGGGGAGAATATGTCTTACTCTTAAATAATGATGCTTTTGTGAATTCTGAAGTTTTGAAAACTGGGATCAGATTTTTAAATGAAACCCCCGACTGTGGGTTATGGGCTCCGAAACTGGTGGGTGAAGATGGTACTTTTCAAATGACCTGCGCCCGATTACCATCTATTAAAGGACTGATGGTTGAATATTTACTATTTAGAAGTTATGACCGGTATGTGGACTCTGAATCCTGGGAGGAACCCCGAGTAGTGGGGGCAGTTATTGGTGCCTTTATGCTCATCAGAAGAGGAGTAGTTGAGAGTGTAGGGATGCTGGATGAAGACTACTTCTTTACTGTGGAAGATATTGACTACTGTTTTAGAGTTAGTGAGGCCAATTTCAACATATATTATGATCCTACCGTATGCATGGTGCACTTGGTATCAGCATCTCAGAAGGAGGGAATTGAATACCCTGAACTGCATTCAAATCGCGTGTTATACTTTAAAAAGAATAAAGGTGTTTTTTCAGGGTTTTTATCAGGAATTATTATTAATCTGGGACTTTTTTTAAGGAAAATTTTATAATATACCTCATCCGATTTATTTTTTACCAACGATCTGGCGGAGAATATCCCAATCATCATCATTGAAGGTTCTAATCACTATTAGAACCACAAAATATAAGATTGCACCCATGGCTATCTCCAGGAACAGGTTAGTTTTAATGTATAACAAGAATAATAGCATTATCAGACTGGCCACCACCGGCTTGAAAAAGACCTCCTGGAGGCGGACTTTACTGAAGGTTCGGGAGAGGATAAACAAGCATAAGATGAAGATGAACAATTCAGTGACTACAGTTACTACTGCTGCCCCTACATAGCTGTAAATTGGGATTACTACCAGGTTCAGGGCAATATTCAGAATCATGGAGAGGAAAGTCACCTTCAGAAGTACGTTCTGACGATTCATGGCCGGGAGTATGGTTCCAAAGATGTAATTTAGGAAAGTGATGGGTATGGCCCAGATAAGAATTTGTAAAATAATGATTGATGGGGTAAAGGCACTTTTATAGATTAACATTACGATTTCTGGGGCTAAAACTGTGGTTCCTACTGCTACTGGTATTGATAAGATGGCTAGGTACTTGAAAGACTTTTGATAGGATAGTTTTAGGGTCTCGTGGGATGATAGATGGAGGCTGGAAAACACAGGGAATACAGCGGTGGCAAACACCCCGGGTAAGAACAGAAAAACCTCCATCAAACGATAGGATGCGCTGTACCAGCCAACCACCGTGCTGCCCTTCAATAGGGACAGGAGGATGGTGTCGACGCGGTACGCTATAAGTGAAAATATACTCACCAGGGAGAGTGGTAGGGCCATCATTAAAGTGGGCTTCCAGAAGGCCAGGTCAATGTTAAAGGAGGGGGAATGGAATTCCCGGATATATACCGAGATAATGAAGAAAAGAACCGCAATATTCGACACCAGATATAGTGCGGCAAAGTAGTAGATGTCTAAATTATAAAAAATTACAAAAAATGTTCCAATAAGCATTATAGAACTGTTAAGTACATTGGCAAGTGATTGGAACTCCATTTTTTCATAAGACTGGAAGATAGGATAAAAGATCCCGGAAAGGGCATTGACTAAGGTGGATCCAGTTATGATGTAGACTACCATTTTGATCTCATCTGGATATCCAAAAAGATACACGATAACGGCAGTTAGGATAAAGGTAAAAAATGCCAGCAGTAATTTTATAACCGCCACATTGCTGGTATATTTGTCAACCAATGTTTTGTCACGGGCCACTTCTCTTACGGTAAGGGTTCCGAGTCCCAGATCAGTGAAAACTACTAAAATACCGGTAATTGCCAGTGCTAGGGATATGATTCCGAAGCCTTCTGCCCCCAGGTATCGAGCACTGTACATGGTTATGAAAAATCCCATTATGTAAGTTATTATCTGAGAAACGAATAACATACTGGTATTTTTTGCTATTTTACGTACTCTGCTCATTTAAATCCCTGATATAATCTTTTATCTAATGTATTACCAAAAAACATTCCGAAGCTTTATAACTCCGGGGAATACAGTTACATCACTTGATTGCTTTATTCTCTTTATCTCTATTAGCTTTAAGAATATTTAACTCAAATAGTTTTAATCATCCCCCGGTTGAAAAGAATAGAAAAGAATTATTTGATTTATAAACAATCAGTATTAGATAACTATAACTTATCACCGGCTGAATTGATGTACTAATAATCAGCAATGGATGTTCTAATAATCTTTTATCAATAACTTATGATCCTTTAAATTTGATTGAGCGAACTTCAAGAAACACAATAAAAAAGTAATGTTTAGTACACGATGTGGTAATGTTGGACGATGAAAAAAAGCCAAATTATGTTTGCATATTTCCCCATCTTTATAATTTCCAGTTAATCAAGGATGTGGGCATGATCCCCTTCACCATGGGAAAGTTATTCAATTACCATTCATCCATTGTCACCTATGCCAATGATGATTATAGCTACATGGATCTTGAGCTGAAAGATGACAATTTCAAGTTAAATTTCATAAAAAAAAGATTTAAGAATCATAAATACGACATCATCCTGTATTTACTTCGTGAATCCCGGAGTATTGATGTTTTGCAAGTTTTCCACTTTCACGATACCCTGAACATCTTGATCTACTTTTTAATTTACCGAGCCCTGAACTGGAACGGTAAAATATACGCAAAACTTGATGCGGATTACAATCTCACCACCTTCTTAGCAGAAGATCATGGTTTCTGGCCTTCAATACGCAACTTTATTCTTAAATATTTGGTTGATGTTTTAAGCGTGGAAACTGAAGAGAATTACCAGAGACTCCTGAATAGCAAGTTAAATTACCAGGGTAAACTTATCTATATGCCCAATGGGGTGGATATACACATAAAAAAGAATCAAATCCAGACAGACAATAAAAAAGATTACATATTAACAGTGGGGAGATTGGGGTCCAAAGAAAAGGCCACGGAAGTATTATTAGAGGCTTTTTCTAAAATTAAAGATTTAAGAAACTGGAAATTAATATTGGTTGGTGATTTTGAAGACCAATTTCAGGACTATGTAAATGAATATTTTCAAAACAACCCCCATTTAAAGGAAAA
>DAHVOW010000053.1 GCA_027318585.1 Methanobacteriaceae archaeon | reverse complement strand
GGGGATCAGTGAGATTAAAAATTCTATAGAGTTTTTAGAGAAGTTAATGGAGTTGAATTGACATTTAATATTTTATAAGTTAATTCTTGATTTTTAAAAGAATGCTAGGAAGATATTATGGTGAATAAGTTCATAATTGAGGCAAACAATCTCTCTAAATCATTTGGAGATTTTGTAGCAGTAGATAATCTAAATTTAAAAATAAAAAAAGGGGAAGTATTTGGATTTTTAGGTCCTAATGGTGCTGGAAAAACCACTTCCATCAAGATGATGGTGGGTTTACTTCGCCCCACTGGTGGGCAAATACTGGTGGATGGCGATGACATTTCCCAGGTAGATAGAATTAAAATTGGGATATGTCCTCAGGATATAGTTCTATGGGAAAGCCTTACCTGTAAAGAGAGTTTGAAGTTCATGGGCCAAATGTACGAAGTTCCAGACGATATATTGAAAACTAGAGTAGAAAACCTATTAGAAGACCTTATACTAATGGATAAAGCAAACACGCTGGTTTCTAACTTATCGGGAGGTATGAAACGCAGATTAAATCTAGCTATGGCATTGATACACTCTCCCGAGATAGTGATTCTGGATGAACCTTCAGAAGGACTTGATCCTCAATCAAGGAGGGTTTTGTGGAATTTCATCCGCTCATTAAGGGATAATGAAGGAAAAACAGTTATTTTAACCACCCATTTAATGGATGAGGCAGATGGGCTTTCAGATCGCATTGCCATTATTGATCATGGGAAACTATTGCGACTGGATACTCCTAAAAATCTTAAAAAAGAGTTTGGTGAGGGAGATATAGTGGAGATACACTTGGCTGATTCTAAAATGAATCAGGAAGTGATTTTTGGACTTAAAACTTTGGAAACTATGGACTCCGTTACTGAAGTTGATGGTAAAATAAATATAAGGACTTTAAATGCGGTTGGAAAACTTCCCGAGATTATGAATAAAGTTCAGGACATGAATACTGAGATTGCTGATTTATCACTGCACCCCAATACATTGGAGGATGTTTTCATTGAATTAACTGGAACCAGTTTGAGGGAATAACATGAAATTCATTAGTGTAGCAATTAAAGATTTTAAAGAACTTATAAGAGACCGCAGAGGTCTTTTCATGATACTGCTCTTTCCCATGTTTTTCATGATTATTTTTGGAATCGTCTATGGGAATATGGGCCAAACTAATGAAACCTATAACCTGGCAGTTGTTAACCTTGATGAAGGTGCCAAGATGCCTTTAACCAATGAAGAGGTTAATTTTGGGGATGATCTGGCAGAAATTTTCAGTGATTCGGAATATGAAGACAGTGATGTTAAGTTATTTAATGTTATAAATACTTCAGAATCTTCTGCGAATAAGCTTATACAGCTTAAAGAAGCTGATGCAATGATTATAATTCCCAAAAATTTTTCACAAACTACAGTAGATAAAATGGAGGATTCCATTGCCGCTGAGAAAACAGGAACAACATCAGCTAATAATTCAAATAAAGACACCCTTAAACTACTTATTAGTGGAGATTCATCCAGTATGGGCTTTGGAGTTTCTCAAGTAGCATTAATAAAAATAATAGGGGAATATCAGGATAATTTGGTGGCCAATATCCAAAGCCAGACCTCAGGATCTTCAGTTGAACCTCTAAACTTGTTTGAAGGAGATGTTGAATCCGTCTCTGGAACGGAATCTTTTTCCCAGTTCGACTTTTTGGCTCCAGGAATGATGTTATTTGCTATCTTACTTCTAGCCACTACCGTGGCGGCCAGTTTGACCAAGGAAGTGGAAAAAGGCACTTTAGCTCGTTTAAGAATATCTAAAATGCGATCCTTTGACATGTTATTCGGAGCACTTATCCCCTGGTCAATAGTGGCAGCTATTCAGGTTTTAATTCTACTTACCGTGGCTTTGATAATGGGTTTCAACTGGCAAGGAGGTTTAAACTCCATTGTACTGGCCATGTTTATAGGAGTCATTGGAGGAATAGGTTCTATTGCCTTAGGAATGATCATTGCCTCTTTTGCAAAAAATGATACTCAAGCATTTAATTTAGGCATAATGGTTGTGGTACCTACCAGCTTCGTGGTTGGAGCATTTTTCCAGCTTCCCCAGGTAGTTATAGGTGAAATCATGGGTAGATCTTTCCAGATATATGATGTACTTCCCTGGACTCATATTTTAAATGCATTGAAATCAGTTTTGATATATGGAAATGGATTGAGCGCCATTACCTATGACCTGGCCTGGAGCGCAGTTCTCACTACCATAATTTTTATCATAGGTATGGGATTGTTTTCCAGATTAAGATTAAGTGCTGAAAATTAAGAGTGACTTTAATCAGCTAATTTATTTTGAAATACAAGTAGAAAGCCCTGATGACATCCTAAAAAAAGTAACCTGAGATTATATAGAACACATATCTGTCAAAGACTCCACGGTAGGTTATTCACTTGATGAGTTCCGGGAACTACAAAGACATAACAACAGGTTATTATATAGTCGCAGAGATGAAGAAGGAGTTAAAAGAATTGAAAGGTGATTTTGAAGTGTAATTTTTTTTGGATTGAGAATTATTAAATTAAGTTTTTATAATACTTAAATCAATCTAATTTTAAGTTATTTTATATAAGAAATTTATCCTGTGAGTTAGGTAGGCATTGGAGAGTTTTAATTGGATAATTTATTAAAAAAATTAGGGTGGAATGCTTTTTTTGGGGAACATTTTAGGGAGTATGTGGGATTATATGAACCCGCAAGGGTCTCAACAGTGTACAAAAATGGTTATAATGTGTACACTAAAAATGGAGAGGTTCGTGCTAGAATTATAGGTAACCTACATCAACAGGGAGATCTTCCCGCCGTAGGTGATTGGGTAGTTGTATCTAAAGATAATGTCGGGCCAGTAACCGTACATGCTATTCTTCCTCGAAAAAGCAAGTTTTCTCGCAAAAAGGCGGGAAATGTTACCGAGGAGCAGGTGATTGTTTCGAATATTGATACAATTTTTATCGTAACCTCGCTTAATCGGGACTTTAACTTAAGAAGGATAGAGAGATACCTTGCTATTGCCAAAGAAAGCAAAACAGAGCCCGTAGTGGTCCTTAGTAAATCAGATCTTTCTAGGGATGTTGATGAGAAAATAAATGAGGTTCTGGAGATAGCACCGGGGATAGATGTGATTGCTATTAGTGCAACTCGGAATGAGGGCATAGAACAATTATCACCCTATTTGAAGGATGGTGAAACTGTTGCATTATTAGGTTCCTCTGGTGTGGGTAAATCTACACTCATCAATGCCCTTGAAGGTTACAAAAGACAGAATATCGGCGAAATACGGGAAAAAGATAGTAGGGGGAGACACATTACAACTGAAAGAGAGCTTATTATGTTAGATAAGGGCGGTTTAATTATAGACAATCCTGGCATGAGGGAATTGCAGCTATGGGATGCTGAAGAAGGGATGCTGGATCTTTTCAGTGATATTATCGAACTTGAGATGCAATGTAAATTTTCAGATTGTTTGCATGAGAGTGAACCGGGATGTGCAGTTAAAAGAGCCGTCAGTGACGGATCCCTCTCGGAGAAAAGGTTAGAAAGTTTCAGGAAATTGCAAAGGGAAATACAGGCAGTTGAAAGAAAGAAAAACCCTCAACTTGCTGAGAAGAGGAAATGGAAGAAAATAGGAAAAATGGCCAAAGAGATTAAAAAGGTTAATAAAAGATAATCAATTGAGAATATTCCTAAATTCGAAACTCC
>DAHVOW010000052.1 GCA_027318585.1 Methanobacteriaceae archaeon | reverse complement strand
TCTCACTTGGGATTTCCCCAGGAGGTGAAGATGGCCGGTGAGGTGGAGGGAATTGATGTCATCCTATCCAGCCACACCCATAACCGCCTCTATCATCCCGTCCAAGTGAAGGATACCCTAATAATCCAGTCTGGATGTCACGGGTCCTTCTTGGGCCGTCTGGACCTGGAGGTGGAAAATAAAAAGATAAGAAAGTTCCAGCACCAGCTCTTAACTGTAGAAAACCATGTTGATCCGGACCCGGTGGTGGAGGAGCTGGTTTACCAGGCCACTGAACCCCATCAGGAGATGCTGCAGGAAGAGGTGGGTTTCACCCGGACCTCTCTGAACCGAAACACCATCCTGGAATCAACCATGGACAACCTGCTCCTGGAAAGCCTATTGACAGCTACCGATGCGGAAGTTGCCTTCTCCAATGGCTGGAGGTATGGGGCACCAGTACCTCCCGGACCAGTGACCATGAACGACCTGTGGAATATCATACCCACCAACACACCAGTTTCCACCGTGGAACTAACTGGAAGGGAGATCTGGAACATGCTGGAAATGAATGCCGAGTTAACTTTCAGTCGAGACCCCTACCATCAGATGGGTGGCTACCTGAAGCGCTGCCGGGGACTGAACCTCTACCTGAAGATCGAAAACCCAGCGGGAGATCGGGTGCAGGAGATATTCATACAGGGAAACCCCCTGAAACCGGATAGAACTTACCAGGCGGTGTTCGTCACCAACCAGGGTGTACCAGCCTCCTACGGTACTAATCGGTTCGATTCAGATCTTCAAGCTGTGGAGGCCCTGCAACGGTACCTGGAAGGCAAGAAGATGGTGGAAACTCCCCTAGAGGGGAGTGTAGTGGCAGTTTAAGTGACTATATTATGCGTTTTTTAAAAAAAAGGTGATACCCATGGCCAGAGATGATAAATTTACCAACCATTTAGAAGGAGAGAAGAGTCCCTACCTGCAGCAACACATGCACAACCCCGTGGACTGGTACCCCTGGGGGGATAATGCCTTCAGGAAGGCAGAAAGTGAGGGTAAACCCATATTCCTTTCCATCGGCTACTCCACCTGCCACTGGTGTCATGTCATGGCCCGGGAGTCCTTCCAGGATGAGGGTGTAGCGGAGATCCTGAACCAGTACTTCGTGGCGGTGAAAGTGGACCGGGAAGAGCGTCCGGATATTGATAGTGTGTACATGACCGTCTGCCAGATGATGACCGGATCCGGGGGCTGGCCCCTGACGGTCATTCTCACCCCCCAGAAGAAGCCCTTCTTCGCCGGGACCTACTTCCCAAGAGAAAGTATGGGAAGGGCTGTGGGCCTTAAGGACTTGTTACTTAACATCCGGGACCTGTGGAGTGAGAAGAGGGATGAACTTTTTGATTCGGCAGATGATATACAGAAGGCTTTGACTCGGATAAGCCAGACCCAAAAGGGCCCACTTCTGGGCACTGAGGATCTGGACCAGGCCTACCAGGCACTGGAGGAAAACTTTGACTCTGATAAGGGTGGATTTGGTGGTTATCAGAAATTTCCCACACCCCACCATCTGCTCTTTCTGTTACGGTACTGGAGAAACCTGGGTCAGGAAATGGCCCGGGAGATGGTGGAGACCACCCTGGAGAACATGATACGTGGCGGTTTGTGGGACCAGGTGGGCTACGGCTTTCACCGTTACTCGGTGGATCCCAACTGGCTGGTGCCCCACTTCGAGAAGATGCTCTACGACCAGGCCCTCATTGCATTGGCCCTTATAGAATGTTAACAAGCCACCGGGAAGCCCTTATATCGAGAAATCGCAGAGAAAATATTTATATACATTCTCCGGGATATGAGGTCCCCGGAGGGTGGTTTCTACTCCGCCGAGGATGCGGATAGTGAAGGTGTGGAGGGCAAGTTCTACCTGTGGTTCCACCAGGAACTAGAGGAGATCCTGGAACCAGAGGAACTGAAACTGGTCGAGGGGGTGTACCACATCACCCGGGAGGGTAACTTCCAGGAGGAGTCTACCGGCCTTTTAACCGGTCAGAACATACTGCACCTGGAGGAGCCCCTGGAAAATACAGCCATCCGTCTGGAGATGGAACCCCCGGAACTGGAGGATAAACTGGAGGTTATTCGGGCCAAGTTATTCCGTGTCCGGGAGGGTAGGGTGCACCCCCACAAGGATGATAAGATACTCACCGACTGGAATGGCCTGATGCTGGTTGCCCTGGCCCGGGCCAGTCAGGTCTTCAGTAAAAATGAGTACCTCGATGCTGCTCGAAGAAGTCTGGACTTTATTATGAACCATCTTCACCATGAGGGACGTTTATGGCACCGTTACCGGGAGGGAGAGGTTAAGGTGGAGGGTAATCTGGATGACTATTCCTTCCTGATCTGGGGCCTTCTGGAACTGCACCAGTCCACCCTGAATAGTAATTACCTGAAAATGGCACTGGAACTAAATCAGACCCTTATGGACTACTTCCTGGACCGGGAGGGTGGTGGATTTTACTTCACTGCCCGGGATGCGGAGAAGGTTCTGGTGCGTAAGAAGGAGGCCTACGATGCGGCCATTCCCTCCGGGAACTCGGTGGCCTACCTCAACTTACTGCGACTGGCCACCCTGCTGGAGGACCAGGAACTTAGAAGAACCGCCATGCACCTGGAAATGGCCTTCGCCTCCATCATCAAGGGTGCTCCCACTGGCTTTACCATGTTCCTATCGGCCCTGCAATTCCGGCTGGGTCCCAGTTTCAATGTAGTGATCTCCAGCCGAGAGGATGATCCAGGCACCAGGAATATGTTGGATGGGTTGAGGGGGAGATACCTGCCCCAGGTAACGCTCCTCCAGTACTCTGGAGATGAGGACTGGTTAAAAAATAAGGTGGAGGCACTGGCTTCTAAGATCCCCCTGGAGGGGATGGTCACGGCCTACGTGTGCGGACCAGGTACCTGTTATCCTCCCACCCATGATCTGGAGGAGGTTATAAGGGTGGTGGAGAGGGTGGATGGTCCCGGATCTTAATAATAGAACCAATAAAATAAACCATATTTCTTTCTTCTTAACCCTTCAATCCCGGGGGAGGCTGACCAGTTTACTGTAGAGGGACTTCACATTCTGGTTCAGACGGCGGTCCAGCTCCACCATGCGCTGGGCATCTCCCTCCAGTATGAACAGTTCCAGGCACTGCTTCTCCTGGAGGTGGCTGTGGATCTGGGTGCTGATGATATCCTCATAGTCGTGTTTTATCTCTGTCACCTGGTCTTCTGACATCTGGGGATGGATGAGGATGAGTATGGAGTTTATATCACCTTCGAGCTCCCGTTTTTCACGGTTATCCTCGATGAACATTCTGGCCCCGGATCGGATCACCTCTGAACGGCCGGAAAATCCCAGCTCATCCCTTAGGGTGTCCAGTTCTTCCAGGAGTTTCTGGCTGAGGGACACGCTGATGATGGTCATACCCCTAATTATTATTAAATTATTATAAATATTTTACTAAATGTTATTAAGATAATTTATAAATATTAATAAGACCATATTTTAGGTAAAGAACCTTTCTACGTAATGCTATTGGATTTTATGTGAAGCGACTTGGAGGAAGATTTTGGCAGGGAAATATAAAATCCTCATCATCCTGGTGGTGGCGGTTCTGGGCATTTCTTTTTTATACTTTATACTCCTAACCGACACCCAAACTCCATCCGGAACCGGTCAGGTGAGGGTGGTGGTATCGGTGGCTCCCCAGGAGGAGTTTGTTAAGGCGGTGGGGAAGGATAAGGTGCAGGTTACGGTGATGGTCCCCTCGGGGTCTGATCCCCATACTTATGAACCCCGGC
>DAHVOW010000051.1 GCA_027318585.1 Methanobacteriaceae archaeon | reverse complement strand
AATACTGGTCCTTTGTTATTTTTCTGATATTTGATTACACGGTTCTAAACTATGAAGAGGACTTTGAGTCCTACCTGGAAGGGGGTATGGAGAAAATGAACCACCACACCCAACTCCTGTTGGAGGCAGTGAAGATAAAGGATAAGCAGAGTCGGCTGAATTTTTAGAGTATAAAGGGGGAATAAAAAAATATGGGGGTCGAAATTTATTATTTCTCGGGTTCCGGCAATTCACTGGTGGTAGCCAGAGATGTATCTACAAAATTGAATGCCAAAATGACTCCCATTATGTCAGTCCTCAACCAGGAACGTATAGAAAGTGAAGCAGATATCATCGGGATGGTGTTTCCCATTTATGACTTCCAACCACCGGAGTTCATGACGAGATTCATCTCTAAAATTAAAAATATCCAGTCCAAGTACCTTTTCGCCCTATGCACCTATGGCATAACACCCGGCCAGTCTCTAAAGCATCTGGAAAAAACTATAAAATCATTTGGAGGTCACTTATCCCTAGGATTTGCTGTAGAAATGCCTCAAAATGGATTAGGATCCGGGAAGATAACCAAAATCCAGCAGGAGAAGATGTTTGGTAATTGGAAAGCCCGAGCGGACGGGATATGTGAGGATATAGAAAACAGGAAAAACAAGAAAATAGAAACCAGTATCCTGTTTTTCAACCTTTTAAAGACCCAGAAAATAAGATTAATTCCTGTATTTTTAAAATTCCTATACCAAGTAAGTTTTAAAGGCCTGGATTCACTAGCCTTCACCTCGGATGAAAATTGCACTGGATGTGGAACCTGCCAACAGATCTGCACCCAGAACAACATCCAACTAGTAAACCATAAACCATCCTGGTCTAATCACTGCATAAATTGTTTCGCCTGCCTCAACTGGTGCCCCAATAAAGCCATCCACCCGGGAGATGCGGATCTGAGTATTAAGAATTACCATCACCCGGAAGTTAAAATTTCCGACATGATACTTAAATAAAAATAAAAAAACCAAGGAGGGGTTAATATGGATAAAACCAGAGTAACGGCATCAATATTGGGTATCTTCGCCGGGCTGGGAGGCGGAGTGTTTCATGGTATTGGAGAAGTCCTTCAGGGAAATTTAGCCCCCGAAGGGATATACATACAAGCTTACCCGGCCATGCAAGCCACCGCCGGAGAACCAGCCCTGACTATTGTCCCCAACTTCCTGTACACCGGAATACTGGCCATCATCCTGGGCATCATCGTCACCATATGGGCGGGGGCGTTCGTAGGGAAGAAAAACGGGGGTTGGATACTGATTTTACTTACGATCGTTATGCTTTTAGTGGGTGGAGGTATCGTCCCGGTCATAATTGGAGTGGTAGGTGGAATTATTGGCACCAGAATCAATGAAGACTAAATCACCGATATTTTTTAAAATATAAGGGATAAGTACATAGGAATAAATTTAAGTTTTTGATTTTAAAAGACTATACACAGAATATAATACTTTTAGACATGAATTATCAGGAGTTCCTATGAACAAAGTATTTTTGTGGTGGTTAATAGCCGGCAGTAAAGGCGGAGAAAACCGTGCCCGAATAATACTTGAACTCAATATTAGGCCCTATAATGCTAACAAACTTGCTCAGAAGCTTTCACTTGATTATAAAACTATAAGACACCATATAGACGTTTTAAAGGAAAATAATTTAGTAAAATCTACTGGAGAAACATATGGGGCATTATATTTCCTCTCTGATGAGATGGAAGGTGTTTATGACACTTTTTTAGAAATTTGGGAAGAATTTAAAGAAAATGATGGCAAATAATTAGTAAAAGAAGGTTAAAACCATGTCAGTGGAAATTAATTTATTTGGACTGCCAAATATACTGCCTACTTTGTTGTTACTGGTTAAATACTCGGCTTTAATCACCAGCGTGGCAAATATCTTCCTTTTAGGAGGTATGCTCTACGTTTACCTGGGAAGGTACCTGAAGGTTAAGTCCAAATTCACCACGACCCTGGTTTCGTTTACCATACTGTTCCTGATCCAAAACGTTTTATTTTCGATTTATTTCATATTTAACGTTCCTGAAACACTATTAAACTCCATTATTCTCTTAATATTCGTGGGACTTGAATTTAGTGCTCTGGCATTGCTTCTGATGATAACCCGGGAATAGTTAACTCCAAGTTTAATTTATAAAATCTCTTAATTTTTTTAGGCTCTAATTGGGGGGGTTAAATACTTTTTTTATTTTTGAAATTACTAATTCTCACTTCGATTTGGAATGAATTTGGAGGGAAATCCCACAATAATCTGAGGAAAATTTGGAATAACTACTTTTAAGAGGTTAAACAAGGTTTTAGTAGTCAATGAATCATAGAAAAATAAAAATCATGGGCTAAATTGTAAATTAGATAAAAAAAGCTTCATTTGGATTTAAAATTCAGATAGGAGGATAAATAGATGATAAATATAAAAGAAATTAAATCAGTTAAACTGACACCCTTTACACGGATGTCAGCTTCAATATATGGAATTTTGGGATTTATCGGTGCAGTAGTGATGCTACTTGCACTTATAATTGTGCAAGCTGCCGGGGTAATCCCTGAATTAGGACAGTTTAACCTGGTAACTGGATTTGGAATACCTCTGATTGTACTCCTTCCCATAGGAGCATTTTTCAGCACTATAGTTACCACCTTTTTCTCGGTTATGCTTTACAACCTATTAGTACCTAGATTAGGTGGTGTGAAGTTAGAGATGGAGGGTAGTGTGGTTGAAAATATTCCGGTGATTTCATTTTCCCTGATCCTGTCCACCATTGGTGCGGTATGGGCATTTATCGTGGGATTAGTACTGGCAGCGGTGATTTCACCGATCTTTTCATTACTGGGTGCCATCAGCACCATGCCGGAAGCAGCCAATATAACGGCAAATTTAACTGCATCCGGGGCAACCCTACCCACCGGAGCAGGGATTGGAGCAGCAGAGGCAATAGTTTCGCTGGTTTTAATAATTGGACTGCCGATACTGGCATTCGTGTTTGGATTCATTTGGAACGCCTTATTTGCAGTATTCTACAACTACCTGGTCAGTCGAGTGGCTAAAATACAGTTAGAATTTGATCAAATTACTGGAAGCCTACACGAGCTTAAAACCATACCAGTGCTGCCCACCGCTCTAGCAGTAGCCCTTGTTTTCACCTTATTAGGGCTTATATCTGGTCTCTTGTCCGGGAACTATGGAGAATTCATATCCAACTTCATACTGTACTTCATAGAAACCGCCTTAATTGCGCTTCTGTACAACTACCTAGCTCCTAAAATTGGTTCGGTTAAATTAAATCTGGAATAATAATATTCTGGATTTATTTTTTTTATTTTAAAGGATTGAAACATTATAGGGAGCCAGTGGGGATAATGAAAGCAATTATATGCACTAAATACGGTCCACCAGAAGTTTTGAAGATTCAAGAAGTAGAAAAACCCGTTCCAAAGGATAATGAAGTCCTGGTAAAAATTTATGCAACCACTATTACATCAGGAGATTCTAGAATATGGGGTTTCAGAGTTCCACTCTCTTTCTGGCTTTTTGCAAGAATAGCTCTTGGTTTTCGAGGTCCTAAAAAAAATATACTGGGGATGGATTTAGCAGGTGAAATTGAATCGGTAGGTAAAGATGTAAAATGTTTTAAGAAGGGAGACCAGGTTTTCGCATATCTCGGATATGGTAGTGGTACTTGATTTCAGCAAAAATGGTGAAATATACCACGTAATTTTAGACGCAGTTGGTAAAGCTTCCATATCTATTGCATGCGATCTTTAAAGAAGGAAGGAATTTATCTTCAAGTTGTTGCTGACCCGGCAACAAGTATTAAAATGAAATGGACTGGGACGA
>DAHVOW010000050.1 GCA_027318585.1 Methanobacteriaceae archaeon | reverse complement strand
AATTGGCAGACCAACCCCTGATAACCATTGCCCTGGATTTTAAGAGTATAGAAAAGGATGACCTGGACTTCCTCCTGGGATCCATTTACTCCCAGGAGTTCCCGGCCTTCGAGGTATTGGTACCCTCTGAATTACAGGATATTACTGATCTAAGCTATGAGAACCTCAAATTCATCTCATCTTTTAATAAGGAGAAAGCCCTGAAAGAGGCCCGGAGTACCCACATCCTCTTCGTGGAGGATAACATCTTCCTGGAGCCCCGCACCCTCCGCTACCTGTACAACCACTGGGAGGGTGTGGAGTTTGTAGCCCTGAAGATCTCCCGGATAAAAAACAACCGCCTAGCACCCTACCCCCATCAGGAGCTGGCCTACTCTTACAGGCAGACCATAGATGACACTGTCCATTCCCAGTTCAACCAGCTGGACCTTTTCTTTTCTAACAAGCTCATCAGGGTGGATTATCTTAAGGACTTCCCATTCACAGGAGACACAACGAAGGACGTGTCCCGGTTGTACTCCCAGGCCACCTTCCGGAAGCTCCCGGAGGAGTATCTTTTCAGTCATGATCCGGCCCGAATCTTCCTGAAGAAATTACCTGAAAGCAGGGCTAAACAACTCCATCTACCGACTTATTACCTTTTAAGAACCAGGAGGCTCCTGCAGAAGGCCACCGCCTGGTCCAAGAAGATCCTGGGTATGATCTTCGACCCCCTGTACATCAACTTCCTGAAAATGTTACCCCTTAAGGATCAGGTGTTTTTCTGTTCCATCAGAGGCAATGACCAGCTAATCGATAACACCTTAGCGGTGTACCAGGCCCTGGATGCCCCTAAGACCTTCATCAGCAAAAAAAGCCCCCACAACAGGAGTGTGCAGATAAAGGTATGGTACCATCTTTTGACCAGTAAGGTCATCGTCACCGATGACTACCTCAGCTACCTGCGCCTGGTTAAACTAAGAAAGAATCAAAAAGTCATCCAGATCTGGCACGCCTGCGGGGCCTTTAAGAAGTTCGGCCTGGACAGTGCCACCTTACCCCATGAACTGGAGACCAAAACCCACCAGCAATATGATGATGTTATCGTCAGCGCCGAAGACGTACGGAAACATTATGCCAGTGCCTTTGGACTTCCCCTAGGAAAGATTAAGCCTCTCGGAATCCCCGGCACCGATATATTCTTCCAGGAGAACACCTTGGAGGAGGATCTCTACCAGGCCTACCCCAATTTAAAAGATAAAAGGATCATCCTCTACGCCCCCACCTTCCGGGAGAATGACTTGGGAGAGCGAGTACCCCTGGATACCGGGATCGACTGGGAGAAACTAAACCAATCCCTAGAGGAGGATGAGGTATTTCTGATAAAAAGACACCCGGTGATGAAGGAGAAACTCACCGACAGGGACTATGATAAGGTTCGGGATGTGTCCGATGCTCCTCTTTACTCCCTGATGATGGCCTCCAGTCTACTCATCACCGACTACTCCTCGGTGATCTTCGAGTACAGCCTACTGGATAAGCCCATCATCTTCTTTTGCCCCGACCTGTACCGCTATGAACGGGACTTCTACCTGGATTACCCCGAGGATCTGCCGGGAGTATTGACTGAGAGTTCCGATGAATTAATAAGGGTTATACACTCGGTAGAACAGATCCAGGATGATAAGCTGGAAGACTTCAGAAGGAAAGAGATGTCGGCCTGTGATGGTAAATCCTCTAAACGGGTGGTAGCCCTGATAAAAAGCTATTTATCGTAGCTATCTAAATTTAATATGTAAGGATAAAAGAAAAGAGGGTGTTTATTCATGATATTTGCAGCTATCTTGGCAGGTGGAACCGGTACACGCATGGGGAATGTGGAAAAACCTAAACAGTACATGTTACTGGGGGATAAACCCATCATCGTACACACCATTGAAAAATTTTTTGTGAACCAGAAATTCGAGAAGATACTGGTACTGTGCCCCAAGACCTGGATCAAACCCACCATGGACCTGGTAAACACCCATATCGGAGAAAACGACCGTATCATCGTAATCGAAGGAGGCAATCTCCGTAATGACACCATCATGAACGCGGTGAGATACGTGGAGGACCGCTATGGCGTGGATGAGGATTCCATCCTGGTCACCCATGACTCGGTGCGTCCCTTCCTAACCCACCGCATCATCGAGGAGAACATCGAATACGCCCAGAAATATGGGGCCTGTGACACGGTGATCCCGGCCTCCGACACCATCGTGGAGAGCGTGGATGGTAAAAGCATTAGCTCCATCCCCAAACGGGAGCGGATGTATCAGGGCCAGACTCCCCAGTCCTTCCGGATAATGAAACTCAAAGAACTCTACCATAGCCTCAGCGAGGAGGAGAAACTGATCCTCACCGACGCGGCTAAGATATTCGTGATCCGGGGTGAAGAGGTGCGCCTGGTGGAGGGTGAGGTTAACAATATCAAGATCACCTATCCTTACGACTTGAAGGTGGCCAACGGCATCTTAAAGGGAGAAGAAGAATGATAAACACCCTTTATCGTCTGGTATCCTCCAAACTATTAGAGATTGACTATGAAGAATTAGACTTAGATGACCAAACCGTCCTGGTGCGGCCCACCTATCTTTCCATCTGCAAGGCGGATCAGCGTTACTATCAGGGCGCCCGTGAACCTGAAATATTAAAAGAGAAGCTGCCCATGGCTCTCATCCATGAGGGGATCGGTGAGGTGGTCTTCGATGGCACCGGAACCTTCCAGCCCGATGATGTGGTGGTGATGATCCCCAACACCCCCACCGAAAAAGAGGAGATAATCGGGGAGAACTATCTATCCACCAGCAAATTCCGGTCCAGTGGATTTGACGGCTACTTGCAGGACTATGTGACCTTCACCCCCGACCGCCTGGTTAAGATTGAGGGTGAGGTGAACCCCCTGGTGGCCTCCTTTGCGGAGCTTATCAGTGTCGGTGTGCACAGCATCCAGCGATTGGACCAGTTCTCCCACCAACGGAGAAACGTCCTGGGAGTGTGGGGTGATGGTACGGTGGGCTACATCACCGCCCTGTTACTGAAGATATTCTACCCCCAGGCGCGGGTGCTGGTTTTCGGTAAGAACCAGGACAAGATGAGCTACTTCACCTTTGCGGATGGGACTTACTTGGTGCCGGAGGTGCCACCGGATCTGAGGGTGGATCATGCCTTTGAATGTGTGGGGGGCCAGAAGTCACAGCTGGCCATCGAGCAGATCATAGAGTACATCCAACCCGAGGGCACCATCTCCCTTTTAGGCGTGTCCGAGTATCCGGTGCCCATTAACACCCGGATGGTCCTGGAGAAGGGGCTGCGAATCTATGGTAGCAGTCGGAGTTCACGGGAGGACTTTGAGAAGACCATTGAGATCCTGGAAAAGCATCCCGAGGTCACGGATTACCTGGAGAACCTGATCGTGGCCGTTTTCAGGATTAGGACTATTAACGATATTCACCAGGCCTTTGAGAAGGATTATCAGCTTAACTTTGGTAAGACGGTTTTGATATGGGATAAGTAGATTAAAAAAACCCTCTATCTGGGATTGTAGACCATGAAGCGCGAGATCAAATTTGACAACCTGCGTGGCTTTGCCATGCTCCTCATCGTTTTCTGCCACTTCCTGCAGCAGAACCAGTTCATTGATGACTTCGCCTTCAACTATACCTACAAGTTCATCTACCTCTTCCACCTACCATTACTGGTGTTCGTGAGCGGCTACCTCTCCAAGGCCACCCCTGAAAGTGGGGTGAAGGCCTTCCGTAACATTCTAATCCCCTACTTCATATTCGAAGCTATGTGGATGGCCTACCTCTACCTGTTACAGGGAAGAATCCCGGTTAACCCCTTCTTTTTGCCAGAGGTGGGCTTGTGGTACCTGTTAAGCCTGTACTTCTGGAGACTGTTTTTACCCACCGCCACCCGTATCAAGTACGTCTTCGGACTCAGCATCCTCCTGGCCCTCTACGTTGGGGTGTTGAACTTCACCGCCGGATTCTTATCCATATCCCGGACGGTGTGCTTCTTCCCCATCTTCCTTTTAGGCTTCTACTTCCACCAGTACCGGGACTGACTGACCATCAACCCCTACCTGGCCCTGGCCATCCTGATACCCATGTTAGCGGCCACCACCTATCTGATCATGCCCTACATGACCAGTATCCTGGGACTGAAGTTAAGCTACCATGCCATGCACATGGGCAACCTGAAGGGCATCCTCCTCCGGGCGGTGGTCCTGGCGGTGATGATGATCAGCGTTATCCTGATCTACAACCTCATGACCAGTAAGGAGAATTTCCTGACCCGGATCGGTCGGAACTCCCTCTCAGTGTATGTGTTGCAGTTCTATGCCATCTGGGGCTTTCCAGTTGTCCTGGAGTACCTGGGAATGGGTTACATCTTCCAGGACATCTACTTAACCACGGTCTACGTGG
>DAHVOW010000004.1 GCA_027318585.1 Methanobacteriaceae archaeon | reverse complement strand
CCCAGAGGCAGGATGATGGTGGGTGGGCCATTCCCATCCGGACCCGGAATAAACGATATAAAGATTTTTTTAGCATCCCGGAACCCCTGCACACAAATACTTCCAAGCCATTCTCCCATTTAGTGACTGGTATGGTCCTTCGGGCCTTTGCCGCCCACCCCCAATACCGCCAATCAAATGCCGCCCAGAAAGCCGGGAAGTTGCTGACCAGCCGATTCTTCCAACCAGACAAATATGCTGATAGGAGAGATAAAAAGTACTGGGAGAGTGTTTCATTCCCCTTCTGGTTCACAAATATTTTAACTGCCCTGGATTCATTATCTTTACTGGGCTTTTCCAGTAAGGATCCCCAAGTAAGGGAGGGCTTGGACTTTTTACGTCAGAAACAAACCTCAGACGGACTTTTCGACTTAAAACTTCTAATGATCCGTGATAAAGATTTGAAATACTGGATCTGTCTGGCGGTATGTAGAATGTTCAAGAGATTTTATGAGCAAGATTTTAGAAAGACTTTATGATGACCAAAATTAGTTACCGTGATGTGGGAATGGATGGCCTGGATTTGATCCAGGAATTATGGATGCTACTCCGCTTACACGTTAAAAGTAGGAATACTGATTTTAATGACCAAATGGAACAACTCACCTTCCAGGAGCGTAAAGAGTTTTTAATAAAAAAGTCTAAAGGGGGCGGCATCCGGGTGGACCTGGCCGAAACTCCAGATAAAGTGATTATAGCCTACTGTATAAGCACTTTAGATCCTGAAAAGGTCGGAGAAGTGGATTCTATTTTCGTGAGCCAAGAATACCGCTCTCTTGGCATAGGAGATCAACTCATGAAACGTTCCCTGGAATGGATGGATGAGAAAGGCGCTCATAGCAAGAGGATCATGGTCACTGCTGGAAACCAGGATGTCCTATCATTTTACCGGCTTTATGGGTTTAGGCCCCGATCAGTGATTCTAGAGCAGATTCCTGATGAATTAAATGTTATAAGAGATGATTTGAAGTTAAAGGAATTGAATGATGAAGAAGGGTGAACTTACTGTGAATCTAAATTCTGATCATGAAATTTTAAGGGAAAAATTTGGCCAGGGAGCCGAGGATTACGACCGACAAAGAAAGCATGTTATACCCCATCTGGACGATTTATACCAAATATTAGCCGACTTAACTAGTAAAAATACCCATAAACCACGTATACTAGATTTGGGTGCTGGAACTGGGCTTTTAACCTCTTATATTTATGATAGACATCCTCAGGGCTATTTCACCCTGTTGGATATCTCTGAAGAGATGATTAACATCGCTCGGGATAGGTTTAAAAATGTCCAACATTTTGATTATGTGGTGGCTGACTATACCCTCCATAAATTCCAGGAGTCATTCGACCTTATAGTTTCATCACTCTCCATACATCATCTTAAACACCAAGATAAGCAGTTTCTATACCAAAAAATATACGATCTGCTAAATCCAGAGGGCATATTCCTAAATGCTGATCAAGTACTGGGGCCCAATCCAGCCAATGAAGCTGAATATCAAAGGAACTGGATGGAAAAGATTCAGGTGGGATCACTTTCAGAATCTGAAAAAAAGATAATATTGGACCGTATGGAGCTGGATAATCCGGCAACATTAAATGATAACCTTAAATGGCTAAAAAATATTGGTTACAGAGACGTGGATGTTTACTACAAATATTACAACTTCTGCATCATCTATGGGAAGAAGTAGGGATTATAATAAAATTAGGAAGATTCTATGACCTTAAATGATGTTTTATATGAGTTAGTTAAAAATGATGGTGCGGATTTTTTTGGAATCGCAGATCTATCCCAAGCCCAGGACTTCATCCGGGAACAGGGTGGAGATATGGTTGCATCCTACCCCCTGGCAGTTAGCATCGGAATTAAACTTTTAAACCCCATAATCGATCAGTTACCTCAGGGGTTTGATAGAGGTGTGGCGGTTAGCTACCGGCATCACTACGATATTACCAATCTCCGTTTAGACCTTCTATCTGCTAAAGTAGCCAGCAAACTTCAAAGGGAAGGTTACAAAGCCTATCCCATCCCGGCATCCCAGCGGTTTGACGATGAACGTATCTGTGCCATTTTTTCCCATAAGCTGGCTGCTAACCTGGCAGGTTTGGGTTGGATTGGGAAAAGCTGCCTGTTAATAACTACAGAGGCTGGCCCAAGAGTTAGATGGGTTACGGTATTAACCAATGCTCCCCTGATTCCTAATCAAGAGTTGGTTAAGGATTCCTGTGGAAGCTGTACTGAATGTGTGGATGCCTGTCCTGTGGGAGCCTTTACGGGAGCGCCGTTTTATGCAGATGAACCACGGGAAGTAAGGTATGATGCCGCTAAATGTGAAAAATATCTAAATGATCTGGAAAAGGCCACCGGCCTGGCAACCTGTGGTTTATGCATATATGCATGTCCAAAAAGTGGAGTAAAGAAAAGAGTGAGCAAAAATATTCTAAACGTGAGTGAATAGATTAAATCACTTTAATAACGATCTGAGTATGGTGGCGGCAAAAACTGCGGCTCCGAATCCATTATCAATATTCACCACCGCAATTCCAGGAGCACAGGACTGTAACATGGCATTTAAAGCTGCAAATCCACCTTCACCCACCCCATATCCTACGGAAGTGGGAACCCCTATTACTGGAACATCCACCAGACCGGCCACCACCGATGGAAGAGCACCTTCCATCCCCGCCACCACTATGATGGCCTTTACCCCTTCATCTATCATTTTAGCAATCTGTGAGAATAAGCGGTGGATGCCGGCTACTCCGACATCATAGGAGATTATTACCTCACAACCTGCTTCTTCAGCCACCACCCTTGCTTCTTCAGCCACAGGAATGTCGGAAGTGCCGGCAGTGACCAGGCCAATTTTTCCGATTTTTTCTGTAGCACCTTTGGTTTGTGAACTTTTAACAACCCGACCTTTTACAACTAATATTCTGGCGCGGGAATTATATTCAATTTTCAAACCTAAATCTGGTAATAATTGTTTTAAATGAGATTTCATGGACTCATAGCGTTCTGGTTCAAGCCGGGTTACCAATAATTTATCATCAGGGGCACAGGACTTCACGATCTCGATTAGCTCTTCTTCTTCCTTTCCTTGGGCGAAGATTGCCTCTGGAAAACCGGTACGCAAATTTCGGGCAGAGTCTAACTTGGCGAAATCTCCAAGTTCCCGAATTTGCATGGCTTTAAGCTTTTTTTCAGCTTCTTCCAGGGAAATTTTCCCGGCAGAAACCTGTTGAAGTACATCTCTCATATTTTTCACCCGTAGACCACACCATATATATAAAGCTGGATATTTAAAAACAATTCTTAACCCAAGTTGAATAATTAAGTATCATATTATTCAGACTACTTTTGAGATTAAAGAATTACAGACATTAAACTGGAGTTACTCATGAAAAAAGCCAGAATACTGGTCCAGGGTATTGTTCAGGGAGTTGGATTTCGCCCCTACATTTATCGCCTGGCGAAAAGTAACCATATCAACGGATACGTCCGTAATCTGGGCAACATAGTGGAGATTATTGCCGAAGGGAAAAATCAGGATATAAACAACTTTTCTAAAGATATAAAAAGAAAAAAACCACCCATATCCAAAATAAATTCCATGGAAGTAGAATGGATAACTGATAACCATGAACAGCTCTATGAAGACTTCCAGATACAGGAAAGTTCCGCTAATTTTTCTGGTTCATCAGTGATTCCTCCTGATCTGGCGGTTTGTGATAGCTGTCTTAAAGAGATCTTCAACAATAAAGATAGGCGCTATGAGTATCCCTTCACTGCCTGTACCGACTGTGGCCCCCGTTTTACAGTTATAAATGCGGTGCCCTACGATAGGGAACGCACCTCCATGGAGAAGTTTCCCCTTTGCTTGGATTGCCTATATGAATATCGGGATGTGGAAAATCGCCGTTACCATGCTGAAGCGACTTGTTGTCCAGTTTGCGGTCCCCAGGTATTCCTTCACCATCTAGAATCGAAAAATCCCATTAAAGATGCGGTGGAATTGCTGGATGATGGGCAGATACTGGCAATTAAGGGTATTGGCGGCACCCACCTGGTGGCTAAGACCACCGAGGATCTTCCAGTATCCAATATGAGGGAAAGGCTGGGCCGATTTAACCAGCCATTCGCCTGTATGGCCCCTGATGTGGAAACCATCCGTACCTTCGCTGAAGTCGAGGATTTGAAGAATATACACTCCTATCCCGTAGGAGACCCATAGTCATATTGAAAAAAAATGAAGACTACTATTTATCCCCCCAGGTTTCCCCGGTGCTTCATAACCTGGGTATAATGCTCCCCTATTCGGGTTTACATCAGCTTCTTTTCAAGTACACCGATGAACCAGCCTTCATTATGACCTCGGCCAACATGCCCGGGGAGCCCATGTTGATTAACAACCAGGAGATTGTACAGAAACTGGATGGAATAGCTGATCATTTTCTCCTGCATGACCGGGAGATAATTAATCGCTGCGATGATTCTGTGGTTAGATTTAGAGGGGGAGAAATGGCCTTTATCAGGAGGTCCAGAGGGTATGTGCCGGAACCTTACGATTTGTCCTGGTTAAACAAGGATTTAAACGTACTGGCCCTGGGACCGGAAATCGACGTTACTTTCTCCCTGTTAAAAGAGGGCCGCTGCTATGTTTCCCAACATATAGGGGACACTACTAAATATGACACCTTTCTGTATCTTCAGAAGGCCATTAATTATATGATGGACATAACCCGGACATATGAATTGGATTTAGTGGCTTGTGACCTTCATCCTATGTTTTTTACCACAAAACTGGCCCATGAACTTGGAGAACATTTTGATTGTCCGGTGGTTAAGGTGCAGCATCACCATGCCCATGCCGCGGCTCTGGGTGTTGATCATGGTCTGGATGAGATGATATGTATCGCCGCCGATGGGGTCGGTTACGGCGATGATGGCAGTGTCTGGGGAGGGGAAATTCTACATTGGCAGGGAAAAGAATACCAGCGCTTAGGCAGCTTAATGCCCCAAAATATGCCTAGTGGAGACCTTACCACTAAATATCCCATCAGAATGTTGATGGCCATGATTTATAACCATTATACCCCAGAGAAGCTTGCTGAACTCATGATAAAAGAGTATCTAGATTATTTCCCACATGGGGAAAGGGAAGTGGAACTGGTAGTCCGTCAACTGCATCGTGATTTCAATATTACCTCCACCTCCAGCACCGGCCGAGTTCTGGATGCCCTATCCGCTGCCCTAAATATATGTGGGGAACGGACCTATGAGGGCGAATGTGCTATGAAATTAGAGTCTATGGCTTTTAAAGGCAGATATGAACTGGAAATACCAATAAATATAAAAAAGAGCAGCGGTATGAATATTCTGGACACCTCTGCATTTCTTTTGTCGGCTCTGGAACATAAGTTTGATGGCAAGGACGTTCCAGATATTGCCTTTTCTGCGCAGAGAGCTGTGGCCAGGGGTTTGGCAGAGCTGGCAATAATAAGCGCGGACCAAAAAGGAGTGAATGTTATAGGTGGATCAGGTGGTGTTTTTTATAATGAAGCCATTAGCATGACCATTAAAAAGGAGATAGAAGATGCTGGATATCGTTTCATTCAGCATAAAAATAGCTGTGCAGGGGACGGTTCGGTATCCCTGGGTCAAGCTGTAGTGGCGGCATTAGGACATTAGTTTAAGAATTAATCTATTTTAATGATTAGGGGGTATATTTAACCGGGAGGTTAATGGAACGAATTTTTAATGCTCTTTTTCTCTTTTCCAGATCCATTAAAAGATCCTCAGCGTGTTTTTTGGCCTGGTCATAATTTTTTATCAGTTTCTTTAAATCATCGGATACGTCTTCGCCGCGTAAGAACCTTTCTTCCAGCATCTGCAGTTCCTGGAATTCATGACCCGGGACTTTTATGCGGATAGTGCCCTGACTTATAAATATCTGAAATTCCACATCTTGGGAGATATCGTAGTACTTTCTCGGCCTTCCTCGTTCAATTTTCTGGAAGGATGAACTTAAAAGACCAGCTTCTTCCATGGCCCTTAAATGTTCTATTATGGCCTTCTGACCAACTTCAAGTTCCTTTGAGATCTGACTGACGAACCGGGGTTCATCTCTGAGAAGATCTAATATGTTTCTCCTGGTTTTACATCCCATAACATCCAGCAAAAGTTCTAAATCCATTAAGAATCACTTACCTAATATCAAAACTGATGTTTTCCATCGAATTAATTTTATTAACCTATAGTTACTATAATAGAGAAAGGTTTATATAACCTTTGGTAACTATAATAGTTAAAGGTTACTGTTCTTATCCATCTCCATAAAAGGTGAAGCAATGAGCAAAGATCAAGATTTGAAGAATCAAAATGATGAACTGGATGATCTGAAGGATCAGATCCTGGAAAAGGATGAAATAATTAGGAAAAATGAACAACACATTGATGAATGTCAGGACCAGCTTCTAAGAATGCAGGCTGATCTGGAAAATTACAGGAAACACACCGAAAAACGCATGGATGAACATGTGGCACGGGCCAACCAGGATATAATAATAAAAATACTGGAAACCTATGAGGACCTGCAAAGGGCCCTCCAGGCAGATGAGTCCGATGATCTCCGGCAAGGGGTGGAACTGATCTACCAGAAACTAAGCGCAATTTTAGAAAGCGAAGGACTGGAAGAGATCCCTACCGAAGGTGAGAAATTTGACCCCTTCAAGCATGAAGCCCTGATGGCTGAGGCCCATGATGAATATGACAATGGTTGTATAATTCAGGAGCTTTCAAAGGGCTATACTCTTAATTCTAAGGTAATCAAGTATTCAAAAGTTAAAGTTTGCAAAAAAGGTGATTAATATGGCTAAAACTGAGAAAATAATTGGTATAGATCTAGGAACAAGTAACTCCGCCGCCGCGGTGCTGGTTGCCGGTAAACCAACCATCATACCCAGTGCAGAAGGAGCCACCCAGTATGGAAAGTCTTTCCCCAGCTACGTGGCCTTCACAGATGATGGACAGAGACTGGTAGGAGAACCAGCCCGTAGACAAGCAGTTACCAATCCGGAAAAAACCATTACTGCCATCAAAAGGCAGATGGGAACAAGTTATAAGGTTGATGTGGCTGGTAAACAGTACACACCTCAGGAAATATCTGCATTTATCCTACAGAAGATAAAAAAGGATGCAGAAGCATTTCTGGGTGAAGAAGTGAAAAAAGCAGTTATCACCGTACCGGCCTACTTCGACGATAACCAGAGAACCGCAACTAAAGATGCGGGTACCATTGCTGGCCTGGATGTAGTTCGGTTAGTTAATGAACCCACCGCCGCCAGTCTGGCCTATGGTATCGATAAAGCCAGTGACGATGAAATGGAAATTCTGGTATTTGATTTCGGAGGAGGAACTCTGGACGTCACCATTATGGAGTTTGGAGGAGGGGTATTTGAGGTTAGATCAACCAGTGGGGACACCAAATTAGGTGGTACCGACATGGACAGCATCATCATGAATTATTTGGCCCAGGAATTCCAGAAAGAAACCGGTGTGAACCTGCTTAACGATGACCAGGCAGTACAGCGGTTAAAAGAAGCTGCTGAAAAGGCCAAAATTGAGCTTTCAACCACCCTCAAAACGGATATTAACCTTCCATTCATCACCGCTACCCAGGACGGTCCAAAACATCTTACGCACACTCTCAGCCGTGCTAAAGTAGAGGAACTGGTGGATCCCATCATTAAAAGATGTGCAGCACCAATGGAACAGGCCATAAATGACGCTAAAATGACTAAAGGTGACATCGATAAGATTATTCTAGTGGGAGGACCTACTCGAATGCCCATTGTCCAGAAATTCGTAGAGGACTATATTGGTAAGCCAGTTGAAAGGGGAATAGACCCCATGGAGTGTGTGGCAGTAGGAGCGGCCATCCAGGGAGGTGTACTGGCGGGAGAAATTAAAGATCTGGTCCTGCTGGATGTTACTCCTTTATCACTCGGCATAGAGACCCTGGGTGGAGTATTCACCAAGCTAATCGAACGTAACACCACCATACCGACCAAAAAGAGTCAAATATTCAGTACCGCTGCAGATAATCAAACTTCAGTTGATATTCACGTCTTGCAGGGTGAACGTCCAGTGGCGAGTGGAAACACCACCCTGGGACGGTTCCAACTGGTGGGGATACCACCGGCACCCCGTGGAATTCCACAAATTGAGGTCTCCTTTGATATCGACGCCAATGGTATTATGAACGTGTCGGCTAAGGACATGGGAACTGGTAAGGAACAGGCCATCACCATAACCGCCCCTAATAAGCTTTCCGAAGATGAAATTGACCAGAAAGTAAAAGAGGCTGAAATGCATGCTGAGGAAGATAAAAAACGGCAAGAAGAAGTCCAAATACGTAACGATGCCGATAGTATGATCTACACCTCCGAAAAAACCCTGGAAGAATTGGGGGACAAGGTGCAAGCCGACCAAAAAACCAAGATTGAAGAACTGGTCAAGGAACTTCGGGAACTGGTGGCCGGGGATGACTTGGATGCCATCAAAAGCAAGACTGAAGAACTCACCAAGGTAGTCCAGGAAGTTGGGGCCGCCATTTATCAGCAAGCCCAACAAGCCCAGGCCCAACAACAGCAACAACAAGAACAAGAAGGACCGGATTCTCAGGGTACTGAGGATGATGACGCTGTAGATGCCGAATATGAGAAAAAATAGGGGTAGTAAATCTATCCTCTATTTTATATTTTTCCAAAATTTTTAATTATATCCTCTTACAAACCATCCATTTACTAAATTAATAAAGACATTAAGAAAGATTTTGTTTACTTTAAGTTGATTTTAATATTATTCAGGAAGATTGCACATGGCAGATAAGCGTGATTATTATGAGGTCCTGGGAGTGGACCGTGAAGCTACTAAGAAGGATATAAAGAAGGCCTACCGGAAATTGGCTATGGAATACCATCCAGATGTGAGTGAAGATCCGGAAGCTGGTGAAAAGTTTAAAGAAATAAGCGAAGCCTACGCTGTTTTATCCGATGAGGAAAAAAGAGGCACCTATGATCAGTTCGGACATGCTGGTATGGGTGGATTCAGTCAGGAGGACATTTTCAACAACATAAACTTCGAAGACATCTTCCGGGGGTTCGGATTTGGAGGGAGTGGAAGTGGAGGTGGTGGCTTTGAAACCATATTTGACCTTTTCGGTTTTGGCGGCGGTCGGCGTAATGGTCCTCAGCGTGGCGCTGATGTGGTCTACGACCTGAAGATAACTTTGGAAGAAGCTGCGACTGGGATTGAAAGGGATATTGAAGTTCCCCATAAACAGACTTGTCCTCGCTGCCAGGGATCCCGTGCAGAACCAGGTACTGATAGTCGTACCTGTGATACCTGTGGAGGAACGGGCCAGGTCCGACATGTGCAAAACACTCCCCTGGGACAGTTTGCATCAGTAAGACCCTGCAGTACCTGTCGGGGAGAGGGAGCTATTATCGACAGCCCCTGTCATGAGTGTCATGGCAAGGGAATTGTGAAACAGAAAACCACCATTCACATCAAAATACCACCAGGAGTAGAGAACGGATCCAGACTCAGGGTTTCTGGCCAGGGAGACGTCGGGAAACGTGGCGGTCCACCGGGAGATCTCTACGTCATGATTGGTGTTAAACATCACCACCTCTTCGAGCGGGAAGGAGCTAATATTTACTATGAAAAGCCAATTAGCTTTGTTCAGGCCACTTTAGGGGATAAAGTTGAAATTCCTACCATAGATAGTGCTGTGAACTTGAAAATCCCGGCAGGAACTCAGACCGGGACTTCATTTCGTATTAAAGGAGAGGGAATGCCACATCTCCGCTGGAATGGGAAAGGAAATCTTTATGTTAAAGTGAAAATCGTGACTCCCAAGAAAATCAGTCCCAAACAGAGGGAACTTCTGGAGGAGTTTGCCAATATCAGTGGAGATGAGATTTATACCGAAGAGAAAGGTTTCTTTGACAAGGTCAAGGATGCCATAACACATTGAACAAAATACTATTTTTTTATTATATCACATTAACTAGGAGACCCCCGTGGAAATGGGTAGGCGGTGGCCCATCTATTTATTTTAGTTTAGCTTATCCTAATCTAATGTGAAGGCCGTCTTGAGGTAGCCGTTTGTGGTGATAACATGTACAATGACCAGGATTCTAATGGTAATGTAAAAGAGATATTGAGAAAAATAGAGGGTTACTTTGGATTTGTCCCCAAAATCTTCGAAGTTCTATCTGAAAACCCTGAGGCATTGGAGGCTTATTTTGATAAGATGGAATGTATTATGGTTGATGATGCCCTGGATCCCCTAACCAAGGAGTTTGTCAGTATTGGAGCTGCTTCTGGACTAGGTTCTGCCCATTGTCTGCGCACCCATTTGGAAGTGGCCAGGCAGTTAGGAGCAACTGATGCGCAACTCCTACTATCGATACTGATTGGCGCATCTATTGCTGAAACCACCGCACTTTCCCAGTGTTTAAGGGTTTATGATGACTTTACGAGTTAAATACTATCTCAAATCTCATTTCTGATTTATTCAAACTCAATCACAGCAAAATGTAATAGAAACCATTAACATAAATCCAGCCTAAGGGTGCTTTATTTAGGAGTGATGGAAATGGAAAAAAACAAAATGGCATTTATATTGATTATTTTGGGAATAATCGTATTGGCCTTTCCCCTATTAGGAGTGCTTCCCTTTAGTATTCTCACTGGATTTGGGGTGCTTTTCTTGGGTATTGGCCTTATATTAGCTGGTTATGTTGATATGAAAACCAGTAAATCCCTGGGGATAATTGAAATTGTGTTAGGAGTACTAGCCTTCATTCTGGGCATAGGTTTCATATTTAATCCTGCACTGTTCACCTTCGTTGCCAGTTTGTTTATATACCTGGCAGGATTATTCCTGATAATTGTGGGTGTAGCTGCATTAATCAGTAAAACCGGGGGAACTAGATGGAATGGGGTTGTGGCCCTAGTAATCGGGTTGATTTATATCCTTTTAGGATACTTGATAAAAGACCCATTTACATTAGGACTACTAATTGGCCTGTGGTTGCTTATAACCGGGGTTTTACTCTTATTCCAGAAAAATTATTAACCAAAATTCTACTTTTTTATTTTTTGAAAATAAATTCTCGAATCAAATAAAAATCGTTTTAAATGCATAGAAATTATTTAATTTTTTTAAAAATAAAATAATGGCATGCCGAGAGTAACCCACCTTCTGTTCCTGGCAGCATTCATCTTTGCAGGCTACCTCTGCCTCATACATGGTTCATCAGCAGTATTTGCCCTTGCATCCCGCGGAATGGCCGTTTCACCGAACCTCCTGTTGTCAATCCGCTGGGCTTCATGTTCATTCAACAGGAGACGTGTCGTTTCTGCTCCAGAGTCATGCTTCTCAGCATATGCTTTTTAAGCATCACGGTATGTATGATGGGTGGAGTTTCCTCAGTTTTACGAAAAACCGGTAGCTGCCCTTCGGCTTGCCATTAATGAGGAATAAAAGTAAATAGCGGGGCCTAGATTTGAACTAGGGCTCTCGGGGTTATGAGCCCCGCGGGATCACCAGACTACCCCACCCCGCTGTACCTTTTTGTTGTATTTTAGAGTATATAAAGGTTTAGTTTTAGAATAATAAACTTGATAAAGTCATTTAAACTGATTAATGAAAAAAAAGGAATAACAGGGATTTATTATTTGATTCTAAATTCCCTCTTTGTTTATTCTTCTTTATCTTCTAATGAGGTTAGTCTTTTTTCAATATTTTCGAATTTAGTGTTGGCATGTCCGCGATATTCGTTGAAACGTCTCTCCAAGTCACCTAGATCCCGTGTAACTTTACTAAATTTCTTTTCAAGCTCCCCGGTATCCTTTTTTGTGGCTAGTTCCCAGTCTTTAATAAGTTGATCGCTTTTTTCATCCAGGAACATGTCTATCTTTCCAGATAGTGCGTCGGTGCTTATGGGAACATCTCTAACCTTACCTTTTAGACTTTTTCCAACACCTGAAACCTTCTCACTAACTCCAGAAACATTAATTCGCTCCCCAACACCTGAAACCTTCTCACTAACTCCAGAAACATTAATTCGCTCCCCAACACCTGAGACCTTCTCACTAACTCCAGAAACATTAATTTTTTCACCAACTCCCTGCATTGAACTTTCTCCTCCTACTTTTCCTCCCAGATCACTGGCTCCACTGCGGACTGATTCACCTAAGTTCATAGCATCACTTCGCATGGTTTCCAGACTTATGCTACGGTCGCGGAGGTAGTAGTAGAGCAGGACAATTACTGCCCCGGCTAAGACCAGGATGGCAAATAATTCCAGTGCAGTCATTCTTAAAGCCCTCCTTTTTTACCTTTTTTTTCTAGTTCTTTTTCTTTTTTTTCTATTTCAGCTAGGAGCTTTTGGAGTTTTTCATATTCGGTTCTGGCTTCCAGACGGGTTACTCGTTCGTTGATCTCACTATGCATGAATCCGGCCTTATGCATTAATTTAGAGGTTTCACCCCTTATCTGACCTAGTTTTTCCTGTTGTTCCTTCGGCAGGGGAAGTACATTCTCCATGACTCGTTTGGCTTCCAGATCTTTTTCTACCAGTTCAATTTTCTTGAGTTCGGCCTGTTTTTGCAAGAATTCGACGTTACTTTGGGCTTCCCTAACTCTTCTCCATTGCATAACAATTATAATTATGGTTATTACCGCAATTACAACGATTATAAGCCAAAAAATATTCTGCGGAATGTTCACATCAGCCATTTTATTCCCCCTTATTTTAAGATCACTATTTTGAAATGAAAATTTAATGATTAAATAAGCTTAAGGATTAATCCCAATTAAGCCCATATTTTACATCAAATTATCATCTAAACTCATCCATTATCTAAATTCAAGTTTCCATAAGGAACCCGAATTGAAATTATAGCAGGATGATAAATACATATATTATGGGCTTTTTATATATTAAATGTTCTCCTATTCTAAGCCCATTCAAGCTTGATAAAATCGATTTCAGAGCTTGTTATGTTTATATTTGAGCAATACAAATTTGAATTAAAAATTGAAGTGATTAAATGATGGAAAATTATATCAAAGCGGGAAAAGTTGTGAAAGACGTCCGGGAACTCGCTTTAAAGGAAGTGCATGAAGGAATGAAGGTCTTAGATCTGATAAACTTAGTTGAAGGGGAGATAATCAAACGTGGAGCATTGCCCGCCTTTCCCTGCAACATTTCCATTAATGAGATCACTGCCCATTATACTTCCCCACCTGAAGATGAAACCTTAATTAAGGGGGGAGACCTGGTTAAAATCGATTTAGGAGCCCATGTTGAAGGATTCATAGCTGATTCCGCTGTCTCGGTAAGTGTGGATGGGGGGGATTCCGTGGAAAACATGCAGCCCTATTACCCCCAACTCCAGGAAGAAATGATTGAAACTGCTAAAGATGCTCTGGATACTGCCATTAGCACCATCAAGCCTGGAGTAGAAGTGGGGAAGATTGGGGAAGAAGTTGAAAAAACAATTCATGCCCAGGGATTAAAACCTGTTTCCAATCTCACCGGACACAGTATGGAACGATGGATACTGCATTCTGGCCTTTCCATACCAAACGTTAAGGAAAAAAACGATCATAAACTTGAAGAAGGTGATATACTAGCCATAGAACCGTTTGTAACCGATGGGGTGGGGCTGGTTAGTGATATGAAAGATGCCTTCATTTTTAGATTCCTTCGAGATCGACCGGTCCGAATGATCCAGGCCAAGAAAATTCTGGAAAGAATTAAAATTGAGTATAAAATTTTACCCTTTGCTCAAAGATGGTTAGAAGAGAAAAACCCATCCAGCAAAACCAGTATTGCATTGCGTCAGTTAATATCATCCCGGGCAGTTTATCCCTACCATGTACTGCGCGAAAAAAGTGGGGCAAGGGTAGCACAAGCCGAACATACTGTTATTGTGGAATCAGAAGGCTGTTTAATCATCACCCAATGAAGAAGTTCTTTAAGAATTAAACACATTAAATCATTGATTATGGTCTATTTAATGGGCATGGTCATCTATTCTTCTAATTAACCACATCAAATGCATCGAAGATATCATCGAAGGGGTCCAATGTCTCAAAAAATTCGAACGATCGAAGGGCATCCATCCCAAAAATATCACTTATCTTATCTTTTGATCTAAAGCATTTTAAGAACTCTAGGGGGAAGAGATAGTAGGGATAAAATTTGGAAGTGTTAGATTTAATGTCTGTAAGGCTATTTTCAAGAAAACGGAGGGTGTCTAAATCGTAATTGAGGATAAATATGTGACTTCCCACTGCAGATAAAAATGCCTTGGCCCGTTCTGGATCAGTGGCCACCCATTCTCCCAGGTAATCAGCATCCTTCAGAAGGTCATTGATTTTTTTTCTTATACCTTCACCCCTTCCAGTTAACTGGTAATGATCATCAGAATCTAGACCATTCTTTTTAACTCGCTCCACATATCCATCTTTAATAAGTGGATTGATCAGATATTTCTCCTTGTATTCCAAAAATGAATTAGTTATATCCGGGTTTATATTTTTCAGCACCATTTGAATGTACTGGTAGAGTTCTACTTCCCCATAACTGTAGAGAGGTTGGCGAAATACTTCTTCATATGGTTGAAGACGAGCTTCAAATTCTTCACCGCGGTGTATTTCATGAAAAATACCCGGTTTGGTTACAGAAAATCCTTTATCTTCCTGGAAGGTTTGCATTTTAATTACATGCCGGGCCAACAGATCCAGCATGGTCAGCTTGAACATTTCCTTTCCATCTGCATCCAGATCCATCAATAAAAATGATTGTGCTGGAGTTAAATCTAAAGACCCCATTTTATGTGAAAAGTAATCATCATACCCGGTTTGGTTAAAATCGGCGGATTTAAGTTCAGTGCCGCACTCCATGCAGAATGAAGCGTAAAAAGCATTTTCAGTACCACAATTACTGCAGATTATGCCAGCTGTTTCGGGACTTTTATAGGAACCTTTATCTATCAATGTACCGCATCGAGTGCAGAAACGGGCTTTTTTTACATTTGATGCCCCGCATTTTGGACAAGATCCCTTTTTAATTTCAGAATTGATATTATCACGCTCAGATAAGATCCATGTGATTAGGTAGAGTAAGAATACTTAATAAAATTAATTGAGAATAATTAGAATAAAAAGAAAAAAAATAGTTTTAAGGGATTTAAATCCCTTAAATGTTGGCTAATGGGTCTTCTTTCTCGCTGCTGGCTTTATATGGGACAGGTAAGCCCATTGCTTTCCGGTCGTCTATGACCTTCATGGCTTTGGTCTTTTTATCCGTGGCCAGTTTTTCTAACAACCCGAGACCAGGTTTAACATCGTCAATTGCTTTGGTTTCGATGACACCTGCTTCTACAGCTGCTTTGAAAATGGTTTCACCGGCATCAGTCCGGGTGAAAACAGTGGACCAACCGTCTGGAGTTCCTACTGAACCTGTGGACACGTCGGCTAATTCAGCAACGTAGTCCAGACAGATTTTACATCCATTTTGCTCGTAGCCGTGGGTTTCTTTTAGTGGTAGGGTGTACACATCATCAGCAGTGTAAGCCCAGAATTTTCCCTTCCCAATATCCATCTTCTCCACGAGATTTGGGTCTAATCCCATCTTCTCACTGATGAAGGTCTGTAGGGATGCAAATGGGAAGTTTTCCATACAAAAGATACCTACTGCCAGTGCAATTTTATCAGCCAAGAATCGTACCCCGAAGGGGTAGGACTGCATCTTTCGGATACCCATGAGTTGGCAGGGTATGGCCACGGTACCAATCTTCTCCAATCCATACTGTCGGGCTGCTTTTTTTAGCATCCAGACGTTGGGGGAGAATGTGTACTTGGTTCCAGCAGCAGCCAGTACTTCCTCAGCGGTCATGGCCACGGTTGGTGCTGGTTTCCATAGTTCTTCTGTGGGTCCGGCCACGACTGCACCATCAATGAGTTTTTCATCCAGGGCGTAGCAGAACAGGGCGGATACAATTCCACCGTCTTGGGCTATTTTTTGGATTTGTTTGTCAGTGGATCTTGCGGCAACAACTTCTTTGTAAGTTCCTAATACCATCTTAACATCCTCCTAGAACCCTAAATCCTTATTGATCTGTTCAGCTGGCCACCAGCTTCTTGGGCATTGGACATAACAGACCCCGCATTTGACACAACGGTCACTGTTTAGTTCTGGTCTTCCGGCGTTCATGTCCAGGGCTCTGGTTTGGCAGGCCATGGCACAGGTTCCGCATCCAATACATAGAGCCTGGTTTACCACTTTAGTCTGCAGGTCGCAACCGCAGGCTTCTGTGTAACCAGCTAAGTCTAACATGGGTTGTAGGTAGTCCATATCACCGTTTATTAGTGCTACAACGGTTTTGGCTATTATTTCTGGTGATGGCGGACATCCCGGGATGGCACAATCCACTTTTACTAAGTCAGCAATGGGCACGAAAGATTCGTGATCAGGTCGTGCTTGTTGTCCTCCCCTTGAATAACGGGTGAAACAACCGGTTGCAGCACAAGATCCAAAGGCACACACCAGTGCTGCTTTTTCACGAACTTCCATTAATTCCTTAACACTGTGTTCGTCCTGCAGACATACTGAACCTTCCACTAGGGCCAGGTCCATTTCTGGCATTTCCCATAAGTCGACCAAGGTTTGTCCGTAGACTATGTCCACCAGGTTTGTGAGTAATTCTGCGAGAATATCGTAGTTCTCACTGAGCGACATTACGTCGCCGGTACATCCTGAAAGGTGGATGTAACCTATTCTTGGTTTAGCTTTCTCTTCAGCCACTTTCTCAACCTCCTCTTCTAAAGCTTCTTTTTCAGGTTTTGCCTCCATTCCTAAAAACGCTTTAATACGGGCTAATATTGACATTTAATTAACCCCTATCTCCTTTAAGATCATCTTAATGGCCTCAGGAATAGCATCCTCCACACTCTTAGTTAGCCCCAACTCTACATCGGGGGCAGAGATATGTTCCGGCTGACATCCAATTACCATTACTTCACAGGTCTCCGATAGTTCATGCAATGGCTGGCTAACGGGCCAGGAGTGTACATTTTCATAGGATCCCTTTGGTAATTGGTCCACGCTGAATATACGCATGGTACCGGGCTCGGCTCCGAATTCCACAATATCCACCACGATCATCTTCTTCCAACATTCTTGAGGAAGGGTGAACACGAAGTGGGGGGCTCCAGTGCCGGCGTCTATTATCATGACGTTTTCTGGGAGAGGATGTTCCTTGGAATACTTCCCTAGGGCCTCTATTACTGCTGGTCCGAATCCGTCGTCTGCAAATAAGACGTTACCGCATCCGACCACTAATATCTCCGCATCGTATGGCATGTTATTCCTTAGATCCTGACCATTTCGTTTTTGATTACGCTCCTGTCTTCATCGTCGACCACAATCACGTGGGTTGCACAGGATAGACATGGGTCGTAGGCTCGGATAACGTGGGGGCCGAATTCGTGGTGGAAACCTTCGGTGGCGGGTCCCATGGTGGGTATGTTCCAGGTGGTTGGCACCAGACAGCTGTAGAACTGGGTTTTACCGTTGGCAACTTGGGCCATGTGTACGTCCAATCCCCGTGGTCCTTCAATAGCACCGATTCCCAGTTTATTGGTTCCCCTAACATCGAAATCAGCACGTACTGGGGCAGAAGTATCCAGTTCAGCTAGAATAGCTATCATCTTGGATAATGCAGATTTCATCTCCATGGCTCGGGCCACGTGTTGGGCAACGACTCCTTTCTCGGTGAATCCACGGAATTTGGCTGCTCGAGCTCTTGGCCCTACTTCCACATTCATTCCATCATACAATGGTATAGTGGAGCAAGCTCTTTTGGCGATTTCAGCATCGTCATACCAGCTTTCGGGCATGATTTCAGTGAATCGATCCAGATCAAAGTTTTCTCTATCCCCGTAGAGGTTGTCAGTTGTCAGAATGGGCTGGTTATGGACACCTAAACCTGCTGGTAATCCTTTGTCAGCGACAAGTCCCACAATCAATTCAACGTGTGCATCAACTTTTGGTTTTAATGCTTTACATCTTGCATATAGTTTTTTACGGGCTACTTCCGATATATTGTCGGCCATTCCTCCAATTCGAACATCAGATGGGTGAATTCCTTCACCGGCAACCATGTCTACCACGTACTGGGCAGTTTTCCGGATCTCAGAAACGGAGTTTACTGCAGTGGCAAACAGATTTTCTGGCACAAAGTCAGCGGCAATGAGGAAATGGTGGATTGCGTGGCTGTTGACATCATGGGCGGCTAGAACTAATTCCCTCATCTGTCTAGCAGCTTTGGGTATTTCTATATCCAGAGAATCATCCATGGCTTCTACAGATGCCAGGGTGTGGGGTATAGGACATACTCCACAGATTCGCTGCGCATAAACCGGCGCAGATTCTGGGGCTTTACCAGTCAACATCTTTTCTAATCCTCTAACCGGAGTGATACTAAAGTATCGACCCTTGGTTACGATTCCTTCGTCATCAACTTCCATGACCAACTCTGCGTGTCCTTCTTGTCGTGAGGTTGGCGAGATAACTACTCGTTCGCTCAAACGTATCACCTCTTATTTTTATAAGAACATCATAAAAGATTGAATTGAGTCCTATTAATATATTTATCTTAAAATCTGAGATGTAAAGTATAAATATAATTTTTAACATAACAATTAATGTTATCGAAAATATTAATGTCCAATATTAGCTCAATTGTCGTTTTACACTCCTTTATCCATTATAACAGTTTATGACACGAAATACTTTTAACTATGAAACCAATATCCTATTAGATAGTCCTAAAGGGAAGTGAATTGATGCTTAACAGTAAAATAATTTTGTCCGTAATCATCGTATTGGTCATAGGTGTTGCTGCTGCTGGTTACCAGATGAGCAGTTCTACATCGGGACTCTGGACACCAATTCAATCTCAAAGTCAGGACAGTTCTCCCTTAACCAGTGGAACAAGCTCTGAATCTGATCAAAGCCCATCAGCAGGATCTAGCTCTTCAACCGGACAATCAAGTGGAACAGGAAGTGTTAATGTGAAAGTGACCTCTTCAGAAGCCAAGATAATTGCAAAACGCTATATCGAAGAACCTGGCGCCAGTGCCGGGGAACCTGTGCTGAAGGACTTGAATGGGAAGCAAACCTATGTTGTGCCAGTGCTGATTGATGGAAACCAAGTAGGTGAAATATACATTGACCCGCAGACTGGAGAGAATCTAGGTGGGGCAGGAGGGGTTTCATATGGTTAAAATGGTGGAAAACGAAGAATGTTGCCAGATCAGATCTGAAGATGTGAAAAATGCCGTAGTTATTGAAGGATCACCTGAATTAGGGCTAATTGGAAACATTGTAGGCTGGCTTCTGGTCGAAGAACTTGAAATGGATGAGATCGGCTATATAGAATCAAAATATTTTCCTCCACTAGCTGTTCTTTATAAAGGAGTGGCAATTCAGCCCTTCCGAATATACAGTGACAGTGAAGTGGTTCTATTTCTGTCCGACTTTGTTGTGCCGCCTAACGTGACCCATGACATGACCAATTCCATTGTAGAATGGATGGAACGTAACCAGAGTAAAGAACTCATAACTCTAAATAGTGTTGCGGTTAGAGAAAAAACAAATGGAGTAGCAGGTGCAGCCAATAGTGAAGAGAGTTTAAAACGTTTAGGTGATCTAGAAATACCTATACTTCCTTTCGGGAATATTAACGGAATTTCCGGTACTCTTTTAACTAGAACTAAGACCAGCAACATCCCAGGTTCATGTCTTTTTGCGGAGGTACTGAATCAGTACCCAGATCCCCGGGCAGCTGCTAGTATTGTGGATGTTTTAAATAGGATGCTGGATATAAATGTTGATGCTGATCCTCTAATCAAAGAGGCTGAAGAAATTGAATCACGGCTAAAAGAATTGGCAAATGCCGTGCAAGGAGAACAAGAGTCTCCAGCATACATGTAATTCATACGGGCCCGTAGCCTAGTTGGATAGGGCGTCGGACTTCTAATCCGAAGGTCCCGGGTTCAAATCCCGGCGGGTCCGTTTAAGAAAAATCTTTTTATGCAGTTATTTTACAGTTAGAGTAGCTGACATATCAATTAAAGGGCCCGTAGCCTAGTCTGGATAGGGCATCAGACTCCTAATCTGAAGGTCCGGGGTTCAAATCCCCGCGGGTCCGCTGCTTTTTTAACAAAATAATCTTTTTTTGGAAAATTGAAGATATTTTAAAAGAAATTATTATTCATTAAAATATTCATCTAAAGTATTAGTTTCTGAAGATCTTGATGGAGTAGATTGTTCGCATGGTTCCGATTGCTCTTCATCCAATATTATCTTTCCATACCTTCCACCGCCACCAGACTGCATTTTAAGGGACCCATCCCGGAATGATTTAATAATCGGGGCCAGTTTGGGATCCGCAGCCTCCAAATCTTCCATTGGTGAGTTAATCAAAACCGATATCTCATCACCAAATCTTTGTAACAATTCCCGCCAGATCTTCTGTACAAAAACTGTGGTAACACCCTTACCATACACTAAACTGATTATTTCTGCCAATGGAAGAATATGAACATAAGGAGGCCGATTTAGGGGATGATGAGGCTTATCCCATGTGGCTAGTTCCTCAATCCGGTAGTCGACGCCTTTTTTTATGGTGCCTCCACAAGGACATTTCATCTTCATCTCCAGTGCCTTTTTCACAGGGAAGACTTGATAACATTTTATGCAGGCGGTGAGGTGGTACTTTCCCATCCGGGGATCGAAGCCATAATTAGTCTTAATCTTCTGGTTCTTAATAGCCTTCTCTAGCGATGGATAATCTATTCTATCCATCCCGATCTCGTTGAATTCCCTTCCCAATCGGTGCGGCCAGGGAGAATGTGCATCTGAATTGGTCAAAAATGGTATATCCTGAAGCTCTTCGATACGATCGGCCATGTTAGTATCGGCAGAAAGTCCCAGTTCCAAAAAATCAGGTTTATGGTGATAACAGTCGTATATACTGTCATACTCTTTATATATGCTGGTCCATGGTGTAAAAGCGTGAGAAGGCCCCATTAAACAGCCTTCCGCCTGGGCGATTTCCTGTATCTCCCTGCCATCCATTCTGACCCTGGGCCGCCCATCACTTTCCAGGTTACCCCGGAGTTCACCGCGTATATGATGGGCAGTTTCAACTGATGGTAAAATTAGAAGGTGATGTATCCTTTTTATATCTTCTACTTCGGCAGTTAGAATCAACAGTGGTTCTTGATTCATTGCTGGAAGATCAGGATCCGTATCGGGGCGTCTATCTTCTTTTATAGAATACACTCCATCTGCTACTTCTTCAGTGGACTCCTCAATAAGTTCCAACCACCCCTGGTGGAAAGCATCCCCGGTTCCCACCAAATGCAACCCCTTCAGTTGTGCTTGAGCTGCTATCACCTCAGGCACCATATTTTTAGAAGTTGCCATGGAGTAACGGCCATGAATATGCAAATCCGCCCTGATTATCATATTCTTAAACCTATAGGCTTGCTTAACCATTAAAATTAGATTCTAACCGATGTAACGAAGATCCTCTTCGCCCGGAGCTAATCGCATGCCTTCCGCAATCTCTCGCTCCATTTGCTGGGCCTTAGATATCATTTTACGGGTTTCTTCAGCTCTTTCCTCTAGTTTGGCCACATCAACATCTAATTTTAAAATTTGGAGTAACACACTCAACACCGCTTTAGAGGCATCAGCATCGATAAAGTATCCTGGAGTTTCTCCCATTAAACAAGCCCCTTCTATACTTTTAGCCATTCCGAGGCCTAATAGTAATCCCGATGCGCCAATGATTCCGCCATCAGCAGAGCGCAAGGTCACTTCATATTCTTTCAGGCTTTCTGCTAGTTCATTGCTGGTAGCTGCCCCAAATACCTTCGGATTGTCCACTGGCTGACCAGTACCCAATCCACCAAGTGTAAACATTTTCTTTACACCATACTTTTTTACAAAATCAATTATGATGCCGCAAATTTCATACTGTCCTTCAGGACTCAGACCTTGCGTGTTCCCCACCAGTATTATGTAGTCTTTCTTGTCCTCTCCCGCTGATTTGAGGTAGTAAAACTCGTTTTTCATGGGTTCAATAATGCCATTTTCACCCACAAAGACTTGTGGAGGGAAAGATGGCGAGTATAGCTCGGCAAACAAATCGGCTTCCAGTTCATGGATCAGATGCTCTGCCACCAGCTTTCCAACATGGCCGATCCCGGGTAGAGCCTCTATAAATATTGGTTCATCTAGATCTACATCTTTAAACTGGTTTATAATGGTTTTATTCATATAAAACACTCCCTTTATTGCAGGAAAATAAATTAAATAAGTAAATTTAATCAGAACTTTTATTTGACAGGCCCTCGACCTGTTCTTTAAGTATTCTTCTGTATTTACCGTATTTATCTTCCGGAGAATATTTCGGCGGATATATAACCCTCACATCCCCCCCACAATGGGGACAATGATCTTGAATGGTATATTCACTGCAGGAAATGCAGCGTTTCATCTTAAACTTCATTCTAATTCACGGTGGAATGCGCCTTCTCCTCCGGCTTTTTCCACGAATTTGATGGCCTTTTGAGCAGCTTTATCAAGTATGTCCTCAGCAGTCGGATAATCTGAAGATACAACTGTTAAACGGTATTTAGGGGCCCCCACACATTGAACGGAAAGATTTTCATCATTAATGGAACCCAGAGCATTCCTGATTATCTCCACACCATTAGGGGCATAGGAGGTTAAGTTAATGTATCCATTGATCTGGACTTCCGGGGGGGATATGTTTTTCTTGGCAACTTCTGTTATGGCTTGGGCCCAAGATTCATCCACTCCTCGCTCAACCAGTACATCGGCTCCTTCTTCGGCAGCAGCCTCAAAGGCACCGTATAGATCCCCAAATTCTTCCATTATAGCATAACCAACTTCATCATAACCCGCATCCAGATCCTTACCCAGGCTCTTAGCTGCGAATTCAAGAAGTTTTTCGGCTTTTTGTTCAATTTTCCACTGTTGAATCTTTCGAGTCCTCTGATCTTCACGGATTCTCTTCAAAGAAACATCCACATGACCCTTTCGAGGATTTACCCGAAGTACGCGGGCCACAATTTTCTGGTTCTCCCGCACATAGTCGCGAATGTTTTTAACCCAACCAGCAGAAACTTCTGAAATATGTATAAAGGCTTCTTTACCAGGATACTCATCTAGATAGGCGAAAGCACCGTAATTAAGAACCTTGTGTACGGTTCCTACAACCAGGTCTCTCTCAGCCGGCCATTCATTTTTGGTTCTTACCATCAGGTCACCTTAATCAATTACTTCTATAATTTGGGCGACAATTTTTGATTTACCGCCCTGAGGTTGTACCAGGGTCTTACTGCAGATAATACACTCCACCTTAGATGCAGCATGATCAAATACCACTTGCTGGTTACCGCAGTCTCCACATTTGACCCTTAAAAAGTTGCTTTTTCTTTTGGACATGAAATCACCTACATTGTAAATTCTACTTTTCCAGTTCGGAATGTGGATCTTTTTATGTGAGACTTACCACATGTTTTACATTTATAACGTAAATCCAGCTTTTTAGTTGGTTTATTTCCTGAAGGTAGGGGCCTAGGATATCCCCGGTACCCACTGGTCACCCGTCGGAACTGCCGCTGACCCCATTTGAGTTCGCTGGCTTTTCTCCTCTTTGACTCTAATACTTCGTGAACAGTATGTTTTTTGCAACTTGGACAGTATGTTCTCCTTTCTTTAGGAATCTTCATATTTAATCACCTCTTCTGTATAAAAATAAGCCTTGTGACTTGTAAAATCACTTTAAGGGCCTTGTATTATTTTAAGAAGCCTGATTTTTAATCAGACTAAATATCTTTTAATCTTTATTTATACCTTTGTATGGGTCTTCCCTTGTCCTTCTTGATAAGTATCCGGGCATTGGCTTCGGGCATGCTAATGACGTCTCCCGGATACATCGGGCCGTAGACCTTGTGATCTACCCCCATTATAGATGGAAGTTCAGCAGTTATCATTAAAACCTCGGTAGGCATCTTTTCTGTATCTGAAATTTCAGAAGATGGAGAACCGGGGGTTGTCTTCCTAGTTTTAGCCCTGTTCTCTGATTGGACTGGTCTTTTTATTGCTTTAGTGGTCCGAATGGTCTGAGTTGGTTCTTGCCCAAATTGTCGGTAAATATCATCTTCAACTGGTGGGAAAAGAGTATTATCATCCAATTCAGGGGCCAATTCAGTGGATGGTTTTTTAGAGATAACTTCGGGAGTATGGATGTCCTGATTTTCTTGTACTGCACGATCAATTCCACTGGCCTTCTTTTTCTTCTTAATTGATGACGAATTTATAGGATAGTTCATGGCCTTCCTGTGCTGAGATAAAGACCGAAACAATTCTGCATATAGTTCAATCTCTTCCGGAGTGGAGTTAAGGGGACTTTGAGGGAGTAATTCCTCCTTTTGTTCTACAAAAAGCTGATAAGAACGTTGAACATTCATCACAGCACTGTTAGTTATTTTATGTTCCCTTCTCTCACAGATCTCGGCAACAATTCGCTGGGCATCCCGAAGCAACAAATAAGAATCTAGGGATAATTGGTTATTACCAATCTTTTCCATTAGGCTATCTAGGTAACGAAAAACTTTTTGGTAGAAATCATCCCCCACCGGAGATAGACCACTCAGGCTACGTTCCTTTTTCTGGATCTCTCTTAGCCTCTGGAAAAACTCATCCAACCCTATTCCTCACTTTCTATCCTTGGAGCCAGGAGAAAGCTTAATTCACCTTCATCCGAAGCCATTTTTAGGTAAAGGTTAAGAGGCATATCATTTCCCAACTTAATTTGTGCTGTTTCAGAGAATTTATCAGCCTTCATCATTTCTTTGACTTTTTCCAGACTGAAAACTGATTTAGCATTTTCCTGTATTTTTTCTCCATGTAAGTATTCGATCTGGGCATCCCCGAAGTCTCCTTCCGCTGAAGCCTTGAACTTATCTTCATCTACCTGGAGAGATATTTTGTCAGAAACTATTCCAATATCCTGTATGGAGTCCTTAAGCAGGCTGAATGGTACCTCGAATTCAGTGGGATAATCCAGTTGAGGAGGACTAGGTGCCTCATATTCAATGTCGATGAGCCTGATCTTGAATTTACGGCGAGCTTCACCCTCAAAGGTTATGATGAAATTGCCCTCATCAGTGGTTAATTCTACCATATCCTCTGCTTTAGCCCTTTTAAGAACTTTCATCAACTCTTCAGTGTCAACATTTATCTTTAGGGGTTCTTTGCATTGGTATTCATCGAAAAGATTCTTCTTCAATTCCAGATGTACAAATGTGATGTGGCTGCGGTCCAGAGCATCCAGTCTTAGACCCTCTTCATCGGCCTGCATTTGCACTTCATCCACTATGGACGATATAGCGTCGAAACTGGTTTTTAAAATGTTAGAATCGCTTAAAACTGCCTTGAACATGTTTTTCCTCCTTTAATTACTTTTATTCTCATCTTCTATATTACTTTTTTGCGTTTTCTTTTGTGGTTTTTTGTCCTGGACTTCTTTTTTACTTTTTTCTTCAGAATTCCCCATATCCACGTTCAGCTTATTTAGGACAGTTTCATGCCAGTAACGGCGTCCAAACACGGTTATTAGGATTAATAGACCTATTAAAATAAGGAATGAAGAGAACATGGCCCGTTCTCCAAATATTACATTGTCAACCACCCGGGTTGCAGCTGTAAAAAGAAGTATGACGCCTGATAAAATAAATAGACCGCCGATGACTGCCATAAGATATTGTATGATGCGTTTTTTTTCGGCTATAATGAATTTGGTTACTTTCATGTTCATTAACCCTTCCTTAAACTGTAATTCCGGAAATTCATGAACATCAGATTTTTGGTCTTTTTGATGGGCGGTTTTATCCTGAGTATTTGAATTATCCGATGTATCATCATCTAAACCAAGATCCGGGCCGGCTAAGATTTTTTTAAACCTACCAAATCCTAACTCATCATGGGGGTTAGCTCCACCATCCTTTTCCTTTTCCCGATTTTGTTGATATTCTGTGGTCTTATCGGGCGTAGCAGTATCCTTCATAACCTTCTCCTTAGTCGTATTCCCTCCAAGTATAACTGCATTTGCTGCATCTTAAAAATCTAGTTTCAGATTCGTCGGCTCTCCGAGTCTGCTGCAGCCACCAGAAAGCTTCCTTATTCTGACATTTCGGACATACGGCCTTGGTTGTAGGCAGAGTTTTAATGTCATCTCCAGTTACTATTACATTCTCCCTGGTAGATATCTTCTCTGAAACTTTATAATCACTTAAAGATTTCTTGGTTATTTTCTTTTGGTATCCACATTGACACTCAAAACATTCTCCATGGGGGAACATTACTGTCCCGCATTTTGGGCAGAACTCCATATTAGTCCTCCTTTATCTCCAAATTATCGTCAAAGTATTTTATTGAATTATAAATTATTCATAAGATTTAAAGCATCATTCAAAATTTTTTCATGGTCAAAAGCCAGTTCTATAGAATTTACATCATATAAATTGAAGTATGCCGCGTCTGAAGCATCGGTAGCAGGCATCACTGTCCCTCCTGCTGATTTAGCTAAGAAAGAAATAGAAATGGTGTGTCCCCGAGGATCACGTTCCGGATCCGAATATACACCTATCAGGTTTTTAATATCCACAGATATGCCCGTTTCCTCTTTGGCCTCCCTTATTGCTGCTTGCTCCGCAGTCTCACCATATTCAACAAAACCCCCTGGTAAAGCCCAGAACCCCTTAAAAGGGTTGTTTTTTCTTTTTATTAACAGTATAGCTTCGTTGTCCTCGTCGATTATTGCAATATCAACGGTTAAAAAAGGTTGTTTAATTTAAACACTTCCTGTGTCTTAGAATAGTAAGTTCCCCAATAAATATGGCCCATTTCGTCCGAGTTCTAGCATGTTTTAAGCGCTTCCCCTTGAATCTCCAGTAATAACCCCCGAAGCAATTATATGTGCTACCCGGATGGGCTCAGGTATTGCACTTCTGGTAGTTGCCAGCCTTACTATTTCTTCCGCATCCTCCCAGGATATTCCGCTGGTTTGAATATAGATTGGTTCTTTATTATGGATTTTATGGATTTCTCCTGCTTTTTGGACAAGTTCCCATCTTTTTTCCCAATTCAGGAAATTCTGGAGGGCATTTTTTATTTTCATTAAATCTGGCAGTTTGCGCATGATGACAATTACGGGGATCTCAGTTTTCTGGAATATCTGCTGGATATCCACGACGTTAAAACCACCGAAGGTTATTCCGTCCAGCATAATTACCCCTATCTGTTCACGATGGCGGGATTGGTTTACCATTCCCACTAAATTGTTGGTAGCATCATCGCCATCAGTGGTGATGTGTGTGCTTAGGACGCCATCTAGCCAGATTCCTGCCCTAAATATGGTTCCGATAATCAGGACTTTTCCTTCTCCATGTGGAGTGAAAGGTCCGTCATCCACTCCCAGTATACGTATTTCCTTCTTTATCGTCCAGAATTTTTTATTCGGAATTTCTTGGTTCATCCTTAGGCAGATTCTACTGATTTTTTGAATTCTCCACAACGTTTCTGCAGAGTTTTAGCAGCCTTTTTAAGTGACTGACGGGGATTTTTAGCTTTTATGTACAATCTTGGCTGTCCAATTATGGGATGGTCAATAACGTAAGCTGCGGATTCAACATTTCTATCTTCCATTAAAACTGTTCTAAGAGCGTTGCAAAGGCTATGGGATTCGCCTGTAATTTCAATTTCAAGTTCCTTCTTTTCATCCTTTATGATCTTCATGATCATCCCTCATATTTGGAAGATAGCTTCCTGGTCTCTTTGTTTCCACAGTTAGGACATTTAACCTGATTTTTACCAATTTTATTCATGAAGTAGCGGCATTTAGTGCACATGGCCTTTAAAACGCCTAATTCGTCCTCTGCTGTAGTGAGGTCTGCGTTGTCAATTCCCAAAACATTGGTAACCTTCGCTTCTATAAGATCACCAATGCGGAAATCGTCAGTAAGCTTGTCCACATAACCTTTCTGGGCTTGAGATATGTGAATACCACCCACACAGGATATGGGAAGGCTCCGGTTGGTATCTTTAATTCCTTCTATTTCCACCATGGCCCTCTGACCACGAACATCTTTTATCTGCCCCAAAATAACCACTCCCCGATTTAAAATTGCAGGGGATTTAGTTTTGGGTATTATGGAAATTTTTTTATTTTTCTGGTCTATGGACACTGTTCCTGCCACCAAAGACCGAATTTTACCTTCTTCTTCATAGGTCCATTCCGATGGGAGAAACTCCTCAGTGACACCTAAAGCGTCCCCAGGGAGAACAAAATCTCCAGATTTGGCTTTCATCTATTCACCTCTTATTTAAAACAAGTCTAACAAATCAAGTGCTTTTAATAAATCTAATCTCTAATCATAGATTATGTGAAGATGATATCTGTGATGATTGATTGTTATCTACATAAATCGCTAATATGATAGCTTGAATTTGAGAATTATATTTATTTATATTGTTAAATTATTTACTTCCACTTAGTTAAGTGTCTATATAATGTGAAGTGGGATTAAAAATATTATGTGTATCTATTTACTTAGTGATATTGTAAACTTAGTGATATTGTAATATTATATTGCTGTTATTAATTAGTATCTCTTGAAACCACTCAATAGTTCCTTTCATAGTCTTTCATTCTTACTCATATATAATCTCATCTATCTGATAGTCTCCCCAATCCCTAATACCCAAGGCAATTTCTAATTCATACGGAGTTAGTAGAGGTTTTTCATAAATTTGGGCGTCATCAATAGCTATTCGAGGACAGGCTGTCACTACAAATGCATCCAGATCCCTGAAGGCCATTAAAAGATCGGGTTTAATGTTATCAAGAAGTATGAGGTAGGCTTCCTGGCCCTGATCCTGAATTATTTTCTTTAAAGATTTGGCCATTTCCAGGCGCATTTGACCATATTTTGATGAAACTAGCACCCCAAAGCGTTTAGCCCCCATAGATACGGCAATTTTTGCAAAACGCTTTCTAAGAACCCTGTCTGCAAATTTATCTATTTCTCTGACCTCATTCATGTAAGGATCAGCAATTATAACCGGTTTATCAGTGGAAAGTTTCAACCCCAGGGGGTGGAAATTCCCACTGCCAATATAAAGGAAGGAATCAACTGAAAGACCCCTAGCCGAAGAAAAGTTACATCCCAGTACCTGGCCATGTCGAGTTCCGTTACCACTTTCCATCTTAACTTTTTTACCATTTTCTTCCAGAAAATTTGCTATATCATTCAATAAGTAAAGATGCTGGGTGGTAGTCACCAAGCCAACTGTTTCATAATTTTCAAGGAGTTTAAGAGCCTTTTTTACTGATTCAAACACCTCCATTGTGGAGTAAGCTTCCACAAACAAAACCGGAACCTTGTAATCCAGGGGTAGGGCGGTGTGTCCCCAATGAATTAACAAATCCACCAGACCCTCCATGGAGCGGTCCGAAAGATCACAAGCCCCATAACAGGCATCCCCCGATATTAAGGTGGTTGCTCCGGTCTCATTTTCAATTTTCCGGGCTAATCTAGTAGCATGGACTCGCAATCCGTCGGGAAACTGCAATCCAATCATTTGAGCTTTCAATTTGCTGATTTTAGCTACTATTTCCTCTTCTTCCAGCTGATAATTTGGCATTTTTATTCCCTATTTATTTTCCTATTAATATCTGCCACAAATAATCTCAAACAATTAAGACACGGCCATCCTGGACATCAACTTTAACCAGGGTTTTCACCTTAAGTCCAGTTTCAGCCTCTACTTTCGCTTTCCCGTTTCCTTTTTCAATGACCGCCACCACATCAAGGATTTCCAATTCCATGTTCTGAAGAGCTTTCAACACACCAGTCATGGTACCGCCAGTACTTACCACATCATCTATCAACATCACTCTATCGCCTTTGGTTAAGCCATTGATATAAAGCTCCCCCTCACTGTAACCTGTCGTTTGATGGACAGCTACTTCTCCATCCAAATTGTATCGGCGTTTTCTGACTACCACAAATGGAACTCTGGTTTTAATGGACAGAGCCGTAGCTAAATGAATTCCCATAGCCTCTACACAGACAATCTTGTCTAATGGTAAAGTTATCATATTAGAAGTGGCTTCTGCAACTTCTTCCAGTAATTCTGGTTCAGTTAAAGGAATTCCATCCGTTATGGGATGTACAAAGTAATTATAATCACCTTTTTTTACAATAGGAGACTTAATTAATGTCTGCTTGAGTTTTTTCAACATTTTTTAACCCCAAATTTCATAAATTAGTAAATTATTAATTGTCGATAAAAGCTTTGATAAATGGGAACCAGTTATCTAAAAGCAAGTTATTAATGGCATTTAATGAGATAATCACACCATATGCTGCGTGAAGACTGTTAATCCCACCAAATGGTTGTAAACTTAAATGGTGTTTTCCAACTCACATCTTTATCTTTATATACCCTGATTTAATATTATAAAATATACTCAAATTAAATTAAACTCAATTATTATATAATTAGTTAATAGGCTGATTTTTTTATCAAAATTACTGATGTAAATCTGGTGATATTATGTTAGGCAATCTCGGGAAGAACCTGACCAATACCATGAAAAAACTGGCTGGAATGGCCATCATCGATGAAGAAGTGGTCAAAGAGGTCATAAAAGATATACAAAGGGCCCTTATTCAGGCAGATGTTAACATAAAGCTGGTTTTGAATCTTTCCAAGACCATTGAAAAACGTTCACTTTCGGAAGAGCCCCCTAAGGGTGTGACTCCCAAAGAGCATGTGATCAAGATTGTCTATGAAGAACTGGTACATCTTTTAGGTGAAAAGGCGCCCGAAATTGAGGTTGAAACCAGACCTTTCAAGATACTGTTTATGGGGCTTCAGGGTAGTGGTAAAACTACCACCATAGGTAAATTAGCCCGTTATCTTCAAAGAAAAGGTTTTAATCCAGGTATTGTGTGTACTGATACTTGGAGGCCGGCTGCCTATGAACAGCTCCGTCAGCTTACAGAAAGTTTAAATGTTCCCCTCTACGGTGACCCGGATAATAAAGAAGCACTTGATTTAGCTGAAAAAGGTCTTAAAAAGTTTAAAAAACAGGATATCATCATTGTAGATACTGCAGGCCGTCATAAGGAAGAAAAAGATCTTTTGGATGAAATGAAACAGATATCAGCAGTGGTAAATCCTGATGAAGTTATGCTGGTTATTGATGGAACCATTGGTCAACAGGCACGTGAACAGGCCCTGGCCTTCAGTCAAACCACTAATATTGGCTCCATCGTCATCACCAAACTCGATGGGTCAGCTAAAGGGGGTGGGGCTCTTTCTGCTGTGGCCGAGATTGGTGCTCCCATCAAATTTATTGGAACCGGGGAACGAATCGAAGATCTAGATGTCTTTGATCCAGATCGTTTCATATCCCGTTTGCTGGGAATGGGGGATATTAAGAGCCTTATTGAGCGAGCTGAGGAAATTGCCGAAGGCGATGAAGTTGATATGGAATCTATGGACGCCATGCTTAGTGGTAAGTTTACTCTCAAGGATATGTATGCCCAGTTTGAAGTAATGAACAAAATGGGGCCCATGCAACAAGTTCTGAACATGATGCCCGGCATGGGAACTAAACTCCCCAAAAATGCATCCCAGGTAACTGAAGAGCGATTGAATAAATACCGCATTCTTATGGACTCCATGACGGAACACGAACTCACCCATCCGGAAGTAATTAAACAGTCCCGAGTTAAAAGAATTGCCAAAGGGGCTGGAATGCGCAACGAAGATGTTAAAGAACTTTTAAAATATTATCAAGTCACCAAAAAAGCTATTAAAGGCTTTGGTAAGCGAAAAATGGGCGGTCCTCTGGGCCAGATGATGCGCCAGATGATGCGTTAATACTTTTTAATAAGATAATATGGATGTAGATATTGATGGATGTTATTTTTAAAGATAAAGCTGTTCTAATCATGGAAGCCACCGGCGGGGCCATATGTGACCGTTGTCTGGGCCGTCACCTTTCTCGGGATATACCTGGAGAATCCAACCTTGAAAGGGGTAAATATATCCGCAAAAATTTTTTAGACGGAATTGAGGAGTTAGAAGATATTGAAAAATGTGAAATTTGTTGTGGTGTTTTTGATAACCTTGAAAATATTTTAAAAGATGTTTTAAATGCCATTAGAAATAGAGATATCGAATTTTCTACTTTTCTAGTCGGTTGCCGGTTCCCCAATAATATCATGGATAAAGAAACATTTTTACATGTAGAAACCCAGTTAGAAGTCGAGAGCATTAAAAAAGAGTTTAATCGTGAGTTGGGTAAACTGATCTATGATTGCGGGGGTATCGAAGTGGATTTTGATAATCCACACTTGGTAATAATGATAGATCTCTCTAAAAACCATGTGGATCTTCAGATTAATCCTCTCTTTATCGAAGGTCGCTACCGGAAGCTGGTGAGAAACATTCCCCAGACCAAATGGCCCTGCAGGAAGTGTAAGGGAAAAGGTTGTGAGCGCTGTAATTACACAGGAAAGATGTATAAAGAATCTGTGGAGGAACTAGTATCCCCTCCGGTCTTAAAGGCTTCGGGTGGATCTGGATCTAAGTTTCATGGAGCAGGAAGAGAAGATATCGACGTTAAAATGCTGGGTAAAGGTCGTCCATTTGTATTGGAAATTAAAGAACCCTTAAAACGCGATTTGGAACTTAAAAGTCTGGAGAATGAAATAAACAGTAGTAGTCAAGGGAAAGTTGAAGTACTGGACCTTAAACCATCCCAAAAACAAAGGCGCAGCGCCATTAAAACTTCCTCAACCGATACTTATAAAACTTATTTAGCCCATGTGGAGTTGGATGACCCAGTTGATGCTGCAGATTTAGATTTACTTATTAATTTGGACCTCATCGAACAGCGCACCCCCATAAGAGTGTCCCATCGTCGAGCCGATAAGGTTAGAAAACGCACCGTGAAACAGTTGAATGTTAAAAAAATTGATCAAAAAACCTTAGAATTGAAAATTGACTGTGAAGGTGGTTTATATATCAAGGAACTGATATCTGGTGATGACGGTAGAACCCAACCCAGTGTGTCATCATTACTGGGCACCTCCGCCAGATGTGTACAATTGGATGTGTTGGAGGTCAACATTTAAAAGGGTGGAAGGATAGTATTATAAACTCCTGAAATGTATAAATAGTCAAAGTAATTAATAGAAGAGGCCCTATCCATTCCGGCCAATTTCGGGCGGATATAGGGTAATAAATGCTGGATCAGCTTGAATGTCTTCTAACGGTTAGTTAGGGTACTATTATTAGATTAAAAAGTAGTCTAGCCGATTGGAACTTGTTAGAATTTAAGTTCATGCCTATGGAAAACAATTTTAAGTAGCATTTTAGGTTTATCATGGAGGTTTTTTAAATGCAAAGATCAAGAGGTTTCAGAAGTAAAACACGACACAAACTCAAAAAGAGTATTAGGGCGGGTAGAACCAATCCCATTACCAAAAAAATCCAGACTTTCAGCAAAGATGATCTGGTGCATATAATTATAGATCCTAGCGTGCATAAGGGTCAGCCCCACCCACGTTTCCATGGAAAAACAGGTAAAATATCTGAAAAACGTGGAAGAGCTTATATCGTAGAAATAAACGACGGGAACAAAGCAAAGCGCCTGATCATAAGACCGGAACATCTTAAAGTCCAAGAGTGATTAGGATGATTGGAAAAAAAGTGTTAAAAACCGATCCTATACCCTTCTGCCAGGCCAAAGAGCTGCTGGAAGAGAGGGCCAAAGTCCAGGAGCTTAACTACGAGCAGAACCTGGCAATGGATCATGTTACCAAATTTTCCAAAATTACTGTGGACTCTGCCCAGAAAATGATTGCTGAATTAGAGGAGATTATAAAAACCAACCAGGCTGTTAAGATGGCGGATATTATGCCTGAAGATACGGCTGACATGAGGTTAATGTTCTCTAAAGAAAGGGGCAGCCATAAAAAGGAAGATTTGGATAAAATATTAGATATTATTAATAATTACCGGGAATAAGCAGTTATAAACTGAATAATAAAATATTCCCTGGAGATAGATGGTCATATGGAAGATTATGCGATTATACTTGATTTTCTCCCACTGGGATATGTGGATAAAGGAACCACCACTTATAAGCGAAAACCAGTAGCCCAGGCCATAGGTATCGAAGAATTCACCCTTCTTGAGTTAACTCCCAAAGATAACACGACTCTTAACATACTCCAGAAGGTTTACATCGGTGCTGGTAAGCGAGAAGAAATATCCAGAGTTAACCGCAGGATCCCATACGAAAAATTAACTTCTACCGCTAAAATAGAACTTAATTACGTTATTGAAGAGATCATAAAGGATAAAGAGGATAAATTCGTCTATTTCTTCAATGAATCCGGACCCATATCTCTTCGACTACATCAAATCGAGCTTTTGCCAGGTATTGGAAAAAAACATATGGCGGACATCCTTCAAGCCAGGAAAGAAGGTCCTTTCGAAAGTTTTGATGACATCAAAAAGAGGGTTCCCATGATATCAGACCCGGTGAAGCTTATCTCTAAAAGAATTGTAATGGAACTGGAGTCCCATGAAGCTAAGGGTAAGCGGAAATATACTATTTTTACACGCCCCCCTAAAAGGAAAACCCCACCCTGAAGGAAATGTCACCCCAGGAAACAATAGATATACTTAAAAAACACCAGATCCGGCTGAGCAAGCGAAAAGGCCAGCATTATCTGGTGAATCCTTCTATTTTGCACAGAATAATCCATAACGCAGAACTTTCTACCCATGACGCCGTTCTGGATATTGGTGCTGGCATAGGCACCCTCACCATCCCCCTTTCAAAGGAAGCGGGGAAAGTTGTGGCTATTGAACAGGATCCCCGGATAGCAAGCATCCTCCGAGAAAGACTTGAAGAAAAAGGAATAACCAACGTAGATGTTCTGGAGGGTGATGCCACTCGTTTAAATTTGCCCTACTTTAATAAGGTGGTTTCTAATCTCCCTTATCAAATTTCTTCACCAATTACCTTCCGGCTTCTGGAGTATGATTTTGACTTAGCAATCTTAATGTATCAACTGGAATTTGCAGAGCGGATGGTAGCCAAGCCAGGAGAATCAAAATATTCCAGGCTCTCGGTAATGATTAACCTAAAGGCCAATGTTCAAAGCTTATTTAAGGTTCCCAAAGGAGCCTTTCTACCCCCTCCTCGAGTATCATCAGCAGTGGTTAAGTTAAATCCTAAAAAAAATGTTCTTCTGGATGAATTTCTGGTAAAAATCACCCGGGCCCTCTTCCAGCACAAACGTAAGAAGGCTAAGAAAGCCCTGATAGACTCTTTCCATGAGTGGGCGCCGGATAAAAAAACGGCGAAAGAAGTGATATCAATCTTAGATTCCTCTTTATTGGACGAAAGACCATTTCAGATGGAACCTGAAGTTATAATTCTGATATCAAATCAAATGAAAAAAGTAATGGATCAAAAATGGAATAAACATTCGAAATTGGATTAATATTTACAGATTAATTTGGAGGATAAAATAAATGGAAAAAAATCCTTATGAAATTTTTCAAAAAGAATGTCCGGATTTGGCCGATAGTTTCAACAAGTTAGTAGATGCCCAGAGGTCACTGGAGGGATTAGATCCTAAAACCAAGCAATTACTAAACATTGCTATTCAGACTGCCAACTCCAATCCCATGGGTGTGAAGTTACATGCTCAGATGGCAAGACAAAACGGGGCCACCCGGGAAGAAGTTAAGGGCGCTGTGGTGATGAATCTGCATCTTTCGGGACTATCAACCGTTCTAAGCTGTCTTCCTGCAGCTTTAGATGGTTATGAATTAGAGATTTAAATAAGAATGATGTAACTATTTAGAAGATAGTACCACCCAATAGTGATCTTATGTTAGAATTTAATGGATTGCATTTTAACACCCACCCTAAAGTCTATGAACCTGCTGAAGACAGCTTTTTACTGGCTGAAAACCTTGAAATGAGTAGGAGAGATGAAGTTCTTGAGATAGGAACAGGTACCGGCATCATTGCAGTTTGTGCCTCCAGGAAAGTGGCCAGAGTGGTAGCTACCGATATTAATCCCTGGGCGCTGCGATGCGCTACTAAGAATCTGATTGCTAATCGTGCCTTCAATGTAGAGCTACGAGAAGGAAATCTTTTTGAACCAGTTCAGGGCGAAAAATTTGACCTGATCCTGTTTAACACCCCTTATCTACCAACTGGAGAAGATGAAGTTCTGAATGATGAGTTAAATACTGCCTGGGATGGTGGTACTGACGGTAGGGAAGTTATTGATAGGTTTTTAGACGGGCTATGTGGACATATTCGTAGAGGAGGCCGAGTGCAATTGGTACAGTCTTCCCTGTCTGATGTAGAAAGAACCACACTAAGATTAGAGGAATTAGGCTTCCAAGTATCGATAACCGCACGTGAAAAAATATTTTTTGAGGAAATCGTGGTTATAACCGGAAAATTACCCTAAGAGATCCATGCAGAAGTTTTTCCATCACCAGATTATTAAAAATATATGAAATGATAAATAAAGATTTTTAAACCTAAATCCATACTTTAAAAATAAAATTACAGGGTTGAGGAGATAGATATTGGGGCTTAACTTTTTCAAGAGATGTATTCTTTAAAAAACTGCCAATATATACGTTGAAGGCTTCATCAGTATTTCCTGATGAAAAAACATGCACCCAGATGGTTGCATTGTCCTTATCCCCCATGAGTTCCGAAAGTTTTTCATTTAACCTGTAGGGAGAAGATTTAAATATCATAGGACTGTCCGAAATGTTTTGAGTGGAATCTATTATCCAACAGGCTGATTCATCCATTATCTGAGGAGGATCTGTCATAATATAGATATCTGTGGTGTTAATATCATTTTGAGTTACAATGAAAGGTTTACATTTCCATCCCGGTTTATTATTTTCTGATTCCTCTCGAGGATGCTTAAAATTTTGTGTGAGATTGCAGTGAGGGCAGAATAAAGGTTTATATAAATCAGAAGAAGTTCCTGACGGTTGGTTTGATACAATTGAAGTCAGAATATTGGCAATCATATAATCACACATGATGGTGCGGTTTATGATTAAAATATCCTTTGCATCTTCCGGGTGTTCCTGGTTATTGATAGTGACAGATTCCAGGGAACTATCCCTAGGAGAAATGATCATAGAGGAATTTAAACCAAATGGCAGCACTTTACCATCCATAAGCTCGTGATAGTTTTCACCCAGTTTAGAAATCTTTTTCATACTTAAAGTCTTGTTAACTGTGCCAGTAACAGAATCCACTTCCGCTAATCCCGGTTTAACCATGGACAGGGATTGATGGCCTTCTTCCCAATCTTCCGGAGTTCCCGGTGTGCTCAGCAGAATATTCGCATTATCAGTTGTGATTCTTTCTAGAGAATACACATAAGAAGATTCATCCATTTTCGAACTAACCAAGTCCAGGGCATTGGCGGAAACCCCTAAAAAAACAGAAATTATCACCAAGGCCAGCAATAGATCCATTGACAATACCTGTCCGCCTTTATTCTCCAGAAAATCTTTTCCGAGCATACCATCACCTTAAATAGGGGGTAATCCATATTTTTTCCGGTGTGAATCGTCTAAATATAGTAGAAAAATAAGATTTCCCTCCTGATGATATTGAATACATCCTCCGGGATAGATGTCATCATTATCATCTCCAAATACCACGTGATCCACCGAACAGGGGGCACTATTAGTTTGATTATTAATCGGAGGGGGTAAAATGAATATTTCCAATCCCTGATGAAAGCAGGTGCTTTTTCCCTCTAATCTACACAAATAACAAGCCCCATCATTGCTTTCATGATAGAATCCGTTATCAAGACAATTCTTCAGAGTTTCCATAGTATTAGGAACCCCATGGCCTACGAAAGGATCATAGGGGCATTTTTTGATGAATAAAGGAGAACTGGCATTCTCATATATCTCCCAATTTTTTTTTCCACGCTGTTCTAGGTAGGATGCCAGACTATGCCCATAATAAATTCGACTGCTATCTATGGAAATCCCTCCATAATCCTTACATTTAACAAAGGGCATGGGATCAGGTAAAGGATCATTAGGGTCGTTAATAGGAATTTTCTGATGTATTACCTGTTTATGTGCTACTTTACCCTTCTGAACCATCACCAAGGACGTTACTTCCACCTGGAATGGATCATCAGATTCGCTTATGGATTGCACCGTGCAGTTTACATGCCATCCTTTATTATTATAACTTTGAGTAATTTGATCAATTTTAAGCTGTAAATTGTCCCTTGTTGATTTTCTACTATCGAACAAAGGTTTTTTAGAGTTCACAACAGTGAAAGCCTCTTCTTTCAATACTTGTCTGCCCAAGCAGGGTATATTTAATTCAAAATCATGAACAACGTTTGAAATGCTTTCAGATTGTATGAACTGAGATTTTGATTCTGTATCTGCGTAATTTAAGTTAATAAGCACCATAAACAATACTATTATTGGTAATATCAGTAAAAAAGACATCCCCGTCATTACATACCCATTATTATCCATAAATCCACCCCTGAAATTAATTTAAAAAAACATTAATTATTATGTTTAATATTATTAAATATTATTATAGTAATAATAATTTGTGGGCTCACCCATTATATTAGTATTAACTTTTTATTCACAATTCATAAATAGATTAATAGGTGAAAAAGTAGGATAAAAGTGGTGAGGTAACACTTTTAGATTTAGTATTACCTCTTTTGGATATGAAAAATCATTCTAAGAAATATTCTTAGGTTAATTTGAAATAACAAAATTACATAAGCTTTTTACCAAGGAGGTTCAATATGAAGGACATTGTACGAGGCTGGCGTCACATTCCTCAGCGCTACAACCTTATAGGGTCACAATGTACCCACTGTGGGGAAGTCTATTTTCCAGTTAGGGTTATATGCCCAGAATGTAGAAGAAAAGGCAAATTAGAGGAAATAAAGTTAAGTGGAAACGGGAAAATCCATACTTACTCTGTGATACATACACCCACCGATGATTTCAAATTAATATCCCCCTATGTGGTGGCCATTATAGAACTGGAAGAAGGAACCAAAATAACCAGTCAAATTGTGGATTCTGATGGAAGTAATATAGAAATTGGTGACGAAGTAGAACTTGTATTTAGAAAAATCAGAGAAGAAGGCGATGATGGAGTGATATCTTATGGTTACAAATTCAAACTCAAAAAATGATGTTGGTGTAATTCTGGTAGGGCATGGAAGTAGATTACCATATGGTAAAGATGTTTTAAGTCAACTAGCAGAAATATATAAGAAAAATACCAATTATCCTGTGGAAATTGGGTTTATGAACATGGACCAGCCCTCCATACCTACCTCCATTAATAAACTGGCTGATCTAGGGGTTAAAAAGATTGTAGTAACTCCGGTCTTCCTGGCCGACGGAGTTCACACTACTCAAGACATTCCCCGAATTTTAGGCCTGGGTAACGGGGATGAAACCATGGAACATCACCATCACCATCATGAACACGAACACGAAGAAGAACATGTTCATTTCCATGGAGAAATTATCTACACCAAGCCACTGGGAGCAGATATTCGAATAGCTGAGATAATTAAAGATCGGGTAGATAATGCCCTCTAAAAAACTTAAAATTTCTGATATCGGTGAAAAAAGACTTATAAAGCGGCTCCTATCCCGGAGCCAAAAGTCCATTCCACATTCTCCTTTTTTTAAAAGATTTTTCAATGAAATTTCGCTTGAAAGTCTAGAAGATGATGCAGCATTACTACCAATCGGTGAGCAGTATCTGGTAATCACCTCTGACCTGCTTTTCCAGCCCTCCCACTTTCCTCCAGAAATGTCTCCCCAGGAAATAGGGATGAAATCTGTGATAGTTAATCTGAGCGACTTAGCTGCAATGGGCGCTCAACCTCTGGGAATTATCATGTCCATGGGATTTCCCCCGGATCTCCTTCTGGAGGACTTCGATTCACTGGTAGAAGGGATATTAAAAACTTGTGAAAAATACGATATAGCCCTTTTAGGAGGAGATACCAACCAGACTGATGATATAACCCTGTGTGGAACCGCACTGGGGATGGTAGATAGGGATAAAGTTTTAATGAAACATGGAGCCCAAGAGGGAGATCTGGTAGCTGTTACCGGGGTTTTAGGTTCTGCAGCGGCCGGTTTTGAAGTCCTATTAAATTATGAACGATTTAAAGATGCTCTAAATCCAAAAGAAAAATATGAAATATTAAAAAATGCTTTAAAACCAAATGCCCGGGTTAAAGAGGGCCTAGGATTATCTGAAGGTAAAGCCACTTCCTGTACCGATATAACTGACGGTTTGGTAAGTGAAATGGGGGAAATTATTGCAGCAAGTGACCAGGCCATAGGAATGCTTTTTTATGAGGATAAAATCCCCATAAAGCCTATTATTGAAGTAGTTTCCAGAATTAGTGATAAAAGTGTTAGAGAAATGGTGCTTTACTATGGGGAAGATTTCGAATTACTATTTACCATCTCTCCCCAAGATTTTAGTTCCATACAGGACAAAATGGAGGTGCATGTCATTGGGGAGGTTACCAGTTCAGGAAGAATCGAGATGATAGATAAGGAGGGAAGGACAAATTTATTGGTACCAAGGGGTTACGAGCATCTTCGATCCTAGGATCAGGGGGAATCATGATAAAAGAGGCCATGCTCTATGAGAAAGTTGGGCCCATGTTAAACTGCCACGTGTGCAACCGACGTTGTCTAATTTCCAAGGGGAAAAGAGGGTTCTGCAATATGCGTGAGAACGTAGAAGATACGCTTTACAGTTTGAACTATGCCGCGGCCTCCTCCATGGCTATAGACCCCATTGAGAAAAAACCATTATTTCATTTTTATCCGGGCACCACTTCCTTTTCCCTGGGAACCCTGGGCTGTAACTTCCGTTGCCAGTACTGTCAGAACTGGAGCATATCGCAGAAAGAATTAGAAGATGTGCCAACCAGAGAACTCCCACCCGAAGAGACTATTAAACTTGCCAGAGAATATAACTGTTTTTCCATCTCCTGGACCTATAACGAGCCCACCATGTGGTTTGAGTACACCTATGACTCCGCTATTCTAGCCCAAAAGGCAGATATTAAGACGGTGTATGTAACTAATGGATACATGACACCGGAAGTCCTGGAACTTATCAATCCCTATTTAGACGCTGCCAATGTGGATTTAAAAGGAATGTCAGAAGGTTTTTATAAGGAACTGTGTGATGCTCGGCTTCAGCCTGTGCTGGACAACATTCAGTTCATGCATGAAAATGGTATACATTTAGAAGTGACCAATCTAATAATACCAGGATATAATGATTCTGATGATGATATGAAGGCTCTGGTTAAATTTATGGCCGAAGAAGTAGGAGTGGAAGTGCCTCTGCACTTCAGTCGTTTTCATCCAGATTATCAGCTTAAGCAGGTCCAGCCCACCTCCATCAAAACATTGGAAATGGCACGGGACATGGCATTTGAAGCGGGAATGCGCTATGTTTACATTGGCAACGTTCCAGGGCATGATGGGGAAAATACTCGCTGCTATGAATGCGGAGAACTGCTAATAGAAAGAAATGGTTTTAAAGTGGTGGATAAAAGGTTAGCAAAGAATAAAAGGAATAAATGTCCCCGGTGTGGGGTTCCCATTGACATCACAGATTAATGGCACTTTTATATATGTTACCTATTATAACGACTGACTTACCCTTTCAAATTTCTCTTCTTTGTCTAATAGTTTGGTGGCGTCTATTCCCACTTTGGTTGTCGTTCCATCCAGGGCAGCGCAAGGATCCAGGGATGATCCGCGAGCTAATGGAACAATTATGATGTCTTCATCTCCCTTAACCCGGGTAGCCATGGCGTATTCCAAGTCTTCAGAATCAAATACATCCACATCTTCATCCACCACCACACAATGTTTTAGGGAAGGATGAGCAGCAAGGGCCGCCATTATCACATTTTTACCATCTCCTTGAGTCTGTTTCTGGATGGAAACAGCCGCATGGAGCCAGCAACATCCGCCCTCAGTTAAAACCACATTCTTAACTGTAGGTACCGTGTTTTGGACCGCCTGGAATATACGCGGCTCCTGAGGCAGACCCTGTAATAGTTTGTGCTCGTTTCCTGCTGGCATTATGGCATGATAAATAGCATTTTCGCGATAATGAACTTTTTGAAGTTGTATAACTGGTTCGTGTCTTACAACATCATAAGTGTCTGTTAAATCTACGAAAGGCCCCTCTTCAGCCCGTTCATGGGCAAGGATTTTACCTTCCAGGAGAATTTCGCATTCAGGAACCTCCAGATCCACTGTTTCACATTTAACTAGCCCCATTTCGCCGTTGTGGAAATTATTTGCTACTTCCAGTTCATCAGTGGCTATGGAGACCGACGTGGTGGTTGCTAAAAGTGTGGCCGGGTGTATCCCAATGGCTATTGCTATCTCCAGTGGTTCATCATTACTTTCAGCACGCTGATGATAGGTGAAGAGGTGCCGGGGTACTATGCGAGGAGTGAGCCTATCTTCACCAAGGACCAACATACGGTGAATGGAAGCATTTCTCACCCCCGTATCTGGATCCTTGGCAATAATAACCCCTGCGGTGATGTAGGGACCACCATCCTTTTTATAATAGGTGGGAACCGGTACTTCCTTCAGATCCGGATTTTTTGATATTTCGAAGAAATTCTTGGCATCCTGATAGTTCTCAATGGATATGGGATGTTCTGTGGCCTCCACTATCCTTTTAGTTATGCCAGGAACTTCCACACCAATGGAGCGTGCTATTTTTTCACGGGTATTGCAAATTCCAGAAACAATGTTCATTTCGGTTTCTTTAATATTCTGAAAAATCAGCGTGTCTCTTGGATATCTCCGCATGATTTCACAGATCTGCAGATAGGTTGAAACTTCATTGTCTATTTCAAGGACTCTATAATCATCCTTAAGAGTTTTTAAAAATTCTCGCATAAAATCACCCGCATCCCCATTTGATTAGTAACTATTGAAATCCTATTTTAAGATGTAATGAAGAATATGAGCAGTACTAAGACTACTGCCCCCCAGATATAGTTGTTCGGACCACATCCACTGTAGAGCAGCTTTGATCTTCCGAATCTTCATCCATCTTCATTTTCATCAGCAATATATTCAATATAATTAATATAGCCTTAATTAAAGAAAATTCAGGATTTACAGTTTATATTACCCTTAAAGTTGAGTAATTCCCCCTTTATGGAACTATCACCAATAGCCAACATTTCAGCAGCCAGAATAGCTGCATTTCCACCAGAATCTATTCCTGTGGTTGCTACTGGGACCCCGGGAGGCATGTTGACCATGGACAGCAGGGCATCTAAGCCATCTAAGCGCATGGAACAGGGTACGCCTAAAACTGGTTTTTCTGTATGGGCAACAACAGCACCAGTAACATGGGCAGAAAGTCCGGATATGGCAATAAAAATCTCTGCATCTTTATTTATATCCAAAAATTTTTCAAACTTATCAGGAGATCTTATAGGAGACACTACTGCCGATTCGTGACTGATATTGAGCTTGTCCAGAAACATAGTAGTCTTTTTAGCGATTTTCATATCGGAGTAGCTCCCGGATACCACCGCTACCTTGGGAGAGTTTTCGTTTTCAGATGTTAATGCCTCATTCGAATTATCTTTCATTTCCATTTCCTTCCATGGGGGGGGAGAGTAGTATTCACCATGCAAATTGCCCAGAAGATTATCCTCATCTTCCTTAACCTTGGTAAAAAAGTCTTTCCGCATGGATGAAAGCCTTTCTCTAACATTTAAATCATTTATACCAATAATCTGGGCTGATAGAATAGCAGCGTTTTCACCGCGATCAACTCCCACTGTGGCTACCGGGGCACCCAAGGGCATCTGTACCGTTGCAAACAAGGCATCCATTCCCCCCAGTTTAACATCTACCGGTACACCAACAACTGGCCTATGCGTATTAGCCGCTATTATGCCCGGTAAATGAGCTGAAAGTCCTGCTATTCCCATGAAAACTTCTATGCCATTTTTAGTTGCTTCTGTAACTATGTTCTTCACTTTTTGATGGGTCCGGTGGGCGGAGGCTACTCTGATATCGTAGGGGATCTTCAATTTCTCCAGAGTGTCCAGAGCCTTTTCTGCAATATTTATATCGGATGCACTTCCCAGCAGTATCATCACTTTAGGTTCCATGATAAGCCCCATTTCATAACTAGGTTTTAACTGATTTTATAGATGCTTCTGGCTGTTATTCACTAAAACTTTATGTTAAACTAGTAATAAAGTTTTTTGGAACCTTCTGTATTAATACTCACAGTCACCAATTATATATATACGAAGATAGACGTAAGTGAACTAAAAGAGGTGTGACTTAGTGTCTTGGATCATCCTATTTTTTGTCTTAATTTTAGCATCAGTTAAAAATAGAACTGAAAAAAATGAAATGACTGTTTCAGTTATTATCCCCGCATTTGACGAAGAAAAAACCGTAGGGGAAGTAGTTAAAGTGGTTAAATCCCTTAAATATATCAATGAAATCATAGTAGTTGATGATGGTTCCACCGATAATACTGGGGAAGTAGCCAAATCAGCTGGGGCCATAGTCATAAGTCACATCAAGAATCGGGGAAAAGGTGCAGCCATAAAAACTGGTTTTAATAATTCAAAGGGCGATATAGCTGTATTCTTAGATGCTGATATCCAGAATTTAACGGCAAATAAAGTGGATAAGATCATCAAACCCATCCTCTGGGATGAAGCAGATGTTACCAAGACCAAATTTAAACGAGAAGCAGGACGAGTCACGGAACTTACGGCTAAGCCTCTCTTAAACTTTTTCTTTCCGGAGATCAAATTCGAACAACCCCTCAGTGGACAGTTCGCCGCTAAAAGATCTTTTCTTAAGGATATAAAACTTGAAGACGATTACGGAGTTGATGTGGGAATAGTGCTGGATGCTGACGTCCGGGGAATGAGAATTAAAGAGGTTGACATAGGAAAAATCGATCATGTACTTTCCTCACTTCACGAGCTTAATATAGTGGCCACTGAAGTAGTAAGAACCATTGTGGATCGGGCCACTGAGTACGGCCGCATCACCATGATTGATACCCTGGGAAAACACATAAGAATGGGTTTACTGGGCCTTTCATTAGCGACCCTCGGATTTTTCTGCGTGTTCTTCATAAGATTCTTCCCCGTGCAATTGGGCCTTTTAATATCCCTTATTGGAGCTATAGTGGCTATTTTCTATATTATACGCATATTTAAAACTTCATTCCGATCCTTGATCAGATCAGATGGTAAATCTCGGAATTTAAGATCGTTCTTTTACATGCATTCTCCCATGATAGTATCAGGACTAATCATGGTGGCCATGCTGGCGACTCTGTTAGGATCAGTGCATGTGGATGAGGGTAAAATATCCATTGAACCCGCCTCCCGAAACCTGATAATATGGAAAAACGTTACCGAAAACAAGAGTTTTGACATTAGAGGGCCTTACTTGGTAGATAGTGCCCTTGAAAATGAGTCTTCACTGATTAGAAGCCCACCAGATGCAATGAGTACTCTGGGTCTAGGCTACGGTGACTTTATTTACATTAACCAACGTCGTTATAATTTGACTCAGAACCTCCCCGGGGAAGAAAATGTTCTGCGCATACCTTATGATGCCCGTGAATACTTTGGTTTGAATATTAGGGATGTTATTCCCGATACCAATCTAAGAAACATTTTTAAGAATCTCTATGCTGAAAGAAGTCTAGTTCTGCAGGATGCAGGGGATCTGAAAGTCAAAGAAGGGGTGATCCTGCGAAGTGGAGAGGATGATGGTAAGAACATCCACATCTACTTGAACGACCAAAAAATAAGCAGTACAACTGGAATATTCAATAACGGCACCTATAACATATATGTAAACGGCGTTAAATACCGTGAAATTTATATAAATATCAATAAACCAATCACAACGATTTACATCCAAAGTGGACAAGATACTGTGAAAATAGAAATTGAAGGTAATGTGAAATCCGACATGGAAATTCCCAGTGCAGCGAGAGGAAAATTCCTTAATGTTATTTTCACGGGTTAATTTACCTATTTATATCGAATACTAGCTCTGATACGGTTATGAATTAAAAATAAATTAATTAATGAAAATCTGGATCTACTATTCATAAACCCGGGCGGCTTCCTTCAAATCATTATAAACGCCCAGAGCAGCTAAGGCCCCAATTTTTCCCTGTTTGCCAGTGACTTCCACCAGTTCCACCCCGGTTTCTCTGGCAACATCTTCGGCTTGTTCCACTGTGATCATGGACTTCTTAGTAGCTTCAGAATATTTTCTAAGCTTTTCAGGTACTTTAATCCCAGAAAGGACTGCAATTGCTGTTTTATCAGATAAAGTGTAGTTTTTTAATAATTTACATGTTTCTTTTACCAAGTTTTCCCTTTCACCAGGTTTTATAGCGAATACAAGGGCTATAGCCACACAATTCTGGGTTTTATGGGGGTTATGGGGGTACAGCTGAACTGTAACATGATCCAGATACTGATAACCCTTTTTCGCAAGTTCCATCGCAACATTATGGGCCATGGTCCAAGTCGCTCCTTCTTCTTTGGTATCAGTATCATCTACACCCAGAACTATTTTCTCCATACGAGGGGTTATTACCGCAGCTCTGCCTAACTTGGATCCTCCGCCCACATTATAAAGTTCAATTCTTTTAACTCCCTCTGCCATTCCCCGGCACATTCCAGCTCCCACTCCAGCTCCAGCAAGGCCAGCATGAACTACGCGCACTTCATCTCCTTCAACTGCAACTTCTTCGATTCCTGCAGCACGGAAGCTGGGTTTAAGATTCAAATTCACTTTGCCCACCCTGGTGAGATAAGTGTGTCGGTTACCATCTCTTTCAGATTTTAGTACCAGTTCACTAGACCTCCCATATTGGTAGACCATCCATTCTGACCCTCCGATACAGGGGTGGTACTCCACAATTTCCACCAGGTCATCGTCCACCATTGTAAGTACTTTATGATAAGGAACTATCCAGGGGTCCTGAAATTTTTCCTTGAGGTCCTGGGGGGTTAATATTTCCATTGAATCTCTCCATCAATTTCTCGTTTAAAATTAACCCCTCTTTTTGTTTATAATAATATAACCTTAAAACAGGCCATGTTTTACTTAGTTAGCCAATATGACCATCCGAGGATGACTAATATGAATAGGGGTTGGAATCTAAAGGAATATAGTGGAGTTGACTATTCTAGTCGTTCCACCATTTTTACTGCGGCTTCCACGGCACGTTTAGCATAGTCCACCCGTTGATGGGCCTCTAAACGAGTCATTCCTGGGCCAGTAATGCCCAGGGCCACTGGTTTATCATAATCCAAGGCCAGATCCGCGATCTTTCGCGACGCATGCTGCACCACAATCTGATCATGATCCGTGGCCCCTTCAATTACTGCACCCAAGGTTATTGCGGCATCGATATCATCCATTTCCAAAAGTTTCTTTATGGCCAGGGGCATGTCAAAAACCCCTGGAACAGTGATAACTTGAGTTATTTCCGAATCTAAAAATTTAGCGTGCTCTTTTGCAAGTTCTAACATCATTTGAGTTATATCGTAGTTGAATTCAGCAACCACGGCCCCAATCCTAACCTTAACCATGCTTAGTTCCTCCCAGTGATTAATATACCTTCTTTTATTCTCAGATTTATATCCGCAGATAAGAATTTTTTTAAAATTATTATATTAAATTAATTATCTACTTATTTAGAATATCCATTAGAATGCTAATACAATTGCAGCCACCGAACTAATGATCATAATCACCACGATGAACAGAGCTATTATTTGTGGACGATCCATTTGATAATCTCCTTTATTCTCGTATCTTATTTTCCAAATTGGGAAATGTTTTCAAGACAATCCCCTAGTGTTTTTACTTCTTCAGGGGTGTTATAGTAGTGGAAAGATGCCCTCACGGTTCCCTCTACTTTTCTGGCTCCCAGGTGTTCAATGGAAGGAATAGCACAGTGCTGTCCGCTGCGAACGCAAATGTTCTGTGTTTCGTCCAGGATCTTGGCCAGGTCATGGGGGTTTATTCCATCAATATTGAAGGATACTATTCCATAAATATTTTCTGGACTGCCGTATACAGTTACTCCTCCCATATTATGGAGCCGTTTGTACAGAAGTTGAGTAAGCTTTTTATCGTGTTTTTCGATTTTTAAAATACCAATACGTTTCACATAGTCAACTGCTGCCCCTAAACCAATAAAACCCACTATATTCTGCGTTCCTCCTTCAAAGCGACTGGGACACGGTGTTAATTGGAAAGCTTTCCCGGAGACATCTTCCACCGTACCTCCACCCAGATTTATTGGTTCCATTTTCTCCTGAAGCCCCTGGCCACAGTACAAAAATCCAGTGCCCACTGGACCCAGCAGACCTTTATGACCTGGAAAGGCTATGAAATCTGCATTAAGATTTTTTACGTTTATTTTTAAGTGTCCAGCTGACTGTGCTGCGTCAATTAAGTAGGGTATGCCATTTTGCTTGGCTATTTTGCCCAGTTCTTTCACTGGCTGTACTGATCCAATGGAATTAGATATGTGGGTGATGGTCAAAAGTTTAGTGTTTTTATCAATAGCATTTTCTATATCATAGGGGTCAACAACACCCTCGGGGTTGGCCGTGACAACTTCGACCTCTACCCCTCTTTTTTGTAGGTTAAACCATGGAATCAGGTTGGAGTGATGTTCCATGTTGGAAACAACGACTCTGTCGCCTTTATTGAAGTTCATGCCCCTGGCAACCAGATTTATTGCTTCAGTAGTATTTTTGGTGAATATTATTTCATCGGGACTGGCATTAAAAAAATTGGCCAATTTTTTTCTGGCTTTTTCCATTTCATATGTGGCTTTCACTGCTAGGCGATAAGCGCCCCTACCAGTATTGGCATTATAGTGATAAAAGTAATCACACATGGCTTCCACCACTGGTCGAGGGGTAGGGGTAGTGCTGGCCGCGTCTAGATAAATATAATCTTCCAAGAGTGGGATGTCAGCTCTTATATCAGCGGTTTTCATGATAATCCTAAGATTTCAGTTCAAGAATTTCATTAATAGTTTGTATTTCATAGATTACTACATTACCATATCACTTCTAATTGTACTCTACTTCAGACCCCACCGACCTGACTAAACTAGGATGCTCTTTTTTTAGTTATTATGCTTCCAGTTTACGTCTTACTTCCCTGGCCATTTCCATAGTAGAAGCTTTACCATTCAGATCAGCGGTGACCACTTCACCCTCAGCCAGCACGGCCACCAGTGATTCTTCCAATCGCCGAGCTTCTTCATGCTCTTCCAGATAGTCCAGCATTAAAACCGCCGAGAGAATCATGGCCGAGGGGTTGGCGGTGCCTTTTCCGGCATGACTTGGTGCCGAGCCATGTACCGGTTCAAAAAGACCCTGTTTTTCTCCAATGTTAGCCGAGGGTATTAATCCTAAGCCACCCACTAATCCAGCCCCCTCATCGGATAATATATCTCCAAAGAGGTTAGTAGTTACGATGACATCGAACATTTCTGGTTTGGTGATAAAGAACATGGCCGTGGCATCCACGTAACGGTCATCCAACTCCATATCAGGATATTCTTCCGCGATTTGGTAAAAAATCTCTTTGAACAATCCATCAGTCTTTTTCAAAACGTTTGCTTTGTGTACAGCTGTTATTTTACTCCGATTTGTCTTTTTGGCGTAGTCGAAGGCGAATTTACAAATTCTCTCTGATGCTTTTCTGGTGATGACTCGCAGGGCTGTGGCTCCCTCTTCAGTGTACTCTTCCCTCCCAATGTAAAGCCCTTCGGTGTTCTCTCGCACAATGACAAAGTCCAGATTATCAAAAAGACAATTGGTTCCAGGATATGATTTAACTGGACGTAGATTTACGTAAAGATCTAATTCTTGCCTCATTTTTACAATTACATCGGCAGCAGATTCGCCCGCTGCACCAAAAAGGCATGCTTGCGAATTTTTTACTATGTCCACCGTTTCCTGGGGCAATGCCACCCCACTTTTTTCCATAAATTCATCACCTGCTTCGGCAAACTGGTAATCAAATTCAACATTCAATGCTTCTAAAACATGTAATGTAGCTTCCATAACCTCTTTTCCAATTCCATCGCCAGGTATAACCGCTATTTTATACATAACCACTACTCCTATTACCTTTTCTATCAACTATTTCCATGTTCGTATTTTATGATCTATAAAACCAAAATTAACCCATTGGGAAGCTACTAAACTTTTATCTCGGCTAGGTGATTCTTCAGGTAGCTGATGAGACCTCCTTCCTCCATAATACCCAGCATGAAATCCGGCAGGGGTTTGATTTCAAATTCTTCGGAGTTGTTTAAATCCCTCAGAGTTCCTTTATCCACATCAATCTCGATTTCATCCCCTTCTAGGATGCTTCCTGAAATATCCTTAGCTTCTATCAAGAACAGCCCAATATTTATGGAGTTTCTGTAGAATATCCTGGCAAAGGACTCGGCCACCACAGCAGCCACACCCGCCCCCTTGATGGCTATAGGGGCATGTTCCCGGGATGATCCGCAGCCAAAGTTCTTTCCCGCCACTATGATATCTCCCTTTTTAACTTTTTTGGAGAAATCCGGATCGCAACCTTCCATCACACAGGCAGCCAGTTCCTTTTCCCCAGTTAAAACCAGATATCGGCCAGGGATGATTATATCGGTATCAACATCGTCTCCAAACTTCCAAACCTTTCCTTTAATGATTTTATCCATAATATCACCTTATTTGAAGCTCCTATATATTGGCATTATTAGATTAATATTATCTCCATAACCGGTTATTAGCGGGGATCGGTAATTTTTCCTTTTATGGCAGATGCGGCTGCCACTGCTGCTGAACTAAGGTAAACTTCGGCTTCGGGGCTTCCCTGCCGTCCCTTGAAGTTGCGGTTAGAAGTGGAAAGGCTAACCTCGCCAGGTCCTAAGAGGCCTACATGTCCACCCAGGCAGGGCCCGCAGCAGGGGTTGCATACTAGTGCACCAGCATCCACGAATATGTTCATCAGACCTTCATCCAGTGCATTGCGATAGACTTCTCTGGAAGCAGGTATTACCAACATGCGCACGTTCGGAGAGACTTCTTTTCCTTTTAAAATTTTAGCGGCCACGCGCATATCATCTATACGCCCATTTGTACATGATCCTAAAAATATTTGGTCAATGGGGGTTCCTTCTACCTCGCTCACTGGTTTTACATTATCGACATTATGAGGGCAGGCTATCTGGGGCTCCAGATCGTTTATATCAACATGCATGGTGGTGAGTGATTCTGCGTCTTCATCGGTTCGGAATATCTGGTATTTCTTACTTGATCTTCCTTCAACGTATTTAATGGTCTTTTCATCAGGCTCTATGAGGCCAGTTTTACCACCCATTTTCCCATGGCCATATTACATAACACCATCCGATCTGAAACTGACATGTTACTGGTGGTTTCTCCACCAAACTCGCAGGCCTGATAGGTAGCACCATCAGCCCCTATTTGTCCAATTATATCGAGAACTACGTCCTTAGAATAAACATGTGGGCCTAGTTTACCATCGATTTGGAATCTAATGGTTTCTGGTACTTTAAACCATAATTTACCCGTGGCAAATACCATGGCCATGTCTGTTGAACCTATACCCGTTGAAAATGCCCCTAATGCACCGTGAGTGCATGTATGCGAGTCTGTTCCAACCACTACCTCTCCGGGGACCACATGCCCTTTCTCCGGGAGTACTTGATGACAAACTCCTTCCTTCAAATCGTAAAAATTATTTATTTTATGGGTAGTGACAAATTCTCTCATAATAAGGTGATTTTGAGCTGCTTCCAGTGAATCAGCTGGTACCTGGTGGTCGAATATCACCACGACTTTTTCTGGATCCCATACTTCATCCACCCCAATCTTCTTAAATGACTCTACTGATAAGGGTCCGGTTAGATCGTGGGTCATGGCCACGTCTATATTGGCCATTACTATTTCTCCAGCATTAACTTCTTCAATTCCTGCTGCTTTGGCTAGTATTTTTTCTGCCATGGTTTTTGGCATTTAATATTCCTCCATTTTTACATTTTTTAAAAGATCAAAGTCTAAAGCGTGTCTTGATCTATAAAGCTCATAAAGTTGATATTTTTATTTTACCCACTATCTGGATAAATTTTGCAACCTCTTCTTGAGTTAGAACCTTTAAAATTTTTTTTATCGTGTTTTTATGGACCTGCATGTGCATTTGCATTATTTTTTTACCTTTGGGTGTGAGTTGTAGGAAATAAAAACGCTTATCTTCTTCAGATCGAATTTTGCTTACTATATCCAGATCTATCAATTGATTGACCGCTATGGAAACCGTTGATTTTTTTATATTCAATTTTTTAGATAATTCAGAAACGCTTATACCTTCGGACTTGTTAATCAGTTCGATATAATACAATTGTCGTAGCGTATACTGTTTTAGATCTCCACTTAGAAGTTGAGTCTGGAATTTTCTAATTAATTCGCTTAAATCATCCATGGTCTCTACCAGTTCCAGTTCCTCATTCATATACACTACCTCGAAATCCTACTCTGCCAAGTATATAGTTTTATCTAACTAACTATTATAAAAAAGTATCCCTAATTTAGTAATAACAATAAATATAAATAGTAATACTAATATGATTAATTAGTACCATTATGTAATAGATAATAGTATCGAACAGAGATATTTTTGTTGAGGGAGCCTAGATGAGGGAAATAAGTGAAGAAATAAGGCAAGAATATGAGAAAATCAAGGATAAAATCTCATATGAAGATTTTTTAGAACAAATGAATGTTAGAGCCCAAGATTATGAGGGCGTAAGCTTTATGAGCGAGCTAGACCTTGCCAGAGTAATTGTGGGAGAATTTATAGAAGAAAAGAATGAGCCCCTAGTTCAGGAGTCTAAAAATCATAAAATATCTGAACTTGAGACCGGACAACATAACTTAACCTTGGTTGGTAGAGTTATGAAAATGTCTAATATCCGGAAATTCACGAGTAGGAAAGGTAAAGAAGGAAGATTGGCTAACATAATCCTTGCTGATGACACCGGACATATGAGAGTGGTTTTCTGGACAGAAAATATTAAACTACTCACTAAGAACGAGGTTCAGGAAGGGGATGTGATCAAACTGAAGGGGGTGGAGATAAAGCAAGGATATCGGGAAGATGAAGCCCATTTGAACGCGAGATCAGAAATCAAAAAGCTCCCCTCCGAAGAATTCACTTACTTACCTTCCCCCCAAACCGAAATAACCAGACTAAGTGACGTTCAGGGAGATATGGAAGTGAATGTTATTGCACGAGTGATAAGAATCCCTCGAATCAGAACCTTTGATCGAAATGGATCCGAAGGAAAAGTAGCTTCCCTGGAACTTCAGGACCAAAGTGGGAAAATGACCTTTACTCTCTGGAACCGGGACACCGACCTCATAGACATTCTGGATCTTAAGGAAGGGGACGCAGTGAAGATAATAGGGGCTCAAAGCAGGGTTAGAAACGGAGAAATTTCTCTAAGCCAATCCTGGATAGGTCGTGTGGAAAAAGGAGATTTTGATGTGCCAGAATATAGTGAAAACGTGCTCAAAATCGGAGATGCTCGTGAAATGAGGGATGTGACTATTGTCGGAGTGGCCAGCAAGGTTTATGACGAAATTACCTTCGAACGGGATGATGGGAGTACCGGCCGTGTGAAGTCCCTGGAACTGGAAGATGACACTGGAGCTATCAGAGTAACACTTTGGAATGAAGATACTGCCCTGGAAATTAAAAAAGGAGATACCATCAAAATTATCGGGGGAAATATAGAGTTTGACGACTATTCCACGGCCGGGTACCGCATAAACACTAACTGGAATAGTAAAATATTAATAAACCCGCCAATAGATGCTAAACTTAAAGAAATACTCCAGGAATGCGGCAAATACCTCAAACCATTTAAAATCGGACAATTGAACCAGCTAGAGGATGAAGGGGACGAAGTGGATGTCGTGGGGCGAGTGGTAAACCTATACGAACCCAACGAATTTCAGAGGGATGACGGCAGCAAGGGAGTGGTTCGAAGTGCTGAGCTGGCAGATGAAACTGGTGTAGTGCGTGTGTCATTATGGGAAGACAAAGCCGAGGGTCACTTGAATGAAGGAGATGCAGTTAAAATTGAAAATGCCAGAACCCGTCTGGGGAACTACAACGTGGAACTAAGTGTGGGTAAAACTTCAAGAATCCTTAAACCTAGCCCAGAAGAGATGGAAAAGCTGCCTTCAATTAAAGAAGTTGCAGATATGCTCTACCAGGATAAAAAGATTACTGAATTGAGTGAAGGAGATCGTGAAGCACGTATTATGGGTAGAATTCTTAGTCTTTATGAACCCCGGGAGTTTACCAGAGAAGATGGTAGCCGAGGCATGGTAAGATCAGTAGAAATTGCTGATGACACCGGAGTAGTAAGAGCTTCCCTATGGGATGATCAAGCCAATCGAGAACTATCCGAAGGAGACGCAGTGAGAATTGAAAACCCACGCGTAACCCTCCGAAATGACGTGGTAGAGATAAGTGCTGGTAGAACTACCCAGATAACACGGGTGAAAGATGATGAATCTGATCTTCCCGCATTAAAAGATATACAGGAAAAAATTTATCCTTCCAAAAAAATTGATGAAATTGAGGAGGACCTCCGAAATATTAGAGTTACTGGGGAGATCATGGAGGCCTTTGGTAACAAGATCCTTTTTGAGATGTGCCCCAGTTGTAACAAACGAGTTATTTGGGAAGAAGATAAATACGTATGTGAAGTGTGTGGAGAGGATATTGAGAATCCAGCACACTTGATGATAATTTCCATCTTACTCGAAGATGATACTGGAACTATACGCACCACCTTCTTCCGCCAGGCAGCTGAGGATCTGTTAGGCATAAGCACCAAAGAAGCCGAAGAGATCATTGATAAAACTGGTGATGAAGGTTCTCTGGAAGAGAAAGTAGTTGAACTAGTCGGAAGACAAATTAGAATAATTGCAGATGCTGGTTTCGATGAGTATAATGAAGAAGTGCGTCTGAATGCTAAAAAAGTTCTTGAAGTAAAAATATAAAACTGAAGATGTAATTTGCCTAAAGAAAGGAAGGGAGATTAAAATGGTTGAATTGGAAGACTTACCAAATGTCGGAGAAAAAACAGCCCAAAAATTAAGAGATGCTGGTTTTGCAGACATGATGAGACTGGCTACCGCCACTGCCAAAGAGCTTAGTGTTAAAGTTGAGATCGGTGAGGGGGTGGCTGAAAAGGTTATAGAAGCAGCCCGTAAGGCGGAACAAATAGACTTTGAAACTGCCCTGGATGTTATGGAACGACGAAAAGACGTTGGTAGAATAACAACCGGGAGTAGCGGTTTAGATGAGCTTATTGGCGGGGGAATTGAAACTCAAGCCATCACTGAAGTTTTTGGAGAGTTCGGATCGGGTAAAAGTCAGATATCCCATGAAATAGCAGTTTCTATCCAGCTTCCTCCAGAAAAAGGAGGTTTAGATGGCGAATGTGTCTTTATAGATACTGAAAATACTTTCCGTCCGGAAAGAATTCGACAAATCGCCGAGGGCTTTGATATGGACGTGGAAGAAGTTCTACAGAAGATTCATATCGCCCGGGCCTTTAACTCCAGCCATCAGATATTAATGGCCGACAAGGTTAATGAACTCATTCAACGGGGAGTAAATATCCGTCTGGTAATTGTGGATTCTCTAACCGCCCACTTCCGAGCCGAATATGTGGGGCGTGAATCACTGGCCACCCGACAGCAAAAATTGAACCAACACTTACACACCCTGCAAAACATTGCCAACACCTATAATGCAGCAGTTTTCGTGACCAATCAGGTTCAAGCCAGGCCTGACGCGTTCTTTGGAAGTCCCACCAAGGCTATTGGAGGTCACGTTCTGGGGCATGCGGCTACTTATCGAATTTGGCTTAAAAAAGGCCTGGCCGGGAAAAGGATTGCAAGATTAGTGGATAGTCCCCACCTGCCTGAAGGAGAAGCTGTTTTCAAAATCGTTACCGAGGGAATCACGGATTGATTCCTATTATTTATTTTTTATATTATAAAATAAAAGCCTCTTAAAAAATACTATCAAGTTTAAGAGCTTAGAATGATTTATAAATTTCTAGCATCCGTTCCAGATAAATACTGGAAAATTTTCTAGTATATAAACCTTGTTCTAAATTTTGGATAGAAAACTTTATTTAATAAAGTGATAGACAGAACACTACCTAACTAATATAACATTCACAAGACGTGGAATAGGTGATATAATTGGCAGATGAAAAAAAGCAAGAAACGACCGAAGAACCTAAAATAGGAGTTTACACGTGTCATTGCGGGATCAACATTGGAGGTGTTGTGGATATCGATGAAGTGAAAGAATACGCAGCAACCCTACCTAACGTTGTATTATCCGAAGAATACAAATACATGTGTTCCGATCCTGGACAAGACCTAATCCAGAAAGATATCAAAGAAAAAGGCATTAATAGAGTTGTAGTAGCTGCATGTTCCCCCCGGCTTCACGAACCAACCTTCCGAAGATGTGTAAGGGAAGCAGGACTAAACCCATTCTTATTTGAATTCGCCAACATCCGGGAACACGATTCCTGGGTGCACATGGGTGAACCAGAAGCCGCCACTGAAAAAGCCAAGGACCTGGTCCGTATGGCCGTGGCTAAAGCACGATTATTAGAACCTCTTGAATCATCTAAAGTAGCAGTGGACAACAAAGCACTGGTTATAGGTGGAGGTGTGGCCGGTATTCAGTCTGCCCTCGATCTAGCGGATATGGGATTCAAAACTTATCTGGTTGAAAAACAACCCACCATTGGTGGACGAATGGCCCAACTGGACAAAACATTCCCTACACTTGACTGTTCCATGTGTATTCTGGCCCCTAAAATGGTGGACGCTGGTAAACACGAAAACATCGAGTTAATATCCTATGCGGAAGTGAAAGAAGTTCACGGATACATTGGTAACTTCCAAGTGGTCATTGAGAAAAAACCAAGGTACGTATTAGAAGACGTTTGTACCGGCTGCGGAAGCTGTACCGAGGTTTGTCCTATCGAAATGCCTAACTACTTCGATGAAGGTATGGGTATGGTCAAAGCCACTTTCTTACCATTCCCTCAAGCCGTGCCACTGGTAGCCACCATTAACAAAGACTACTGCATCGACTGTAAACTTTGCGACCAGGCCTGTGGAAACGGAGCCATCTTCCACGAGCAACAACCGGAAGAAATCGAAATCGAAGTGGGTACCATCATAGTAGCCACCGGTTACGACCCTTACAACCCCACCGAGAAAAAGGAATGGAGTTATGCCGATGCTGACAACGTAATAACCGGTCTGGAACTGGAAAGACTTATCAACGCCTCCGGACCCACCATGGGTAAAGTATTGAAACCTTCAGACGGAGAAAAACCCAAGAGTGTAGCTTTCATACAGTGCGTGGGCAGTCGGGATGCTCAAATCGACAAACCATACTGTTCCCGTGTGTGCTGTATGTACGCCATGAAGAATGCTCAGTTAATCAAGGACAAAGCTCCTGATACTGACGTGGCCATTTACTACATGGATATTAGGGCCTTTGGTAAAGGATTCGAAGAGTTCTACCAGAGATCACAAGAGAAGTACGGAATTAAATTCATCCGTGGACGACCTGCTTCGGTCTTGGTCAATCCTGACGAGACCCTCACCATCAGGTCTGAGGACAGTATGCTGGGAAAAGTAACCGAGTACAACTACGACATGGTAGTGCTCTCTGTTGGTCTCGAGCCCCCAGAAGGAGCAGAAGAACTACGACAGACCATTGGTCTTTCCAAGAGTGCTGACGGTTTCCTGATGGAAGCTCACCCCAAACTACGGCCTGTAGATACATTAACTGACGGTGTGTACCTGGCTGGTGTTTCACAAGGTCCTAAAGATATTCCAGACGCAGTTGCTCAAGCTTCAGGTGCTGCAGCCAGAGCAGCCATACCAATGGTTAAAGGTGAAGTTGAAATCGAACCTATCATCGCTTCTGTCGACACCGACGTGTGTGGTGGATGCGAAGTTTGTATTGAACTTTGTCCATTCGGAGCCTTGGAACGGGTTGAGGAACAAGCCCAGGTCAACGTTGCCTTGTGTAAAGGTTGCGGAACCTGTGTAGCTGCCTGTCCATCCGGAGCAATGGACCAGCAACACTTCCGAACCGCTCAGATTATGGCCCAGATTGAAGCTGCCTTAAACACGGGTAAATAAGGGTTTAATCCCTTATTTCTTTATTTTCTTTTTAATCTACCTCCAAAATAAAACTAAAATAAAAATTATTTCTCTATTCTAATCCAGATCTTATTCCCATTCAAAAATTTTATGTTAATCCCCACCTAACTATTTTCCAATAAGTAGGGGGTTGGCACATATGATACATCAGAAGTTGGGTAAAACACTTAAAAACATCCTAAAACTAGAAAGAGAACCGGTAGCCATTAAATGGTCATTCAAAGAACCGAAAAGGATCCCTGAAGAAAAAGAAAAATCCCGGTTCTGTCGTAAAATTGAAAAAGCCATGGACGGAGAGGTTTTTTATTCCAATTTAGAACATGAATTGTGTATGGGTGGAGCTAGGTATAGTGGCTTGGGAGATGAGAGTAACTATCCAGCCAGTCTACGAAGCGGAAACTTTCTGGTAGCCGCCGGTGTTTATAAAAACGTTCCTGCAGTACAGAGATCCTGGCAAAACAACCTCTGCATACCTTCAGACATATTTCAGGCCGTGATATTTGCCCCATTAGTTAATGCCGAATTCGAACCAGACGTGATATTAATTGTCTGTAATGCACGACAAGGAATGGAAATCCTGCATGCCAACTCCTATGATACTGGTTCACATGCTTTGGGTGGTGATTCAGGGCCTATTTGTAGTTCAATGGCTGCGATCCCCTACTTAACTGGGAAAGTAACTTACGGATTTGCAGATATCGGTGCCCGGCGACATATGGAACTTGGGGATGATGAAGTTATGGTAAGTATCCCTGCCAGCGAATTAGAACGTATTGTAACCAATCTCCAGGAAATGAGAACTAAAACCTTCTTTAAGAGCAGTGCATAAGTATGAGTTTTTAATTGAATCATGATGTTGGTTTAGAAAGTATTTATAACCCAATTTTTAAACATAATTTCACGCTAATCTAAAATTCTCACGTTTATTGGAGGAATGAAATGGTCAAAAATGAAGAATATGCCCATGAAATAAAAAACATCACTAAAAAACACCATGAATGGATGAAAAACAGTATAAATCTAATTGCCAGCGAAAACATAACCAGCACTAGTGTCAGAGAAGCCTTAGCTACCGATCTATCCCACCGTTACGCAGAAGGACTACCCGGAAAACGTTTCTATGAGGGCTGCCAGTACATTGACCAGATCGAGGAAATGACCATTGAATTGTCCAAGAAATTGTTCCATGCCGAACATGCCAATGTACAACCCATATCCGGAGTGGTTGCCAATTTAGCGTCTTTTTTTGCAGTTTCTGATCAAGGTGACGCAATAATGGCCCTTGAAGTCCCAGTAGGGGGGCATATAAGTCATGCCTCAGTTAGCGCAGCTGGAATCAGGTGCCTTGATGTCCATCCCCATCCTTTTGACCCTGAAAATATGAACATCGACGCTGATGCCATGAAGAAAAAGATCCTGGAAGATAAGCCCAAAATTGTACTGTTGGGCGGTAGCCTTTTTTTATTCCCCCATCCCGTTGAAGACGCCCGAGAAGCAGCGGATGAAGTTGGAGCCAAAGTAATGTACGATGGAGCTCATGTACTGGGACTTATAGCTGGTGATCACTTCCAAGACCCCCTCAAAGAAGGGGCTGACCTTTTAGTAGGAAGCACCCATAAAACATTCCCCGGCCCCCAGGGGGGAATTATACTCTGCAAAAATGAAATAGCAGATGATGTGGATGATGCGGTCTTTCCCGGAGTGGTGAGCAATCATCATCTCCACCATCTAGCGGCTCTGGGCATAGCCACCGCTGAGATGCTGGAATTTGGAACAGATTATGCCGACCAGACCATTAAAAATGCCCAAGCGCTGGGGGAAAACTTGTATGAACTCGGTTTCAATGTACTGTGTGAGGATCAAGGGTTTACCAAGTCCCATCAAGTGGTGATGGATGTTTCCAACATCAAACACGCTTCCGTGCTGGCTAAAACTTTAGAACAGAATAATATCATACTAAACAAAAACCTCCTTCCATGGGACGATGTAAACCGTACCGATGACCCCTCAGGAATTCGTATGGGAACTCAAGAAATCACCCGCAGAGGAATGAAGGAGTCTGAAATGGCCGAAGTGGCGGTATACATAAAAAATGTGGTGATGGATGGTAAAAATGTGAAGGATGAAGTTGCAGAGTTCATGAATCATTATACTACCGTGCACTACTCCTTCCAATCAGATGAGGGCTATCGTTATTTAGAATTTTAAAAATTTGGGGGATTTTATGAAAATAGCCTGGGGAATTACTGGAGCCGGCCACATGCTCCTTGAGAGTGTGGAAACACTGGAGGAGCTTTCCAAGGAACACGAAGTGACTGTACTGCTATCTGCAGCTGGTGAAGAAGTTCTGAAAATGTATGGACTTTACAACCGGGTGGAAGCTATCACCGGGGGCTATTACCAGGAGTTGGTCTTGGAAAAGGATCAGAAATTCAGCTATCCGTTAGCCGGTCGGTTCTCCCTAGGCCGCTACGATCTCCTCATTGTCTCCCCATCGACGTCCAACACCATCGCCAAGGTAATAAATGGGATTGCGGATACCTTAATTACCAACGCCATTGCCCAGGCTGGTAAGGGTAAAACCCAAACCTTAATAGTGCCAGTTGACCTGGAAGCCGGGGAAGTGCAGACCGTACTACCATCTAAACTGGAACTGGAATTATGTCAACACTGCCAAACCTGTCAGGCAGCAGCTGCCTGTCCCCAGGACGCTATTACCCCCGGGGTAGAAATTAACCTCTTAAAATGCCAGGGATGTGGTGGGTGCCAAATAGCATGTCCTTTCGGAGCAGTTTCTGGTGGAAAGAAGATCTTCATTCGCATGCGAGAGGTGGATGTTTCAAACACCAAAAAACTGGATGTATTAGAGGATGTGGATGTGGTGGAAACTCCAGGACAGCTCTTAAAAATCATTTCTTAGTTTAATTTTTAAATTAAATTTTAGAACCCAACACTAATTTATTTAATTTTCTTCCAGTAAATCCACTATGTAAGCTGTCATTTCAATTTCTTCCCGGGCAATGTAATCCTCCATTCTAGCCTGGGCGTCTGCACTTCGAAAGGGATAGTAATCCTCATCAAATAACGTGGTGAGAAACAGTTCATCACACTTCACTACCAGGGGATCCTCCAATTTGACTTGGAGTTGGGCTATCTCATCAGAACGAAGCCCATTAATCTGATAAGTGATATAATACTTCTCAAATTCTTCTGAAACCCCATAGTCCACAATTTTAACTTCCATACTACTCCCCCTATGGTTTATCTTCAAGTCATTTCGCAGGTAAAGTCCAGTTTATCACCTATTTCAGTGGAAGATTCACTTAAAACGCCGGTTTTAAATTCTATGACATATCTAGAAGGTGACTTTGGAGTATAAGTCTGCCAGGGCTTTAGACTTACAGTGTCCACCACAATTTTCTCCTCATCCAGGAAAACCAAATCCAGTGGGATGCGCATGAAAAACATGTGGATAGCTGAGCCTCTTCTCCCTCTACCGGCCGGGATCTTCAGAATCAGCCCTCTTTTAAGATTTTTTTTAAGCATCAATCCCCGAAAACGGGAGAAAAAACTGTCTGCAATTTCAGCACCATCTAACTTGGTTCCCTTTGTTTTATTAACAATTAGCATAGGGCCCGTTTTGTTATTTTGCATTGATAACACCTTTATTAAAGTTATAGAGTCCCCTTAAAAGAAATTTCTACAAGGGGAAATTCCATATATGCCGCTAGGTGGGTCACGAAACTATCTATCCGTCTAAGTTAATATTTTTATGTAAAACTATGATTTTCTGGTCTTTTCCCACTATAACGTGTATCCCAAAATGGAAATGACCATTATTACCAGGAATGTATTTGCTACCGGGTCAGTTAAGCTGGTGCCCAAAGGTATGACTACATTGTCCGGATCAAGACCCCTTTTATAGGTTATGATGCTCAGGAAAAAGGCAATAATTAAGATGAATGGTGTTAAGAGCAATCCGGCCAGGGTACTAATTAGGACCATGTTTTCTATACCCACCGATGTTACACCAAGAAGAATCGAAGCAAAATGGGCCAAAAGACCTATGGTGGGATAAATTATTATAGCCAGGATTATAATTATCCCAAAATTTCTTAGTGCTTCTTCTGATGGCCAGAGGGAAGCTTTAATTGATCCAATGTGCAATCTGGAAGCTAATCTGGCCCCTAGAATACTAACCAGATCTCCACTTTCCCCGGAGAATAATGGAACCAAAGCCAGGATACTGGGATTGTTCAAGATTACCGAAAAGCTGCTGTTCAGGATTGTACCAGCAGTCGTTCCCAGAATTGAAGATAAAAAAAGTACGGGAGTGCTGTGTTTTATGATCTTTTTAAGATTATTTTCACCCCTGATTCCAACAATGAAAGAAATGATGCCTATGATTATGAATACAATGAATAATATAGTTTCTAAAAATCCATTTCTGATCCATAAGAGTATTTGCACCGCTAGAAGGATGGATGGAAGGGTAAAAAGGTCTCCAGTGGCTGCTATTAAGGGAGTGGTTACATTATCGGGATCCCAACCATTTTCGTAACTTTTAATGGTGATTAAAATTGTGGCAGGTAATAGCAGGGCCCCCGAGAATATTCCACCTAATACAGATATTATGGTGAAGTCCATTAGACTAATGCTTTCATAGCCCAATACCATAGAAAATCCTTTAGCCATAACTGCCAGGAAAATCGACATTATAAACGTTAATATCATGGCTGAGATGATATTTTGAGTTAAAATTGTGGATTTTTTTAGTTCAGGAGATAATATACCAATATGGAGGTTGGAACCTAACCGAGACCCCAATGCACCAAAAATATTTCCCCTCATCCCAATTGCACCCGGGATAAGTATGAGCAGCCCGGGAAGAAGCATAAGCGTTTCGGTCATGCTGCTTAAAAGGATACCGGCTATGAGATCACCGATGGCACATATGAAAAGGGCGATGAATCCTTCACCTAAGGTTCTGGAAACATCACGGAAAAAATGAGAAATTTTACCGGAAATAATAAAAGGTATGGAAAGAGCCTTCAAAGACCTTTTTGACACTATGATAACAATTCTGGCCAAGAGGTTTAACAGAATTAGTATTAAGTCCCCGGTCTTCTTCACTGGATCCGTCCATTTCACCTAACCACCTGATCGTGATGCCTGCTATATTCCTGGGCATCACACCTAAAATACATAAATAATGATTGTAATTAATTTTATTCTTCCTCATTGCCATCTTTATCCATTAAAGTGCTGGAATATCCTCCTTAACACGTTCCATTACAATCATTTCAGTTAAATCCTCAACACCGTCAATTGAACGGATTTTAGAGTTTATAAGTTTGTTAAGTTCCTCAATACTTTTCACCCATACTTTTATGAGTATATCATATTCACCAGATACACTGTAAACTTCTGATACTTCTTCCAACCGGGATAACATTTCTTTAACCGATTCATGCTTTTCAGATTCGGTCTGGATAATGATTATGGAGGTTATTTCCAAACCAATCTTCTGCCAGTCCAGTATTATGGTATAACGATTGATTATTTCGGATTCTAATTTCTTCAAGCGGTTGGATATGGTTGCATCGGGGATGTCAATTTCCTTTGACATTTGAGATAGGGTAATCCTTGAATTTTTAATCAAGGAACGTAGTATAGCCAAATCAACTTCGTCCATTTTCAATCAACCAATTTAAAGGGATTTATTAGTAGTATGTGATGTCCATTTATAAAGGTTTGGGAATATTACTAACTCAACTAAAGAAAGTGAGTAATTTTCTAATTTTTGATAATTTAATTAGAAAGTTCATGAACCAGTGTCAAACCGGTCTAAATGAATTGCACAATAATATTTAAAAAAGGAAGAAAAACAGTAAAATAGAAATTTGAGAAATTTAAATCAAAATAAATTCAGGTTTCCGCAATTTCGTTATATTCCAGATCTTCAAGCTTAATTTCACCACTGGCAAGCTTGTTAAGTATATTTGCACCGGTTTCATTACCCTTGGCAATAAGTGTGTCATCCACATCAAGGATGGTGTTTTTATCCGGCCCATAAATCCAGGACTCGTTTCTCCTGATGGCAATAACCGTCATCCCAGTCCGGGTAGCTAGTAAAAGCTCCCCTAAAGAATTATCAACTAATTCTGATGATTCACAGATTTTGACTCTGATGATCATTTCGTCTGATTCTTCCATGACCATTTTAAATACCGGATGGGGCTTGATCCCTTTCAATACCAGATCAGCTATGTCTTTAGCTGAATCAGCTATGGTTTCTGTGGCTTCTCCCACCTCCAACAGAGCGGTTAATTTCTCCGCGTCTTCTACAGTTCTTGCAGCAAGGAGTGATTCCTTTTTAATCTCATAATTAAGCCGGTTAATTTTATTTTCAAGTTTTTTTACTTCTTCTGCCGCGTCTTTACTGTTAAAAAGCAGGGCAGAATAGGCTAAATCGACCATTAGTTCGGACATGTTCTTCATTTCAATTAAAATATCCTTGATACTTTTTGGCACCTTTCATCCTCCAGATAATATTGTATTAGCTGAAAGTTGTTAAACTTTTTTATTAACTACAAATCCATAATAAGAGTTTTATGTATTCTTAAATCTACCCTCTTTTTATTTCAAACCGAAAGGAAATAATCGATCATTTTTTATATAATCCAACTCAAATGGCATAAAGGAAAAGTTTCATGAGTAGTGTTTTGAACGTTTCAAACCGCTTTTTTTGAAACTATGACTCATGGATATGGTTTTAACCTAATCATTACCTAGGGTTGGAGGATTGTACTAATGCGCAATATCATAGTTGAGAAGCTCATTCAGAAGCCTATTGAGGAACAGGAAATCGAGATCGTGGAAAGGAAGGGTACCGGTCATCCCGACAGCATAAGTGATGGAATAGCTGAATCAGTGAGTAGGGCTCTTTGTAACGCTTATTTAGATTATTTTGGTGGAGTTCTGCACCATAACACCGACGAAGTACAGATCACTGCTGGAGAATCATACCCCGAGTTTGGAGGTGGAGATATCATAAAGCCCATGGATATCCTCCTTACTGGTCGTGGAGTTCCAGAATATGATGGTCGTAAGATTGGAGTGGACCGCATCGCAATCGGTGCTGCCAAAGATTACCTTAATGAAGCTCTAATAAACCTGGATGTGGAGACCTGCACCGTGGTGGAGTGCAAGATTGGCCATGGTTCCGGCGACCTGGTGGACGTTTTTGCTCGTGAAGGAATGCCCTCAGCCAATGACACCTCGTTCGGAGTAGGTTACGCCCCTTTCTCTGAAACCGAGCAAATAGTAATGGCCTGTGAAGAACTTCTGAATTCCCGTGACTTTAAGAAAAAGAATCCCCAGATTGGAGAAGATATAAAGGTCATGGGACTCCGGGAAAAGGATAAGATCACACTTACCGTGGCGGTGGCCATGATATCCAAGTACACCGGAGGAGTGGAAGAATATCAGGAGGCCAAGGAAATGGTTAGGGACACCGTGACCCAACTGGCCCAGAAATATACCAATCGCGAAGTGGAAACCTTCGTAAACACTGGAGACGACCCCACCAGCCGGACGGAAAAGGGTTATTATCTAACCGTCACTGGTACCTCCGCAGAGATGGGGGATGATGGTTCTGTGGGGCGTGGGAACCGGGCTAATGGACTCATTACGCCTAATCGGCCCATGTCCATGGAGGCTACTTCTGGTAAGAATCCCATAAACCATGTGGGGAAAATATACAACCTTTTATCTAATCAAATGGCCAACAACATAGTTAATGAAGTTGATGGAGTAAAACAAGTTCATATAATGATTTTGAGCCAAATAGGCTCCCCTATTGACCAGCCCAAAGCTGCTAGTGCCCAGTTAATCCTGGAGGATATGCACCAGATGGATGCGGTTAAGAAGGAAGTTAATAGTGTTATGGACTCTTGTCTATCCGATATCAGCGGCATAACTGAGTTGTTAATTAAGGGAAAAATAAGAACCTTCTGATGAGGTTCTTAAATCTCAATTTACTATTTTTAAAGTCTCTAATTTTTTTTTATTTTACGGTCTCTGTCATTAGCTAGCTTCGATGAAATTATATAAAAGGGCGAGGACAAAGCTAGTAATGAATAAATCAGCCAAGATCATTAATGAGGAGAATTATCATGGTGATAGAGGAAGCTCAGCGTTCGTATAATCCATTAATCATAGAAAAAAGAGCTCAGGAGTTCTGGGAAAGTAGAAAAACCTACCAGATGAGCCAGAAAAATCGGGAGGATGGACCCCGATTTTCATTCCTGGACGGCCCACCTTACTGCAGTGGCCGGATACATCTTGGAACTGCCTGGAATAAGATTATTAAAGACACTTATCTTCGTTACAAGACAATGGCCGGGTTTAACGTCCGTAGACAGGCCGGATGGGACACCCATGGCCTCCCCATTGAACATAAAGTAGAGGGTCTCTTAGGACTTAAGAGTAAAAAAGAGATCGAAACTAAGATTGGCATCGAAAACTTCATTAAGAAGTGTCAGGAATTCGCCATAGAAAATCAGGCCGTCATGACTCAGCAATTCAAATTGCTGGGGGTTTGGATGGATTGGGACCAACCCTACGTCACTTTCGACCCAAAATACATGGAATCCTGCTGGTGGACCCTGAAAAGAGCCCATGAAAAGGATCTGCTGGTACAGGATCTGCGGGTCATTACCTGGTGTCCGCGCTGTGAAACCGCCCTAGCCATGGCCGAAATTGATTACGAAAACAAAGAAGACCCTTCCATCTACGTTAAATTTCCCCTGAGCGTATCTGAACCTGAATTATCCGGAAATACATCCGTATTAGTTTGGACCACAACCCCATGGACCCTCCCCGCCAATATGGCCATTTGTGTTCACCCCGATTATGATTACGCCTACGTCAGGGATGGTGAGGAAACTTATCTGCTGGCAGAGGCTCTGGTCGACTCCATATTTGGAGAGAAAGACTACGAAATTCTTAAAGTGGTTAAAGGATCTCAATTAGAGGGCCTGGAATATCAGCACCCCCTAACCCAGGAAATACCTGTACAAAACGATTTTAAGCATAAAATACTCCCCGGGGAACACGTTACCCTGACTGAAGGTACCGGTTGTGTGCATACTGCTCCGGGACATGGCCCAGACGACTTTGAAATTGGTAAAGCTTATGGGATCCCCATATTTTGCCCCGTTGACGAGGCAGGGTTATTCAAACAAGAAGCTGGTAAATATCAGGGTCAGTTTGTTAAAGAAGCCGATCCATACATAATCGCGGACTTGGAAATTCACGGTCGGCTCTTTAAAGAAGGAATAATTCAACACCGTTATGGATTCTGCTGGAGGTGTAAAACACCAATCATCTACCTGGCCACCGAACAGTGGTTTTTGAAGATCACCCAGATCAAGGACCAACTCCTCAGTGAACTAGATAAAGTGGAGTGGGTTCCCTCCTGGGCTGGTGAGAGCCGATTCCGGAACTGGATAGAGAACGCCCGTGACTGGACCATTAGCCGTCAGCGATACTGGGGAATACCCATACCCATATGGACTTGCAGTGACTGCGGAGAAATGACCGTGGTGGGATCCCTGGAGGAACTTGCCCACCTATCCCATGAGAAGCTGGAGGGAGATGTACTACACCGGCCCTACGTAGACCAAGTGAACATACCCTGTCAGTGCGGAGGTCAGATGCAGCGTACCCCCGATGTCCTGGATGTCTGGATAGACTCTGGAGTGGCCGGATGGGCTGCTCTTTATTACCCCCAGGAACAGGAGTTATTTGAGCAGTGGTACCCCTATGATTTCATCACTGAAGGTCATGACCAGACTCGGGGATGGTTCTACTCCCAGTTAGGTTGTGGAGTAATAGCCCTGGACAGTGTACCCTATCGAAAGGTCTTAATGCATGGTTTCACTTTGGACGAGGAGGGTAAAAAGATGAGCAAGTCCCTGGGTAACGTGGTGGAGCCCGATGAAGTAGTGGCTAAGTATGGGGCTGATGTACTGCGTTTCTATTTGCTCTGGGCCAACAAACCCTGGGAAGACCTGAAGTTCAACTGGGAGGAGATTAAAAACATCAATAAGATGTTCAACATCCTATGGAATGTTTACGTCTTTGCTTCCACCTACATGGGCCTGGATGACTTCCAACCCAAAAGATACAACCCAGAAGATGTTAAACTACGTGACGAAGATCGTTGGATAACCTCCCGGGTACAGTCGGTGAGTCAGGAAGTAACAGAGGCCATTGAAGCTCTGCATCTTCATCGGGCTGCTCGCAGCCTGCAGGACTTCATTCTGGAGGATTTGAGTCGCTGGTATGTTCGTCTTATTCGGGGCCGGACCTGGATTGAAAAGGATGATCCGGATAAACTTGGCGCCTACCAAACCCTTTACCTCACACTTAAGCAAGTAGTAACCCTGATGGCTCCCATAGCACCACACCTATGTGAAGATATCTATCAGCATCTGATTCGATGCTTGGAAACTGATCTTCCTGAGAGTGTGCATCTATTAGACTGGGAAGTCGATGAAACTTTAGTTGACCATGATTTGGAGGCCGATATGGACGTTGTACGGCATATAATTGAGGCTTGCGCCAGGGCCCGGGATACTGCTCGTTACAAGCTTCGCTGGCCAGTGCAGGAGATTGTGATTGTGTCCGAAGATCAAAAGGTCTTGGAAGCAGCCCAGAATCTGGAGTCCGTGCTGCTGGAGCAGGCCAACACCAAGAAAATTACTCCCTCCCAGGAGTTCCAGGATCTTAAAATAATTGCCACACCGAACATGAAGACCCTGGGACCGCGTCTTCGAAAAGATGTTCCCAAGGTGGCGGCAAAACTGGCTGAAATAGACGGTAAAAAATTAATTGACAAAATGGAAGCGGATGGAGTATTCATGATAGACCTGGACGGTTCGACCGTGGAGTTAGGGCCTGGAGATGTGACTATGGAAACCGAACTACCGGATAACGTCACGAATTCCGAGTTTCCGGGGGGTAATGTTTTTGTGGATACGCAAATCACCCCAGAAATATTGTCGGAGGCCATGAGCCGGGAATTGGTGCGGAGGATACAGGATATGAGGAAGGATCTAGACCTAGAAGTGGAGGCCCATATCCAGGTGTCCGTGGACTGCAGCGCAGAATTTTATAACCTCGTTAAACCATTCCTGGATTTTATTTCTCATGAAGTCCGTGCCACGGAACTTTTATTCCAGGCCCCGGATGGAGATTACACTAAAGATTGGAAAATTGAGGATCATGAACTTATCGTGGGCATAAAACAGCTTGAATAGAAACAGGAGGGTGTGATATTGACTTTAACCGCAGATGAAATGGATTACATCAAAAATGAGTTGGGGCGAGACCCCAATCCCCTGGAATATGGTATGCTGGATATTATGTTCTCAGAGCACTGTTCCTACAAGAGCAGCCGTCCGGTGTTGGCCCTGTTCCCCACTGAAGGGGAGAAGGTGATAATGGGGCCAGGGGATGATGCCGGTATTGTGGATTTAACCGATGAATTAGGCCTGGTAATGGGTATGGAGAGTCACAACCACCCATCGGCCATCGAACCCTATGGGGGAGCGGGTACGGGTATTGGTGGAATCATACGGGACATAATATCTATGGGAGCTATGCCCGTGGCTCTCCTAGATTCACTCCGTTTCGGGCCCCTGGAAGACCAGCGCAGCCGTTATCTTTTTGAATATGTGGTTAAGGGAATTTCAGATTATGGAAACCGGGTGGGAATACCCACCGTGGGCGGTGAAGTGGAGTTTGATGAAAATTTCCAGTTCAATCCCCTGGTGAACGTGGTATGCGCGGGCCTGGTCCGGAAAGATAGCATCGTCCGGGGAATAGCGCCTAACGCAGGTGATGTTTTTGTCCTGATGGGGGGTCGCACCGGCCGTGACGGTATCCATGGTGTGACCTTTGCTTCCGAGGAGCTCACGTCATCATCGGAACTGGAAAGCAGGCCAGCTGTGCAGGTAGCCGACCCTTTCACCAAAAAACAGGTCATGGAAGCCACCCTGGAAGCTCTGGAGAAGATCAACATCCAGGGACTGAAAGACTTGGGAGGTGGAGGACTTACCTGCTGCATATCTGAAATGGCAGCTAAAGGGGGTAACGGAGCCCGGATGGAGTTGACCAAAGTACCCCTGCGTGAGGAGGGAATGACTCCCTACGAGATAATGCTATCCGAGTCCCAGGAAAGAATGGTGTTTGTAGTTAACCCGCAGGATGTGGAGGGTTTACTGACCATATTCGGTAAACACGAATTACCCTACTCAGTCATAGGACAGGTGACATCCAATGGACGGATGGTGGTTACCCAAGAGGGAGAAGTGGTGGCTGATCTGCCCTGCGAATTACTGGCTGATCCACCCCTGGTAGAGAGGGAAGCCCGTGAACCATTGAGAAACAAAGATTACCTGGAAATAGAGGATGTTTCTGCTGATGAAGCGCTTTTGCAGCTTTTATCTTCCCTGAACATTGCCAGCAAGAAGTGGGTTTACCGGCAGTATGACCATGAAGTCCAGGTGCGCACCGTGGTGAAGCCCGGTGATGATGCTGCCGTGCTGCGAGTGGACCAGGAGAAGGGTTTTACCCTCACTGCTGACTGTAACAACATACACTGTTATCTGGACCCCTATCATGGGGGTGCTGGTGCAGTAGCAGAGGCCATTAGGAATGTGGTGGCTATGGGCTCCGCTCCACTATGTATGGTGGATTGCCTTAACTTCGGAAATCCAGAGAAACCAGAAGTATTCTGGCAGTTTAAAGAGTGCGTGCAGGGAATGTCGGATGTGGCTAGACGTTTCAATCTCCCAGTTATAAGTGGAAACGTTAGTTTTTACAACGAAACCGAAGGAGTTACTGTTAATCCATCACCGGTAGTTAGTGTGGCTGGGGCCATCGATCTTAAAGACATCCGCACCATGCCCTTCAAAAATGAGGGGGATTTGATCATTTTAATAGGCAACACCCGTCCCGAACTGGATGGCTCCGAATATCATAAAACTGTACACGGAGTGGTGCAGGGAAATGCTCCCATAGTTGATATTGAAGCAGAATACCAATCCGCCCAGGCGGTGCTTAAACTGGTTAAAAGTGATGACCAATTGAGAATAACCGCATTGCATGATCTATCCAGCGGGGGGCTGGCCGTGGCTCTGGCTGAGATGGCCCTGGAAGGAAATCATGGCGCTGTTGTGGATATCTCTAAAGTACCGGGAGAGGAGGATATGTCTCCCATCCAGGTTCTGTTCTCGGAGTCACATGGCAGATACCTGTTAACGGCTAGTAAGGATTCCGCCGCTGAAATTATCAAAACCCTCACCAATAGTGGAATTCCTGCCTCATCCATCGGCCAGGTGGAGGGAAGTTCATTGGTTATTAACCAGGCGGAATTAAATATCGAAGTGGAAGAACTTAAAAACTCCCACCAGAAAGCCATTGAGGAATTTATGGCCTGATATTATGGACAGAGAACTCCTGAGACAGCTGATTCATGTCTCAGGTGTCTTCATAGTAGTTTTAAGCTACTTAATCCCAGTAAAAGCCCTTATTATCATCTGCTTAGCACTCTTGGTGTTTCTGGTTCTGATATTTCGATGGGATCGTTACATCTACCTTCCCCTTTTTTCACCAATTTTACGATACTGCAAAAGAAGCGATGATGAGAGGGGATCCATCTACTTCTTCATGGGAATAATCCTCACCCTCTTTCTATTTCAATCCAACCTGGCGGTGGCCAACGCCGCTATTTTAATCCTTCTTTTCGGAGATTCAGCCTCCACTCTGGTGGGTAAAAGATGGGGGAAAGTTAAACTACCATTTCAACAGAATAAAACATTGGAAGGAAGTTTAGCCTTCCTTTTGGTTGGTTTTTTAGCGTCATTAACCCAGCTAACCCCATTACCCGCATTTACAGGCGCTCTATCTGGTGCATTGACTGAAGCCTACAGTCCCATTGATGATAACCTTACCACGCCCCTGGTGGCGGGGTTGGTGATTAGTCTGCTGATTTATTATATTTAACCGATATTTATGGTCCCCAAATCCAGATTACCATTTTTTTTAATCCCATCTTTATTATCTACAGGCGTATGGCCCGTTCATGACGGAAGGATCTGACGGTGACCATGAAAATCAGAATAGATATTAAAATCGTGGGGAGTAGATAAAACAAGATTTCTGGGTTTATCGCAGGACTGGATGCGATTTTAACCATTAATACTGTGGGTATGAAGTTGAAAAGTGCCTGGAAAATGTCTGATTTTATGAAGAGGGGGACGAAGAGGATGAATGTGGCGAAGACCAAGACCAATGTAATGGCCGAGTTAGCCTCCTTAGTACTGTCTACCAGGATAGAAATAAGTATTCCGACCCCAATGAACCCTAAACCCAGTGATAAAAGAATTAACATCAGCAGTACTGTGTTGAATATAGGTACTTGTAACAGATCCAACAACAAAATCCAGGCCAGACTCTGTATCAAAGAAAAACTCAAAACAGGAATTATTTTACCAATAACCACCATACTACTTGATAGTGGAGTCATTAGCAGGACTTCAAAGGTTTTTCTTTCCCGCTCCCCAACTATACTGTCCGTTACCAGGTTACTGGCCAGGAAAAATGGAAGAAGAAGTATAAAAGGGACTATAAACCCGTACATCACCTCTACGAAGTAGGAGCTGTCCATTGCAATATTAACTGCATTATCTTCTTCTAATTTGACTATTTTGAGCTTTACGGGTTCTTTTATAGCATTTATCTGTTCGCTATTTAATCCTGATGATTGAAGGCTTCTCTGCAGCTGGAAGGAATCAACCGCTTTACTTATCTTGGTGGAGGCCACTGGATAAAATACATTGGAAGTGTCAAGTTCTACCTGAACTTCTCCCTGCGAGGAGATCCCAATGACCGCCACCAGTTCGGTTCCCAAAAATTTATTAGCCTCCTGGGTGGTGTTGAAATATTCCAGTTCCAGTTTTTGAGATTCCAGATCATCGGCCAGTGCGGATTGTTCTAGATCCTTGGATAATCCCACTTTAAAGGCTGAATTAACGCCGTAACTATCGATAACCGCGGGGTCATTAACCATGGCAGTTGATATAGCCAGACCGAATGTTCCCAGTATTATAAATAATTGTACCACGACTACCAGTAAAAATATCTTGTTTTCCAGAATGTCCTGGGCTTCTTTTTTTATGAGGGCAGTTAAGTTCAATTACTATCTCCTGATTAGGATATCCTATTTAGATCTATTTTTGTGCCTTTTTAGACCCATTAAATCCAGAATTATCCTTAAAATACCCGGTCTAGGTCCGAAGACCACATCGTCCCGCCTAAAGAGTGCCACACTAATTCCATAGGATAGTAGACTGAACACCACGATGAAAGACAAGGATAAGAGGATTTCTGCCGGGGCTATGATCTCTCCTGAAAATATTCGCATGACCAGGGTCATGGGGGATACATTGGCCCCGAATGACTGGCGGGATATGTACCCTAAAAGGGGTATGATTAGAATTCCGGATATAATAACATAGGCAAAGGTGAGCCCAATACCGGCTTCCTTGTAGTTTTTGGAGTAGGCCGCGATGATGGTAGTCAGCCCCACCAGAGGTATGGCCGTTAGTACCACCATTAAATATACGAATCCAGGATTTTTTAACGAAAAACCTGCTGCCAAAAGGATTAACATCCACATACCTACTTGTAGAGCCATGATCATCACCACGGCCAGGCTCTTGCCAATAATTATGTCGGCGGACGTTAGGGGCATAGCAACCAATATTTCTCCGGTTTTACGCTCTTTTTCTCCAACCAGACTGTCGATGATGAGGTTTCCAAACAGGAACAATGGTAAAAAGAGAAGAACGGCCAGCATCACCTTTCTGATTATCTGCAGAGGTACTGACTCTCCTGAGGTTGTCTGAGTTACTCCCGGAGGTTTGGTGGCATTTTGAGGTCTTGAAGACTCCAGATAGGAAGTGGTAAGAGCGGATGATAATGCCCGGGTGGTGGAGTTCACCTCTTCTTGCACCACGCTCCTTTTAGGATCACGGTAGTCCAAATAGAGCACGGTTTCCACCTGATCTCCATTTTGGACTAGTTCTACCGATTCCGGTGGGACGGAGTAAAATCCAGTGGTAAGACCTCGCGCTAAACGGTTCCAAGCCTGCTGATAGGTGGAGTTCTCAATATTAAGAACTTCTGAGTTTAAACGCTTTGAAAACAGAGCCCCCTGATCATTTACATCCAGGGTGGCGAAGCCGGAGAGGGAGGGAGTGATTGATAAAGCCTCATTATTTTCCATATTCTGAGCAAAGGAATTGAAGACCATGAGCATTAAGAACAGGACTGATATCTGTAGAAAGAATATTAGGAGAAATTTTCGGCTTTGGATGGTGTTTTTAAATTCCCAACGCGTTATGGTTATGAAATTCATCGCATGCCCCTATTTTCCAGAGTACTTATGAAAACGTCCTCCAATTTGGGTTCTTTGGTGTTAACAGCCAATACCCTGCTACCCAGCACGTCTATTATCTTAGATATCTCTTTTCGGGAGTTTAAAGATATGATATACTTATCTCCGCCTATTTCTATGGCTTCCACCGATGTTAATCCAGATATGGCTTCCTGATCCGATGGGAGTGGATTTTTAACCCTCAAAGTGAGGATGATATCGGCATGAACCTTGGATTTAAGGTCATGGGGCGTCCCCATATCTCTAATTCTTCCATGATTCAGAATAGCCACCCGGTCGCATAGCTGGTCAGCTTCATCCATGTAATGAGTGCAGAGTATAATGGTTTTATCACCTTTAAGCTGGTCTATGAAGTGTCGGATGGTTTGGCTGGTGGCGGGGTCCAGGCCCATGGTGGGTTCATCGAAAATTATAACCTTAGGATCGTGTACCAGGGCCCTGGCTATTCCAATTCTCTGGCGAAGCCCCTTGGAGAAGGTGTTAATCCTATCCTCGGCCCGGTGAGTCATACCCACCAGTTCCAGGAGTTCATCAATGCGTGGATTAATATCTGCCCTGGGAACTCCGTATAGTTCAGAAAAGTATTTTAATAAGTCCCGGGCCTTAAATCTCTCGTAAAGATTCGGTTCCTCCGGCAGGTAACCGATGATGGATTTGATCTTCAGGGGATCTTTATGGATGCTGTAGCCATCCACCATCACATCACCATGGTCAGGTTTCAGGATGCAGCAGATAATACGGATGGCAGTGGTCTTACCAGCCCCATTGGGACCAATAATTCCCAATAATTCCCCCTTTTTAACGTTTAAGTTGAGGTTATCCAGGGCTTTAATGCTTCCAAAGGACTTTGAAAGACCATCGATGTTGATCATGTTTGGGGATGAAGACACTATTTATCACATCCAATAGATGTTTAAATATACTATTTTTCGGGCTTAAAAGGTGTTAGCTAAAAGTGAAATTGCTCCCCCTCTAACTAGGATTATTATTCCAATACCTATAAGTACAAAGGGGAGAATCAGGTGCCCGTAGTTAAGAATTTTCTGTCCAATAATTCTGTTGTAAACCAGCTTATAACTTAAGAGGCACCAAATTCCAGTTAAAATTAAAAATACCAGTGTAATGACCAACATATCTCCAGCATTTACACTGGCCATCAGGGGAATGTACACCCCCAGATTGTCGCCTCCGTTGGCTAATGTAACCATTGCCACATTAATGGCAGGATATCGTCTTTTTTTTTCATCATTTAAGTTTTTAATTTGTTTAAAGTTGTTTTCATGGTTATTTGTTATCTCCACTAAATTTTTAATGCCAATTAGTAGGGGTAAGAACCCCAAGAGACTTATTAAATCTGATGGAAGGATCAAGTTCACCAAGGAAGCCATTATACTGACCAATATTAGTGTGCAAAATCCCAGGTACTGGCCCACAACCACCGCATTGTTTGAGAAGTTCTTACTACTGAAGAAGACCACGAGAAGGAATAGATCATCTAAATTGGTGGCTATGAAGGCTGATGCAGATATGGTTAATAGTATTAAGCTTTCCATGCGTCTTTTTCTATGTTTTGTAATGATTTTAAATTTTTTTAAGATATATTACCATTGCCACCTAACTACAGAGGACATTATTGAAAGGTAGATTAAGTTGATTACGTAGTGATTGTTGGTGTGGGATATTTATTTTGAATTTGGTCCATGCTGCGGAATATTTTCAGGATCGCTTTGTTAAACCAGTCATTAATAGTAAAATCTCACTTTATTGTTAGGTTATTTCTATTATATGATAGTTGCAGTCCATTGAAAATTTGGTTCAATTTGTAAAGACCTACTATGACTCGATACTTATTCTACTATTAACTTATAAAGGAGAGAGTACCCAAAACTAGTTGGAATTAAACTTATCATCTATTTGGAATCACAAAGATAGGAGAAGAGTTGATTAAATGTTTTTATATGAGCTCATGCCAGTGCAAAAAGCAGAAAAAATACTCAGAAGTAATTTAAACACTGCTGGAACAGAAATAGTCAATTTAGATCAGACTCATCATCGCGTACTGGCCCAGAATGTGGTTTCCCTTTTAGATGCGCCACCATTTGATAGATCAGCCATGGATGGATACGCTGTTAGGGCTGAGGAAACCTTTGGACATTCTGAAGAAAATCCGGTCCAATTGAAGATTGTTGATCGTATTGGGGCTGGAAAAGTATCAAAAATGGATCTTAAAAAAGGAAATGCCATACAAATAGCAACAGGCGCCCCCATACCCTTCGGAGCAAATGCGGTGGTGATGGAAGAGTACACCCAAAGCCACCAAGACCATCTGGAAGTGAGAACAACCGTGATTCCAGGAGAAAATGTTTCTCCTTCAGGTGAAGATTTTATAACCGGAGATTTAATTCTTAAGGCTGGAAGAGTTCTTAATCCAGCCGAAATAGGCATTATAGCCTCTGCTGGTTACAGTGAAGTGGAAGTGTATAATAAACCCCGGGTGGGGGTGATGGTCACCGGAAGTGAGCTGGTCATGCCTAAATCTCAACTTGAAGGAGCGGAAATAATAAATTCCAATCACTTCACAGTTAAATCCCTGGTGGAAAGTGCCCTGGGAGTCCCGGATATGATTCACTGTGTGGACGACCATGATCTGGTGCGAGAAGAATTCTTAAGATTACTTAAGAACAATGATTGTCTGATTACCACCGGTGGAACTGCCATCAGTAAGGGAGACGTGGTGGTGGACGTGGCCAATGAACTGGGTGAAGTACTAATCCATGGCGTGACTTTAAGGCCTGGAAAACCATTTGCCTTTGCAGTGGTGGAAGATAAGCCGGTTTTCATGCTTTCCGGTTTTCCAGTGGCGGCCATGGTTCAATTCGATGTTTTCGTCCGGGAAAATCTTTTAAGGATGCAGGGCTTGGAGAGAGAACTTAACTTCATTACCAAAACGGCGGCAAGAAAGATTCCATCCACCCTGGGTCGAACCGATTATATCAGAGCCCGCCAAGAGGGCGATGCAGTACGGCCATTGAAAATAAAAGGATCGGGAATCATAAGATCCATGGTGGAATCTGACTGTTACATAATTATGGAAGAAAATCTAGAAGGAGTTGGCTCGGGAGAAAAATGCATGGTGCTCCCCTACCACTTCCTGCAAGTTTAAACCTTTAAGATATTTAGGTGATTGTTTTGAATGCTTTATGGTATTACGCCATCGGATTTGTTGTTATATGGACTTTAGCTTTCATATTTAAGGATCGATTAAAGATCGAAATGGAAGGCCCCATAATTTTGAGGAAGACCACCCGTATGAGGGACTCCATTGATTCTATTGCTCAGAAAAGTCCCAGGCTCTGGCGGTGGATTATGAATGGGGGTATAGTGGTAGCTGTTTTTTTAATGGGCTTCATCCTTTATACCCTAGTTTCATCGCTGGAAACCGTGGCGACAACGCCCCAAGTGTCTATTGTACTACCCGGAGTGGAAGTACCCGGCTCCCCAATTTATTTACCCTTTGGTTATGGGTTAATCGGCCTTATAACCGTCATTGTGGTCCATGAATTTGGTCATGGAATTCTGGCCAGGGTGGAAAAGGTGAAGATCAAATCCCTGGGAGTTGGACTATTAGCTATTTTGCCCATTGCCTTCGTGGAACCTGATGATGAAGAGATAAATAAACTGGGCAGCCTTTCCAAACTACGCATCTTCGCAGCCGGATCTATATTTAACATGATGCTGGCCGCGGCAGCCATTGCAATCTACTTTATTATGGCCATGTTCTTATTACCCTACGCTCTACCAGCGGCGGGTTTGGAAATAATGAGTGTGGTGCCTGGCAGCCCTGCCGACGGGATATTGCAGCAGGGTATGGTAATTGAGAACATTAACGGGTACCCCGTCACTGATCGAAACAGTTTCGTAAAGGTTATCCAAGGATTAAAAGTGGGAGATCAGGTCACAATCGGCACTGATCAGGGCACCTACAGCATCACCAGCAGCGCCAATCCCAACAGCACCAACAGTGCTTATATTGGAATTAAAAGCCAAGAAAAGCATGTGGTGAGTAATGATCTATCAAACATCCTGGGGGGAAGTATACCCTGGGCCCTGGTGTATCTGGCTGAGCTCTTCATGTGGATTGGTGTCTTAAACTTTGGTATTGGACTATTCAATTTGCTACCCTTAAAACCCTTCGACGGAGGATTGATTTTTGAAGAAATCATCGGTAACTGGACCTCGGAAAGAGTTACCAGAGCCTGTACCTACATTATATCAATATTTTCCCTGAGCCTGATCCTTATAAATTTGGGTTACGGATTTCTAGCCGCTATCTTCTGATTAGTTGTCTAAATAAAATTAAGGACGACATCTAAAACAGAAGTCAACATGGCGGTTGGTCTGGAAGAACTTCCCGCATTTTGGACACTGCACCAGGCGCAGAAGAGAAGGAGGTTTTTCTACGGCAGGGGGCTGGCACTGGCAGTTGACTGGCATTTGACTTCGTATTTTCTTTTTCTTCATCTTCTTCAAAAGGTGAGTACCTGGTCCATGTCTTCCATTATGGTCACTACCAGTTCTGGGTAGCCGGGAATTATCTCCGTTCCTGGGAAGGTTTGTCCGGCAGATATCCCCCGGGCCTCAAGATCCTCAGACAAGGCATAGAGACGACCATTTTCAATAATTTTCTGGATCTTAACTGATTGCTGATGGCCTTTACGAGCACAGTACACTCCATCCCCAATCAAATATACATAGACCTCCTCTTTTTCCATATATACTTTTAAAAACTGCATAAAAGTATTGAATCCACTTTCTGCAGGGGTTTTGGTTACGATATATCCGATGCGCATTATAACCAGCCTTTTAGAAATTATTATAAAAAATTCCAGCCCATATTGGCCATCAGAGGTTTGCCCAATAACTCTTCCAGGCATTTAAGTTTGTTGGAATGCTCTCTTTCTTTTAGTGGAGTGCAGCAGTCCAGGGTGGTGTCTCCCGAGAGAAGTTTCATGGCAAAGGCCGTGCAGGTAGCTTCCCCACAATCTCCACATCCAGTCTGAGGTAGGCAATTGTACAGGTCCAGGGGACCAATATTAGAAAGCCTTTCCTGAGCATCCTGTAGGTCTTTGGTGTTAGTAGTGGATTGCTGGAGATGAGCCTGGTTTATATCGGCCATTATATTCGTTATTGCATTTAAAGCATCATCTTCATCTATGGTTTTGTTCATACTGACCTTCCCAGAAGGGTAAATAGTTATGAGCCGGTCATAGATGGATAAAGTTAGAATATTCTTTTTTTTAAGATAATTAACTTTTCCTGGAGGATATTTAGCCATTAAAAGGGGAATTACTGTTTCCAATGAACTATCTAATTGCATGAGCACCCTAACCATTCCTTCCGCCACGATACAAGGCCTAATCTCCTTTATGGTAACCTCTCTTACCAGGGCGCCATTGGCCAGAATCAGATGTTTATTTTCCTCATCAGTCATTATGAAATCCCTAAAATTTTATAAAGGCAATTTTTCCCATTTTTGAACCAAGTATCTCAAATAACTCTCCATCATCAATAACCTGGGCAGATTCCACTAGTTCGCCCTCTAAGATGCCTCTTTCGTCTATTGACTTCTTATGGACAAATATATTCCCTTCCGGGAATACTAGGTAGGCTAATTCTCCGACATTAGGAAACTTCAATGTTTCCTGTGATTTTTGATTTTCCAGAGCAGAATATACCCCGTCACCCACCAAAAATATATCGGCGTCAAAATCACGATTAAGACACGCTATTGCCACATAATAACCACTGAAGGAATCCTCCCAACCATAGGGAGGTTTATCAATAATTATCAAAGCCGATTCCAAGCCTATCCCCCCAGACTTATAACTTTATGGCTGTTCTTAATCCATTGCGGAATGTCATAGACACTGGTGATTCGAATCTCTTTAATGTAAGGATTGGGAGTGCAGGTGTGGCCCCTGGCCGTGGCACATCGAATACAGGCCCTTATATCTGCTCCGGCATCCACCAGTTTACGAAATTTATTGGCTACATTGGGAAAGGATTGTGGGTTCTGCTCTTTTTTCGGAATGTGTGTAGCATCCATGTACAAAAATATATTGACACCATATCCTAATTTCAGGGCGTTTGAGGCCAAGCGATAGGCGATGTTAGCATGCTGGGAGCGATACGGACCTTCGGTTAGTATGAGTGTTAGGAACTTTTTATCTGCAGACTGGGGTTCCATATGCATATTATGGTGTTACCCGAATAAATAATCGTCCATGATAAATAATGATTATTTCTTTGATCAATTTTTTACTTGAATAACTACAAAATTATTATCTAACATAATTATGATGGGTAGAAAAACATGAATGTAATCATAATTGGAGGGGGAGCCGGTGGGCTTTCCACCGCATCAAATATTAGAAAATATGATGATGATGCCCAGATAACGGTTATCACCCGGGATAAAAATGTTGCCTATTCTCCCTGTGCTATTCCCTATGTTTTGAGTGGTGATGTTCGAAATTTTGATGATATCATAATGCATCAACCGGAAGAGTACCTAGAGCGGGGTATAAAAGTCCTGACTGAAGCAGAAGTACTGGAGATCGACAAGGATCAAAAGACCATAAAATACATCTTAACCCAGGATAAGATGCGTTATGAAAGAGAATTAGAGTATGACTACCTGGTTATGGCCACTGGAGGCGCTCCTTTCATTCCCCCGGTTAAAGGTGCTAATTTGAAAGGCGTTTTCACCATCCGTACCATCAACGATGGATTAAAGATAAAAGAGTGGGCTGAGAAAAGTCGAAAAGCAGTGGTAGTGGGGGCTGGTTTAATTGGGTTAGAAACTGCGTATGGACTTAAAAAAATGGGTCTTGATGTAGTTGTAGCAGAAATGGTTTCACAGATAGTTCCCAGATTACTGGATCCGAGCATGGCCCGGTTAGTTCAGAATTACCTGGAAAAAGAAGGTATACGGGTAATACTGGGGCGTTCCATCGAAAAGATAATAGGAAGCGAGAGTACAGAAGGGATTCTCCTGGGAGATGAAATCATCGAAGCAGATCTGGTAATAATGGCCACCGGTGTGCGTCCTGAAACCCATCTAGCAGAATATTTGGGTTGTGAGCTGGGAAAATGGGCCATCAAAGTCAATGAAAAAATGGAAACATCAATTCCAGGTATTTACGCTGTGGGAGACTGTGTAGAGGTTACTGATGCCATCACTGGCCACCCCACCCAATCTCCCCTGGGATCAACGGCAGTCAGACAGGCCAAGATTGCTGCTAAAAATATTGTAGGCCTTGCAGTTGAGGTTGAACCTGTTTTAAATGCTACTGTTGCCAAGATTGGGGCCCTAGAATTCGGGGCAGTTGGTTTAACCAAATCTGTAGCCACCCATAATGGTATTTTTGTTATCTCCGGGAAAAAAAGGGCTCTTACCAAGGCCCGTTACTACCCGGGAGCAAAAAGGATCGATGTTAAAATGGTATGCAACCTCCAGGGTAGAATAATTGGCTGTCAAATAGTTGCCGAGGAACGAGTGGCGGAGCGGGTCGACACTATGGCCCTGGCCATAGCTAAGAAGGTTACCTGCTACGAACTCGTTAATATGGAGTTTTCCTACGCTCCACCAGTTTCCATGGTAATAGACCCCATTATTTTAGCTGCGGAAAACGCCTGTGAAAAACTGGAAGAAATAGGAGGGTAGGAGGATGATAATCATCCTCCAGAGGGTTTAAAATTAAACTATTTTAGAATCGGTCTAATTTTTGTGATAACTAAATTAGAATCATACCAGGACCAGAGGGGGGGAAAATTAATCATTATAAGATTTATTTTTTTGATTCCAGCCCTGGTTATGATGTTAAAGAGAGATATCTCTCTTAGAAATACCTTTCCAGTATCCCTTTTAGCATTTTAGCGTGTCGAGCCTCATCTCTGGAGCTTTCATCGAAGAAGTCATGGGCAGGGTCGTTATCACACTCTAATGCCTTTATGGCCGCGGTTTTTTTCTCATTGTTCGCCATGGTTTCACCCTCCAGCATCATCTCCAGATTTTCCTTGAGGGTGGGTTTAATAACCTCGTTCATTTCGGCGAAATGGGAGGCATGTTCGGCTTCTTCCCAGGCTATAGTTTTTAATACTTCCGCTACTTCAGGCATGCCCTCTCGTTGGGCCAGCCGGGCCATGGCCAGATACATGCCTACTTCCTGGCATTCTCCATTGAAATTTGCTTGTACTAGTTTTTCAAGGTCAGTTCCTTTACAAATTCCAATTTTATGTTCATTTACGAATTCCATTATAAAATCTCCTTGTTATAGTGTTTTTATCTCTTGGGCCAGTTTTCGGCCCACTTCGAAGCATTTTTCCAGCTCATCCTGGTCCGGTATGAATGTTATCTCATATTCCTCTTTTACGTTGAATCCATACTGATTAAGTTCTTCCGCCAGTTTATGGGGTGATCCTCCCCTTCCACCCATGGAACCGAAGGTTACTGCCAGTCTTTCCCTGCTGGTGCGGTTGAATAACAATCCCCGGAGGTAGTACAAAATATCACCTACACTGGGGTAAGGTTCGTCGTTAATGGTTGGCACTCCCAGGGCTATGGCCTTGCTGTCCAGTATGTCCTTTACGATTTCGCTGCGTTCATCTTCGTGGAGATAGTACATCTTAACATCTACTCCTTCACTGATTGCACCATCAGCCATGGCATGGGCCATTTTTTGGGTAGAGTGGTGCATGGTATCGTAGATGATGGTAATTTTATCTTCACATTCACCAGTTGCCCAGGAGCTGTAGGCACCGATCACTTTCATTGGATCAGTCCAGATCTGTCCGTGGGCCGGGGCAATAATTTTGATCTGATCTAGGAGTCCCAGATCAGTAACTTCCTGGAACTTCTTCAATACCAGTTTAGATAAAGGGGTCAACAGATTAGCGTAAAACTTCTGAGTAGCCTCCATCAGGATATATTCTGGAATTTCATTATCATAACGCTGGGCAAAGCACAGATGTTGACTGAATGCGTCGTTGGGGAACAAAATACCCTCTTCAGCCAGGAAAGTGAACATACTGTCTGGCCAGTGCAGGAGGAAGGCTTCTAAAAAGGTCAGGGTTTTACCACCCAGGTCCAGGGTCTCACCAGTCCCCACCTCCACGAAGTTAGCTCCTTTAAGTGCCGGGTAATGCTTTAAAAGTCCTTTAACTGCGATTTTAGTACAGTAGATAGGGGCTTCTGGGAATTTTCGATTCAGTTCTGTTAAAAGGCTGCTGTGGTCCATTTCAACGTGGTTCTGTATGATTACATCGATATGGACGTCCTGACCTTCTTTCTGGAAGGCGTCTTCAATCCGGGCCATGAGTTCCTGATAATTACCATGGTAGGCGTTATCTATCAGGGCGACTTTATCCTCCCCAAATACTAAATAAGCATTGTAAGTGGTTCCTTTCAAAGTATAACCATGATACTGTCGGATGTCCCAATCAAGAACCCCCACCCAGTAAACTCCTTCTCTTATCTTTTCTGCAGTTGCTTTCATTGTATCATGAATCTCCAAGATGTAACAAATATATTGTTTGTTCGAATACGAACTTCAATAGTTGTTAAGGACCCAATACTATTTAAAGGTTCGGGTAAAAGCGAACGTATCATAAGATACGAACTATTATATGGGGTGGGGTACAGATCAACCATGACGACTATGAAGGAATCCAAAAAAAATGCGGACCTAGTTAAGATATATTCTTCACCACAGGGAGTGAACGTGGTTCAAAGCCCGGTGAAGAAAGAGATATTATCTTTACTTAAAGAGAAGAGTAGGAGTGGTTCGGATATAGTTTCCGCCACCGGTAAATCTAAATCAACAATCTCGGTTCATCTACAGGATTTGATGGACGCAGAGATCATCAGTTGGAAGTCCCACCCCCAAGACCGTCGGAAGAAAATATTTTATTTAAATTCCAGATATCTGGGAGACATATCACGTGAAAGGGAAATAGAATCAGATATAGATCTATATCTTGATCGACACCTGGTACGCTCCAGGGACCCCTTCCGCTTCTTCCGCTTCATGTTCCGCACCATACGTGTAGCCCTTCTGGATGAAGGTATTAATATCGACCCTATTCTACACCAGGCTGGATTAAGAGTGGGCGAAGCCTTTTACCATGAATTACAGGGCCCCACCATGGATAAGTTTGCCAAAAATCTGGCTGATTTCTGGGAAGAAAATCATTTAGGAAGATTAGAAATCAAAAGTTTAGAACCGCCCATAATACAGGCCTATGACTGTTTCGAATGTGAAGATCTTCCCCCTCTAGGAAGACCGGCCTGTTCATTTGATAGCGGCATATTAGAAGCGGTTTTTTCAGCTTATATGGGAGAAAATGTCTCTGTGGAAGAAACCAAATGTTATGCCCAGAGTGATCAGTACTGCCAATTCCATGTGAATCATGGATAAAAGGATTATTTGCTATATCTACTTATTTTATTTACTCAGTTTCTAGAAATGCAGCTATGGAATCTTTTGCCAGTTCCAAATCCCTCACACAGCCATAATGGCCAAATATAGAGGGATAAATAAAGATTTGGGAATCTTCAATGGTTTCTGCCAGGGGGATGGTGCTGATACTGGGAGGGAAAATCTGATCATTTTCAATGCCAATTACCAGGGTCTTGGCCCTTATTTGAGATGTATTATTTTCTGATATTTGGTCTTCCAGGTTAAAGTCCAGCATGGCCCGGTTACGCCAAATGATGTCATTAGCATCCAGAGCTGCGATTTCCTGATTACGCTCATCCATGGCCCCCCAAAACTCGGCGTCTGTTTTAAACTCCTCTTCAAAGTATTCTGGAGTCATAGACCAGAGAAACCCAATGGTGGATCCACGTTCCAAGGCTTTTAACGGATTATGAGCATAATTACCGTCCTGGTAACCCGGATCTTCACGAATTATCCTACTCATAAGACCATAAGCACCATTCATTTGCCTTCCTGATTTCAGGCCGGTGGCGATGGGGATCAGGAGGTCCATAAAATCAGGATAGTCCAGTGCCCATTGCAGAGCTTGAAATCCACCCATGGAGGTTCCAATCACGCCTTTAAGATGTTTTATACCCAGACCCCCCATTAGTTTCATGTGATACTTAACCATGTCCTTAACTGTGTAAAGGGGAAATTCTGGGCCTAATCCTGTGGTAGAAGGGCTGGTTGAACCTGATGATCCCAAAGCAGTGGGGGATATGATGAAGAAACGGTTAGTGTCCACTGCCTTCCCGGGTCCAATTACCTTACCTACATTTCCCACCGAACTGTAACTTCCAGACCAGCCATGGAGGTACAAAATTCCATTAGTAATATTTCCCTCATCATCGCTTATTTTGCGGCCAAAAGTAGTGTATTCTATCTTTAAATCCTTTAAAATTTCTCCAGATTCAAACTGGAAAGATTCCAGATGAATGTATTGTGGTTGCAGTTCCAAAATAATATCCCCTTATTTATCAGTGAACTTGATTATGGTGGTGGAAAGATACTTCTTATCCTGAAAAAAGCCTTTAATAATCTTTTCATCAGCCATTCCGCAGTTTTGTACCGATATTATATCTTTTTGCCTGGAATCTTGCCCTACAATATTCTGTAATTCTTTACTGTGGCGACTAGTCTTCATTATCACTGCGGTGTCGACGTGTTCCAGAATGGGGGCTAATCTTTCATCCACCTTAGGTACAATGACTATGATCTCATCCTTTTCTCCCAGAGATAGGTGAGCCGACGCTGCGCATCCGGTGAAGGAGGTTATTCCCGGGATGGTTTCCACTTCCAATCCCGTGGGCCGGATCTTTTTCTCCAGGTAAGCATAGGTACTGTAGACGGTGGGATCTCCTAGAGTGATGAAGGCCACATCCTTACCCTGTTCTAGCCGTTCTTTAACTTGCCGGGCTGCTTCATCCCAGTGCTCATGCAGGGCCTCTTCATCCTCGATCATGGGGAAAACAGGATCCAGTACTTCAAATTCATCATCCCGAGACTCAAGAATAAATTCTATTATTGATAAGGCCAAACTGGGTTTTGATTCAGCCGAACGCGGAGAACATATGACTGGTACTTGTTTAAGAATTTTTACTGCCTTTAAAGTTAATAAATCGGGGTTTCCCGGGCCTACGCCAACACCGATAAGTTTTCCTGATTCCATTTGTTAACTCCTATCTTAATTGTAATTTTTAATCTTTTATAAACTTGGAAGTGATGAATTAGATAAACAAAGCCCTTTTTGAAGGTTTAATAAGGGCCTTCCACCTATTTATATCACCAGCACAATATAGGTAATCCATGGATAATGGCTTTTTCTGTAGTAAGTGTGGTATGATACTCTCTAACTGCAAATGTACTCCCCGAAAAAACAGGGCAAGGCCTTCTAAACGGCCAGCTAAGGGGACTCCTAATTCTATAAATTCACAATCGATATCCCACCAGTTTAAACCTCCATTAAATGATTATAAACATGATTCATGGGCATCAGTACCTTCAAGAAGAAAGGAGACCCGTATAGCTCCTTCACGTGTGACGGAACTTAAAGGTATGTATCCCCATGTTGAAGAGGAGATCATAGAAGAATTCCCATTCCCTTCTCCCCGGGAAGGCCAGTTAGATATTATTGGGCGCTTAAATGAGGCCATTGAACAGGGCTACCGCTATCTGATTTTGGAGGCCGGTACTGGTACTGGTAAATCCGCAGTGGCCACCACTTTGGCCCGGATGTACCAGCCCGCTTACATTCTGACCATGACCAAGCAGTTACAGGCCCAGTATGCCATTGAGTTTGGATATCCCCTGGTTAAGGGTCGGGGAAATTTCTCCTGCCTGGACAGTAATCTGGATTTGAGTTGTGACATGGGAACCTGTCAGACCACTCCCAGCTCCCAGGAGTTCAGCTGCGATTATGGAATTACCAAGTCACCCTTTGAAGGAGGATATGCATTTCAGGATGCCTTTGGAGCACCATTGTACTTCCGATCACAGAACCACTGTCCCTACTGGGAGCAGAAGGCCGAATCAGCCGAGAGCAGCATCACCCTCATGAACTACGACTACGCCCTGTTAGAGCTGAACTACGTGAAACACTTCGGTAAGAGGGAGTTGATGGTTCTGGATGAGGCCCATAATCTGGAGGATAAGCTGATGCGGCGATTAGAGGTTAATCTATCACGCCAGAGGCTTGAAAAAGATGTTAGAAAGACCATTCCCAGATCCCAGATGGCCTATAAAGAACCCGTAGAATGGATACTATTTTTAGAGTCCCTGTACGATTCTTACGCAGATTTAAGTGTAAAAAATTTGCCGAAAAACCAGGCCGACCGGGTTAACAGTACCAAGTTAAGGCTTTCTGAGCTTTTAAATAACCTGGAGGAACAGCCCGACAACTGGGTGGTGGATACTGATCCATCCGGGGTGTCATTCAAGCCACTGCGGGTTGATAGTTACACCGAAAACCGTCTCTTCCAATATGCAGATACCTGCCTGTTTATGAGTGCCACCATACTGGATAAAGATCTTTTCAGCAAGTGGCTGGGCCTGGAACCAGATGAAGTGTTTTACTTGGAAGTTCCCAGCCCATTCCCCGCTGGGAACCGGCCGGTGCATATGAATCTGGCCGGGAAGATGTCGCAACGTCTCATCAAACGCACCGCCCCCAAGACCATTCCCACCCTGGAGAAGATCATCACGCACCATAAATACGAAAAGGGCCTGATACACACCCACAACTACAAGTGCCAGCAGTACGTCATGAATCAGCTTAATAATTCCCGGCTAATTGGACATAACAGCCAGAACCGGGAGTTCGCCCTTTATGAATTTGAGAAAACACGTGAACCCCGGATTCTGGTGAGTCCCTCCATGAGTGAAGGAGTAGACCTGCCCTATGAGCAGTGCCAGTTCCAGGTGATCTACAAGATACCCTTCCCCTACCTGGGCGATCCCCAGGTAAACGAACGCCGGAAGCAAGATCCACGTTGGTACGCCTATAAAACGGTTATAACTTTGCTACAGGCCTATGGAAGGGGTATGCGGGCCGAGGATGATTACTGTGAAACCTACATATTAGATAGCAATATTAGGATGCTTTTAACAGGTAGGATGTACCGAAACCTGATTCCACGTTTCTTTAAAGAGGCCATAGTTAGGAATGAATAAAATCAATTAATAATTTTTAAAACTAAGCGTAATTAAAGCCAATGAGGCCTTTGGTTGTGACGGACAAGATTTAAAACCTTCTTAAGACGCCGTTCACGTGTCTCGGAACGTTTAGCACTGACAATCCACCACAACATCTGCTTCTTGGTAGAATCGTTGTACTGTTGAAAATTTTTTTCCGCCTTTTCATCCGCTGCTAGGTCCTTTTTCAAATCATCAGGCAGAATTAGATCCTCCACATCACTCAGCATATTCCATGAACCATCTTTCTTGGCTGATTCAACTTTCTCTAAACCGGCAGGAGTCATCAGTCCCTGTTTAGTTAGTTTTTTTACCCTGTTTTTGTTCAACTTGGACCAGGTGCTTCCTGGCTTGCGGGGGGTGAAAACCTGCATGTACCGCTTCTTATCAAGGGTTTTGACCTTACTATCAATCCAGCCGAATCTCAGAGCCTCTTCAACTGCATCCTCGTAGGACACGGTCCGCTCCCCTGTTACCTTCTTGTAATAAATGAACCAGATCCCGGGAGAAGTTTGATGGTTCTTTTTTAGCCACTCTCTCCACTCATCCCTGCTGCGGGCATAATAACGTTCCAGCTGATCCAAACTAGGCATGTTACCTTATATCTGAACATTTACCTAAATGACCATTATGGAAAAATTAAGAAAAATAGCGGACCTGGAGGGATTTGAACCCTCGACCTTGGGATCCGAAGTCCCACGTCATATTCCAGGCTAGACTACAGGCCCTAAAATTAATAGACAGATCAGTTGTTTAGTAGTTTTCCTTATATAACTATGGTGGTCTCTGATCCATTTCATGGTTTGAAGTGCAGTAGATGAAACATGGGATTATGGTGCCTAAATATCCTTACAAATCCAAATTATCGTTCTCATCGAATTCCCATAGTGGGTTGAACGCCACTTCAAAGAGGTGACCATCAGGATCCTTAAAATAGCCGGAATATCCTCCCCAAAACACCTTTTGAGGAGTTTTTACTATTTCTGCCCCCAGATTTTTAACTTCATCAATTACCTCATCCACTTCGAGTTCAGATTTAGCATTAAAAGAAAAAGTAATTCCTGAAAAACCGGTGACATCGTCTTCAACAGTCACATCTTGGGCTAGAAGTTTTCTTGGATATAATGCCAAGACAATACCTCCTAATGGAAGTAAGACCAGATTATCCGTGCTGGATTTTGATTTTTTCCAGTTTAACCCTTTTTCATAAAAATCCAATGATCTTTCGAGATCATTAACCCCCAGGGTTATTAGATTCAATTTTTGCCTCATATTTACAACTCATTAATAAATTAAGATTATTTAGGGTACAATAAGCCCGTTAATCGGCTTCAAAGCTGAATAAGTAGGTGTAAGCCATCATAGCAGTAGTAATAACCATTGGAATCCCTCCCAGAACTGGTAGACCCAGGGCGGGAGGAATCAATTCTATTAATAAGTTGATTAATCCACCGAACAAAGTCATGAATAATATTAAAGCCAGATATTTTACCCAACCCACCTCTTTGATAAATTTAAAAATCTTTTTAAACTCAAATGCCGCCGTAAAACTTTTTTCATCAACCATATGGGCCAGAGACATCACAAATAGGGCGTTGAAGAGGGAAGTGTAGATGGCTGCTACGATAACAGATGATAGATTAAGGTCAACATCTCCGATGATAAAGGTCTCTAAAAACCATAAAAGAGTGTAAAATACTATCCCAAATATCAATCCCATACCCAGAAAGATTAACCCATCCCGGAACATGTTCTTCCAATTATTGAACCCCGGATGCTCATCCCGACCATCGATGGCGTAGGACACTATCCGAAAGATATAACCTAAAGCCAGAATACCCGGGATAATTAAAAAACTGGTTGAAAATAGGATTAATAATCCTAAATAACTTTTTATTTCTAAAGGATAGAATAAGGAGTCTATAACAATTTTATCGGATTTCTTGTTAACGATTGTCAAAGAATATTCCCCACGATTAGTCCTTAATGATTATCTGATCTTCAGGATTAAAATATAAAGCATAATATAATGCTTTAAAAAATTAAAATTAACACGAATCATTTTGATCTTTATATTTTATTGATACATGAAAGAGACAAGGAACCCATGTTAGCCAAAAGAATAATACCCTGCTTAGACTGTGACCTGCAAGTGCCCCACGGCCGGGTGGTGAAGGGTGTGGAGTTTAAACAGATCCGCTACGCTGGGGAGCCTGTGGAACTGGCCACTAAGTACTACGAAGATGGAGCCGATGAGATCGTGTTCCTGGACATTACCGCCTCCCACGAGCGAAGAGAAACCATGGCCGATGTCATCAAGGCCACCACCGAAAACGTGTTCGTGCCCATCTGCGTGGGCGGGGGGATTCGTAAACCAGAAGACTATGTGAATATGCTCAAAGCCGGTGCCGATAAATGTTCCACCAACACTGCCGCCATTCATAACCCGGATTTGATTAATCAGGCCTCAGAGATCGTGGGCAGCCAGGCCTGTGTGATCGGAATCGATGCCAAAAGAAGGTACGTGGACAACCATAAAGAAAGTGATGACAAGACCATAGTGGAAACAGAAAACGGCTATTGTTGGTATGACTGCAGCATCTATGGTGGGCGTGATTTTACAGGAATCGATGCTATTAAGTGGGCTATGGAGTGCCAGGAACGGGGGGCAGGTGAAATTTTACTGACCTCCATGGACCGGGACGGCACCAAAGACGGCTACGACCTACCCCTGAACCGGACCATGAGTGAAATGCTGGATATCCCCATAATAGCCTCCGGCGGTGGGGGTAATCCTGAACATATCTACCGTGCCTTTATTGAGGGTAAAGCAGATGCCGCGCTAGCCGCCAGTATTTTCCATTTCAACGAGTATCCGGTGCCGGTGGTTAAGGAGTACCTGCTTGAAAAAGGTGTGGAGATAAGAATATAGGAGGAGGATATGTCACTAGTCATCAACAGCACCACTCCAGAGGGAATTGTCTTAGCCGCCGACAGCCGACAGTCTTATCGGAACATGAAGGGCATGGCCCGTGTTGGTAGTGATAACGCCTCAAAAATATTCCAGATAAACCGTAGAGTAGGCGTTGGCGCGGCGGGACTGGCTTTTCTGCCGGATGGAGCAGTGGTTAAAAATGTGGGCCACTTTATAAAGGAATACAAAAGGAACCCGGAAGTGGAGAACTTAGAGGTAGAAGAAACAGCCCAGGGATTGTACAACTTATTCAACCAGAAATACAACTGGAAAGCCCAGCTAAGCGAACTGGAAAGTAACATCACCCAGGACCTTAACTCCAAGGGGCTGCGTATCCTGAATATCCAGAAAATGGATAATCAAATCAAATTCACTTACCAGAACCAGCAGGGGGTGGTGGAGGATATTAACGCGGCTTTAGACCCAATAGAACTCTTAGTAGCCGGTTACAATGCTGATGGATCCCACCAGGTCTTCAGCTGCCGCATCCCTGGAAACATACAGAAGCTCCGTGACAGTTACCAGTTGGATAAGCAGTACGGCAGCTCCTGGATAGGTCAGGGAGACTTGGTTACCCGCATTGTATTGGGCTTCGATGGTCGCATCGCCAACCTGGACTTCATGAAAGGGGTTTTCCAAATCCAGGGGGATTCTGAAGTCCAAAGACAACTACAGGGCCTGGAATATGCCATTCAATGGGGAAACATGAGTCTCCAGGATGCTGTTGACTTTTCCACCCTGATGATCCAGACCACCAGTGCCATGCAACGTTTCTCTGACGGAATAAACTCTGACCCCGGAGATATCCCCGGTGTGGGCGGTCCCATCGATGTAGCGGTGCTAACACCTGATCAGGGTTTCGTGTGGGTTAAAAGGAAACTACTAAGATATGAGGATCGGGAAGTAAATCTAGATGAATGACCTCCCCGATAAAACCATTCAGTAAAAAAAACGACTAGGCGAGAGATTTGAACCAAAGAAAACACGTTTTCCTGGACGAGAAAACAAAAATTCAACGACTGGAGAACAAAATACGAAAATACGAAAAATACAAACCTTATCACGAAAAAACAGCCGAAGAAGACTCCCGTTTACAGGAGAAGGTGGCCATGCTGAGCATAGTGGCCAGTAATTTCATGATGACCGGTCACAGCCCTACCCTGGTTTTAACCAAACGGGAAGAGGGGGATGAGGTCATGTTACCCGTGGGTGGGGGCCAAAAGGATCGGGCCCGGGAAATAATTTCCAAAATTGATTTCAGGAAACTCTACCGGGGAGGTAAGGGCAGACAAACTGACCCCCTGATGATCATAACTGCCATATGTATGTACGTTATGAGACAGGATAATCCACGCAGGGGTGACATTAAGTATTCTAACAAATTTATTAGGAAAGTAGGGGTGAACAAGGAAATTTATCAACATATAAGTCAAAAACTGGATTCTTATCAGGAAACATAAAATCTGATAGGTGACTCTATATATTGATAGCAAAAATATCGACTAATTTTTTTCCAACTAAAATATTTCTAAAAACTTTAATATTCTAAAATAATATTCTAAAAATTTAATTACCTTCTATCTTCTATTTTTCAGTCATATTATCTCCATTTCCACCGCCTTATTGTAGGTTACAAAGGTCACCAAAGAAATTATACCCCATATCATCAAGAATAAATGTATGAAAACTGAATTGGAAATAAATTCAGCTGAATTTAAAGGGTCGCTTAACCTTCCACTAACTCTTCATAGCGGCCAAACATCTCAACCAGCCTGGAGAGAAGATGATAATTTTTTTCAGGAATTAGTTTTTATAAAGGGCAACCCCTGCCTCCTGGAAGTATCCCACCAGCCCAACACCAACTTGCCAGTTAGGGTGAGGGTAACATCATCTGATAGCATACCAGATGAGGAAATAAAGGTTAAAGTAAGTGAAATATTCGACTTGAACTTCGATTTAAATTCATTTTATAAATTTTTAAAAGATGACCCCCTACTCGCCCCCACTATAGATTTCTGCCGTGGATTACGGCTTTTCAAGGCACATGACCCATTTGAATGTATTATTTCATCCATATCCTCAGCCAACTGTTCCATAATACGCTGGACCCGTTCCATTAATGATATAAAGCAAAAATGGGGAGTCCGTTATCATTACAGTTCTGGGAATTTCCACTCATTCCCTGCACCGGAAATCCTGGCTAATGTCCCCGAACATGACCTGGAAGAAATGCAACGATGTGAGGAGGAATTACCAAAAGATTTCGTCTTCGAAAACAATCTACAGGCCTGTGGAGTGGGTTACCGGGCCAAGTACATCATAACGGCCGCAGAAATGATCCAAAATCAGGTTAATCTTGAGAAGTTAGCCAAAATGAAATACAATGAAGCCTACCAGACTGTCCTGGAACTTCCCGGAGTAGGGCCTAAAGTTGCGGACTGCATACTGCTTTATGGCTTCGGCAGGGGAGAAGCCTTTCCAGTGGATGTGTGGATTAAACGGATAATAGAACATTTATATTTCCCTGGTGAGGATTTAAAACCCCAGGAAGTCCGAGATTTCGGAAGAGAACGGTTTGAAGATTATGCGGGTTATGTGCAACTATACTTGTTCCATTACGCGCGGAAATCAGGACTTTTAGATTCCCTCCGGCCCGCCAAGAAGTGATTAACATGGGAGAATTTTCCAAAATCTTGGAAGAATTTCATAAGTCCTCAGGGGAACAATATGAGAAATTGATGAACACTTTAGATGAAGATCACTGCTGGAAGTGTCCCATGCATTCTACCAGTAGTCAGACGAACTGTAAAGAACTTCATGCCTGGCTCAAGATCCAAAAAGCCCTCGAAGAGGGGGTTTGGGAAAAGATCATGGAAGATCGTTCCGAAGGGGAGTTAGAAGCCATCACCGCCAGATTCTTGGAAAAAAGGTTTAAAAAGGAAAACAGGGAGGAAAGCCAAGCGCTGGTAATATTAAAAGCTGGAGATAATCATCATCCTGACATCCCTACGAACAGCGCCCTGATCATTAAACCCCACCCCAAGAAGGTTAGGAAGGAGGATCTGGTCCTAATACCTCAGGAAATACCCTGTCCGGTTTCCTGGTTTTTTAAAGCCGGATTGTCGGTGGGAGTGCCTTTTAAAATCACCCGTGTCGGCAAAGTATTCCACCAGGGCCCATTATGGTATTTAAACACCGAGGAAAATCTGGATATTCCGGTGCCTATGGTATTAGGGGTGGTTTTGAAAGTGCTGGATGAAAATAGTTCTATATATAATCTTTTATGATTATTAACTCTATAAATATAAATTAAAAACCATGATGAATTAATGCGAATAAACAGGGCGATTTATCATGAATAAACAGGAAAAGGAAAAAAATAGCAACTCCGAAGTTCAGGAGAAACTTAATTACTTAAAACAACAGGTTGAAGATTTAAGTCCTGAATCATCATTAAAGGAAGTTTCAGATCTTTTCCTGGAGGTGGTTACCCAGCTAACCCATAGTCCCCACGGTTATATGGCCTTCGTGGATCCTCAAAATGGAGATAGTGTGGGAATATCTTTTTCACATTTAACCGATTCCTGTCAAATTTATGAAAAAATAGGAGAAGCCAGATTCAAAGTATTGAATGATGGAAGCTATGGCGGTCTTTTGGGCTATTCTCTGGATACTGGACAGTCTATTTACACCAATGATCCTGCCCATCACCCGGCGGCCCATGGTCTGCCGCCACTCCATGAACCGGTAGCTCGATTCCTTTCGGTTCCAGTTTTAGATGGGGAGGAGGTGCTGGGCCAGATTGTGCTGGGCAACTCGGCAGTGGA
>DAHVOW010000049.1 GCA_027318585.1 Methanobacteriaceae archaeon | reverse complement strand
AACACAACTATCCACCACGGTCTGCAGGGCCTCCACCACCAGGTGGCTGTCCACTCCATCAGCTTCCGTCCACAGAACCGTCTCGTAGGCCTTGGAGAACAGGGTGTCCCCGGCCAGGATGGCCATGGCATCTCCCCAGATCATGTGCACCGAGGGCTGGCCCCGGCGTTTCTCATCCTGGTCCATGATGTCATCATGTATTAAACTGAAGGTGTGTATCAGCTCCACTGCAGCAGCAGCCTTCAGGGCATGCTGGCCCTGACCCCCTACGGCCTCGGCGGATAGCACCGCCAGGGCGGGTCGTATCATCTTACCCCCGGCTTTAACCAGGTGCTGTGATGCGTCCTGCAGGTCCTGGGGGTCCACTGTGGACAGGGCTTTGTTTATCTCATCCTGCACGCCTCTGGAGTACTTTTCCAGTATCTCCGTTACTTCCATTAAATTCCCCCGTTGAATACCTGTGCCTGCCCGTTTCGCAGGATGTGAATATCGTTACCCAACTTGTATCCCTCCTCCTCGGCCAGTTCGGTGTAGCTGGAGATCATCTCCAGGTGTCCATGGGCGGGTATGATGTGCTGGGGGTTGAGCATGCGGATGAAGTCCCGGTGGTCCTCGGGACCAGCGTGTCCTGATACGTGGGCGTTGGTGTATATCCTGGCCCCACTGCCTTTAAGTCGGCGTTCCATGAAGCTGCGGTTGGCCACGTTCAGGGGGTTGGGTATGATGGGTGCGGAGATCACCACGTTGTCATCGGCTTGTACGTTGAACTGGGTTTTGCCACTGGCGATCCGGGGCAGGAGGGCGTCGGGTTCTCCCTGGTGGCCGGTGGCCACTATTATGAAGTTCTCCCGTTTATCCTCCACCCGGGCCAGGGCCCGGTTCACGGCCTTGGGACTGCCGTAGACATGGGCATTGTCCGGCAGTTTTAACAGGCCCATCTTCTCGGCGATGCTGCCGAAACGTTCCATACTACGGCCCAGGAGGAGTATTTCCCGTTCACTTTCCTGGGATATGTTGCAGATGGCCTGTATACGTTCGATGTGGCTGGAGAAGGTGGTGACGATGAGTCCATTTTCCTCCTGCATGGGCTGTTTCATAATATCCCGCAGGGCCACCCGGGCGATCTTCTCGGAGTAGGTTTTCTCCTCCTTGTTGTCAGTCATCCGGGTGGTTTCCACTATCAGGGCCAGAACCCCCTGTCTTCCCAGCTCCCGGAGACGTTTGTAATCCGGTGGTGGGGATATCATCTGGTGATCATCGAATTTGAAGTCCATGGCGTAGACGATTATACCCTCCGAGGTATGGAGAACCGGATTAACGGTTTGGGGTATACTGTGAGTGGTGCGTACGAACTCCAGGGTGATGTCCGGTGATATCTGGCACTTCTCCCCGGGGTTTAGGATCTGCCGGGGGTTGGTTACCTTGAACTTCTTCTCCCCCTTGATCTGCTGCTCCACCAGACCCATGGTGTAGGGGGTTCCGATGAGGGGTGCCTCGTAGCGGTGGGCTAGTTTGGCCACCGCCCCGATATGGTCCAGGTGGCCGTGACTGAAGACTATGGCCCGTACCTTACCATCCACTTCCTTCATCAAGGTGTCATCCGGGATCACTCCCCGTTCGATCAGATCCAGACTGTGCATCCGGTCGATGACCGTGTCCTCATGGACGTGTATACGGTCCAGGTTGATGCCCATATCGAAGATGATGACGTCCTCGCCGACCTTCACTGCCGACATGTTCTTTCCTACTTCTTCATAGCCACCCACGGCAATTACTTCCACACTCATAACCATGACCTCCTTGCATAGTACTGGGTTTCATATCCTCTCTGGTTAAGCCATTCCAGGGTTTCCCCCCGGATGACCAGATCGGCCTTTTTAAGATCCTTTAAGTTGCTAGCCCCCACCAGGAACATGGCCACCTGCAGTTCCTGCAGGAAACGTTCCAGGTAGTTGTCCAGGGCTTGTTCACCCTGGCAGCAGGTTTTAAGTGCTGGTAGAGCTATTCCCACCGCACTGGCACCTAGGGCCAGGGCCTTGGCAGCGTCTAATCCGCTGCGTATTCCTCCTGATGATATTACTGGTATCTGTACCGTTTGCACTGCCTCCACGGTGCAGGCAGCGGTGGGTATTCCCCAGTCCCAGAAGAGTTCTCCCATCCCCTTTTCATGGGAACGGTAGGCCTCCACAGCAGCCCAGCTGGTTCCTCCAGCTCCAGCCACATCCAGGGCGGCTACTCCAGCCCTTTCTAAGAGGTGGGCTTCCTCGCCCCGTATCCCGGCTCCGGTTTCCTTAACTACAAGGGGCATCTCCAGGTCCCGGGCGGTTTCCTGTATACCCTCCAGGGATCCCTGGCTATTCAGGTCCCCTTCGGGTTGGATGGCCTCCTGTAAGGGGTTGAGGTGCACGGCCAGGGCATCCAGGTCCATCATGTCCACCGCATCAGGGGCCAGGTCCAGCTGGGCAGTGCCGATGTTACCCCACAGCAGGATCTCCGGGGCTTCCTCCCGGGCCACCGTGTAGGTGGGTGCTAACTCCGGGTTTTCAATTCCGGCTCGTTGACTGCCCAGTCCCATGCCGATGCCATATTGGGCGGCGGCTCTGGCCAGTTTCCGGTTCACCTCCCGGGAGTTGGGATGTCCTCCAGTGATGGCGGTGATGATGAGTGGAGCGTCCATTTCCTTGCCTAGTAAACGGCAGGAGAGATCAATATCCCTCATATCTACCTCGGGCAGGGCCCGGTGGACTAGTTCCACATCCATTAGTCCGGTTTTTTTGTGGTATTCCACATCGGAGTGCAAGCATAAATGCAGGTGCTCCAGTTTTCTATCTGAAATCATATTTCTCTTATCCTTTATTTTGTCTTTTTTATCCAGGTTCCCGGTACCTTGTCTCCCATAAGCGCCCTTTCCAGGAGTCCCTCTGTGTTAAGATTGATTATCTGGGACTCCACCTCTTTCTCGGCTAGTCTTAAAAGCTCCTTCACTTTTCCACCCATACCCCCGGTGACATCCACGGTGTGGGCTCCCTCCAGGAAATTCAATTCATCCTCAGGGGTTACTAGGGGTATGAGCTGGGCGTTGGGGTGGGTTTTGGGGTTCCTGTTGTAAATTCCGTCAACGTCAGTGCCCAGGATAACCCGTTCTGCTTTTAGCTTTCCAGCTAAGTACTGCAGGATCTGGTCTCCGGAGAGCACTGCCATTCTGATCTTCAGGTCCCGGTCCAGGACCACATCCCCGTAGAGTACGGGTACCAGTCCCAGATCCAGGTATTCAGTTATTAAATCGGTTTTAAAGTCGGTGATTCTCTTATTATGAGTGTGAATAAATGATGATGGTGATAAGGGTGCGGCGGGAATTCCCGCGGTGATGAGGGCCCGGCACACCGCCAGGTTAAGCTCCTGCACCAACTGGTGGGTTACACAGAAGCCCTCCCTTTTCTGTTCCAGGTCCTTCTCATCCTTTAGAGGGGATCCTATCTGGTAGTGATGGGCCGGGGGGTGTCCGTAGGACCCGGCACCGTGTATTATTAGTAACTCCTTCACCTGGGAGTTTCGGATCTCCTGGCTGATGCGGTCCAGGTTCTCCTGGTTGAGGGTGGGCTGCACCTCACCTTTACAGGTTATGATGCTGCCCCCCAGTTTGAGTATTATCATTTGACCTAGTCTTCTAGTTCCACTCCCTGGTGGGACAGTCCCACCGGGAAGGCTTCCTCCTCTTCTTGAAGTTTTTTTAGTACTTTCTGGGTCTTCCCCGGGGCGTAAGCTATGATACTGCCACCGCCTCCGGCTCCGGTGATCTTGGATCCCCGGGCCCCGGCGCTGCGGGCCAAATACACCATCCGGCTTAGTTCCGGGGTGTTAACTCCCAGGGCATCCAGGAGTCCCTGGTTGATGTTTAAAAGATCCCCCAGGACCTCTTCATCCTCCTCCTGGAGGGCCTTCCGGGCCCTCTGGGTGACCATTTCCATGGCCTCCAGGATGGGGTCCACCACCCGGGGGTAAAGGTCCCGTCGGTGCCGGACTCCGGCCACCAGTTCTCCGGTGTTTCCCCGGTAACTGGTGTAGGCCACCACCAGGGGTAGTTCTCCTGGTAATTCCAGGTTCTCCACTTCCCCTTGACCGTGGAGGTATACCAGTCCTCCGTGGGTGGATACTGCGGTGTCCATGGGGCTGGCTGCTCCCTGGACCTCCAGTTCCACCTGGTGGGCTAGGCTGGCCAGTGCCGTTTTATCTAAACTTTCTCGTCGGAGTTGGGTCAGGGCGGTCAGGGTGGCCACGGTGATGGCCGCTGAGGATCCCATTCCGGCTCCGATGGGTATCTCCAGTTTCACCCGGATCTTCAGTCCACCCGGTACCGGCAGGAGCTTTACAGCCTGGGTGATGTAGTTTAATATGCCCACCTTCCCGGTTCCTGAAAATTCCAGCTCCCCTCCGGGTCCTAGAACCCCCTCCACATCCAGGTCGGGTAGGGTGATGAAGATCTGATCCCCACCGGTTTCTTCCACCTCCACCCGGGCCCGGCGGTTCACCGCCATGGCCAGGGCTGGTTTATGGTAGACTACGGCGTGTTCTCCAAAAAGAATGATCTTGCCTGGTGCTGATGCCACGGCCCTCATGATTAACCGTCCTTAGCGTATCACCGCCGCGGCGTATCCCACCACTTCCTGGTAGTTGCCGCTGGTCTCGCCGCTGGTAGCATATTTAAGTACCTTAGCCTGGGTGGCTCCCATTAGCTTGGTGGCGGTCAATGTGGCAGCTACTGGTCCGTAGCCGCACATGTTCACATTGTACTCCTCCACTGCCTCCAGCATGGCCTCCTCATCCAGGTTCTCCAGGGCCTTGAGGACTTCCCGGTCCTCCTGGGCTGCTACTTCCTGGGCCTTGTAGTGGGTGAGGTCGGTGCTGGCTATTACCACCACATCCCTCCCCGTGGCTTCTATAGCCTGGTGTATGGCCTCCCCCACTTCATGGGAGGTTTCTAAATCCTGCATCATCATGCTGATGGGTACCAGCTGGAAGTCCTCCTCCAGGTACTGGAGGAAGGGTAGCTGCACCTCGATGCTGTGCTCCTTAAAGTGGGCAGTGGGGTCATCGTCCAGGATACTGGTGCGGGTTAACTCCCGGGCCAGTTCAGTGTCGATTTCCACCTGGCCCAAGGGTGTTTCCCAGGCCCCGGTGGTCATGGTGCTTACCAGACTACCGTAGCCGGTGTGGTTGGGACTCAGTATGATGAATGTCTCCGGGAATCCATCCCGGGATAGTTCCAGGTAG
>DAHVOW010000048.1 GCA_027318585.1 Methanobacteriaceae archaeon | reverse complement strand
CCCANCTGGTTCTTCCAGGGCATGGAGAAGATGAAGTACATCAGCGTCCTTAACATGGGGATCACCCTGATCTACACGGTTTCCATCTTCATATTCATCCGGAATGCCTCTGATTATCTCTACGTGCCCCTGATAAGTGGGGTGGGTTCTGTGGTCATCGGAGTGGTGTCTCTCTACCTGGTGCATCGGTACTTCAATGTAAATTTCTTTTTACCCGGTTTAAAGGATGTTAAACATCAACTGCAGGATGGCTGGCATGTCTTCATATCCACCGCCGCCACCAGCCTCTACTCCATCTCCAATCCCTTTATTTTAGGATTTTTCGCCAGCAACACGGTGGTGGGATATTATTCTGTGGCCGAGAAGGTTGTGAGAGTGGTTTCCGGACTCTTCAACCCCATATCCCAGTCAGTTTATCCCTACATCAGTGCCCTGGCCTTGAAGTCCCGGGAGGATGCGGTGAGTTTCCTCCAGAAACTAACCCTCCTGGTGGGTGGTCTTAACTTGCTGCTCTCCCTGGGCATCATCATCTTCGCCGGGTTCATCATCTACATCTTCGCCGGGACCCAGTACCAACAGTCGGTGTTAATACTGCAGATCATGGCCTTCATACCCTTCATCGTAGCCTTAAGCACCACCTTCGGCGTCCAGACCATGCTGACATTTAACTACAAGGAGGTCTTCTCCCACATCATCCTCCTATTCAGTGCAGTCCACCTCCTATTATCGGTCCTGATGGCCTATTTCTTCCAGGCGGTGGGGATCGCCCTGGCGGTGGTCATCACCGAGTCCCTGATAACCATCACCATGTACCTCTATCTGCGCAGGAAAGGCATCAATCTCCTGGATCTTCGGAACATCCGGAGCTCTTTTAGCCTCTTAAAGTAGGTCCTGGTAGAGCTGGAGGGTCTTAGTAACCGTGTTATCCCAGGTGAAATTGTTCACCCTTTCTAGTCCTTTTCTGGTTAATTCCAGTCTCAGATCCTCATTTTCGCATAGTTTCTGGATGGCCCGGCTTATCATTGGGGGGTTCTCAGGATCCGGGATCAGCACTCCGGCATCACCCACCACCTCGGTGATGGCACTGTTATTGGATGCTATAACCGGGGTGCCACAGGCCATAGACTCCAGGAGTGGTAAGCCAAAACCCTCATAAAGGGATGGTAATATTAGGGCTTCTGATGCACTGTACAGCACTGGTAAATCCGGTTCATCCACGTAACCCGGGAATATGATGCGCTCCCCCATATCCGGCACGGATTTCATCAAGTTTCCCTTATGGATGGGGCCCACCAGGACCAGATCCAGATCCAGCTGGTTAGGGAGTTGAGAAAAAGCTAGTATCAGGTTTTTCAAGTTTTTACGGGGATTATCAGTGCCCACGTAGATCAGGTACTCTCCTGTAATACCATACTTTTTCAGGACCCTTTCATCCCGGTGGCGGGGATAGAAGTAGGTGGTGTCGATGCCCAGGGGGATCACCTCCACCTTCCCGGGTGGGATGGAGAAATAACGGACCAGATCCTGTTTGGTGGCCCTGCTGGGGACGATAACCACGTCACTGTTTCGGATTAAAACCGGTAGGATGTTCTTAAAATTGAAGCGCACCAGGCTGCTGTAAAGATGAGGAAGCACCACCGGGGCGATGTCATGGACGGTGAGCACCCTCCGGACCGGGGTGTTATTGGGAAGGAGGTAGGGCCCCAGGTTATCCAGGTTATGCATGATATCCATCTTTTCAGGGTTGGTGAAGCCCCTCAGGACTAAACTTCCCAGGAAGATGCGTATATTAGGTTTTCTAAAAAAAGAGCTGGTGATGGGTTGGATCTTGACCCTTCTTTTTAGGAGTCCTTCCTTGAGGTACTTGGCGTATCCTGCTTCACCAGTCCGGGTGGCTGGTTGGATGAAACCCACTTTCATAGCATCCGGTCCTGTCCTTTTAATATCCAGCTATCCCCATTATCATAGATCCGGCTGAAATTAGTCCAATCTGGGAGGGGGGTGTATATATTCATCCGCTCCTTGATCCCGTGGATGTACCATTCCTGGTTCTCCAGGTTGGTCTTGCCCAGGTAGATATAGGACTGGCTGAGCCGGGGATAGGAATCCACCCGGAGGTCGACAACCTCCTTAGTACCGTTCCCGGTCTTGCCAAAGAGGATGGCCGCCTTGTTAAGGTCGGCGTAGATCTTGATATCCGGTTCCCGGTGGTAGCTGATCCATTCCACGGATTTCAGCTCCAGGGGATTCACACTCAGAAAGTCCACCTGGTTGTCCAGGGCAAAGCGTCCCCACTTATCCTGGTCAAATAACTGGTAGGTGAAGGCCGAGTTAAAAAGCAAAAAGAACATGAGGAACACAGCCAGAAGATACAAGGATTTTTCATAATTAAGATGGAAGTACCCGCCGCTGTATTTGTTTAAGAGGTTGGTGCCGGTTAAGAATCCGGTTACTAAAAATATGGATATGAATATGCTGGCGATGTGTAATAAACGGTCGGTGTTCAGGGCTCCGGCAAAAAATGGCAAGGCGATGCCGACAATAAGGATGGATAAGCTGCCCAGGGCTAGGAACCGGTACTCCTCCGGGATCCGCCACTTATTCTTAAGCAAACCCAGCACCCCCAAGGCGATGAATCCCTCGGCCAGGATGTAGAGCAGTCTTTCCAGGGATTTGAAAAAAGACATGGATTCTGTGAAGGAGGAAAGACCCTGGGAAGTGGAGGGATTGAAGACATCCGTCACCGAGTTAAGGATAGCAGTGCCAATAACCACTCCGTTGCTGAAGATGGAGGAGCTGGATACGTAGATGAACCAGGTTAAGGCGAAGATCAACAGAAACAGTAGATAAAGGGGGTTCAGGATATTGTACTCCGCCTCGGTGGTCCTATGTAAGCGGGTGAAGATGACCTTCAGGATATAGGCCAGGAGGATGATTAAAAGGAGGATGTAGGTTAATCCATAATGGGAGACTACCACTGATAATCCGAAGATGAGCAGAAGCAGTGAACGTGACCGTCCACGGACCTGGTGGTAGAAGACCAGGATGAGGATGGAGACCAAAAACAGCTCCCCAATCTGCTGCCGGACGGTGGAGGTTAAAACCGTGTAGAAGGCGTAACAGAATACGAAGAACAAACAGGCCAGGAGGGCCATCCGGGCGTTGGTTAACTTCCTGTAAACCAGGTACATCCCCAGGGGGATTAAAGAGAAAAACAGGGGATAAACAATCTTAAAAAGCCATACCAGGTTGATACTTCCCAGTATGGAGAATAGGGGGGCGAAGATAACCACACTCAGCATGGCGTTGATGTTATCCCCGATACCGAAGTTCCAGATCCCGTTATCTAAAACCAGGCTGGACAGGTAGTACTCGGCGTTCACATCGGCACCCCACAGGTAGGAGGAGACCAGGGTGCAGTGTAAGAGCAGGGACAGGGAGACCATGAATATCAGTAGGGGATACAGCTTCTGGGGGATCCATTTCAAAGCCACTATGGGGAGGAGGGCGATTATTAAAAGTAACAGCATCTGCAGGGTGTTATCATCCCAGTAGTTTAGGGAGTAGGTGCCGAACACCGCCAGTAGGGGCAGGGCGCATAATAACAGAGCAGCCGGTGATAGTAGATACTGGGTGTCCAGGATCTTTGTGGAAGGGTCCTTCTCCCCCTGGGTGTAGGTCAAATAACACAACAGGAGCACCACCAGGCTAATGGCTAAAAGAAGGGGGAAGAGGCTGATGGGCTGGGATATCCCGAGTAATGGGAATATTAGGTTGGATAAGAATCCCACCAGCATCAGGACCGAGATACTCAGGGCCACCGCGTAGATGGTGGTCTGGATGTTCCCCAGGTGGTGCTGTTTCAGGATTCTGAGGATCATGACTCCGGGTAGAAATCCCAGATAGAACACACTGAAAAGTTCCCGTAAGAGGGGCAGGTGGAAGTGGAGAAGGTCCAATCCGATTAGGGCCCAGAGGGAGAACTGGATGGATAACACCAGGGTTAGGAATTTGTCCACCGGCCAGTCATTCATCTGGAGGGGGTTGTAGAACTTCAACTAACGCCTCCCAGATCACGGTAGATCTCCTCATAATCACCTGAGACCTGCTTCCAGGTCCTGATCTTGTCACTGAAAGGACCCACCTGCAGTTGGTGGTGGTGGATGTCCATTATTAACCGGGCCACCTTTTCCGGATCTGGGGGGTAGTTAACGCCGAAGCAGCCGGGTTCTGATACAAATTCCTCGAGGGCGGTCTGGTTGGTTACGATGGTGGGGGTTCCCATGGCCAAAGCCTCGGTGACCACGATCCCGTAATTCTCGGATTGGGATAGTAACAGGAACACATCACTCTCACGGTAGCACTCCCGTAACCGGTCCGGGTCCGGGATGAAACCTTCCCACTCTAGGTACTGGTCCACCCCCAGTTTCCGGGCCAATTCCTTGAGTTTATCCTGGTAGGGGCCCTCCCCTACAATACGCAGTTTAAAATCCAGGTCCTGACGGGCCAGATAGGGCAGGGCCTTGATGATGTATTGCACTCCCTTCAGTTTCAACAGATATCCCACGTACAGCAGGTTTAAGGTGTGGTTCTTTCCTTTCGGGGAGTTGGTGTGGTGGTTGATTCCATGGGGAATGACCCGGATCTTCTGGGGTTCCACCTTCAGGATCTGTTCCAGGTTACGGGCCTCGAACTGGGAGGCGGTGATGACCAGATCCGGTAGGTTCATTATTCTCCGGCCCACTAACCGGTTGTAGGTTCCCCACAGATGCTGGCCCAGGAAGGTGGCGTGGGAGAAAACTCCGAAGTGGGGTGAAAATAGGAGGGGGATGTGGGGCTGTTGTTTTTTGATCATCCGCATAACCAGGGGTGAGAAGAGGCCATGATAACCATGGACATGAATAACATCCGGGTCCAGGTGAGGGAGATTCTTTTCGAGGTACTGGTAGGCTCCCCAGTTAAGGCCGTACAGATTAGCCTCCCACTCCGGGGGTAGTCTTATGATCTGGTAGCCCTGGTAAGTTTCCGTGGCGGGTAAACTGGAGGTGTTGGTGGTGATGACCGTGCAATCATGTCCCCTCTCGGCCAGGTTAAAGTTCACCTCCCGGATGGTCTTATTAATACCGCCCTGGTGGGTTATCTCCCCATTTTTAATAGTCAGGATCCTCATTTTCCCTCCACTAGAGAATGGTATAAATCCAGGTGTTTTTTAATGATGTGGTCCCAGGCGAAGTTTTCCACTGCTATTTTCCTGGCATTCTGGGCCATTTGTGGATGCTCTTTGTGGATTTGGATGATCTTATCCACGATCTCCTCTATCCGGGGCTGGGTGAGGTAGCCATTAACACTGTCCTTAATAAGATCCGGGGTGGCTCCCACCGGAGTTACTATTGCAGGTAATCCCGAGGCCCCGGCCTCCATAACTCCCACCGCATTGCCCTCGCCACTGGATAACAATGCAAAGACGTCACATGCCCCGTATATCCTGGACAGTTCCTCC
>DAHVOW010000047.1 GCA_027318585.1 Methanobacteriaceae archaeon | reverse complement strand
AACTCCACTTCGGGTTTCTTCTTACCCTCCCGGGCTTCATGGATAGCCATAAATAAGCGGTTAAGGCTTTCTTCCCGGTTCCGGTACCAGTCCGTGGACCAGATACGGTAGATATTCCAGCCCAGACCCTCCAGGATCTGCTGGCGGAGACGGTCCCGGTCCCGGGCCACCGGGGCGCTGTGGTACATAACCCCGTCACATTCAATACCCAGAAGGTATCGGTCCGGGTCCTCAGGGTCCACCACCGCCAGGTCCAGACGGTAACCAGCACAGCCCACCTGCTGGTGCACATTTAAGCCCTCCTCTTCTATTGCCGAGCGTATGGAGTTCTCAAAGGGAGAGGTGGTCTCTGTTAAATGAGAATCCAAACTCTCCAGGTTCCTGTGCTCAGCATAAGCCAGGAAGGTCTTAAGGGCCCGGAGTCCGAATGCTGATCCTTCGTTGACGTTTTTAAGATCCCCGGCGTGGAAGTTGGCGAAGACCATGCACTTCTCCTTGGCCCGGGTGACCAGCACATTCAACCGCCTCTCCCCTCCGTCCTTGTCCAGGGGTCCGAAATTGTGGGTTAGTTTTCCCTCCTCGTCGAAGCCGTAGCCCACACTGACCATGATCACGTCCCGTTCATCTCCCTGGATGGTTTCCAGGTTCTTGACGAAGAACTTCTCCTCCCATTCCCCGAAGAAGTGTTTGTGGAATTTCTGGGCCCGGGGGTGTCGTTTGAGTTCCAGTTCCAGTACTTCCAGGATGGCCTGCTGCTGGTTAACGTTGAAGGTACCGATACCCAGACTCTTACCATCACCGTACTTCTGGAAGTGGTCGAAGGCCGCCTGCACCACGGCCTTGGCCTCCTCCAGGTTGGTGGAGGTGCGTCCCCGGTCGTAAGTAGCGATTTCCCGGTCCAGGGGCGTGTACATCAGGCCCAGCTGCTCTGAACTGTGGCAGGGTGAGGGGTAAACGAAAAGGTGGTTGTTATAAAATTCCTGGTTGGAGACGGCGATGAGGGACTCATGCCGACTTCGGTAGTGCCAGCGCAGCATCTTAATGGGAAAGCTTCGTTTACACAGGTGAAGGATGCTCTCCATATCCATGAGGGAGTCCAGTTCATAGTCATCCTCACTCAGGGGGTGGATCATAATATCAAAAAAGGTGGTGGGTGGTAGTTGCTTGGTATCCCCCATCACCACCAGCTGCCGTCCCCTTAGTAGGGCTCCCAGGGCGTCTTCGGGTTTGACCTGGCTGGCCTCGTCGAAGATCACCACATCGAAGCTGAGGTTGGGCACTCCATGGGGGTCTAAAAACTGGGCAATGGAGAGGGGGCTCATCATGAAGCAGGGTTTGATGGTCTGTATCAAACCACCAGCGGCCAGGAGCAATTTACGTATGGGCATGTGCCGCCTTTTACGGTTCAGCTCCGATAAGAGGATGCCCAACTCCGAGGAGGGGGTGAGGTTGGTGTAAACATTGGGACGGTGCTCGCTGAGATGGTGGGCGATGCGGTCCCGGTTGAGCATTAAAAGTTCCTGGTCCAGTTCCACGAACTGGCGTATCTTATTCTGGTGCAGGTCCCCTACAAAGTTCTGCAGTGCCGGGTCCTCCAGGAAGGCCTGGCGGAGCATGCTATCGGCGTAGTCACCCATAAGACAGGGCAGGAGGTCCTTCTCATCTAGGAGGTCCTCCTGGATGAGGTCCAGTATGGGCTGGGCCAGGGGTGGTAGTTCCCGGGTCTGGGATAAGAACTGGGACCAGGTTAAAAGGCGGGGCACCTCCTCCCGGAAGAGGGTTAGCTGAGTTCGTATAGCATCAAAGGTGGTGCGGTTGAACCCCTGGGGGAACACTGCTTTACAATCCAGATTCAAGTACTGGTTCACACCCTTCCAGACCGTAAGTAGTTGCTGGTAGGAGGTCTGCACCCTACGGGCGGTCTGGTCCATCTTTTCCGGATCACGCTCCTGGCTGAGTATCTCCAGGGTGCGCCGGGATATCTTTTCCTCATCCAGCAGATTATGGAGCCGGGTTATGAACTTTAAAAGGGTTTGAAGCTCTTCCAGGTCACTGTCCTCCTGTTGCCAGGTGGAGCCGAAAAGCTGGGCTGCCTGCGGGTCACATTCGGTTAATCGGTTCCTGATCTTCTCCGAGGCCAGCACCTCCCGCAGGTCCTCCAGAGCTTCCTCCTCATCCTCCGGTGCTTCCTCCCGGTATAATCCATTAATCTTTTCTTTAAGTTGGAAATATCCCTCCACCTTTCTCTTATATGAAACAGCGTCTAGTTTTAACTTCTGGAACTGGAATTCATCCGTGGAAAGGGGTAGGAATCCCTGCAGGTGCTGGGTCAGGTTGGTGACTGTGTCCAGATCCTCCTGCAGCTGGGAGATGTTGTTCTTGATTCGGGGGTTGGGTCCCTTTTCAAATTTCAAAAGGGCCTCATCAGTAAGTTCCCTGGCTAATAGCATCTTACGGAACCTGATAAGCCAGTCCGCCAGGTCACAGATGAACTGGGCGTCGGTGTGTTCGGCCTGCCAGGCCTGGCCAAAGAGGGACTGGGCGGTGTCCTCTGACTTTCTGATGGACATTTTAAGTTCCTGCAGTCTGATCAGGCCCTCCAGGTCCCGGCGGATCTCCTGGTCATCGGTGGGGGCCTCATCCCGGTACAGCTGCAGCACACTGTTTTTAACCTTCTTGTAGTCCCCGCTTAGAAACTTCAAACGCTTAGTGGAGGCGTTGCTGAAGCTGTCCAGCCGTTTTCTGAGGTCCAGTTCCAGTACATCCTCGGTGAAGTGGTGGGTGAGTTTAAGCTGGTTACGGTACTCCCGCAGCTCCCGGATGATCCTTTTGGCCTCGGGACTGGCACTGTTCCAGTCCGGGTTTTCCAGAAGCCTCCTCTCTACTGGGGGGGCGCTGGAGATGAGCCTAGCCTCCTGCAGGGCATCTTCCAATTCTTTACGGTTCTGGGGTGGCCGGAGTCCAGTAAGATCCACTAGCTCGTTGAGGTTGAGGTTAAGCTTATCCACAGCCTGGATTAACTTTTCCAGGGAGTCCAAAATTTCCTGACGGTAGTCGCTGAAGACTGATCCGGGTACTAAAAGCAGGTTCTCCCGGTAGTCTTCCAGGGACTGCAGCTCCCGGCGGAGGTCCATCTGGAGGGCCTGCTTCTGGAACTTGCGGGTGGTGGTCTGGAACCTCTCCAGGAGGTTTATTATCTTTTGGGCCTTCTCCTCATTCCAGTCCGGGTTGTCCAGCACTTCCAGGGGCAGTATCCTGGACTGGGAGATTTCATGGACTAGATCCAGGGTTTCATCCAGATCTTCACGGGTGGATGGAATGGTAACTCCGGTGTGTATGGCCAGCTCCTCCAAGGCCAGTTCCATCTCCCCCAAACTGGTCAAGGCGTCGGTGAAGAGTTTCTTGATCTCCTCCTGGTCTGAGGGGAAGATCACCCCGGGGTGGGCGTGCCTCCAGGGATATTCCTTCAGGGGTTTTATGAATCGGAGCAACTGGGAAAGGTCCTTCAAACTGGACACTGCACTGTGCCAGTTTTCACGGGTGTAACTGGACGGGTCGGTGATTACCATCCGGGGCAGTGCCTGGTCCTTATCCTGGAAATGCTGTAAAGCCTCCTCCTTCATTCCATACAGCTGGAAGGCTGAGAAGCCCATCTCCGGTAAGGGCCGGTGGATCATCTCCCGGTAGTGGTTAAGTTCCCGTCGCAGCTCATCCAGTTCATGGAACTTGTCCTCCAGGGATGAGGAGGAGATAGGTGGCTGGTACAGTGTTCTCTGCAACTCGTTTAAGACCTCTTTCTTCTTGGACTTGTGGCTGTGGAGTTCCAAGCAGAAATCCCCCAGGCCAATGCTGTCCAGACGGCTTTTAACCACCTGCAGGGCGGCCATCTTCTCACTCACAAATAGCACAGTCTTCCCGGAGGCCATGAGCTCGGCAATCAGGTTGACAATGGTCTGGGACTTACCAGTCCCGGGAGGTCCCTCCACCACCAGGTTCTTTCCATGTTTAACATCCTCAATAACCGCTATCTGAGATGAATCCGCATCCAGTACGGTGTAAACATCCCGGGATTTGAGTTTGTAATCCACATCCTCCTCCAAAAAGCCCGGATCAAGTTCCTGGGTTTCGGGGTTGAACATGGATTTGATGATGGGGTTCTGGTCGAAGGACAGCTCCGAGGGCCAGTGATCCGGGTCCAGGTCCTGGAACATAACGAATTTAGTGAAGCTGAAAAAGCCCAGATACACTTCCCGGTGCACCTGCCAGTTCGGGGCAGGGGGTAGGGAGGCCTCCACCTCCTCCAGGTACTGAGTTATACCCTCACTATGGTGGGGCATCACCAGGTCCGGGAGGGTGATGTACTGCTCCTGCAGTTTGGCCTGGAGTGATATATTGGGGATGATGTCTTCCCCATTCCAGGAGAGCTTGTAGGCTCCTCCCACTCCCCGCCGCTCCAGCTGGACCGGGATCAGGATCAGGGGAGCCCGGTGTATATCGCCACTGGTCTCCATCCATTCTAAAAAGCCCAGGGCCAGGTAGAGTACGTTGTATCCCTGTTCCTCGAACACGGTCCGGGCGTGTTGGTGGATTCTGAAGAGCCGTTTCTGCAACTCCCGGGCGGAAAGGTCGGTCTGCATGAACAAATCCCGGATACGTTTATCCACCTGGCCCTCGGAGGGTGGGAGCTCCCATAACAGGTCGGATTCCTCCTTGGTAAGGTGGAGGTCCTCCTCCAGGTCCATAACATCCAGGGCCAGGGTCTGTCCCCGGGCATCGTAGACCTCCTTAAGGACGATCCGATCCGAAGAGTCTTCCATTTCAAATTCATCGGTTGAAGGTTGATCAGTAAAGTCCGGCTCCTCATCCCCCAGTTCAGGGGTGAGTTCATAATCCTGGAGTGAATCCTGTTCCTCCAGGGAGTCTATCGTATTCAGTGTTTGATCCTCAAGAGAAGGTAACTCTCCCTCCTCCTCTGGATTTAATTCGTCCTCATCCCCAGGATATTCCTCCCCATCCGTGGGGGATAGTTCTACCTCTGGATCTGGGGATGGTTCCTCACTTTCCGGACTACCCAGTCCAGCTTCATCTGGTGCACTCTCTGGTGATGGATCCATCACGCTCCGATCCATGGATTCAAATTCACGTGGACGGAACTGGAGTTTTTTCTCATTTAAAACCAGTAAATCGTACAGTTCTTCCGGATTCTCATCTTCCATGGGGATGACCCTGGTACGGGGCCGGAAATTCAGAAGCTGATTACGCATGGTCAGGTCTAGAAGGTTCTGTCTTAACTTATCAAACTGTTTCTCTATTGCTTCCCTGGACTTGGCTATAATACCCACCTCTTGCTTTTCAAGTGGAAAAGGGATAAACTTAATTTCAATTATTAATTATCAGAACCTTAAACATATAGTTTTCTCTACCATGCACCATAATAACCCTAAACCGGGAACCTATCTAAAATTTTACCCCAAAACTGACCCACTCGGTTACTGGTACTCCAGGAGTTCAACCTCAAATTATGATCATGGTCCAGTGGTAAATTAGGACGCCTGAAATTTTTTTTGCCAGTCTCGTTATAGTGAACAGTTTTTAGTCCTGCTCATCATATAAAATTCTGAACAAACGTTAGTTTTTAT
>DAHVOW010000046.1 GCA_027318585.1 Methanobacteriaceae archaeon | reverse complement strand
CCGATCTTATTACTGCATCAATTAAACCAGCTAGGATAGAAATGATACCAAATAGGGTAGATAAAATACCTATTATTTTTAAATTTCCCTTAAATACAGCCATGAAAAACCCCCTGAATAAACCCAATAATATTATTTATAAATAATATGTTAAATTTTTATTGGATATTCAAATATTTCAAAAAAAAGTTGGCAAAAATTAGATAAAATTAACTTATTAATGGATTAACTGGTGTATAAAAAATTTGAACTAACAACTTCTGAAGAAAGGTAGGAAATTACCGCTTAGCCCTTTTCTCCAACCTAATCAGCTCTTCATACAACTCCGCCATTAGTTCATCCTCAGGATTATCAGACTTCTTCAAGTTTTCATACTTCTTCTCCAGTCGCTTTAGCTGGGCCTGGTGTTCCAGGTTATCCAGTTTTTTATTCAAGTCTTCCATCTTCTTATCGATCCTTTTTTGATCTTTTTCCAAGTATTTGAGGGCCATGTTTTCAATCCTCCTTTAACTTTAGTTTTGGGTATTTCACCCGTATCCCGTCCTCTTCTAGAACCTTGAACTGTTCCTTGCCTTCGGTGTGGATGGGGTACACTTCCTCCGGGTTTATCTCCCGGATCATGTCCAGGATCTCCTCCCCATTGGCGTGGCCCGAGGCATGAAAGCCCTTTAAGAGGGGTAGGTTGAACAGTTTAAGCCAGCTTTTCACCTTCTCCTCGTTAACCTCCATCTCCTCATCGAAGGGTTCGGTCATGGATTTGAGGTAAATGCCCTTTTCTGGTTTGATGTCGATTAGCTCCTTCAACTCGAAAAAGTCGCAGCGAAATAGGTACTCCTCCGGGTTCTCCTGCAGGTCCTGGTAGTTTATGGTGTAATCCTGGTCCAGGAATTCCCGCTCCCAGTTTCGGTAGTCCCTCTGGGTTAGCTCCGGGTCCAGGTCACTGGTGCACACCCATTCATCATCCTGGCAGGCGTAAGTGTTTTTTGTGACCATTCCCCACCCCTTTTTGGGCTGGTAGACCAGTACATCGTCTAGTTCCGGGTAGCCCCGGCCCTGGAATAGATCCAGAATGTAGGCCTGTTTGAGGCTCACCACCAGCTGACGGTCGGTGTTTATAGCCACCTGGTAGAAGGTTACCAGCCGGTCCAAATCCCGCACCGGGTAGTTAACCACCACCAACCCTTTGACATCCTTCACCACTTCCTCGGCCTTCCTCTGGATGTCCTCCTCACTGGTGTTGCCGGTGCTGTTAATACGGGTACCCTCACAGAGCAGGGTGGTAGGCTGGGCCTTCCGGGCCTTTTTAACGAACTGGTGGGTTAGTTCTGGTTGCCGGCCGTGGAAGCGCAGGTCCCCGGTGTAAACTATCATACCCTCCCCATTCTCCGCCAGGTAGGCCGAAGCCCCGGGCAGGCTGTGATCCACCGGCGCCGATTGAATCTGGAAGTCACCCAGCTGGAATTTGTGGTAGGGCCGGGTCATCTGCAGGTCCCGGTCCACAGTGATGGTCTTACGGGTGTAGCCTTTTCCAGTCTTTTTGGGCACTAGCTGAAATGATTTTTTAAGGTGCAGATATTCCGAGAATGAAGCAGCTCCAGTATCCTCCAGAGCCCTTAATATGAGGTAGGATTCCTCTGAAAGATGTATGGGTATGTCCTCCCTTAGATGGTGGACGTAGGACACGTGGTCCACGTGGCTGTGGCTGATAAGCACTCCCTCCACCCCGGGCTCTTCAGGATGGGAGAGTCCCACATGGCGCAGATAATCTTCCCGGTAGATCCCCTTAAGACAGGGTAACAGGCCCAGGGCCACGAAATCCAGGATACCGTTGGCTTTACGGGGCTGCAGAAATTCGGATAAGTAGGTATTAGCCCGGGAGAAGGCCAGTCCAAAGTCAAAAAAGAAGGAAGAATCCGGGGATGCAACTTTTATCTTGTTTCCGCCGATCTCATCCACACCACCGTAGAAGGATAACTCAGTCATAAATAGGATACCTGTTATTCGGATGGATTAATAAAAGATTCCACGGTTTTTTTCACACTTTTTATCTCATCAGGGGTGGGTATTTCCTGGTGGAATGGGTATTGTTTTTCAGGAAACCGTTCCAGTATCAACAGGCCGGATTCTGTTTTTTCTATTTCAAATCTCTTAAAATTTCCTTCCGGGATATTAGGCAAAATATTACTTAATTTTTCTTCATATTCTACAGATAATCCACTTATTAAGAATTTAATGAAGTGTTTTCCTGTTTTGAAGGAATATCCATATTCCAAAAGTTCAATGTTAATCATGGTCCCTCCTTGGAGTCTTGCACTCCTAGTTTCCCACCGCACTCACATTCATCTGAGAAGTCCTCGGGTTCCTCACCCCTCTGCAGCTGGTAGTAACCCCGGCAGGTTTCACAGACCAGGTATCTCTTTTTCAATACTGGAGTTTTTTTAGTTTTACTTCGGAAACTGCCCATGCCAGATATCAAGCCAGTTTTTTCTAAAACCGGGTCTTCGCCTTTCTCTTCCCTTAGATCAAGGGCATCGCTTTTTTCATCCAGGTCCAGGCCGCATTCAGTGCACAACTTGGTCCCTGGTTTTATACGGGCCGTGCACCGGGGGCAGGTACCGATGCTGATGATCTTCTCTCCGCACTCCGGGCAGAACTGGTACTCCTCACTTAAATTTTCCCCACAACTGGCACAGGTCAAATCCGAAGAAGCACCGTTTGTTAGTAAATGGCCGCATTGGATGCAGAAACTGGAGTTGGCAGGTACTTTGGCATTACATATTCGACAGTAGGTAACGTATGCTGAATCTCCCATGAATCCCCCTCACTAAAAGAATATGATAAATTGTTTACATCCTATTCATCTTAATATTTTTCTAAACTTCATTTCAAATGACCGATTAATAATCCCAGAATAAAGCCCAGAACCATAAAAATTAGGCCGGCCTGCACCCCCTGGACTAAAGCATGAGAGAAGGAATGATTGATGAAGTCCCACACCAAGAAGACCAGACCACCTACCAATCCCAGTACTAATCCAGTGTAAATGGCATAGTGTAAATCCAACTCCATATTCTGACTCCTACCCCCCTCTTTGGTGCGTTATTAACAATTATTTATGTTCTTTAAGGGTAAGCAAATTTGTTTATGAGACCAGAAACATAATAAAAATGGGGTGGAAAGATGGTTTACTGTCATAATTGTGGAACCAAGAATGAAGACGATGTAGAGTACTGTTCTAAATGTGGAACTCCCTTAAAGGATGATGTGGATAGACACCACCACAGGAAGCGCCAGAGGGACGAATGTTTCGGCCTTCCTTATGGTAACGTTATCGGGCCACTGATTATCGGAGTTATTTTGATAATGGCCGGTCTTTCTGCCATCTACGGATTTCAGTTCTGGCAGTATCTATGGCCAGCACTCATCGTACTAATCGGCATATTAATTATCGCCGGGGCCATATACAAAGCTACGCACCGAAAATAACGCTTATAAGGGGATATCTGTAGATTTTACTTATAGGGGCAAGCTGTATCGGAGCACCGACTGCATATCAGGTCATGATCAGTGGCCGAGGTAGTGGTTCGGGTGTAGATCCACAGGATGATGAGTACCAAAAAATAGGGGCCTAAACTAGGTTTAGATTCCAAAATCCCTACAATGATCATCGCTGATCCAGTGACCAGCACCAGGTTAAAGATAAACTTAACCCAAGATCTATTTATTTTAAAATAGTTAAGCTCTATTAAAGCTAAAAACACAGCCAGCACTCCTGCCCAGAACAGGATGGAGCTGCTGAATCCGTAGAGGTAATAGAAAAGACAAAAAAAGATAGCCCCGATACTTCCCAAAAAAAGACCGAAACAACCCGCGCAGTACCTTCTACACTTGAGGGTAAAGGTGTGGGTTTCAAATTCTCCACAGTCCGGGTGGTGACCAGCTGACTCCGACTTTTCCCGCTTCCGGTTAAATAACCCTAGACAGTGCCGGGGGTAGATGGCAGCCATCATCCCCAGTATACAGACCAGGATGAAGACCGCTAAAATCAAATTTCTATTTATTTCTGAGACCGGGGCCCACTGATACATCAGAACCAAAAAAAAGAGTCCTAACAGGGATAAAAAGCTGAGGCTTCGGCTGCTATTCAATTAGACCCCTCAGTGATTGTAATAAGCCCTGGCCAGCCATGTAACGGTAAGTGGTTCTTTTGAACTGATTTTTAGAAAACACTCCTGTAATCCGTCTTTTCAGGCTGCCGTAGTAGTCCCGGTAACAGAGAAACAGCTCCTCCTGGACTTCATTACGGGTCAAATGCTCGGTAGGCATCACCGCATGGACCATATCATAGTTGCTCCAGTTGTAGTCCTCTAGCCAGCCATTCGTATGGGCGGTCTCGTAGAGTGCCGTGCCGGGGAAGGGTGTGAGTATCATGAAGATGGCCAGGTCCGGGTCCACGTGGTTTACAAACTCCCGGAAACGTTCCATGGATTGGTGGGAGTCACTGCGGTCGCCGGTGATGAAGGTGGCCTGGGCGAAGATATCGTGATCCTTAATTAGATCCATGGCCTGCCGGGAATCCTCGGTCCGGATCCCCTTCTGATAGGAGTTGATGGTGGCCGGGTCGTGGTGTTCCAGACCCGCCATAACCCAGTAATTACCGGCTTTTCGCAGTTTAGGCAGAGTTTCCTGGTTTTTTATAATAGCATCGCTACGGGCCTGCACAAACCACTTCAGATCCTCAGAAAGACCACGGTTAATAAGTTCATCACATATCTTTCGGGTGTGGGGACCCAGTCCCAGGTTGTCATCGGTAAGCCACAGGAAACTGATCCCCATCTCCTGGTACAGGTACTCCATCTCATCCGCCACCCTTCCAGGAGATTTATGACGATAACGTCCATTCCAGAAGCTCCACTGAGAACAGAAGGTGCAATGGTACTGGCAGCCCCGGGAAGCCTCCACCATAGCGTAACCCGCACCTTGTTTAGCCATCATCCGGAAGTGGTAGCGGTGGGCATGATCCTCGACGAAGTGGTAACCCGGCAGGGGCAGGTTATCCAGGTTCCTTATTAAAGGGCGGGGAGGATTATGCATCACATTACCATTGTACCGGTAACTCAATCCCTGGATGTTCACATAAGCTTTTTCCTGATCCAGACTTTTGGCTAGTTCCAGGAGAGTTATCTCTCCCTCACCGCGTATTATAAAATCAATCTCCGGATACTTTTCCAGGCTCTCCTGGGCCAGGGCTGAGAAGTGCTGACCCCCTACCACGGTTTTTATTCCCGGGTCAATCATCTTTACTAGAGAAACGGTGCGCAGGACGGTGTAAGTGTTACAGGTGGCAAGGGCACTAACCACTACCAGGTCCGGGTCAGATGACTCCAGACGCCTTTTTAATTTTTTCCAGCCCACTCTCTGGGCCTGACAATCCAGGACTTCTAGGTCCCAGTCATCACCCTTTTCTTCCAGAAAGGCGGCTAACTGGAGTATTCCTAGAGGTGGTGGTAGATATTCTCCCATCACAAACCAGAATTCCTTGGGCGGCTCCACAAACAGGATCTTCATGGTTCTCTATTGATATTTTAAGTTCATCCGCGGTGAAGTAATTTGCCAAAAAACATAAAAATTCCCACCATATCTCACTATTTAGAAAAAAATAAGGGGGGGATGGAATAGATTCAGTATAAGAGCCTTAAGGGGCTCCGCCAGATCCTCCCAGATTTTTACCAGTTTCTGCGTCTATCTCTATCTCGCCTATGGTTTCTCCGTTTTTAACCAACGGCACCAGG
>DAHVOW010000045.1 GCA_027318585.1 Methanobacteriaceae archaeon | reverse complement strand
TCGTAAATCTGATGTTCATAACTTTTATCTGTAAATATCGGGTCATCAGCACCATCCCATACTTCATATGTTCCATATATCATTCCAGCACCACCAACTCCAAACAGCACAAAAGCTAACGGTTCTGTTTAGGTTGAAAAACACCCAGTGCAACAGAACTCATAATCATTTTGGCACCAGCATAAGAGGTGGAAAGACCCTTTAAAACCTTCACTCCTCCAACAAGATTGTAGTATTTTCCTGTTGGTGCGTCGGGTACTAGTTTGTAGGTGTAGTAGGTTATTTTGCGTCGTGGGATGTAGCGTGATACGCGGATGGTCATTCCTACGGTTTTGGTGTACCATCCTACTGCCATTCGAGGTGTCCGGGTATGGGTAGCCATCCCCATAGTAAATAGCCAGCTGCAGGAGTATTAGGCTGCTGATTTAACTCTTTTTTGTTTTTCATGATTTTTTAGATTTTTCCATTTGCGATTGAGACCATACATTAAATAGATTATTATCACGGTAAATATTCCTATGAGGAGATAGGATAGTATTAAATTATTTTGATAGGCCTGTGAAGATGTTTGAAGATAACTCAAAGTTAACATTCCAGCTAAGATCCCTGTTGTAATTGCGAGAAAAAGATTTCTGTTGTAGTACTTTCGATACTCAAACAATCCGCTTATGATCAGTGTAAACGCGAAAGCACATAATAATGTTATAAACAAACCTACAGGAGGATTTTTAAAAAATATCCAATAACATAAAGACAAAATAAGTAAATATACACCTGCACTTATTCCAATTAAATATCTTTTCATTTAATATCACCCAAATTATTTTTTTTGCCTTAAAGTTGCGTTTATCCCTTGTAAAATTTTTTTAACATCAATCAATCCTCGACTATTATTATTGTTCTGAATAATATTTCATTTTTGTAATAAGATAATATCTAACCATTATTGGACATTTAATATCCGAAAAAAATAAAAGGCTTAATTTCTAACTGTAAATTAAGCTCTTTACTTCCACCAGGGTTCATTCCAAGTCATCATGAGATAAGTAGAACCAACTGTTATAAATGTGATACCAGAATATGCTACATAAGCGGCAGGTACAGTACCTATACCTCCAGTAGAAGCATCACCAATTACACTCAATCCTACTAGAAAACCTCCTCCTCCAATCGATACAACAGCAGCTACACGATCCCAGTTGAAGTCGTATTTTTTTTCGTAGGTGTAGTAGGTTTTTTTCTGGGGTGGTACGTAGTGTGGGATGCGGATCCAGCGTCCGATGGTTTTGGTGTATACACCTCGGCGGAGTTCGAGGTGTCCGGGTATGGGTAGCCATCCTTTCCATAGGTAGCCTGGCACCCATTTTAGGTAGAGATAAGGTATTTTTACTGTGAAACCTACCCATCGATATGTGTCATACCAGTATCCCTTTGTCCAGTAGGTGTGTTTAACCCATTCATAATGATACATGGCTTTGATGTTGCGCATCTCGTCGTCGGTGAGTATCGTAGCATTAACTGGTGCTTGTCCGTTGATTATGAGTGCTATTCCGGTGTAGAGTGTATTGAATTTTTCTCTACTTATTTCTAGGTCGCCTAGGTTGGGGTCGTAGAGGTAGACCGTGGTGTTGGTGATGTTGTGGATTATTTCGAAGTGTTGGGTTCCGTCTATGTTTAAAACAACCAAATAGTTAGGTTGCAGTTGGTCGATGGTTAGTCTGGCCCCTATTGCGGTTACTCCTTTATTTAAAGCGGCCTGTTTCAGTCCATACAGGCTGGTTCCGGTTTCATCGGTGCTGGCTAGTCGTGCGAGTTCGGCTTCGGTGGTGTAGATTCCCAGGTTTTTGAGGATGGTGGCCAGGGCTGCTGGTCCGCAGCTGTAGATGGTGGTGGCTATCACCATCTCTCCATCGTCTATGACTGAGGTGTCGGTTAGCCAGTTGTCAGTGTAGTTGTTCCCGGATATGGTGGTGCTGAGGGAGTTGTGGTAGGTTATCCCCGCACCGTTGTCGGTGAGGTTGTTACCAGTTACCTGGTTGTTGCTGGTGTCGTAGAGGTAGACTCCCACCCAGTTACCGAATAGGTGGTTATTGGTTATTTGATTGTTGCTGGAGTGGTACAGGTAGCTTCCGTAGTAGTTATCTGCAATTACACTTCCAGTTATAATGTTGTAGTTGGAGTTAAATAAGTATATCCCGTTTTCATGGTCCCGGATGGTATTTCCGGATAGATAGTTGCTGGTGGAGTTGTAGAGCACGATCCCGTAGTAGCCGTCCCGGATGGTGTTCCCGGTGAGAGTGTTGTTCCCGGATAGGTACAGGTAAAGCCCCCGGTTGCTGTCGTATAGGGTGTTGTTGACGAGGTAGTTGTTGTAGGAGTGGCTTAAGGCCATGCCATAGGAATCTGATGAGCTGACTATGTTCAGACCCTGGATGGTGGAGCCGCTTCCCCCGTTGCCCAGGACGAAAACACTCTTATCATCATCCTTGGCTTTAACCGTCACCTTATCCCCGATTACTGGTTTTATGGTGAGTTTCTTGTTTATGGTCACGTTTTCAGTGTAGGTACCATCAGCTAGGGTGATGGTATCCCCGTTAAGGGTGTCCGGGTCATCTACTGCGGCCTGTATACTGGTGAAGCCTTCCTGGGTCCGGGTGTTGTACACCCCCAGCACCCCCACCAGGGTGATGTTCACGGTTTTAGTAACGGTCTGGTTATCCATGGTTACAGAAACCTCAGCCGCACCGGCGGTGGTGCTGGTTAGTTTAACCTCGGATCGGCCCTTACGGGTGGACCCGGAGGTGTTTAGGGTTCCCAGGGTGGAGTTGAAAATGAGGGGTATCTCATCTGGTAGAGTACCATCCGGGGAGGTGTCGCTTCCCTGGTTGTTGCGGGTTAGGTCCGCGGTTATAAGGTAATCGTAGCAGGGTCCGGTGCGGTGGGAGCGGTCAGCAGAGCTACCCAGGGATAATGCCAGCCAGGGGTCGTAGGTTACACTTCCCCCGGCCAGGTAAATGTCACTGGGACTGGTGGAGGATACCAGTGGATTGTTGGAGCCCCACCAGTTGTTGGTGGCGTTCACCGTGCCGTTACCTTCGTTGTACAATCCGTAACGGCTGTTTCCAGTAATATAGTTAAAGTGGACTGTGGTGGAGGAGTTATACAACTGTATACCGTCCTGGTTGCTGGAGAGGAGGTTGCTGTAGACCCGGTTTCCATCAGAATCATGGATCCTGATCCCCACGGCCCCATTGTTCTGGACGGTGTTACTGGAGATCTCGTTATCGGAGCCGGTGTCAATGAACACCCCATTCAGGGTGTTGTTCAGGATGTTGTTTCCCGAGATCACGTTTTCAGTGGAGTTAAAAAGATGCACCCCGTTACTACTGGTGGTGAGGTTGTTGCCTAAGAGGTAGTTACCCAGGGAGCTGTTGAGGTAGATGCCGGCACTGCCAGTAGCCCCCCTGATGAGAAGGTCCCGTATGGTGGTGCCGTTTCCAGTGGTGTTGATGATGAAGACGGGCAGGTTGGGATCAGAGGCCTCCACGGTAACCTCAGTACCATAAACGGGCCTTATAGTGATTTTTTTGTTGATGACCACGTTTTCGGTGTAGGTGGTCTTTCTAAGCCATATGGTATCACCACCCACCGTATCCGCATCATCTAGGGCAGCCTGGATGGTGCTGAAGATCTCCTGGGTCCGGAAATTAAAGGTTCCATCAGGATTGGCCTGGGCCAGCCAGGGAACCAGGTACACCTGGTCCGGTGCCGGGGCTGTGGCGTTGTAGGTGCTCATGATCAGGCTGTACATGTAGACCATGGACTCGTAGCCCATACTACCCCCTAAGCTGGTCTCGTTAACGTATTGCGGTGCACTTCCATGGGAATCCATGTAGGAGAGTACGTTTTTACCCAGGGACACGAACTCATCGCTGAGTAGGGTGCCGCTGGTCATATTCTCAGCAGAACCCCCGGGACCTCCCACTTCACCAAGGATCACCGAAGTGTAGAGGTAACTTTCCACGTTAAGCACCGCCTTAGCGGCCAGTTTCAAAAATTGGGGTATGGTAATCGGTCTTCCGGAGATGGTCACACTGCCGGGTAGGGCGTGGTTGGTGTCCACGTAGGACTTCACGGTTTCTGCTGCACTTTTTATCTCAGATGAGGTTACAAACACGGTGCTGGTATTGGCCACCACCGTCCAGGGATGCACGGTGATGGACTCGGGCAGGGCACCGGTGGTATTGTGGGAGCTCAGGATTTGACTGTACAGGTACACCAGTGATTCATAGCGCATGTTTCCCAGGCTGATGGTCCGGTAGTCGGGTGCCCGTCCATTAACATACATGTAGCTGAGAATGTCATTGGATAGGTTAATATAATCAGTGCTGGTGAGATTACCGGCCTGAATTATGGTCTCCGAGGGATTGGAAGCCGAGTTATAGCTTCTGAGCACCAGGGAAGTGTGCAGAGATCCATCCACATTTAATAATGAGGCACTTGCCAGTTGCAGGAACTGGGGCATGGTCACTGTGGTCCCTGAGATGTTCACATTACTGGGGAGAGAGTGGTTAGCCTCCAGGTGGGATTGCACCGTCTTCGCAGCACCTTCTAGCTCCTCGGTGGTGAAGAATTTACTACCACTACTGGAAACCACCGACCAGGGAGTTAGGGTGATACTGGGGGGTAACTGGGTCTGGTTACCATAATAGTCCAGAATTAAGGAGTACAGGTAGATTAAGGATTCGTAGCGCACGTTTCCCAGACTGGTGGAGGAGTAATCCGGGGCCCGTCCATTGGAATCCATATAAGAGATTACACCATTGGCCAGGTTGAGATAAGCGGTGCTGTTAAGACTTCCCCCGGTCACGGTTTCCGAGGGACTGGTGGCAGTACTGTAACTTTGCAGAACCAGGGTCACCTTAAGCTTCCCGTTGATATTGGACACCGCGGTGGTTAACAGTTTAAGAAACTCAGGCATGGTTACCGTGGTCCCCGAGATATCCACATTACTGGGAAGGATGTGGTTGGACTCCAGGTATGATTTAACTGTCTTTGAAGCGTTGGTTATCTCTCCGGCTGTGAAAAATTTGGTGTTGGTATTGGAAACCACTGACCAGGGCCTTACCGTAATAAAATCAGGGAGTACATAATCATGGGCCTTGTAGGAGCTTAAGATCTGGCTGTACATGTAGATCAGGGACTGGTAGCATATGTTCCCTAGGCTGGTGCTCCGGTAGTTAGGAGCCCGTAAGTCACCGTACATGAAAAACTCGGTATCCCGGGCCAGATCCAGATACTGGGACTGGTTAAGAATGCCTCCGTTTATGGTTTCCGAGGTGTCGGTTGGCAGCCCATAACTTCCCAGGACTAACTGGCCAGTGTAAGTACTGTTTATGTTGTGTAAGGTGGTGGTAAGTAGTTTTAGAAACTGGGGCATGGTCATTGTGGTCCCGGAGATGATCACATTACTGGGGAGGGTGTGGTTGGCCTCCACATACGTGGTCACTGTTTCTGCACCACTAATTATCTGACCCGCATTGAAGGTCACTGTTCCGGGGTTGGAAACCACCGACCAGGGATTCACGGTGACGTACTGGGGCAGTTCACCTTTAACGTTGTAGTAGTTCAGGATCTGACTGTACAGGTATACCAGGTCTTCGTAGCGCATGTTGCCCTGGGAAGTCCAGGAGTAATTAGGAGCCCGGCCATTGGTATCCATGTAAGATTTGATGGTATTAGCGGCGTTAAGATAGTTTTCCAGGTTGATCTTCCCACTGGTTAGGGTTTCCGAAGGACTGGTAGGTTCACCATAACTTTTCAGTACAATGGACTGGTATAAACCGGCATAAATATTCTTTAAAGAGGTGGTTTCCAGTTTCAGAAACTGGGGCATGGTAATCGGTCTTCCGGTGATGGTTAAACTGCTGGGGAGGCCGTGGTTGCTCTCCACATTGGACTTCACCGTCCATACTGCAGTGTTTATCTGGTCCATGGTGATGAACACCGTGCTGGGGTTGGTGACTGTGGTC
>DAHVOW010000044.1 GCA_027318585.1 Methanobacteriaceae archaeon | reverse complement strand
TTTTTTATTTTCTGCAATATCTTTTCCTAACTCTGTAAGAGTTACGAATTCACGAACCAATTTTTTTACCTTAATAATATCCTTAGAGGCCAGAATACCCGCCGCACTCATCACCGATTTAATGTCCAGATCCTGGATTTCTGCAACCCTCTCCGGAGTACTCTCTCCTCCCTCTGACTCCAGGGCCTTCAGGACCTTTTTCTCGTAAAGATGCATCTCCTCTTTAATTCTATCCAGCATGAATAATACCTCGTTAAATTAATCTAATCTAAGTGAACTTTAATAATCATAATCAGCCAGATAAGCTGCCATTATAGAAGAAGCAGTCAAATCAGCTGTGGTACCGGGATTCAAACCTCTTCTGACCAGTTCCAAATCGAACTGGTATAATTTATCCCGGCCTTCCTGGGTTAATATTCCTCCCTCATCCAATATACTCTTTGCAGTGCTGGAAACTTCCTGGGCTTTAGCCTCCCCGTACTTTCTTTCAATGAGGGTATCCGGATACTGGGAGAGTATGGTTAGGAAAGCCTGTAAAGTGGCCTTATTAATACTCTGGGTGGTTTTGATATTCCTGAAAACGGGGAACCCCGTTTTGAAGGTAACGGGCATGCCCTGGGTGAGCTCATAGGCCAGCCGGTCCCAGCTGGCCGACATCTCCAGGACCTGGAACATGTTAACCTCATTTTCTATTAGTTCCTGCATGGAATCCTCACTGGCCACGTCCAGTTCACTCTGTTCCCCCATTCCCCCGGCATCAGCGATGTTGATGGCCTGGTAGAGATTAACCGCATCCTGGGGGGTAGTAGCCTTCATTATTCGGTCCACATTACCTGGAACCGACTCCAAATCTGAACTCATACCCGCCGCCGCGGATAATGGTGTTAATAGCATCACTATGCCTAGGTTGGTGTTGTTCTCCACCCAGCGATCCGTTTCCAAAACAGAATCCTTTATTAACTCCCCGAGTCCGATTTTATGCCAGTCCTCCGGGTCATGGTAACGGGAGCCCCGATGGGCAGCCTTTCGTATGTTATCCCCAATAACCACCCCACTTATTAGAAAATCCTCGAAGACCATATCCGGGAAGTCCTGGGTCCGGTGCACGTTACCCGGTTTGGGATGGCCGCTGACCTCCAACACCGAGGCTATCTGGGCACATTTAGCTATATAATCTGCATCCACAGTTATCCCTCAAAAACAGTTATCCAGCTGGCCTTTCAGGAACATGGGGGTGAAGTGGCTGATTATTAAATCGGCACCGGCCCTTTTAATGGACAGAAGAGACTCATAAATGGAGTCCATAGTGAGGTAACCGGCCTCTATCCCTGCGATTAACATAGAATACTCGCCACTGACTTGGTAAGCGGCAGTGGGCATGCGGTACTCATCCTTAACCATCTTTATAATATCCAGATAGGCCAGGGCCGGTTTGACCATCACGATATCAGCCCCCTCCTCGATGTCCAGTTCCACCTCTCTTAGAGCTTCACTGGGTGTGTGAGGACTCATCTGATATGTTCTGCGGTCGCCAAAGGAGGGTGCTGAACACACCGCATCCCGGAAGGGTGCATAGAAGCTGGATGCATATTTTGCAGCGTAGGACATGATCAGCGTATCCTCGAAGCCGCTGTTATCCAGATTTTCCCGGATAGCAGCCACCCGGCCGTCCATCATATCCGAAGGCGCTACCATATCTGCCCCGGCACGGGCGTGGGACAGGGCTGTTTCCGAAAGGTAGTGCAGGGTTTCATCGTTTAATATCTGGCCCCCCTCCACCACTCCACAGTGGCCGTGGCTGGTGTACTGGCACAGACAAACATCGGTGATAACTACCAGGTCCGTTTCTTCCTTCAACCGGCGCACCGTATTTTGGACTATCCCCTCGGGATGGAAGGCCATGGAACCCATTTCATCCTTTTCCCGGGGCATGCCGAAAAGTATAACAGAATGAAGCCCTATTTCCTCCAGCCGGCTAGCTTCCTCCACCGCATCCTCCAGGGAATAGCGATACTGGCCAGGCATGGTATCAATATGTTCCTTATCTCCGGGTTCAAGCTCCTCCTTGATGAACAAGGGATAAATGAAGTCTTCGGGATTTAAAGCTGTTTCCTGGAGGATTTTCCTGATCTGGGGAGTTTTTCTAAGCCTGCGCATGCGACGAAAGGGGAATATCATGTTTAAATCACCACATTAATTCAATATGTCCATCATGAAATTGATTAAATCTATAAATGAATTAATAATTAACCTTATTTTCTAATTTAAAGATAGCTTGGATATAAATCTATTCTTATTAAATGGAATAAGGATATCATTCCTCTTCCACATCCACCAGCCCTTCCAGGTTTTCAACCGAACGGCCGATGGCATATTCCTCCATTTTTATGGATATGGCTCCTGCGGGGCACAACTCTGCGCAACGGCCGCAGATCCGACATTTTCTCCGGTCTATAACTGCTTTTTTATCAACCAGGGTCACGGCATCTACAAAGCAACTACCTTGGGTGCATTTTCCACAACCATTACATAGTTCTTCTTTAAATTCCAGAACAACTCCCTTCATGGGGCGGATGCTATTACCCAAGTCCTCTGGTAAATCCGGGGCCATCTTCCATAAACAGCAGCAGGGACAGCAGTGGCAGATGGATAAAAGTTCTTCCTTAGGGCCGGTGTTCAGCCATACACTGTCAATTTTGTTCCGCCCGATGATGTGAACTAAACCTGCTTTTTGACATTTATCCACATGTTCCAGGGCTTCTTCTTTAGAAACCAGCCTACCCAGTTTAGGTGATATCTTCATAACCCCTCTACCCAGAAATAAACACCCCAAGTCCTGGGGATAATCTTCACAGTGGTTGGAAACCCTGCAGATACAGGTATTCATCAGGAGGTGGTACCTTGATCTGTGGATCATGTCTTTCAGGACCTGGCTGGGTAGTGATGTCTCTTCAGGTAATTGTAGGTTACTGTTTACCTGAACCTCCTCCACTGTGGACCTAACCGTGACATCCCGGGGAATTACTTGTATATCATCACCCTCAAAGAGCAGTTTGTCCACTACTCCCGCTAGTGGGGGTACTCTCCTGCAGACACCAGCCAGAATAAAACGGGTGTTGAAGGTGGATTTAATTACCAATACACTGAGGTCTGAAAAGGATATTCTAGACATTTTAACGCCTCTAATTTAGACTTACTACCATTAAATCTATAATCATCCATCTTTATAGTCCTCCCGGGGAGGTGAGAATACTTCCAGGGCCACAGAATCTTCCAGGGGTTTAGCACCGTGTTCCACATTACCGGGTATGGCCCAGCTATCCCCCGGGAGTAACTGGTACCTCTCCCCATCAATAACCATGATCAAGTGTCCTGACACCAGATAACCGGTCTGCTCTTCCGGGTGTTTATGCAGGGGCACTATCTGGTCTTTGGATAATCTGAACTTGGTCAATAATGTTCTGTTGGCATACACCAGGGTCTTCCTCTCAATGCCATCCCGCACCGCTTGATAACCATGATCACTTGCTTTACCAACTTTATGCTCCATTAAAAAACCTCAATATCAATTAAATTTAATTTTTTTTAGGTGAATCTCTTTATAAGGCTGTTTTTGATAATATCTCTTGGCATGCTCCACAATCAGGGCATGATACTCCTGATAAAGCGGCACATCTCGGGGTAAACACCTCTCAAAGAGGTTTTTAACCTCCATGTAGCTGGTATTTTGTTCAATAATGCCTAAATGGCTGAATATCCTTTTGGTATAAGCATCCACCACGAATTGGGGCTGGTGGTAGGCATAAAGAAGTATGGAATCGGCGGTTTCATTACCAACCCCCTTAACTTTCAGTAGTTCCTTACGGGTAGGCACTTCACCATCCAGTTTAATGAAAAACCGGCTTATCTTTTGTAGATAGACAGTTTTCTGGTTGAAGAAACCGGCCGGCCGAACTGCAGCTTTGAGGACTTCTGAGTCCAGTTGTAGTAACAGATGGGGGTCTACAGCTTTCAGTCTTTTAAGATTCCCAAGGGCCTTCTCGGCCGATGTCCATGCTGTGTTCTGGGTAAGAATAGCTCCTAAAACTATTTCAAACCTCTGCTGGGAATTTTCTGGTAAACGGTAATTACCGGGATGATAACCCATCAAAGAACCAGTTTTAGTGGGATTTTCACCATTCCAGTCTAAAAGAGGCCACCAACCCTGAGGACCGTATAGCTCTAAAAGTTTATGGTACACGTTGGTTAGGTAGTGTTCATCATGGTGGGACATAGGGGTTCCTCATATAATTAATAGCAGACCCAATCATATAATATAACATATTATTTAGTCTAATTTAGATTGAGGATTCACATGTCAGGAAACAGCACAGGAAACATGTTCCGGGTGACCACCTTCGGATCCAGTCACGGAATGGCCCTGGGAGCGGTTATTGATGGCTGCCCCGCAGGTCTGGACCTTACCCGGATGGACATCCAGGGTGAACTGGATCGCAGGAGACCCGGGACCAGTAATATCACCACTTCCCGGGGTGAAACTGACCAGGTTGAGGTTTTATCCGGAATATTCCAGGGAAAAACCGACGGCACCCCCATTGCCGCGGTGGTTTATAATCAAGATGCTGATCCATCAGCATATGAGGCTCTTAAAAATAAGCCCCGCCCTGGACATGGTGATTACACCTGGACCGCCAAGTACGGTGTTTATGACTACCGGGGAGGTGGAAGAGGAAGTGGCCGGACCACCATTGGCCACGTCATAGGTGGAGCAGTGGCTAAAAAGCTCTTGAAACACTTAAATATTAAGGTTGTATCACATGTCACCCAGATTGGAAAAATTAAGGCCAATCACGTAGCTTACAGCCATGTCGAGGAATATTCTTCTGAAAACCTGGTTAGATGTGCGGATCCCCAGGCTGCTGTGAAAATGGAAGAAGCCATACTGGAAGCTAAGGCCAAAGGTGATTCTCTGGGAGGTATCGTGGAGACTATAGCCTTCCAGGTTCCAGCCGGACTGGGAGAACCAGTATTCGGCAAACTGGATGCTGATCTGGCCCAGGCCCTGATGGGTATTGGGTCGGTAAAGGGTGTGGAGGTGGGCTTTGGATTTGAACTGGCCCAGTCCACGGCCAGTGCCACCAATGATGAATATTACTTGGAAAAAGACCAGATCAAGACCACCACCAACACTTCAGGCGGCATTGTCGGTGGGATATCTAATGGAATGCCCATTGTGGTTCGGATGGCGGTTAAACCCACACCATCCATTAGTCTGGCCCAGAAGACGGTGGACCTGGAAAGAAAAGAAGAAGTAGAGATAAAAATTGAGGGTCGTCACGACCCCTGTATCTGCCCCCGGATCACTACCGTTGCTGAATCAGCAGTAGCCATGTTGTTGGCTGATCATCTATTAAGAACTGGTTTGGTAAATCCTTGCCATCTTTAACATTTTAGTCAATTAGGGGTTTATCCGGGTCGGTGATGCATTTAACCATTATCCCCAGCATATTACACTTCCGACTACCGCAGGAATCCAGCTTAGGATGCCAGCGATAATGACGACAACAGTCGTGGGGGCAGTGACACTGGGCCCGGCAGATTCTCAATTCTTGATTGGTGTTATCCAAAAACAGCCCCCTTCATCTTTCCCGGGGGGTAGCGGTACATGATACATCTAACCCGGTTTTATGGCACTTACGTGGCTGGCAGGAGCTCCTCTCGACATGCCATTCAAAATGCTTGCATTTAATATATTCACATTGATGATACTCCTGACACATCAGAAGTCCTTGGTTATACATTATACTCATACTAAATCACTAATTTCTATTTTTATTATTAAAAATAAAGCCCCGGGGGGGATTTGAACCCCCGACCACGAGATTACGAGTCACGCGCTCTACCAGACTGAGCCACCGAGGCCACAACTACTATAGGACTTTTTTAATTTAAATATATTTCACCTATTTTTAGAAAACTCATCCAGGGTTTGTTGTTTGGCCTGGTAGTGGTCCAGTTCCAGCTTCATCCCATCCCGGGCAGCCAGGGTCTTAACTCCGGTAACGGCGGCGCTCTCGGCTTCGTTCACCTATGGCCCTTCCTCATTAGTGGCAGGACAAACTGTTCAGTTCACCGATACATCCGCGGGCAGCCCGACCTCATGGCGTTGGGATTTCGGGGATGGATCTTCCAGCACGATCCAGAATCCGAGCCATGTGTTCGGCTCCGCAGGTTCTTATGCCGTCTTGCTTACAGTGA
>DAHVOW010000043.1 GCA_027318585.1 Methanobacteriaceae archaeon | reverse complement strand
ATTCTATCCAGAGCATATTCGGGCCCCTGAAGGAGCAGGAACTTCACCCCCAGATTATCCGGTGAGATAATGAGGACGTGCTGCCTTTGGATCTCGAAATTTATAAGGAAAAGGATAAAGAAAGTTTTGAAACCTTTAATCAGGCCCTGGATGAGTTCTACAGCAGCAAGTTTGGGGAGGATATTAAGAGGGAACAGGAAGACGTGTGGAAGGTGGAGGTGGGTAAGTTTGAAAAACGGTTACGCATCCAGGAGGAGACTCTGCAGGGTTTTCACCGCACCATAGAAGAGTCCACCCGGAAGGGAGATTTAATGTACTCCCATTACCAGGAACTACAGGGCCTCATTGACACCATCCAAGGGGCTCTGAAAAACCATTCCTTCAAGGAAATAGCAAGCACCTTTAAAAAGGCCAAAAAGGAGGGGGTTAAGGAGGCCCAGATCATTGAGTCCATGGATAAAATGGGCGTGGTCACCCTTAAACTGGAGGGAGATTATATTAACCTGGATCCCAGGTTAAATCTCCCTGAGAACACGGAGATTTATTATAACCGGGGTAAAAAGGCCAAACGGAAGATCCCTGGAGTGAAGATGGCCATTGAAAGAACCCGACGGGACCTGGAGAAGGTGAAGGCCAAGAGGGAACTGGCCCTGGAACGGGTTAAAATACCCCAGAAACGGGTTAAAAGTGAGCTTAAATGGTTTGAGAAGATGCGCTGGTTCTTATCCTCCCAGGGTCATCTGGTGGTAGGGGGAAGGGACGCCACCACCAACGACCTGGTGGTAAAGCGCCACCTGGAAGGTCATGATATTTATCTGCACAGTGACATTCACGGTGCACCCTCGGTGGTGATAAAAAGGCAGGACCAAGAAATATCTGAGGGGACCATCCAGGAAGCAGCTAACCTGGCGGCGTCCTTTTCCAGTGCCTGGGGGAAGGGTTACAGCAGTCAGGATGTGTACTGGGTGCACCCGGACCAGGTCTCAAAAACCCCCCAGTCCGGTGAGTTTTTAGCCAGGGGGGCCTTCATAATCCGGGGAAGCCGCAACTACATCCGGGGAGTGCCCCTGGAAGTGGCGGTGGGGGTGGTGGACTACCAGGGGGAGCGACTGATGGCCGGGCCCCGGGAGGCCGTCTCCCATTATACCGATAAATATGTAGTCCTGAAGCCCGGCTACCGTAAAAAGGAGGAGCTTAGCAGGGAGATCAAAAAACACCTGAACCGGGATGATCTGCTCTCCCTGGAGGATATAATCCGGGTGTTACCTCCGGGTAAGTGTGATGTGCTAGAGAAGAAAGGATAATGGAGGATGGTTAGATGTTAAGAACACTGGTAGTTTACCAATCTAAATATGGAACCACCCAGAAGGTGGCTGAATATCTATCCCTGGTCCTGGGGCCGGGTCGATACCTGACCCCCGCCGAGTTTAAAGATGAATACCAGGACTTTGACCTGGTAATTGTGGGATCCCCCATCTACAGTGGCCAGCCCTTACCGGAGATATCTAAATTCCTGGAAGACCATGCGGAGTGGTTAAAAGGTAAAAAGGTGGCCTTGTTCTCCATCAGCATTGACCTGAAAGAGGGATATGAAAAACTGGGAGATATGGAAACTGTTATTGGTGAAGCGGTATCTAAAAGGGCACTGGGTGGCACATTGAAACTGGGCGTTCTGGATGAGGATGACCAACAGGATCTGAAAGTCTTCAGCAAGATGGTTGGATTTCCCCTGCAGGATATGGACCTTTTCAAACTGGAAGAGGTCCTGGAATACGCCCTGGAGCTTAAAAAGATCCGGGATGATATGATCCCCACCCTGCCCCGGGTAGAACTAAAAGATGCCGTGGAAAGTTTCTTGAAAAGCCACAACACCTGCACCCTCTCCACCTCCTACCAGGAAAGGGTCCGCTCCACACCAATCGAGTACACCTACCACCAGGAACACCTATATCTCTTGAGTGAAGGTGGTGAGAAATTCGCCAACCTCCTTCTAAATAACCAGGTATCAGTGGCGGTTTATGAGGACTACACCACCATGAATAACCTAGCCGGGATGCAGATCACTGGTGAAGCTGCTCTTGTTGAAGATGAGGATGAATATCAGGATATAATAGCCATGAAGGGGTTAAACCTGGATATGATTCGAAATCTACCATTTAATATGAATATCATAAAAATAAAAGTCAATAGAATAGAATTTTTGTACTCTGAATTTATAAAGAAGGGCTTTGGACCTAAACAGATTCTTAACTTCGACTGAATGCACAAAATAATTATGACCAAAGGTTTAAGAACATGATGGCCGATGATTACTACCTAGACTTCCAGAAGTATTCCTTGAAGACTTTCCAGGGGGAATTAAAAGAAGCGAAGCTAATACCCAGCCGGCAGATCCTGAAAGAAGACTTGGAAGATAGGTTTAAAATTCTGGATGAAAATGGGATTTCAAACCTGCAGGAACTGATGGAGGCCTTAAAAACCCCGAAAAAAGCCCAAGATTTTGCCGCCCAAAACGGGCTGCCGGAAGAATACCTATTAATTTTAAGACGAGAGCTTAGGAGCCTTAAACCCAGCCCGGTTAATCTTTCTAAATTTCCAGGGATTAATCCCGGTGTTGTTGAAAAATTAGAGGCAATAGGGATAAGAACCACCCTACAACTTTTCAAGAGGGTGATGACCCCCCAAAGTAGAGAAAAACTAGGTGACGAGTTGGGAGTGTCTCAGGAGGATATCCTGGAACTAACCTCACTGACGGATCTGTCACGGGTTAAATGGGTAGGGCCAATTTTTGCCCGGATGTTTCTGGATTCAGGTATTGATACGGTTGAGAAACTATCTGAAGCTAAAGCCCATCCATTTTATGAAGAATTGGTGGAGATAAATCTGGAGAAGGAATATACCAAGGCTCGTTTTGTGGAAAGCGACCTGGTTTTATGTATAGAATTTGCTAAAAAGATCCCTAAAGTCATCGAATATTGATTATTAGTTCTAATAGCTACTTCCCAGCCCCATGCAGATTGAAAGTTCCTTAGTGTTCTATTAATTCGATCTCCACTCCATCCGGGCCCCTCAAGAAGGCTATTCTCGGACCACCAGGTGCACCGAAGGGTCCGCGGGTCAATTCAACACCCTTAGCTTTTAAATTAGATACTTCGGCGTCCATATCATCAATTTCCATTCCCACCATATATAAACCATTTTTACCTTCCTCACCTTCAACCAGTTCTATGGTGGCTTCTCCATCACCCTGAAAGAAGGCAATGGTCAAGCCGGGCCGGGGACTGAACCGTCTGGTTTCTTCCATCCCCAGAATATCCGTATAGAACTTAGCTGACGCATCCAGATTCTCCACCGCCACTACACAATTTTTAACCTTCATTTTTTCATGCTCCTCATTATTTTGTATTTATTTTTAAGTCTTCTCTATTTTTTGAAGATTTCGTAAAAAAAATGATAACCATAGTATAAAGAGTTAAAAAATATAAAAAAAGTATTATTAGGGAGGATGGTTATGAACCAATATTTGAAAGTAGTCCTTTACGGATTCCTGGTTTGGCTTTTACCCTTTGTGGTTTCACTCTTTATTTATCCACTTAAAGTAGCGGGAAGCCCCCTTTTTGAATCCATCATGCCCCTGGTTATATCCCTCACCGTGGTGGTCCTGGCCTTCTTTTATCTGAAAAATCTGGACGGGGATTATGTTAAAGAAGGAGTGATAATGGGGGTGTTCTGGTTTACGATCAGCATCATCATTGATCTGGTCCTCTTCTTATCCCCCAGCGCCCTGCAGGTGAGTTTTACAGACTACCTGATGGATATCGGGATCACTTACCTCCTGATACCCTTCATTACCATTGGTATGGGCCTGGTGGCAGCAAAAGCTAAAAAATAATAGGATTAAGGCCTTTTTTTCTCCCTCTTTTTAAAAAGGAAGTTAAGGTCTATCACATACTTTCCCTCCTCATCGGAGACGATGATGGAGTCATCCCCTAAAAGAGTGGGCAGGTCCACCTCGTAGACACCGTGCTCGTGGACCATGATGGTCTCAATGGAGTCTCCCCTGGCTTCAGTTAGTTTAAGGGGCTTTCCCTCCTGATGGTATTCAAAGAACTTACTACCACACTTTGGACAGCCCTCCAGGAGGATCTCTGATGTTTGGTACTCGGCCTGGCACTTAATGCACCGGTGCATCGGCACCACCCAGCTGGGCAATCATGGACAGGAAGTTGGACTTCCTTTTAACGGTTTTCATGACATTGGCCGGGCCAATGATGGTTATACCCACGGTTTTGCGCTTGGACAACCCGAAGAATGTGCTCTGGTCCTTCTCCAGGGTGTAGATATCGATCCCTAAGAAGTTTTCCACATCGATCTCCCGCATGGTAGTCTCGATGAGTTCGGCTTCCTCAGCCGGGGTTAAGCCCCCCTCCATAACCAGCAGGTCACCATTTTTCACCTTATCAACGATCATAGCAATTTTTTCCATGCTGGAGCGGTTCTTGAGGGCATCTGATGAGAGGAAATCCATCTTAATACTGTTGTTAATTTCATCCACTTTGAATCTCTCCTAGAAATGGTTCACCATGACCTGGTACAGGTCTTCCACATTCTCTCCCTGCAAAGCGGAGATGGAGACCACCCGGTGCTGGGGGAAAACGCCTTGATCCTCTCGGTAGAGGCCTGGGGAAGGTCGATCTTGTTGGCCACAATTAAAAAGGGTATCTTACGGGCCTCCAGGTTGCCCATGATGGTGATGTTGGCCTGGGTCAGGGGATCCTGGGTAGCGTCCACCACCAAAAGAACACCGTTAACATCATCCAGCCATTTGATGGCCTCAATTATCCCCTTGGTCGCCTCTTTAGCCCTTTCTTTGGCTTCTTCCTCTGAGAGGCCGAACTCCAGAAAGTCTTTATAGTCGATCTTGGTGGCGATCCCGGGGGTGTCGATGATGTCGAAGTCCAGCTCGAGACCATCCTGCTTGAGGGTCACGTGTTCCTGACGGTAAACCCGGCGGGTCTCATGGGGAACCTCAGATACCAGTCCCAAAGGCTGGCCGATCCAGTCCGTGGTCATCCGATTAGCCAGAGTAGTTTTCCCTGAGTTGGGATGGCCGTAGAATCCTATTTTAAGTTTTTTATTTCTTCCAATAAGCTTGTAGAATACATCGCGAAAGTAGTTTCGCCTGAAAATCTTGAACATAACATTAGCCACATAATCACTCCTGGTAAGTCTCACCCGGCTCTAAAACCACTACCTTTGCCCCGGTGGAGGATTCCACATCCACTTTGAACCCCTGGGGGTCCTGTTCTATCACCGGGAAGGTGTTGTAGTGCATGGGTATTACCACATCCACATCCAGCCACCCCACGGCTATTTTCGCCTCAGGGGGGCCCATGGTGAAACGATCCCCAATGGGCAGAAGGGCCAGGTGGGGACGATAAATATCTCTAATCACAGTTTTCATATCTCCGAAGATTCCAGTATCTCCGGAGTGATAAATCTTCATTCCATCCTCCAGTTCCAGTATATAGCCGCAGGAGCTTCCTCCAGGATCCATACCCTCCAGGAAGTCCAGATCCGAGGAGTGGTTGGAGTTGACCATGGTTACCCGGATGCCGTTGGCCTCCACGGTACCGCCCATGTTCATTCCCACTGCCTCGATATCCTGGCATTCCAGGTACTTGGCGAGTTCATGGATACATATCACCAGGGAACCGTCTCTTCTGGCCAGTTCTAGGCTGTCACCAAAGTGATCGTTGTGTCCGTGGGTGATGCAGATCACATCGGCCTGGATCTGGTCTAAACTGCAGGGACAGGATGGATTCTCAGTTAAAAAAGGGTCGATGAGGATGTGCAGATCCTTATCGGTTACTATTTGAAAAGCAGAATGACCCAGCCAGGTTATCCTCATTCCAGTTTCATCTCCTTGGACAGGTTCCAGGCATCCTCGAACATGTTTTCTATTTCCTGGATGGATTTCTGGTCCCGGTACACCACACCCACCTCGTAACTCTCGTAGATGGGGTCGGTGGAGATTATAAGTCCATTTTTATCATCAGCCACCACCGCCACGGTGTGCACGTGGGGCATGGTCCTGATCTGGACATTGTTTTCAAGAAGGAGTTTGATAAGTTCCACGGAAGTATCATCGTCCAGGCTGGCTTCCTGGATGATCATCCGACTATCGGTGTCCATGAACTTCTTCAGGACCGTAACGTCGATGTTACGGACCCAGGGGTACATCATCAGGATCTTCTCCTCGGCCTGGGATATGGTGTCCTTTAAGGCTCCCTGAACGTCCTGGGCCTCGAAGGACCAGATTATACTGGGATCATTGGACTCGGTTTTAATACGGTTTAAGGTACCCTTGAAGGAGTCCAGTCGCTCATCAACCAGGGTCTCGATGTCCTTGGCATTGAGGATGTAATCCTCCTTAAGTCGTTCTAACCGGTTTTTGACGTAAGTGTCATCTTTAACCTCAGAATCCGGAGCAGCCTTAGCTTTAGGTATCATGGGCTTTCTTTTCACAGGTTCTGGTTTAGCCTTAGGGGGGGTTTCAATCTTTTCCACTTTAGGTGCCTTTTTAACTGGTTCGGGAGGTTTGGTCTCTTCGGGTTTAGGCGTCGCTTTTTTAGAATCTTCTTTTTCCGGTTTCTTTTCTACCGGAGGCTGGGTAGCAGTGGGAGACACTTTAGGAGCAGGACTGGTCTCTTCTTTAGGGGCCGGTCGGGGCCTAATAGGGGG
>DAHVOW010000042.1 GCA_027318585.1 Methanobacteriaceae archaeon | reverse complement strand
AAAGCCTGTTACCAACGATTGATGGACATTGTACGTGGGGCCAGAACCCTGGACCATTAAAAGGTACTTCACCTCATGGAGAAAATCACACAAGTTTCACCTGATGGATAAAAAAACCTACTGAGAATTCACTAATTTTTTTTGCTTTAACTTTTCCTATCTGGGATCTCATTGAATGCAAAACTTTATATTAGTAGTCGATTATAATATTGTTTGACATGAGCAACGGAGTGGTTGTTATGGCATCGTATATGATTGAAAACTTACCAGGTCGGAATGATTATTTTGGTGAAACCAAGTACTATTCACCTCGTTTTGATGAACATAACCATCATTCTCCCCCCAGACATGGTGAAGGAAAATACTACTCGCCTAAATTCGCCACTCCCGAAAATCATTACCCCCCAAATACAGTTTCCCCCAAAAACGAGACCAATACCCGGGATAATGAGCATGTCAGAGGGACTGGACAGTCCAGTTACTCCTTACCAGAAACTAGAGAAAACGAAGAGTATTACGGATCCCCCCCCAATGCATCAATTGATGCCCTAATACTCTTCACCTCCTCTTACCTGGAGGAGAATCGTAAACGCTACGACCAGGAAAGGTACCTGGTCTGTGACACCTGCGGGGGCTACTACCAGTTAGATGATGATGAAGAACCAGAAGATTTCTCGGATGAATGCCAGTGCGGGGGAAGACTGGAGTACACCTACAGTGACTAATTAAATATCACTTTTTTTAGAGCATCCAAGTTCAGGGTGATGAAAGGACCCGCACCAGGACTCATGAGTATTTTCAACTGTTTTATGGGTTTTTCCTGATAGGCCTGTTTTAATATTTCCTGGAGCTGGGGAACCGGCATATCTATTACTTTCTCAATTTTAGCCCGATCCTCAGGGGAAAGACTATTTTTATAAGACTTTATCTGGTCCTGGAAGGTTTCCACCACATTTACCTGGCGAATAACCAAGGTTTTCAACATCAGGGCCGGGACCCGGGTGAAAAGATCCATCATCTCCAGTACATCCTGGGAAGTTACATCATCCATAACCAATAATGGAATTATAATATACTTAATCTCTTCTTACGCACCAAATAACTTGAAAATTTCATTCAAGATCACATTGAATGCAAACCTTTATATTGAGATCATACTATAATATTGTCTAACGGGAACAACGGAGTTATTGTGATGCGATCAGATTTTTTAAAACACATCCCCCAGGACGAAGATTTCTTCAGTGCACGCAAATACTACACTGCCTTATTCCATGCTACTGAAGACAACTCACAGAATAACTCAACATCCTCCCCCTTCACCCCGGTTGATGATTCCTCACCAGATGATGATGAAACTGGTTACTATTCACCTGCTATCTATACAGAAGAAGAAGAGTATTATGGTTCCCCCCTAAACCAGTCGGAAGACGATGCCCTAATACTCTTCACCACCTCTTTTATTGAGGAAGAGGTGATCCGAAAATGTATAGATGAGATTGATCCTGAATATCTCCGGTCCAAGGAGTGGGAACTCCGGTGGCTGGCGGCCAAGGTGCGGTTTAGAAGTTAATCTATTTTAAATGGCCAGGAAGTATATAATAGCAGCCATAACTATAATTAATATTACTATAGCTACAAAAAGCCCTCTAAAACTACTACTTTCTCTTTTTCTCCGGGCGAAGTGTTGCAGGGACTCCTTATCCCCTTTACGATCCTTATCCGGCATATTCAATGGTATGTTATCAATTGTACTAATAAGTACTACATCCATGATATTTTTATTCTAGAAAGACAACAGTGATTATGGACCGCCAACACCGTAATCGTGTACTGGCCCTGCTGTTTATCGGGGTGTTCATGGGCTCCCTGGATATTGGAATCGTGGGACCCGCCCTGCCAGCCATACAATCCTTTTTTGGAGTGGATGAGCGCCTTATATCCTGGATATTCTCTATTTACATCCTGTTTTTTATGATCGGCACCCCCATTATGGCCAAGCTGTCGGATATTTACGGGCGACGTACCATCTACGTGTTGGATGTGGCCATTTTCGCCCTGGGGTCTATTATGGTAGTCCTAACCTCCAGTTTCTGGATGATCCTCCTGGGCCGGGCCATACAAGGATTCGGAGCTGGAGGCATATTCCCAGTGGCCAGTGCCTTCATCGGTGATACCTTCCCCCCTGAAAAAAGGGGAGGGGCCCTGGGGATCATAGGCTCGGTATGGGGATTATCAGGGATACTGGGACCTGTAATCGGTGCCCTTCTTCTTAACTATGCCTGGCAATGGCTGTTCATAATCAACCTACCCATCGCCGCTTTGATCATCACCCTATCCTACTTCATACTCCCCTCCACTAAAAGGCTAAAAAAGGTCAGATTTGACTGGACCGGGACTATTCTCCTGGCCCTGCTGGTGACCTTCCTGGCCTTGGGGGTTAACCAAATTGACACCACAAATTTCCTGGCCAGCCTATCCTCTTTAATGGTGTGGCCCTTCCTGGTATTGGCGGTGGTCTTCCTACTACTATTGGTAAAAACCGAGAGGAAAGCTATCGATCCGGTGGTGCAGATAGGACTGTACCGGAGCCGGGAGGTGAAACTGGCCACCAGCATTGCCATTGGTACCGGACTGTCCCAGATCGCCATTGTATTCATGCCGGCTTTGGCAGTAGCGGCCCTATCCCTTTCCACCTCCCAGGCCAGTTTGATGGTAATCCCCATGGTACTGGCCCTGGGTATCAGTGCCCCGGTTGTTGGCCAGTTACTGGACCGCTACGGCACCCGGATCGTGATGATGGGCGGAACCCTGCTTTTGGCAGCAGGACTCTTCCTTTTAAGTAACCTGGCCACCAGTTTCTATCTGTTCTTAATCAGCGGGATCATCATTGGCCTGGGCCTGGGGACCGTACTGGGCTCTCCTCTGCGCTATATTATGCTATCTGAGACTCCCGCCGCCCAGCGGGCATCCGGCCAGGCCCTCATAAACTTCAACTCCAGTGCGGGACAGCTGGTGGGTGGAACCCTTATCGGGGCGGTTATAGCATCCCAGGGTGGTGGACTGGTTGGTTACTCCTCGGCTTATCTTTTGATTGCTGGCATCGCCCTGGTGATGTTCCTGCTCACCATAAACCTGAAAAAAAGAAAAGAACAGCTGGCTTCCATGCAGGAAGAATGATTTAAGTTACCAGAAATAGAGAATAATAAATTCCCGGTATTAAAAAAAAATGATGGGGATGGTTAATGGACCTAATCTAGTGACCAGTATCGGTTTGGGAATTTCTTTTCCAACAGCTCATCACCCTCGCCAACCGATTCCAGACCAATTTTTCTCATGTCGGCGTCAACCATTATCTTAATCAGATCCTTAAATTTAACTTTAGGCGTCCATTTAAGCTCGGTTTCGGCTTTCTTAAAATCAGCGGCCAGGTCTTCAACTTCGGTGGGCCGGAAGTATCGGGGATTGATTTCCACATATTTTTCATAATCTAAACCCACATATTCGAAGGCCAGTTCCACAAATTCTTTAACCGAATGTGTTTCTCCAGTTCCAATTACAAAATCACCAGATGCTTCAGATTGCAGGATATCCCACATTACCTGCACGTATTCCGGTGCGAATCCCCAGTCCCTTTTACTTTCCAGATTACCTAAACATAGTCTTTCCTGTTTATTGGCCAGAATACTAGCTAGAGCCATGGTTACTTTTCTAGTAACAAAGGTCTCACCCCTTCGAGGAGATTCATGGTTGAATAGTATGCCGTTGGATGCAAATATCTTATATCCTTCCCGATAATTCTTAACCATCCAATAAGCATAGGTTTTGGCACAGGCATAGGGACTTCTGGGAGCGAAGGGAGTATCTTCGTTTTGTGGTGCAGGTGACGCTCCAAACATTTCACTGCTGGAGGCCTGATAAAATTTAATATTGTTCTGGCTACGCCGGATGGATTCCAGGATTCTGGTGGTCCCCAGTGCCACAACATTAGTAGTAAATTCCGGCATATCAAAGCTAACCCGGACGTGACTTTGGGCTCCTAGATTATATATCTCATCGGGTTGTATATTGTATATTAGAGCTGAGGTCTGCTCTCCATCAGTGAGATCTCCATGGTGCAGGTGTAAATTATGATGATGATAGATATGATCAATTCGGGCGGTGTTGAAGGTGCTGCTTCTTCGAAGGATTCCATGCACTTCATAACCATTAGCCAGCAATAACTCAGTTAAATAAGAACCATCTTGTCCCGTTATCCCGGTAATCAAAGCTTTTTTCATAATCAGCATATATATAATTTGAAGTTAATAAATTTAGGCTATTTTAGATAAATACAATGAAATAGACATATTCAAGAAATAAAAATCCGGTCCTCTGATTTGGTAACAGTAACTTTTATCCATAGAACATACATATTAGTATTAATATATTTATTTAAAAAGTATTGAAATTTATTAACTTCTTTTAAAAGAGGTCGACTGCACATATTAGGAGAATAACTATGTCCGAAGAATTTTACGAGAAATTAAGGGAAATATCCAAGTTTTTAGAAAGAGAAGGTGAGGGCATCAGCTACATCAGTAACAAACCCGACACCTACACCATCGGAACCAAGATTTACAGTGAAAAAATTGTGGAATACCTGGATAAAACCTTAGAATCCTGGGAAGGAAGCGAACCCCAATTCAAGGAGAAGAAGGGTAAAAGCAAACAGGAAAAGAAGGTAGGCTACCTCTGGAAGATACCAGTTAGTTAATCCTGTATTATTTCTTTAACCCGTCCGACACGCCCATCCTGGAGACGGACTTTAATTCCGTGGGGATGTTGTCTGGAACGGGTTAGCACATCTTTCACCAATCCCCGGGTTAGTTTACCACTGCGCTGGTCTTTTTTAAGTACAATTAAAACTTCAGCGCCAGCTTTAATATTTTTACGATCTTTACCATTCATTTCATCATTCTTCCTAAATTATAGGGATTAATATTAGCTTCAAAACTTTTACTTATCATTAACTAGGTATCCTGAACCCTGTTATAGGATAATTTGGGTAAAAGATAATATACACCTTCCTCATAATGAGAATATAACTTTTTATTTAATCTATAAAGTTCACACCAAAATTCCATATATATAATCAGGTAGGCAAATCATGTGGTTAAAAAATTTTCTAAGAATTCTCCTAGTGTTGATACTGCTGGGAAGCATTCTCATGGTCTATGTATACATACCAGGGAAAGATACTGAAACTAATCTAATGCTGGGCACTCACCACGTTCTGGTCCTGGCTGCGGATCCATCCGAGCCCCGGCCCGGTATGGGGGCCATTGACATGGCCTTCGTGGTCACCGTGGTGGATGGTGATATTAAGAACATGACCGCCGTGTACCCCGGGGGAATGGCCCACCCCACCGTGGCAGCACCTGCTGAAGTGCAGGCCCAGGGTGTCCAGGTACTCCTACTTCACGACTCCTTCTGGTGGAATGACACTGCCAAGGATGCTAAATTAGCCCAGGAGATCGTGGAGTACAACACCGGACTTAAGAGTGACGCCGTGGTGGTATTCACCCCTGATGCCGTGGACGCCATGATCGCCTCAGTGGGAGGTGTATACGTGGAGGGTATGGGCACCTTAAATGGTTCCAGCTCCATCGAATTCCTGCGGGATGAACAGGCCCTGGGCAGTAGCCGGGGTGGTAGTGTGGAGTCCCTCATGAAGCCATTATGGGCTGCCTACCAGGACCCCACCAAGAAAGTGGCTTTGATGGAAGCAGTGGCCACCCAGTACCTCAAGGGGAATATCGTAGTGGAACCCGAGGAGCTCTTCGTACAATTTGCCCTGGCCAACGGCATAACCAAGGTATTCACTTAAAATAGGTGTGTAAATGAAGGGAATCATCTTAGCCGGAGGATCAGGAACCCGCCTGTACCCCATCACCAAGGCCATTTCAAAGCAGTTACTCCCCATCTACGACAAACCCATGATCTACTACCCCCTATCAGTGTTGATGCTGGCCGGAATAAGGGAGATACTTATCATATCCACCCCCCGGGACATATCCGCCTACCAGGAACTCTTAGGTGATGGGAGTGAACTGGGAGTTTCCTTTTCCTATAAAGTACAGGACCGTCCCCGGGGACTGGCCGATGCCTTCCTTGTAGGGGAGGAGTTCATTGGTCGGGACAAGGTGGCCCTGGTGCTGGGTGATAACATCTTCCACGGGCACCGCTTCAGCGAGATCCTGGAACGAGCCGCCTCCCTGGAGGAAGGAGCGGTGGTCTTCGGGTACTACGTTAAAAATCCCCACGCCTTTGGAGTGGTGGAATTCGACCCGAATGGTAACGTCCTCTCCCTGGAGGAAAAACCGGAACATCCCAAATCCAACTACGTGGTGCCGGGACTCTACTTCTACGATAACCAGGTGGTGGAGATCGCCAAGAATGTAGAGCCCTCCCACCGGGGGGAGATGGAGATCACCTCGGTTAATGAAGCTTACCTTAAAAAGAAACAACTTAAAGTGGAACTTTTAGGCCGGGGAATGGCCTGGCTGGATACCGGGACCCACATAGGACTCCTGGAGGCCAGTAACTTCATCGAAGCCATCCAGAAAAGGCAGGGATTCTACATCGCCTGTCTGGAGGAGATTGCCTACAACCATGGCTGGATCGGTGCCGATAAGGTACTGGAGATCGCCAAGAGTCTGGAGAAGACCGATTACGCCAAATATCTAACCGAACTGGTTACTGATAAACCTTTATAAGTGAGATACTTTTTTATGGGCAAGTTTAAATTCACCGAAACCTCAATAAAAGGGGTGTACATCATCCAACCCACCGTATTTGGGGACCAGCGGGGCTACTTCATGGAAACCTACCATGCCCAGGAGTTTAAACAAGCGGGTCTTGATTTTAACTTCGTACAGGACAACCAGTCCAAATCCCGGAAGGGAGTTCTAAGGGGACTGCACTTCCAGTATAAGCACCCCCAGGGCAAACTGGTCCGGGTTATCAAGGGTGAAGTGTTTGATGTGGCCGTGGACCTTCGGAAAGACTCCCCCACCTATGGGAAGTGGGAGGGCGTTGTACTATCCGAGGAGAATAAGAAACAGTTCTACGTTCCGGAAGGATTTGCTCATGGTTTTCTAGTACTCTCTGAGGAGGCGGAGTTCACCTACAAGTGCACCGACTTCTACCAGGCCCATGATGAGGGAGGCCTCCTCTGGAATGATAAAGATATTGGTATAGTCTGGCCCCTGGACCGGGTGGATGAAGTGCTCCTATCGGATAAGGATAAATCCTGGAAGACCCTGGAAGAGAGTGGGGTTGGGTTTTAGTGTATCTCTTTTTTAACTACCAAGTGATTCTTTCATCCTGTATATTCTCAGATCATTAATTTGACCATGGGTTATCTCTGGATATTCCAGGCCCAATTGCTGATTGATAGGTGGATTACCCCAAACAAAATAATAATCAATATTTAATTGATTCAATTCACTTTTTAGTTCATCATAGGTGATATTCTCCCTAGCCTTTCCGTAAGACTTTGTTTTTAGATAAAAAGAGATAAAGTACATCTCATTATTGTGATCATTAGCTGCCAGGTTACCGCTAATGTGGTAGTTACTTTTCAGATCCATACTTAATTCATAAACATCCTTATCCAGGTTGATATTATCATTTAAAAAGATAAGGGGCATATAAACAAAGGATAGGCACACTACAACTAGCAGGCTGAATTTTGCTA
>DAHVOW010000041.1 GCA_027318585.1 Methanobacteriaceae archaeon | reverse complement strand
GGGTAGGCTGTTGAGGTCAATTTTTCCACTGGTGGCCTGGAAGAAGTTAGGTGACGGTAGGGGTAGGCTTCCCTTTCCTGCGGGTATACTAACGAAGTTTCCCACTCCACAGGTCAGGTAGTATTGACTGATGAGGTCGTAGTAGGCGCTGGTCATGGCGAAGTAGGGGGCCACGAATAGGTTGGCGCTGTTGGTGTAGCCATGGTTTAAGAGCCATTGTTTGCTGTTGGCCAGTTCTGCCATCATCCCGGCTGTGTCCAGAGTTTGTGGGTAGCTGTGGGTCATGGTGTGGCTTCCCACATCCCAACCATTGTTGTATAGGGTATTCAGCTGATCTACGGTCATGTAACCGGCGGTACCGACACTGTTAATGATGGGGAACACGCTACCTGCGTAACCGTAAGGTTGCATCAGGGCGTAGGCATTTTGGTACGTGGAAGCGGTGGCATCATCAAAGCGGAAGGTGATGTACCCCTGGGAATTTTTAATATCCCTTATTGTTACTTTGTTTACTAAGGCGGTTTTGGCTCCGGCAGTGGCGCTGATGAAGTATATCTTTATTTTGGTGATGGATGATAGGTCAGCGTCGGTGAATCCACCGTAGTATACGGGGTCGTTCCGGCTGAGGCCAATATCCCACCAGATGTTCTCGGTCATTCTGCCTTGCAGGTACTTCCAGCTGGCGAATTTGTTGCCACTGTACAGTTCCACGTTGTACTCATCGGCGTAGTTGAATTCATCCCACTTCACAGTGGAGATCAACGTTTTGTCGGTGAAATCCCAAAAACCATTAAACTCCTGCGTGTTGGAGGTAGAAGTAGTATAGGTAAAGGGTATAGAATTAGAACCGCCATCGTAGAGTACGGTTTCGGTTATAAGGTCGTCGGAGTTCAGTCCGGCCTGCAGTTTGGTGGTCCCGGTACTGGTGGGATTCCAGTTAAAAACTACATTGGTACTTTGTCCTGCCGCCAGGCTGGAAACCGGTTTTTGATCCAACAGTTGGGTGTTTTCCCATAAATAAACGTTGAAGGCACCGGCATTTGCCGTTCCATTGTTCTTCACAGTCACGGTGACTGGATAGGTGGTTCCCACTTCTACGTTGGTAGGAACATCAAAATTAGTTATAACAAGATCTGGTTCATTAATGGTGGCAGCTGCTGGCGCCGGGTTGGTATCATCTGCGGCACTGACTGCTCCACATAATATTATTGCCAATATTAGACTTGTCATGAGTATGATATGTTTTTTCATGACCAATTTTCCCCCCCATATTTTATAAAAAAAGACAACAAACTGGTATAATTCGGTCCTTAATATTCTGGAAATAGTATATGGTTAAGTTATAGGTTCCGCTTAAGACTTCAGTGGATTCAAGTGTCCTATGTGCTTAGATGGTAGTACTAGTAGATGCTGTCAATATTGTTGTCTGATTATGATTACTACTTTTCATTATTAAAATGTTTCGAATATAATAATTTTCATAAGAGACAGGCATCAAAATGAATTTAAAATCCCCCAGATCAGGAGGTGGGACTTTCATTATAAACAGTTTAAATCCACTATTTCGCTCCTTTTGATACCCTATGAGTTATCAAATAAATCAAGACCGCCACTCCCAGGGCCACCATGGTAATATAATAATCATCGTTGGGCACCAGGTCCAGATGGAAGGCCAGCCAGCTTAAAGGATAGAACAGGTAGATACCACCACTCACCTGTATCAGGACGAGATCCAGGGCGTAGTGGGTTATAACTCCCAGGCTGAAAAACAGTAAAGATTCCTTCTTATTCTCGAAAAACAATGAAGCGAACCCGGCCACCAGTAAGGATCCCAGGGGCTGGTGCAGGGCATAGACGTAATTCCACCAGTCATGGCCCAGGAGATTGGGAAGCATCACCACTTTCACCACATCCGGCAAAAGCGCCCCCACCATCACCAGGATGGTGTTCGGGGTGTCAAACTGGGGATACTTAAATCTCAACAAATGGCACAGGGTCCAGGCCACGGCCACGTGCACGATCCAGTCAGGCATCTTAGCGCCTCCGGAACACGAACTTTTCACGGTCAAACTGCCAGTAGCGGTGGAAGATGAAGATCATAAAGATCAGCACTAAAAAGGACCGCCCAATTATGAAGTAGTACTTCCACAACTCGTTGATGAAGATCTTCTGCACGTTACTCACGGTATTATCCGGCCCCAGCACCCCCAAGAGATCCACCCGGTCACCCACCGCCACCGGTGAACTGGTGAGGATCTGCATGGATACCAGCTGGTCCTGGTAAATCTGTTGGATCTCATATCCACAGGGATAGTTTCTCACCACCTTCCCATACACCTGTACCACCTGCCCCTCCGGGTAGTCACTCAGGATGGCCCGGTAGGAGGGATAATCTCTGTGGTTCTCATATTCAGATGCGTAGTAGCTGCACAGTGTTACTAGGAGTGCTAGAATAACTAATCCGGCCAGTATTCGTGTTGTGGGTGATTTTAGGTTCATGAATATCTTGAACTCTCAGTTAACTTGGATGATGCTATTCTTTTATCCGGTCAAATGATTAAAAATATACCATGTCGATGGTTAACAAAATCTCTTCTATAATAGGAGTATGATGAATATGTCAAATAAAACAGGAAAAGTTCCCTCTAATGGCCACCGCATCCAGGGCCGGTCATCGGAATCTTTTATTGATGCCCGGGAGGTGCTTTCTAAACTGGAACTACAGGGTGATGAAGTGTTCCTGGATGCTGGCTGTGGTGATGGGCATGTGTCTTTTCTGGCCCGGGAGCTTCTGGATAAGGAGGCCATCATCTATGCTGTGGATAATTACGAACCATCCATTGAGGATATGCAAAAGGATGTGGAAGTCCGGGGAATAACCAACATTCTACCTATACTGGGTGATATCACCAGTAATATTCCCCTGGATAATGACTCGGTGAATGTGGCCCTCTTGATAAACGTCTTCCACCATTTTCTAGAAAACACCGATGAAGCCATCACCGAGCTTAAAAGAGTCACCAAACCCGGTGGCCGGATCGCGGTGATGGATTATAAGAAGATGGACACCGGCTATGGCCCTCCCCTGAATTACAAGCGGAGCCCCGAGGAAGTGGAAAAGATGTTCCAGAAACAGGGCTTAGAAATGGTCCAACTGGATAATGAGGTGGGAGAGGACCTGGAAGGAGGAGTGAAATCACACTATCTCATTGTCTTCCAAAAGAAGTAGTCATTCTATTACCAAAAAAATCTACCTAGGAATACTGAACTTGAAGGTACTCCCCACCCCCTCGGACTCGGCCCAGATCTCTCCCCCGTGCTGGTGCACGATCCTCTGGGCGATGGCCAGACCCATCCCCGTGCCGGGGTACTCATTCTGGCCGTGCAGGCGGCTGAAGATGGTGAAGATGGACTCCAAATGCTGGGAGTCGATGCCTATTCCATTATCCTTAACGGAAAAGACCAGGTGGTCCCCATCATTCCGGGCCTGGATCTTGATGAGGGGTGCTTCCTCCCGGCGGTACTTGATGCTGTTACTGATGAGGTTCTGGAAGAGGCGCACCATCTGAGTCTTATCAGCCTGGATGGTGGGCAGGTCCGTGTAAATAATCCGGGCCTGGTTCTCCCTGATGAGAAGGTCCAGGTTGATCTGTGCCTGTTCCAGCACTTCCTGTAAGTCCACCTCACTGCACTGTATCTCCTGGTTGGCGATGCGGCTGTAATCTAAAAGGGACTTGATCATCTCATCCAGTCGTTTAGCCCCGTCCACAGCGTAGTAGATGAACTCCTGGGCGTCCTGGTCCAGCTGGCCCTTATACCTCCTCTCTAAAAGCTGCATGAAGTTGGTGATCATCCGCAGTGGCTCCCTCAGGTCGTGGCTGGCGATGTAGGCGAACTGCTGCAGGTCGGCGTTGGAACGGGCCAGCTCCTCGGTGCGCAGCCGGACCTCTTCCTCCAGGCTCTCCCAGTAGATCCGCAGCTCCTCCTCGGCCTTTTTACGTTCGGTGATGTCCCGGGCGGCGGCGAAGATCCCCACCACCTGTCCCTGTTTATCATGGTAAACTGCGGCGTTGTAGAGTACTGGGGTGATGGTGCCGTCCTGGTGCTTGATCTCTAGGGGATAATCCTTAACCTCCCCCTCCTGGAAGACCTGCTGGTAACCCCGCTCCGCCTCTTCGGGTTGGGTGAAGTACCCGGCAAAGTCGGTGCCGATGAGTTCCTCCCGGGAACGTCCGGTGGCCTGTTCCGTGGCCCGGTTCACGTCGTTGATCCTACCATCAGCGCCGATGGTGACCAGGGGATCCAGTGCGGTTTCGATGAGGTTACGGTTGTAGGCGTTGGATATCTTGAGCTCCCGGGTCCTATCCTCCACCAGTCTCTCCAGGTTATCCAGGGTCTCCTGCAGTTTCATCTCCGCCTCTTTGCGCTTGGTGATATCCATCCCCACGGCCAGTATCTCCCTGATCCTTCCCTTTTCATCGTAGATGGGCTTGTTCATCCACCGGATCCAGATCCGCTGGCCATCCTTGGTGATGTTCTCGTTTTCGTTATCAGTGAACTCCTCGGGATGGTTGATGATATCCTGGACCAGCCTCCCCAGATCCGCCCCACTGGAATCAGCCGGGGGTACAATTACATCCATCACCGACCGGCCCAGAACCTCCTCGGTGCTGTATCCGAAAACCTCCTCCGCGTATTCATTAAAAAAGTTCAATCTTCCTTCCAGGTCCCAGCGGATGATGATGCTCCGGGCATTCTGCACCAGTTCCCGGTACTTCAGTTGCATCTCCCGGCGTTCGGTGATGTCCAGGCAGATACCGGTCATCCGCCGGGGATGGCCCTCCGGGTCATATTCAGTCTTTCCCAGGGCGTTAATCCATCGCAACTCACCGTCAGGCTTTATGATCCGGTACAGGTTATCCAGGAAGGTGTGGTTCTTTACAGCTTCACTGATCCGGTTTTTGGCTTTTTGACTATCCTCGGGGTGGATAGCATTCTCCCAGGCCTCAAAGGTCGGTGGAGTATGGGGATCCTGTCCCAAAAGTTCGTACATCAAGGGTGACCATTCAATTTCCCTGGTTTTGATGTTCCAATCCCAGATACCCGCCCCGGCGGCACGGGACGCAATGTTCAGGCGTTCGTTAACCCGCTTCAGTTCCAGTTCTCGTTGTTTAGCTTTGGTGGTGTCCCGCATGAGCACCACGGTACCGGTGATCTCCCCCGCCTCGTTTTTTATGGGGGCGAAGCTGTAACTGCTGTTCCACACCTCGCCGGTGTCGGTTCTTTCAATGATGTATTCGATATTGGAGGCCTGCTCCCCCTTAAGAGCCCGGGGCACTGCCCACCGTTCGGCCGGGGCCGGGGTGCCATCCGGCCAGTACACATTAAATAGATGGGGGTAATCATCCAGGTTATGGGAACATTCATCCAAACTACCGAAGCGGTGGAACTGGGCGAAGGCCTCATTCATATCCATGATGTTACCCTGGGTGTCGGTGGTGATCACCGCCTCGTTGATACTAGAGAAGGCCGCCTCCACCTTGGACTGCAGATCCAGCTGGGAGTGGTCCACCCCCTTGACTATCTCCCAGGCCCCCATCCGCATGGCCACCGCGAATTTATGGGTGTTAATCACATCCAGGATCTCCGAGGCCGAACATTTCTCCAGGCAGTAGGTGCACAGGGCCATCATGTGGTATTTGCCGATGACCCGGTTTATCATATCCTCGTAGTGGATGAAATCATCCCAGAGATCCTTCTCCAGCCAGAAGGTATTGCCACTTAGTCTCAAACCCTCAAAACCCTTATCCTGGGCCTGTTCCAGTTTATCTATCCAGCCCTCCAGGACCGCTTCCGGGTTAAAATCACCACCCGGCAGGTACCACTCCTCATATGACAGGATCTCCATCTGACCCTGCTTTAGGTAACCATCCAGTCCAGGAACCCCCTCCATCAGGGCCTTTAAAGCTTCCTTATCATCAAGGGGCTCCGAGGTGATCCACAGGCAGAATTCGTTATCCTCCAGTCCGGCCTTAAAATAGGGAACCAGGGTCTCTATTAAATCTTCTTTACTCTGGTAAAACTGACAGAAATGGGTGGACCAGGGAACATCCCCCACCACCTCAATACCCGACCTTCTCAGCTTCATAACAGGGCTCCCCAGTATGGAATATAAAAAAGTTTCTAAACCTATATGGTACCCGTACTAACTTATAATTTTCTAAAAAAAAATCATACCAAAAAGCTTAAAATTAAGAAATAGTCCCTGGCGGAGTCGAACCGCCGTCGAAAGGTCCAGAGCCTTACAGGATTACCACTACCCCAAGGGACTGAAAAATAGTATTTTATCTTACTGGTAATTATACCTTTACCATCCGGTCCTGGTCCAGGGACTGGAGGTGGATTTATAGCTAAGAGGTGGATTTTAATTATGGATTCTTCTTTTCCCGGTCTAACTCTTTCTGCCTCTCGATCCAGGGTAAAATCAGGGCAGGTTCATCCGATGAAGTGTTCTTTCTCGGAGCGGATGTTTTTGGAGCTTCCCGACCCCTCAGCTCATGGTTGGGGATGATGAGCTCCACCTCCCCCTCCGGGGGTGTGAGGCGGGTTCTTCTAAGGGGTGGTTGTTTATATGTCTTTGTGGGGGTTTCTTCCTCACCCGGCTGAATTTTTTCCTCCTCATTCAAGCTCCTTTCACCCAATTCTTTCACGCTGTTTTCACCCTCTTCCTTTAAGTTCATTTCATCCGTTTCTTTCATGCTAGTTCCACTCTCTTTTTTCACCACTTTCCGGGGTGGTGTTGGCTTTCTCTTAACCGGCGGAACACTCACCCGTTCCATCCTCCCGGCCAGGTAAGACGAAAAGGCCAGGATAATGCTTAGGACCATCAAAAAGAATACCACGTAGGTGAAAGCCTGTGGTATCTGCAGGTAAATATACAGAAGGGTGGTAACCATGAGCAGTACCGCACTCACCACCACACCCATTCCCAGGCGAGTGATGAAGGGTAGATCAGGCTTGATAAAGGTTAAAAAGGTGTAACCCGGGAGAAATATTGCCAGGAGGTAGCTGATCAGAAACAGGGGCAGGTCGTTGACTATGGGGATGCGCCATAAAAAGATGAGGCCCACCAGGCTCAGGACCGCCACGGTTACCAGTTCCATCTCCGACGAATACTTCATACCTAGTAGTTTGATCATTGATCCGATATAAAAGTTGAAGGATAAAATAATCCAGGATCAGGGGACTATTTGCACCAGTCCCAATAGGATTCCTAAAAGGCAATGGCAGGAGTTCCATCCGGATTCTTAAAGGACCTATGGTACTAGTTCCAACAGGATCAAGGGACTATTGCACCACTCCCACCAGGGTGAGGACCTTGTAGATGACAATGGCCAGGAAGATGATTATTAAGGGCACAATAACCACGTTGATGCCTTTATTCACCCGGTCCATCTGGGGGCTGTCTTCTGATTCGGATCTAAGGACGGTTTTAAGACCTAGAAGCAGTACTAAACACAGAGCCACTATGAGGCCCACGTTCATCACGGTCTGGGATGATAATTCAAGAATTTTAAGAGTCCCCCATGGTATTTATTTTTTGGATCCCATCCTATCTAATAATATTCCTAGGCCCCCACCCGGTACCAGAGATACAGCTCCCGGTAGGGTTGGGTCTGGTTGCCGGGTTGTTTGAAGAGTAGAAACTCCAGTTTCTGGGTGCCGTCACTGCTGGGGGTGAAGGTAACGTTTATTTCCTGGCGTTCACTATTATTCAGGGTTAAATTCCGGTTCAGGAGTGTGGTTCCTTCCAACTGGACTAGGAGACGGTAAGTGGTTGGTCCCTGTTCATGGTTCACCACGCCAATGGTTAAGTCACTTCTTTCTCCCACGGAGAGGTCGGTGGTGTAGTTGGCCTTACCATCCGGTCCCAGAATATAGAATTCAGTGAATTTCTCCCCGGGGGGTGGTGT
>DAHVOW010000040.1 GCA_027318585.1 Methanobacteriaceae archaeon | reverse complement strand
TTACATCCCACTTCCACGGGCTCCAGATCCTGTAGAGCTTCCTGGACAGATTTCAATATTCCTTCGGTTATTTCATCCTTTTTCTTAAGACCCAAGGGGTTATGGCCGCCGGAGAGGGTGTTAACGTAGTGGGTGTCCGTGGTCATGACCTCCACCTCATTCACTCCCAGTTTCACTACTTCCTTTATTATTTCATCCCGGTAGCCCGGGATCATGTTGTTGGAGTCCAGGAGTATGTAGGCCGTTTTCTGCTCTCCCACCCCTATTACCATGGTCTTCACTCCGCTCTGACCCACGCCGTCCTTACGGTCCAGATGAGAAAGGGGATCAAAAGCCAGGCCCATACGTACCATACTGGATTTTCCGGGGCTTTTAATTTTATCAATTGCACATAACAGCTGGAAGACCTCCTTATTACCAGCTAAAACCCTTCCTGATTCTCCCTTAAAACTGTTATGACAGTCCACCAGCACCACATTACCCACCCCTTCCAGGCCTTCTGCTGCCTTTACCAGGGATAATCCCACCCCAAATTCGATGTCATCAAAGCCATTAGGAGCGAAGGTGGCGAGTAAGAGCAGATTATCTCCCAGGTACTGAACTCCCAGGACAGCATCTTCACAGCTCACCCTGAAAAACGGACTGGCCTCTGGGGAGTACTCCATCTCATCCAGGGCATCCCTTACTACTTTTTCTATTTTCTTAATCTCCCGGGCCGATACCGGGTTGAAATCGTGGGTGGACGGGCCGTGACAGACCATGGTGAAGGGTTCCATAAAACCTGCCAGTTCGGTGGGCATGTTACCTCCACCGATACTCCCCACCGGTCCGGGATGGACACAGGGGGATACTAGAAGGCCCTTAACTTTATCCTTTCTTTTGAAACTCACCACTCCCACCAGGGTATCAATGGGCTCCCCCATATCCTTGAAGACATTTTCCAGGGCAGAGGAACCCTCCGTTATGTGGGCGATGAAGAGGCTCAGAAGTTCCAGGCCACCCACCCCCAGGTTACGTTTTATTGGTGATTCAATAACCAGGACAAAGGAATAAATAGCCAGTACCAAGATTATAAATGCAATAATGGCCTTGAAAGTCAGGGCCAGTATGCTGAATGGGCCGAAGTTGGTTTCCAGGCTGGTCAGGGACACCAGAACCATGACCATGCTCAGAATCAGTATGGGCTGGGTGATGGCTATGGGCAGAGACTGCAGAAAGCTGATGTTACTGGTTCCCCAGATTATCAGAGTCCGCAGGGCAAAGGCCAGGGCACAACCATAGATCAGGGCGTAAATGGTGTAATTGTTAACTGTGAAGGTGGACACTAAACTCCCGATGACATATACCAAAGCCACCACCAGCATGGTGGCCAGGGCCAGAAACAGGGACTGTTTCATCTTCATATGCCGGCCTTCCAGGCTGTTGACCCAGGGCTGGGTCAGGGCCCCGGCCATGATGGACATCAAACCGAAGATCATAAAACCAGCCGAACCACCGTACACCACACTGTCGAAGAGATTGACACCGGGTTCTAGATAGAAGGCCACCGTTCCAGTGAGGAAGCTTAAAAATATCATGCACAGGATGGATATTTTGCTCTCCGGCAGTACCACTAGGTACTTGGTTAATCCCATAAGATTGTCAACTGCAGACATGAAATACCTCTAAATTTAATAAACACTATCTTTTAAACAATTAACTGTGATGAATCGTAAAGATAACAATATAACATTACCCTTTCCCCTATAAAAAGATAAGACCAGGGAGATATGATATGGAACTTAAACTTAAAACACCCCTCCGGCGGGAGGAAACCGAAAAGTTACGTGTTAAGGACACGGTGTATATTTCTGGAACCATCTACACGGCCCGGGACAGCGCCCATAAAAGGATGGTGGAGGAGGGAGCTCCGGTGGATCTGGTGGGGGCGGTGATCTTTCACGCCGGGCCCATAATACAAAAAGACCAGGACCAGTATCGGATGGTGGCTATCGGCCCCACCACCAGCACCAGGATGAACCCCTACGAGGCACAAGTCCTGGATGAGGGTGTTCAGGCGGTTATCGGTAAGGGGGGTATGGACCGCACGGTATCCGAGGCCCTTAAAAGAAACAAAGCTGTATTCCTATCTGCAGTGGGGGGTTGCGCCGCCCTCTACGTGCAGGCCGTGAAGAGGGTTAAACAGGTTTTCTGGCTTGATCTGGGTGTTCCGGAGGCGGTGTGGGAATTGGAAGTGGAAAACTTCGGCCCCCTAATTGTGACCATGGATTCTGAAGGCGGCGACCTCTATGATGAAGTACGCCAGGCCATGCGGAGTTGAACTTAAAGTGGATATAACCGGATTTATAGATACCCACCTCCACACCTCCCCTGATCCCCGGCCCAGGATAGTTTCCGATGTGGAGGCTGGAGAACAGGCCCGCAGGGCAGGTATGGAGGCCATAGTAATTAAATCCCATCTGGAGCCCACCTCGGGCCGGGCGCAGATGGCCTCGAAACTAACTGATTTTAAGATTATAGGGGGAGTCACTCTTAACCTCTCTGTAGGGGGCCTTAATGCCCAGGCGGTGGAGGCCTCCGCCCTTTATGGGGGTAGGATGGTGTGGCTTCCCACCATCCATCACCAGGAAGTGAAACTGGAGGAGGAGAAACTGGTAGAAGTACTGCAGATGGTTCGGGACTACGACCTGGTCCTGGGAACCGGCCACCTACCACCCCATGACATATTCCGGGTACTGGACCTGGCCCGGAGCCTCCGGGTACACCGTCTGGTGGTTAACCATCCCCTCACCAGGGTGGTGGGAGCAAGTCTGGATGAACAGAAGGAGATGGCCCGGCAGGCCTATCTGGAGCACTGCTACGTGGCCTCTATGCCCCTGCATGATGGGCTGGAGTCAGAAAGAATTGCAGAGGCCATCCAGGAGGTAGGGCCGGATAGGTGCCTTATGGCCACAGATTTTGGCCAATCCCATAATCCCACTCCGGTAGTGGGTCTTCAGATGTATGTAAGGGAGATGCTGAGGCAGGGCATATCTGAAGAGGATATAGAGAGGATGTGCCGGGATAATCCGGCTTCACTTCTGTTTTAATAGTCAATCTTTCTTTTTGAACACCTTCTCCATCACACTGGCCCCGAAGTAGGGTAAGCATGCCAGGCCAATAACGGTGGTCATCCAGAAGGATATCAGTCTCTCTAGGATGGTGGCCGCGGCACTTACAGAAGAGGGGACCCCTGCTGCTGAGAATAAGACGATCATCAACCCATCCACGGCCCCCAGGCCTCCTGGGAGGAGGGGTATGAATCCGATGAGGGTGGAGATGATGAAGACCTCGGCTATAACCAGGAGGGAGACGTCCACGTTGAAGGCTGCGAATATAATGTAAACCCGGAGGATCTCCATAAACCAGATGAGAAAGGAAAGGCCCAAGCCGTAGATGAGGACATTCTTATCCTTCCCCATGGTGCGCATGCTGTTTTGGAAGCCGTGAATTGCTTTCAGGGCCTTTTCTTCCAGCTGGCTGTGGTCTTTTCTGGAAAACCTTTTTATGACCCTGGTTATCCATAGTGAAACTTTACGTCCGAATTCCAGGTTGAAGGACATGTACAAGAGTACCAGGAACCCGGCTACCAGCACCACCACGGCGATGATTATGGAGTACAGGCCATAGCGGGGTAAATTCAGATGGGATGCAGCGGCCACCAGGGTGATAACTGCTAACACTATAAAAGGGATGGTATCCAGGGCCCGGTCGGCAATGACCGTGGCAAAGGATTTTTCAAAGGATGAAGAAGTGTATTTGCTCAGTATGTAACCCCTTACCGGTTCTCCACCACCACGGGCACTGGGGGTGATGTTGTTGACGGCCAGGCCCACCATGAGCATGGGAAGTAGGTGCAGCTTTTTCACCGACAATCCCACTGCCTGGATGTTAATGGACCACCTCCAGGTCCACAGGCCGTAGGTAATAAACTGGAGGATTATGGCCAGGATTATGTACCATGGATTGGCCATTTTTATGGCATCCTCTATCTTAGCCGGGCCAATGAAGAGGACCATGACCGCCAGGATTCCGAGTCCTACCAGGATGAGGATTAAGGCTTTGTATTTCATATCCAACCTCTTTTTATTTCATCAATAGTTATGGTAATTGGTATTGCAGTTTCATGTCTTTAAGGCATAATTAAATAGAAAAAGGGTGGTTAAAGAGTGTTAATCAAAAACGATGGTTTATATTAGTATATAGAGAAGGTTGATATAAGTTTTTAATCCTTCATAAATAGTGGAGGTGGTGTTTAAACCAGAACCCATCCTCACCAGACCAGCTACGGCTGCGGCTTCTAAAGCTCTTCGAAACTGGCACCGGCCTAACTATGGTTCTATTCTCCTGTTTTAGGTGTGGTTGTTAGCCCCAGGTATCTGGCCAGAGTGTAAATGGTGGATCCCTGGATCAGGGCGGAGGTAATGGTGATGAAGAAAACTATGTTAAAGATTAAATCGGCCCCTTCAATCCCGGCCACTATGGGAAATGTGGCCAGGATAATAGGCACCGCACCCTTGATACCCACCCATGATATTAAAATTTTATCTTTAAACCCGGTTTTGAATGGAGCAAGACATAAAAAGATGGTGAGGGGCCTGGCGATCAGTATTAGGAAAAATGAGATTAGAAGTCCCATCCCTATTACTGGAGTTATTTCCGAGGGAAAAACCAGAAGCCCTAAAATCAGGAACATGAAAATTTGCCATAACCATGCTATAGCATCAAAGAATTCTTTTTGAGTTCTCTTATAGATGCACTCACTATTTCCTATTATCAGGGCCGTAATGTAAACGCTTAAATAGCCATTCCCCCCTAGGTAATAGGTTATTGCAAATGTTAAGGCCGATAAGGTGATCAACAGCACCGGGTAAAGCCCGGTGATCTGAAGTTTGATATTGTTTATAAGTTTCACGGATCCTTTACCAAAGAGTACACCCAGAACAATTCCCAGGCCAATAGACTGAATTAGAGATAGGATCATAGCCTCTAGGGATGTGGTCGGATTTAAAATAAGAAATATAAAAGTGGTGGTCAGGAAGTAAGCCATGGGGTCGTTGCTTCCACTTTCTAATTCCAGTAGGGGTGCGATGTTATTTTTAAGGCCGGTTTTATGTGACTTGAAGATAGAAAACACCGCCGCGGCATCGGTGGAGGAAACAATAGCACCGATGAGTAATGACAGCAACAGAGGTAGGTCGGTGATCCAGTTTACAAAAAGCCCCGCGGTGATGGTGGTAATGAAAACTCCCACCGTGGAAAGCACGATACCCTGTCCTAAAACCGGCTTGACTTCCGACCATTTGGTATCTAACCCTCCAGAAAAAAGGATGAATACTAAAGCGATTGTTCCCATAGCTTGTGTAATTTGTGGGTTATCAAAATAAATGCCGCCAATACCTTCTGAACCTGCAATCATCCCTAATAACAGGAAAAAGAGGAGAGAGGGGATTCCCAACCGGTAGGAAACTTTACTGATAATTATGCTGATAAAAACCAGCAAAGCTGCTATCAAAAGGAATTGTTCAAAAACCATTACCTAAAATTTCTTAGCTATAGATTATATATTTTAGTAATTAAATTTTAAATCTGCAATTTTTAAGACATTTGGAGAATATTTGAGTTAATATTTACTAAATTACTCTATTTGGATTTGGTGGGTGTAGATCAACACATCCTTTGGTTCCAGTTGAAAGTGGTCGTCCAGGTTTTTAAAAGTCTGGTTGCCCCGGGCCACGGCGATTGGTGTCAGGCCCTGGTTTTTAAGATGGAGCTCTCCCAACATTTTATACTCTTCAATGATGAAGGAAGAAACTTGCAGATCAGTTAAAGCATCATTGATACTGCAGGTATTAATTTCCCAGTTGTTGAGGGTTCTGAACATTTCATATCCATCGGAACGGATTTCATCGATGAATTGGTTGATCTTATCCGTTGGTAGGTGATACTGGTTCATGGCCCGGCTGAAGATCTCTATCGAGGTCTCGAATTCCTCGGGTATAACTTCATCTGCTCCCAGAGAATACAGCTCTTCGATTTCATAAATGTAACGGGTTCTGACGATTAGGTAAAGGTTGGGATTAATTTTCTTGGTAATATCCACTATTTTACGACTTCCCACCGGGTCAGAGATGGCCACCACCATGATCCGGGCTTCATGGATGTTCAACTGTTCCAGAACTGTAGCTTGAGCAGCATCCCCGTAGTAGATAGGCTTGCCCTGTTTTTTTTCATTTCTAACAATTTGAGGATTCAGTTCCACCACCACGTAGGGTATCCGGGCCTGGGAAGCAGCACGTGCCATGTTTTTCCCGTTGACTCCAAATCCAACAATGATAAGGTGGTCTTCAGGCAGAGCTTTCTGGGGGGTGGATAAGGGGTACACTCCGCAACGAATACGTTCGGGTAAGGGCAACACCTTCTCAAGGGTTTCTGATATTTGGTGGGCCCGGTCTTTAAAGAAGGGGGTCAGGGACATGGTCAAGATGGAGACTGACAGAACCATCTGAAAGAAGGGCTCGCTGATGATGCCGAACGATTGCCCGGTTGCGGCCAGTATAAAGGAGAACTCCCCTATCTGACTTAACATTAATCCTACCAGCACCATGACCCTGAAAGACAGTCCTAATAGTGCGGTGGCAATACCGGCAATTACTGATTTGAGGAGGATGACAGCCAGGGTTAACAGGACTACCAGGGCTAAATTTTCCATGAGAAAGCCCACATTTAAGAGCATACCGATGGAGATGAAAAATATACTCATAAATATATCCTGAAAGGGCAGCACATTACTCAGAGCCTGGTAACTGTACTCGGTGTTGGATATTATAAGACCAGCTAAGAAAGCCCCTAATGCCGGGGACAATCCCAGGGCGGAGGTGATCCAGGTAATTCCAAAGCAGATCACGATGATGGTCAACAGGAACAGGTCCCTTCTCTTGAAATAGGCAATGTAATGTAACAACCAGGGCACCAACCAGCGGCTGCTGATGATGGTTAGGGTAACCAGGCCTACTCCCAGACCTAAAAGTAGTGGCCAGTCATTCAGGCCATTGGATGGGGCGCCGGCCAAAAGAGGGGTCAAGAGGATAACTACCACCACTGCCAAATCCTGGAAGATAAGTATCCCCAGGGCAGTCCGTCCATGAACACTGTCCAACTGCTTTTTATCCTGCAGAATCCTTAATACGATGGCAGTACTGCTGAAGGAAACCAGCAGTCCGATGAAAATAGATTCTGATAGGGGGAGGCCTAATGTCAGACTTATAATAGCAAAGACCAGTGTCGTTAATCCCACTTGCAGGGATCCGCCCAGTATGGCGTATCTTTTTATCTGGGAGAATTTATCCATTGAAAAATCTAATCCAATGGTGAATAGTAAGAATATAACTCCTAGTTCGGCTATAAGTTCTACTTGACTGACAGAACTGATAAGTCCCAGTCCATGGGGGCCGGCCAGCACGCCACTTACAAAGAAGGCCAAAATGGATGGTATTTTCACCCGGCTAAAAAGTAGCAGTACCACCACAGACAGTCCCAATATGATGACAACGTCTTTTAATAATAGTAACTCCATGTCTTAAATTTCCTATGAATGTATATAAAATCGTATCGGCTGGAATCAAAATCCAATCAACTTAGGACTTTTGGATATTGTTAGAACTGCCTTAAAAATAACCAATCTTCTTAGAATTGATAATTATTTAAAAAAGTTTCATTGCCGCCTTATGGTGCGGTAGAGGGCGAAGATAACCAGTAAATAGGCCACAGTCCTGATCAGTATAAGCACCCATAGATTACTGGGGTATCCGCTGATCAGGGCCAGGTGGGACACTCCAAAAAGTCCGAAGGCCATACCAATGTAAAATAGCAGGGGTTCTTCAAATTTACGAAAACCCCAGTACCCCATGATCAAGATTATCATACAAAAAATAAAGTTAATGGCCATCAAGGGATCGGAAGTGCCGGGCATAAATTTCTCCTCTGGATAATATTCTATTCTTTTTTAAATTTATTATTTGCCATCCCGACCGTGATTTTTTTTATACGACATCAATTTTTCTACAAATACACCTAAAAGTACCGCCCCATGTATACTCCCTAGTGAAAATAGATCACTTTTGCAGATCTTAATGGCGGACCTTTCTAAATGCCTGAATTTTTTAGTAATTGGGAACACTTATCCCAGAAACTAGGTTCTAAACCACCGGCGGGGTGTAACTTTCCAGTAGCTGCACTGCCTCATCCTCCCCCACATCGTACCAGTACTGGTAGGCCTCAGCCACGGCAAAACTCCATCCACTGCGGACGTTCGGACAGTATATAGCATCAAAATCATCTTTTAGCATCTCCAACGCTTCCAGATGGGCAGTGGGAGTGGCCACAATCCTTTCTTTAACTTTATGATTTTCAAGAGCCCGGAGAGCGGCTAAAAGAGTGTAACCTGAGGCTATCCCGTCGTCGGTGAGGATTACGGTTTTATCCTGGATATCCAGCTCATTATTTGGGCTGAATTTCTTTATGCGTCTTTTCACTTTTTCCTGGGTCTGGGTCAGGCCCTGGTTGATGGTGGATTCACTGAGTCCCAACCTGGTGATCAGATCCTGGTTAAGGACCACGGTACCATCGAAGGCCACCGCCCCATACCCTGCTTCCGGATTCCAGGGAATGGTTACCTTGCTGGTCACCGCCACATCCAGTTCCAGGTGAAGTTCCTGGGCCAGGACTACTCCTACTGGCACACCACCGGAGGGTATGGCCAATACTAGGGTATCCGAGTCTGCGAAATCAGTTAACATCTTTGCCAATACCTGTCCTGATTCCTCCCGGTCCCTGAACACCCCTATGCGGTTCCTCAGCTCCGGTAATTCCACCAGGCCAGGGATGGACGTACTCATTCTATCACCCTCCATTGATTGGCAGTTCTTGTAGTGCTGCGGCCAGGCCAGCAGCGTTATTATAGAAAACCGATAATAAGATGCCCACCACTTCACCCTCCTGGATCACCGGGGAGCCACTGTCTCCGGGTAGGGGAAGGTTGGTGTGGGCGAAGGCCAGGTAGTGATAGGTCTTGCCCAGGGTCATAATCTGGCAGTGATTTTTCTCCTCACCATGCAGGGTGTAGGCCGGCCCTATTTCTGCTTT